>DLHY01000005.1 GCA_002483445.1 Blastocatellia bacterium UBA7656
GCCATTTGTGACAAGGCGCTTAAGTTGACACCAATGCCCTATCCGGTCGCCCCTACAGGTTGGTTGAAGGATTTACTTCGCCTTGAGGGAGTCAACCTTGCGCCGGGTATGAGTCGATTGCCTGCCGCATAAACGTGTCCCGTCGCTGCATAAACTTGACTTCATACAGCCGTTTGAATAGAGTCGGCATCGGGCATCAATCCGATTTTTCAATCGACTTCAAACAGGAGGCCAGGTATGAAGAAGCTACGGTGGGTAGTCATATTTTCCGTTTCCATAATGCTCGCGCTTCCGCACGCGGCATTGGCTCAATCCAACATCACAGGCGGCACTATTCAGGGAACCGTCCTTGACCCGACGGGCGCGGTCGTCAACGGCGCAAAAGTCGAAGTCAAAAACCTCGACACCAATTTCTCCAAAACCATCGAGACCGACTCCGATGGTCGTTTCGTCTTCGTTCAACTCCAGTCAGGTCGCTACACCGCGACTGTGAGCAAACAGGGATTCGCAACCCTCGTTCAGGCAAACCTATCGCTTTCGGTCGGTCAGACTATTCCGCTGACTCTGACGATGAAGGTCTCTCAGGTGGAGGAGAAAGTCACTATCGAGTCCGCGCCGACCATCGATACGGTCAAGACCGAAGCGAGCAGCACCATCAACGAGCTTTCCGTCAGCAACACCCCTGTGCTGGGCAGGAAGTTCGAAGACCTGTTGACGCTCACTCCGGGCGTGAGCGTCGTGCAGGGGCCGGACGGAGATGAAATCACCTTCTCCGGGCAGCGCGGCATCTTCAATAACTTCAGCCTCGACGGAGGAGATTACAACAACGGGTTCTTCGGCGAGCAGTTGGGAGGCCAGCGCGCCGCAATCGATATCCCGCTCGATGCAATCAAGGAATTTCAGGTCGTAGCTACGGGCGCGAGCGCCGAGTTCGGTCGCACCGCAGGCGGAGTCGTCAACGTCATCTCCAAATCCGGCACGAACGACCTGCACGGCAGCGCGTTTTATTTTCAGCGACTCGAAGCTCTCACCGCCAACACGTCGGACGGGAAGCCCTTGAAGGATTTTCACCGCGAGCAGTTCGGCGCAACCATTGGCGGCCCCATAGTTCGAGACAAGATGTTTTTCTTCGGCGCGTTCGAGCAGATTCTCGAAAATCTCACTCGCCCGAACCTGAGCGAGCCGATAGGAACGCCCTGCTCTGTGTCGAATCCCACGATCAGAAACAATGAAGGGCTGATCAATTCCAGCGCCGACTGTCAGCGGCTGGCGCTCCTCAACTTCTTTCGCTCGACCCGCAATCAGGAAGAGGGCGATCCAATCGAACGACCTGTGCGCAACTCGGCCTTTCTGTTCAAGTACGACTGGAACATCACGGACTCCAACAAGCTGAGCGCGTCTTACAACTTCGATTACTCGAAGAACACCAACCAGACCTTCGACGTTTCCACTTATGGAAATTCCGCCAACGGAACCGAAGGGCCGTCGAAGATCAACAAATTCAACCTCAACCTGTTCACCTCCTTCACGGCGACCATACTGAACGAAGCGCACTTCTCCTACACGCGCGAGAATCGCCCGCGCTCGGCAGTCGATTCAAACGTCCCCGCCGACACCGCCATGGGATTTGCGACCACTTTCCGGTTCGGCAATCCGTTCTTCCTCGGCCCGAACATCGATGAGATATTCTGGCGCACGCAGATCAAGGACAATGTGTCGATCATCAAAGGCAAGCACAACATCAAGTTCGGCGGCGACTGGACTCACTCGCTCAACGATCAGATATTCCGGGGATTCTTCGAGGGCCGTTACATATTCGATTCCGTCGCGGGATTCCTCCGCTACGCTTCGCCCACGTCTTCGGGCGGATTCGGCCCGCGCACGGTCGCCTGCTCGAATGGCAGTTTCGTAACTGCTCCGACCACCTGCCCCGGCGGAAGCGCGCCTACGGGCGGGCCGCTTTTGCTCTACCTTCAGGGCGCAGGGCCGAACGGGCCTGCTACGGATGCGGCAGGCGCGTCGAAGATCGACAACGAAGAGTTCGCGCTCTTCGCTCAGGACAAATGGCAGATATGGTCTAACTTCTCCCTTAGCTACGGCCTGCGCTGGGAAGCGCAGATATTCCCCGATCCGACCGTTGATCCTGGTGACACAGCCTACGGGATATTCCTCAACGATCCGCGCTTCCCGTCCGATGGAACGCTTCCCAATCAGAAGAAGATGTTTCAGCCTCGCGTAGGCTTCGCGTGGGATCTTCTGAAGAACTCGAAATCGGTGCTTCGCGCAAGCTGGGGAATCTACAACGCGCGCCAGAACATGCTCTCGCAGGTCGGCTCTATCACAACCAACGGCGTGCAGCAGCAGACCATATTCGTCAACACCGATCTGATAAGGCTGGGCTTTGCGACCGCGCCCACGTGGCCGGGGCTGGTCACTCCGACCGCGCAGAGTTGCAACGGCAATCCGTTCCCTTGTTTCAGCGGCGTGAGAGTGTTCAGCCGCGATTATGCCAATCCGCGAATCTACACCTCGAACATAGCCTTCGAGCAGGAGATAGGCCCGAACATGGCTATCTATTTCGACTTCACTCATTCGAAGGGCGTCCATCTGACCCGCTTCCTCAACTTCAATCGGAAACTCGATTCCGGCGGGAATCCCATCTTCGGCCCCGAATTGGGTGAAGTGCAGGTCACCTCCAGCCCCGGCAAATCGCTTTATCGAGGATTCACCGCTGGATTCAGAAAGCGATTCAGCAACCGCTTCCAGTTGGAGACCAACTACGTGTTATCGAAAGACGAGGACGATGATTCCAACGAGCGCGATCCGTTCACAGACCGCTCGTTCGACATCAACAACCTGTCGCTCGACTACGCGCTGTCGGATCGCGACATCCGTCACAAGTTCAACTTCTACACCTTTGCCGAAATAGGCTGGGGCTTCCAGTTCAGCGGTCGCATACAGGCTCGCTCGGCTCAACCCATCACGCCCGGAGCGAGGACAGCTACGAATCGGAACACCGACCGCAAGGATAATGAGTATTTTTCCTTCGACTGGCGACTGCTTCGTCCGTTTAAGTTCGGCGAAAACTTCCAGATCATCCCGATATTCGAGATGTTCAACACCTTCAACAACGACAACAACATCAACCCGCTGTCGACTCCGGGACTCTTCAACTTCGACGGCTTCCTGAGAGTCGGCGTAGGCGACCCGCGTCAGGCCCAGCTTGCTGTGAAGTTCGTATTTTGATCTCACGATCAGGGCGGAAATGAAAAAGCGGCTCGCAACGCTGATTGCGAGCCGCTTTCTTTTCCCCCTGTTTGGGATTTCATCCTGCGGCCCGGAGTGTTGAGCGTGTCTTTGGCTCACTCAATGCCAAAGTTCGCCTTTTTCCTGATGACGCAAGAATCACAGATTGCAGCCAAATGCGATATCTGGCTTGACCCATCGAAAAATCAATCAGACAACTAATAAAAAATCAGCACACAATATGGACAAAATATGCTATTATAATGTCCTTTGATTTGTATTTGCTCATATATAAGAATTTATAGCATATAAAATCTGTCAAAAGGTGGACAAAAATGAGGACATACCTTGAGACACACCCCTGGATAACTTTTAGCCTTGATTTAAGAGAAGCCAGTTACAAGCTATGGATGTCGTTAGGCGAGACCCAATCAAAATGCGAACACATTGCCGGGGTTCCGCTTCTCCCGGATGTAGCTAAACGTCTGCACCAGGTATATCTGGCTAAAGGGGTAATGGCTACTACTGCAATCGAAGGCAATACTTTGACGGAAGAAGAAGTCTTGCAGCGACTGGAAGGTAAACTAAAGCTGCCTCCTTCAAAAGAGTATCTGGGTCAGGAGATCGATAACATTATAGAAGCCTGCAATCTGATAGCCCGCCATGTATTAAATGATAGCTCGACAGGTTTATCTGTTGAGGACATCAAGGATTATAATCGGCTGGTTCTGAAAAACCTCCCTCTGGAAGAAGGCGAGTCGCCGGGTGAAATCAGAAAACGGAGCGTGGGCGTAGGCAGGTACAGAGGCGCTCCGCCCGAAGATTGCGAGTACCTGCTCGAACAATTGTGCGACTGGCTTACTAACAAATTCGATACAACACAAACCGATCCTGTAGCATTTGGAATTCTGAAAGCGATAGTCGCTCATATTTATATAGCCTGGATACATCCCTTTGACGATGGGAACGGGCGCACGGCCCGACTGATCGAGTTTCGAATACTTCTTTCGGCGGGAGTCCCTTCAGCGGCGGCGCAGCTATTGAGCAATCACTACAACGAAACACGAACCGAGTATTATCGCCAGCTAGACCAAGCCCATAGATCGGGGGGCGATGTATTTCCATTTATTCAATATGCTCTGCAAGGATACGTGGATGGTCTGCGTAAGCAAATCGAAGTGATTCGGGATCAGCAATGGGAGGTTCACTGGATTAACTATATTCATGAGAAATTCAAGGACAGGAATAGTCAAACAGATATTCGCAGGAGACGGCTGGCAATCGATTTATCCGGCCAGTCGAAGATGATGCCCGTATCCAGAGTTCGACACGTAAGCCCGAGAATCGCAGAGGCATACGCGCATAAAACGGATAAAACCGTCAAACGAGATATAAACGCATTGGAGCAAATGGGCCTGGTGGAAAAATCAGCGAAGGGTGTGCGGGCAAAAAATGAAATTATATTGGCATTTCTGCCCGGCGCTCGAAAACCGCCATCCTCTCCATGAGCGGAAACGTTTATCAAGCTACTTCCCGCCACCTGCAATCATCGCGCGAACGATTTCGCTCGTTGCCGCAAGCGCCTGATCCAGTTTTTCAGTATCATTGCCGCCGCCTGTCGCCATGTCAGCGCGACCTCCCCCCTTGCCTCCGATCACGGCGGACACTTCTCTGACTATCTGGCCCGCGTTGAGGCGCGCGGTCAAATCATCCGTCACCCGCACGACCAGCGAAGCCTTGCCGTCACTCGATTGTCCAAGCACGACGACGCCTGATCGCGCCTTTTTCGAAAGCGCGTCGGCAAGCTGTCGCATCCCCGTAGCATCGAGATCCGTTACGCGCCGCGTCATCACCCGAATACCTTCGACTTCGCGCGCGTCTTCCTGCTCGGAATCGCTCTGACCGAGCGCGAGTTTCATTTTCAACTGCTCGATCTCGCGCTCATACTTTTTAACCTGCTCCTGAAGCTTTTCGACATGCGAAGGAATATCTTCTGCCTTCGTCCTCAATCGGTCGGTCAACTGGCGAATGACCTGCTCATCCACCTGAAGCCGCTGAATCGCTCCGTCAGCCGTGAGAGCTTCGAGTCTTCGCACGCCTGCGGCAATTGACGAATCGCCGATGATCTTGAACGGCCCTATGTCGCCTGTCGCGTGGACGTGAGTGCCGCCGCAAAGCTCAGTTGAAAATCCCGGCACACTTACTACGCGAACGTTCGAGGCATATTTTTCGCCAAACAAAGCCATCGCCCCTGACTTCATGGCTTCTTCGAGCGGGCGTATCTCGGTCTCAACCGCGCGATTGAGAAGCACCTCGCGATTGACCAATCGCTCTATCTCGGCTATCTCGTCTTCCGTGAGCGGCGCGTAGTGAGTGAAATCGAATCTCAACCTGTCAGGCGCGACGAGCGAGCCTGCCTGTTTGACGTGCGGCCCCAGAACCTCGCGAAGCGCCGCGTGTAGAAGATGCGTTCCCGTGTGATTGGCTTTCGTCCTGCGTCTGGCTTCGGCGTCAACGCGGGCCGTAATCACATCGCCGACGCGAAGCTCTCCGCGCTCGACCTTCGTTTTGTGGAAGTGATAGCCCGTCACTGGCGATTGTGTGTCATCGACGCGAGCGAGAGACTGCTCGCCTTCGAAGACGCCGGCATCGCCGACCTGCCCGCCGGCTTCTGCATAAAACGGAGTGCGATCCAGAAGAACATCGCCCTCTTCGCCCGCCCGCAGGCTTTCGCTTTCCGTATAGCCTGTGATTATGGCAAGCACCCGCGCGCCAGCGGTCTCGGTCTCGCGATAGCCGGTGAACTCAGTTGCGGCAAAGCGGGAGGTGACCAGACCGTAGACTGCGCTCGCGCGCTGAACTGTGGCCGCCATCGCGTGCGCGCTTTGCTGCTGCAACTCTGCCAGCGCCGAGTCGAACTGCTCGTTGAAATTTTCTTCCTCCATCTCGAAGCCGTGACGACCCATCACGACGCGAATCAAATCCTTTGGCACTCCATAAGTGTCATAAGTTCGCGCAAGCTCCATCATCGGCGGAGCGGCGGGCGTGTATCGTTCGAAAAGTTCTTCAAGCCTCGGTTCGCCGATTGTGAGTATGCGGGCGAAGCGCATCTCTTCGCCTCGCACAGTCTGAGAGATCAGTTTTTGCGAAGCGACAAGCTCAGGATAAAACTCGCCCATCTGCTCGACGACGAACTGAGTGACCCGGTGAAAAAACGGCGACTCAAGATGAAGCCCTTTTTCGCCGTGATAGATCGCCCGCCGCATGATTTTGCGCAACACGTAATTTCTTCCGACATTACCCGGCGCGATTCCGTCTGCGATTGAAAAAGCCGTTGCGCGAGCGTGATCAGCGATCACGCGCATCGAGAAGCCTTCCTCTGATTCGTAGACATACTCGTGACCCGCAATGTCGGCGATGAAATCAACGATGGGACGGATCAAATCGGTGTCGTAATTCGACTTCACGCCCTGAAGCACTGCGGCCACTCGCTCAAGCCCCGCGCCAGTGTCTACGGAAGGAGCGGGCAGCGGCTCCAAACGATAAGATTCATACTGTCCCTTGCGCTCACCTTCTTCGACTATTTTTCCTTCGCCGATGCGGTTGAACTGCATGAAGACGAGGTTCCAGATTTCAAGAGTCGTATCGCCGGGGCCGTTGACGAGGTCGGCGCGATTGAACGCCGGGTCTTCCGGATTCGGGCCGGTGTAGTAATGAATCTCCGAGCAGGGGCCGCACGGGCCAGTGTCGCCCATCTGCCAGAAGTTATCCTTGCGCCCGAATCGCAAAACTCTTTCGGGCCGCGCGCCGACCTGCTGCCAGTATCTGGCGGCTTCTTCGTCTGCCGTTACTTCCGCGTCGCCCTCGAATACGGTGAACCACAAACGCAAGGGGTCCATCTTCAATTCGCCCACGAGCAAATCCCACGCGAAGTAGATGGCTTCTTTTTTGAAGTAATCGCCGAACGAGAAATTGCCCAGCATCTCGAAGAAGGTATGATGACGGGCGGTGCGACCGACTTCATCGAGGTCGTTATGTTTGCCGCCCGCGCGAATGCACTTTTGCGAAGAGGCGGCGCGTTTATAATCGCGCGGTTCGATTCCGAGGAAGACATCTTTGAACTGATTCATCCCGGCGTTGGTGAAAAGCAAGGTCGGGTCGTTAGCCGGAAGCAGAGGCGAGCTTTTGACCACACGATGACCTCTCTCGGCGAAGTAATCCAAAAACTTCTGTCTTATTTCGTGTCCCTTCATAGGACGGGGATTATAGCAAACCGGACAAGGCAAAAGGAAAAATGAAAAAGGCAAAACAGTCGCGTTGCATTTCAACGACAGACAGGCGCGTCTTCTCTGCAGGCGAGGAGTTCGAGCATCAAGGCAGTATTGTTTGCTGATTCGATGTTGCGGGGGCATCTGACATTGGATTGGCGAAATTCGAAAGTCCCTGTGGTCGCTCCGATAAAATTATTCATCGCGTCAGGGCCGCTCACATCGCCGCTCGTGGCTCCGACGATCAACCCTTCTTTGAAATATATCTCGCCCGTCGCAGCAGGCAGACTGACCGCCATCTTTCCGCTCAATCGGTTGGAGTCGATTATGTGAATCACATCGAAAAAACTCAAAGCCGCGAAACTGCCCGCAAGCACTGTCTCGGCAGATTTTTCAGAGGGCGCGTCAAGCGGGCCGGTCGCGGGCAGCGGTTTGCCTTCGACAAGGCAATCGATGATCTCGCGATACTCAGGTCTGAGGCCGAGGAATCGCACGCCCATGCCCGCGTTCCTCAGCGAGTAGCGCACTTCGCCCTCGGTCTCGATCAGCGTTTCTCCGACGCGAAACCTGAGCGTCATTCGCGTGCCTGCGGCAAAGCCGCTCATCGAATCGATGAATGCGCCTGTCGCACTCAGGTCGTTCATTAGCGTGATGAAACGACCAACCTCTTCGCCTGAGCATTCCACTTCGCTGATGAAACTGACTCTTCGCGCGGCGCGCGATTCCTTGTAAATCCAGTTCTGCATGTCTTTTTATGACAGGCGACGAGCAAGGCTCAAAGTTCTATCCGTGAAAATAAAACCCTTTTTATTGCTCGTCGCCTGTCACTTCCAAATCCTCAGCGTCTCTGATAGCCCGCAGCCTTCGCCGTATCAAATCGTAGCCGAACCCAAGCCGCATCAGGTGGGAGATCATCTTTTTCACATCCCCCGCATCCTTCAAGCGACCGCGCAGGCGAATGCGCTTTTCAATGGCGCGATCTATCAACGTCTCTTCATCCGTCTCTTCAAAAACCGAATCCAAAGCTTCGTCTATCACATCCTTTGAGACTTCGCGTCGGGCAAGTTCGCGAGCCACGCGCGAGCGTCCCACCGATTTATTGCGCACTCGATACGAGGCATAGCCCTCGGCGTATCTGAGATCGTCTATGTATCCCATCTCCCTGAGCCGCGCTATGCACTCATCGACGAGTTGGCTGTCGGCTCTTTCAAGCAATCGCTGGCGCAACTGGGTTTCGCTTCGCGGGCGCGCGGCAAGCAGTCTGAGCGCCGCGGCCATCACGCGCTCGCGGCTCTTCAGCGGTTCACCTGCTCTGTTCCTTCCAATAGCCAATTGACGAACTGTTTGGTCTCAGGCTTATTCGGCTCAAGCGTGCCTGTAAGCTTGCGCGACCTCTCCATGTCTTCGCGGGCCTGATCCGTCGTCGAACGGACGCCCGCCACTCTCAGCTTGAACTCGTCGGGGTTCGACGCTCCGCCCATCGCCTCTTCATAAGTTATCAGCCCGCGCGAGTAGAGATCAAACAGCGACTGGTCGAATGTCTGCATTCCGTATTGAGAAGTTCCCTGCGCTATGGACTCGCGAATGAGGCTGGTCTTTTCGGGGTTGATGATGCAGTCGCGAATGTAAGGGGTTACGACCATGACTTCCACGGCTGGCACGCGACCCTGCATCTGCTCCGATGCGCGCACGAGTCGCATCGATATGACCGCCTTCAACACGCTTGCAAGTTGCAGTCGGACTCCACGCTGTTGATGCGGCTGAAAGACCGACACTATTCGGTTGATCGTCTCGGTCGCGTCGAGCGTGTGAAGAGTCGAAAGAACGAGGTGTCCCGTCTCGGCTGCCGTGAGCGCGGTTTCTATGGTTTCGAAGTCGCGCATCTCGCCTACGAGTATCACGTCCGGGTCCTGACGAAGCGCGCTGCGCAGGGCTTCGGAAAAACTCCTGGTATCGACGTCGACTTCGCGCTGATTCACATAAGAACGTTTATCTCGATGAAGGAATTCTATTGGGTCTTCGATGGTGACTATGTGGCCGGTGCGTATGCGGTTGATGTAATCGATCATGGCAGCAAGGGTCGTCGATTTGCCTGACCCGGTGGTTCCGGTAACTAGCACCATGCCGCGATTTTCATCAGCTACCTTTTCTATGACAGGAGGGAGTCGCAATTCTTCAATCGTGCGAACAGTCGTCGGAATGACTCTCAGCACCATGCCCACGGTTCCGCGCTGTTGAAATATATTGCATCGGAATCGACCGAGTCCCGAAACGCCGTAAGCGATATCGATTTCGGAGTTTTCGGCGAATCGCTGCTTCTGGCGATTATTCATTATGGAGAATGCCATATTGAGCGTGTCTTCGCTGGCAAGACGTTGAGCTTCGACCATAGGCTGAAGTTCTCCGTTGATACGGACGAAGGGAAAGCTTCCGGCCTTGATATGGAGATCGGACGCGCCTTTGCTGCACGCTATGGTAAGCAGTTGATCGATACTCGGTGACATTCGATTGCCTCTTAAAAAGCCCGAATCAAATACGGGTTTGCGACATCAGGGGCAGGCGCGACGGCTGACATATCTCGGAGGACGTCGACCTTGAGACAGAGCAGAGTCGGACATGAAGTTGGAAGCGAAGGGGCAATGTCAAAGGCTCACAAGCAGCGCGAACCTTCAGCGGCTGTATTATAAACTCAGTCACAAGGAGCGGCAACAGTAATGATTTTCAGCACGGGTCGGGGGTCAGGGGCCAGGGGCCGGTTGTTTGGATGTGTCAGTCAGTGAACTGGCGATACAGGCGCGATGTTTGACGATTGTTTTTCAAAGTAGCTCGTTTGATGAAAGAGCCAGCGATGAACAAACCTAATCCCCGACCCCTGACCCCTGATCCCCGACCACTGCCTACTGCCTGCGCGAAGGAGTGATGTATTTCACCTCGACTGAATCGCTGAAGAGTTTGCTTATTCGATAGCCGGTGATCTGCTTGCCGTCATATTCGAACTTGTAGATCGCCTGCTGTCCTGGCGCAAGCTGATTGGGATCTAAGGCGACGGTGCGCGCCTCCGATGACCCGTCTCCGTGTTCGAGCGTCACCTCAAGAGAAAGCCCTGTCAATTGCTCTTCGGAGATGTTGTAAACAGCGCCTCGCGCCTCGACCAGATTTTTATTCGGCTTGGAAGGGGCGGGATGAACCTGCGCTCTTGGCAAATCGCTTTTCGGCGGCTGCGGCGATTCCGCCTGTTCGCCGCTGCGAAAGCGATCAAAAATGGAGTTGACCTTTTCGTGAAACCACGTCGACCGTACATAAGCGAAAACGAGAACCGCGATGACCAGCACTGTGGCGACGAGCGTGACCGTTCCCCATTTTCCGCTTGATTCATTGATCCTGCCATAACCCGAAAGGCCGGTTATTCCAGCCTCGCTCGCGTCGCGTCGAGGCTCGCCTAAAATGAGCGGCCCGGCTTCGATGTCGTCAGGGATTCCCAGAATCGATCCCGGTTTGATTCTCGTCGTCACCGCCTCGACATGAGGAGCTTCCGCCGTCGATGCGGCAGCAACTATCTGCGGTTCAGGCTCCGCTGATTCAATTTCAGGCGACGGCTTTTGCTCGGCAATCGTGGACTCTTCTCGGGGCGTCACTGGTTCTATCACAGGCATCTCCCATCGTTTCGGTTCTGCGATGAGCGGCTCGATCGTCGCTCGATGTTCTATTCGCGCAGATGACAGGCGCGGCGGCTCGCTTGTTAAAGGCGCGGTTTCCGCTTCGCGCTCGACCTCTTCGAGCGCGGCCCACACTTCATCATCAAAGACCGGCGCTTCTTCTATCGCCGGTTGCTCGACTGTGATCGGTTTCTTTTCTTCAGGCAGAGGCTCAGTGACCGATTGAGGCTCGATGACAGGTTGAGGCTTTGGAGCCTGAATCTCTATTATCGGCTCAAGGATCGGCTCAAGGATCGGAGCTTCGATTTCCATCTCGGTCGGCTCATCATCTGTTGTATCGGGCGATTCGACCCCGGCGGGTTGCGTCAGCGTTGCGGGCGCAAGCGGCTCAGGTTCTTCTTCAATCTGCTTGGCCTCATCATCGAGATTCGGCGCGTCTGCTACGAAGAGGCTGCTCTGCGAGAGGCTCCATTCCCGCTCGGCTTCTTTCTCAGCCTTCTTCATCCTCTTCAAAAAGTATATAAACAGCAACAGGCCCGCCACGAAAATAAGACCGACTATCCCCCACACCAGCCACGGCACGCGGCGCGGCGCCTGAATCAGATTGAAAATCATTAAAAGCATATTGCCTGCCCCCTCTTCAGAAAAAGTGGCGCAAGCCGTTAGCTTGCGTGGCTCCAAATTTCGCACTTTCAGGGCGTGCGCAATCTGACAGATTGCGCTACATCAAAGACTCCCCGAAAATCTCCGCGAGCGCTTCAGTTATTATAGATTCTTCCGCGCTCGCTACCGTTCGCAGATCGATCAAAACCCGGTCTCTTTCGGCGCGCACGATGATCGGCGTCGCGTGACGGCGCAATCTCTCTTCAATAGCTGCCGCCGAAATACGCTCGCTTGTGACGGCGACAAGCGAGGTCGGAAGCCTGACTTCAGGAGCCGAGCCGCCGCCGATCACCGATTCGCCTTCTTCAATCGTGGACGCAAGCCCCTGCACCTCGGCTATCCGTTCAACCATTCGTCCGGCTCGCTCTCGCAACTCATCACCTGTTGCAGTTATAGCTCGAATGACCGGAACTTCAGTCCTTGCAGAGCCGCGCTCATAAAGCCTGAGAGTAGCTTCCAGAGCCGCATACGTGAGCTTATCGACTCTCAGCGCGCGCATCAGCGGATTCCGTTTCACCCGCTCGATGATCGCCCGCTCGCCGGCGATTATGCCTGCCTGCGGCCCGCCGAGCATCTTGTCCCCGCTGAAAGAGACAACCGCGATTCCCGCGCGGAGCGAGTGCGAAACTACAGGCTCATCCCGAACGCCGAAAGGAGCGAGGTCGAGGAGGCATCCTGATCCGAGGTCTTCGAAGGAGGGAACCCCTGAGCGGCGCGCAAGCTCCGCTATTTCGTGAACCGACGGGCGGTGAGTGAACCCTGTTATGCGATAGTTCGAAGGATGCACGCGCAGCAGGAGGCGCGTGTTTTCGTTTATGGCGCGCTCGTAATCCTCTATGCGCGTGCGATTGGTCGTTCCGACTTCGCGCAGTCGCGCGCCGCTTTTTTCCATCACGTCCGGGATGCGAAAACTCCCGCCTATCTCGATCAACTCGCCGCGAGAGACTATCACCTCTCCGCCCTCAGCCAGAGTGTTCAGCACGAGGAGGACGGCAGCGGCGTTGTTGTTGGCGACTGTTGCCGCTTCGCTTGCAGTGAGGCGGGCGAGAAGTTCCTGACAATGCGATTCGCGCTTGCCGCGCTCTCCCCTGTCGAGATCGTATTCGAGGTTCGAATAGCTTGCGGCGATTTCCGAGACGGCCTCAATCGCAGGGCGAGCGAGCGGAGCGCGGCCCAGATTGGTGTGAATGATGACGCCAGTGGCATTTATCACGCGACGAAGCGAGGGGCGCGCGGCTCGCTCTGCTCTCCGGGCAAGCCGCTTCTCAATCTCTGCAATCATGTCCGTTGTCATTTGTCCTTCGTCATTTGTTTCTTCCGTTTCCGACAAAGGACAAAGGACAAAGGACAAATGACCACTGACTATTTCCTCTCTCAACTCATCTGTGATTTCGCGCAGGAGGTCGCGCGCGCGGTCTCGCCCCAGAGAGTCGGCGACCTCGGCGACTGCGCGAGAGGTGAGCAATCGATCAATGGATGGCAGCGATCTGAGCAGCTTTGTAAACATTGATTTTTGTTGACACCGCCTGGTGCCTGACTTACATTGTAGAGCATAAGCCCCGCGGTTATCCACTATGCCGGTTTGAGAATGTTATGGATCAGAAGGTAGAGAATCCAATAGATCAGGAGCTTGACCGGCTCGAAATCGAAATGCGCCGACTGAAAATCGAATACGACATTTACTTCAACGGAGGAACCGTTCGCCCGCCCATCGACACCAAAGGCCGCGTTGAAACCTCGATCAAGAGGCTTTATGACGTGCGCGGAATGACCTTCGGCCAGAGGTTTCGCTATAATGGACTGGTCGCGCGCTACAACGTGATGCGCGAAATGATTCGCCGTCAGGAGGCGAGTCACGATCAGAGCGGGCGACCGCCGACGGCTGAAGCTATGGCGGCTATGCGCAATCGAGTGATGACCATACGTTGCCACGACCCTCGGCATCAGCCTGATAAAGTCAACGAGATTTACAACCAGTTGATGATCGCCAAGCGCGATTGCGGAGAGCGCGTCGATGGACTCACGCTCGACGTGTTCTCGAAATTCCTCACCGCCCGCGCCAATCAGATAAAACGCGACCTCTCGTCGGATGAGATCGATTTCGTCGTCGGAGTCGAAGGGGGCCGCGTCAAATTCACCGCCCGCGCCGCGAACGAAGCGGCGAACAAAAAAGAAAACTGAAATCCCGCAGCCCTGCTCTCTTCAGGCCATCAGGTTTTCAGCCCGGGAGCATAGTCAGCCGCTTGCTGTCGCGACAGAGATGACATATACATAAGAACTGCTCGGCGCTCAATCTATTGTTGGGCAATGAGTCACCATAAAGACGGAGGACATGTATGGGCGTAAATCCAATTATTGACCCCCGTGATAAGGAAAGCCGCTTGTACAGATGGGCTGCGGTTTTCATCTCCATTATCGTCCTGATAGGGTTCGCTCGGACTTATTACCTGAAAGGTTTGTTCGACACTCCATCGCTGCCTGGGCTGCTCGTACATCTACATGGGATCGTGATGACCTTGTGGGTAGCTCTTTTTGTCGGGCAAGTCTGGCTGGTCGCCGCCCGCCGTATCAAACTGCATCAACGACTTGGTCTGCTGGGCGCGATTTTGGCAGCCCTGGTGGTGTTGGCAGGTGTTGCCACGGCAATTTCGGCTGCCGCGCGGGGATCTTCTCCAGGCCCGCCGCCGCTCGTCTTCCTCGTCATACCGCTGGGCGACATGCTGTTATTCGCAGCCCTGGTCGGAACGGCGCTCTACTATCGCCGCCGTATGGATGTACACAAGCGACTGATGCTGCTCGCCTCTGTTAATTTGCTGACCCCGGCCATCGCTCGTATCCCGTTGCAGTTCATCGAAACGGGCGGGCCATTGGTATTTTTCGGCTTGACCGACCTGTGTCTGCTTGCCTGTGTTGTTTTCGACACGGTGAAGAATCGCAGGCTCCATCCGGCATTCATATCGGGTACGCTGATAATTATCGCGTCGCAGCCGTTGCGTTTGATGCTGGGAGGAACAGATGTCTGGATACAGTTTGCGACCTGGCTGGTGGGGTGAAGTGTAACGGGTCGGCTGCCCAACGAACAGTTCGACAACCGCGCGAGCCGATCTCGTGTGATGCCATCAGCGATATATGCGCGCCCGATGATGCGGGGCGTTATCAGGAGGCTGACGTTATGAACATAAATTCTCTAACCGATCTTTACCGACACATGGAATGGGCTGATGCCACAGTATGGAAGGCTGTGCTTGCATCCGAGAGCGGGCGGACGGATGCGAAGCTCCGGGAATACTTCTATCACCTGCACATGGTTCAACGCGCGTTTTTGCGCATGTGGCGCAATGAACTGAGCGAAACTCCATATCCGACCTTCGATGATGCGCAGCCTCTAATGCTCTGGGGTCGCTCTTACTACAGCGAAGCTTTCGACCATCTCTCGGCTTTCAGCGACGAGAAGCTCTCCGAGCCGATGCCTTTGCCGTGGGCCTCTATGGTGGAGAAGCATTTGGGTCACGCGCCGGAGACGACGACCATCGGCGAGACCGCGCTTCAGGTTGCGATGCACAGCCTTTATCATCGAGGGCAGATCAATGCTCGCTTAAAAAATGTTGGCGGGGAACCGCCTCTGGTTGACTACATAGCATGGATATGGCTTGGCCGTCCCGCGGCTGACTGGCCTGCGTCCTGAAATGAACGCTAAAGCAGCGTCACATCCGTTCGTCTGCGCTGAACGGGTCGCTGTGGTTTCGACGGCTCCGCTTCCGGCAGGACTTCTTCAAAAACTATTTCGCACGCGCGGCAGGGCGGCAGGTCTTTCTTCGATGCCGAGTCAGAGTGCCACTTCAAAGCAACAGCAGCTATCGTTTTTATAATGGGCAAAAGCTCGCGGCCTTTATCGGTGAGCGAGTATTCGACTCTCGGCGGAGCTTCCGGGTAAGACTTGCGCTCAAGGACTCCCTTGCGCGTGAGCTTCTTGAGACGAGCCGCAAGCGTCTTCGAACTCATCCCGCGAAACGAGCCGAAAAGCTCTACGGGTCGGCGCGGGCCGAGGCTGAGTTCATGCAAAATGCCGAGCGTCCACAAATCGCTCACAACATCGAGCACCACATCGATTCTGCAAGATGAACTTGAAGGCATACACGGCTCCGCCGAGTCTTGAGTCTTGAGTCTTGAGTCGAGAGTCTGTAATGCTTTGCTCTCTGACTCCTGCGATTCGCGCGGCTAATATATCACACTGCTCTCAATTTGGAACCTCGCGCATGGGTCGGCTACAATGACCGGGCAGCGGCGAGATTGGAGAGCAGAGAGTGTGAATGCTGACGACAGGATTCGGACTCCAGACTCTCGACTCCAGACTCAGGACTATTTTATGCGCATACTTGTTTGTGACGGATTGGAAAAGACCGGCGTTGATATTCTGCGCTCTACAGCGGGCGTCGTTGTAGATGAGCGACCTTCTATAACTCAGGAAGAGATCGAAAATATCATAGCTGATTATGACGGCCTCGTTGTTCGCAGCAAAACGCAGGTGACCGCATCTGTGATTGAGCGCGCGGCTTTGTTGCGCGTAGTCGGGCGCGCAGGCACGGGCGTAGACAACATCGATGTTGCCGCAGCAACCCGTCGCGGCATCGTGGTGATGAACGCTGCGGCAGGAAATACGGTCACGACCGCCGAGCATACGTTTGCGATGTTGATGGCGCTCGCCCGACAGATACCGCAGGCGGCGGCTTCGACAAAGCCGGGAAGGTGGGAAAAGAATCGATATCTGGGCGTTGAATTGATGGGGAAAACTTTAGGCGTCATCGGTCTTGGCCGCATAGGTTCCGCGGTTGCCCATCGCGCTCGCGCTTTCGGCATGGCGGTTTTGGCTTTCGATCCTTACTTCGCGGCGGAAGCGGCGCGCGAGCTTGGCATCGAGATGGTTTCGCTCGATGAAATTTTTTCGCACTCGGATTTCATCACCCTTCACACGCCGTTGACCAACGAGACTCGCTCGATCATCAACGCTTCATCGATAGAAAAAATGAAGCCGGGAGTTCGCATAATAAACTGCGCTCGCGGCGGCCTGATCGATGAAACGGCGCTTGCCGAAGCTATCCGTTCGGGCCGGGTGGCTGGCGCGGCGCTGGATGTCTTCGAACGAGAGCCTGTCTCGGCGGATAATCCTCTGCTCCCTTTGGATAATGTGATAGCGACTCCACATCTGGGCGCATCGACTCAGGAAGCTCAGACGGGAGTGGCCACTATGATAGCCGAGCAGATGATCGCTTATCTCAAAAACGGCGCGGTTCGCGGCGCGGTCAATATGCCGCAGGTGAGCGCCGAACTGTTAGCCGCCATCGGCCCTTACATCACGCTGGGCGAAAAGATAGGTCTGTTTCAGGGTCAGGTCTTCGGTCACGATTTGAGTGAAGTCGATATTGAATACTCAGGCGAGGTGACCGAACACGATACGAAGCCGATAACGCACGCCATCCTTGCGGGGCTTCTGGGGCCGGTGATTGAGCGGGTGAATATGGTCAACTCCTCGCTTGTGGCCGAAGAGCGGGGGATAAAAGTCACGCAGTCGCTCACGCGAAGGGCGCGCGATTTCACAAGCATGATTCGTGTCCGAACAGTGACGCGCGAGCGTGAAAGCGAAGTTGCGGGCGCGCTGCTCGGACGAAAGGACGGAAGAATAGTTCGAATCAACGGGTTTCACCTCGAAGCGATTCCGAAAGGTCATATGCTTTATCTGTTCAACAGAGACGTGCCGGGCGTGCTTGGACGGATAGCGACGTTTATAGGCGATCACTCGGTCAACATCGGGCGATTGTATCTCGGTCGCAAGAAGATCGGAGAAAGCGCGCTGGCCTTGATTCAAATCGATCAGCCGATGAGCGCGCAGGACCTAAGCGATCTGGCCGCGCTCGAAGGCGTCATCTCGGTTCAGCAGGTACGGCTGTAGATTTATCGTCGGCGCGTTCTGGTCTAGGATTTTTGCGCATCAGTTAAAGAAGCGTTTATGTCGACGGCGAATCTGGACAAGATAATCGAAGAGGTAAGGGCGTTGCCGCCCGTCGAGCGCGAGCGATTGCGCGAAATACTCAACGAAGAAGCGAAAGCCGCTCGACAGGCTGAGGGGTCGAAGCTTGTGAAAGGCATCATGGGCAAATACGCCCACGTGCCTGCGAGCAGCGAAGATTTTGCCGCGCGCAAACAGGAAGAGATCGAAAGGGAAGATCGACGAGCGTCCGGCGAAAAAAAGGGATGAACGATGATCTGCGTGCTTGACGCTTGCGCAATGATAGCTTTTCTTCGCGGCGAGCCTGGAGCGGATGTAGTGAGGAGCTACATAGAAGATATAGATCGATTCAGTTCGCAAGCCGCAATCGGCGACGAGGCGTCTCCCCTATCGGATTGCCATTGCTGTCGAGGGCGATGACTCTCCATCGCACCGCGCCGCTGGCTGTTTTCTCTTTCAACCACGATGGCGCGCGATATGACCCTGCCAGCGCCACCGCCGACAGGATCGATTTGTTGCTCTCATCTTCGATCTCGACTCGATACATCGCTGCGCCTTCGATCTCTTTCCATCGAAACTCCGCCACGTCGCCTGACAGAATCAAAGCGTCATCGTCAGGCGCTATCGCCGTAAGCGAAGAGTCGGCTATGCGCCCCGTGCCGCTGCCGACCAGATAGCGAAGCACAGGCAGAGGAAACCCCGCGACCCCGCCCGTCGAAATCGCTGAGTTCTGCGCGTCTTCCGCCGCCTCTATTCTCAACAGCACCAGATACAATCCCTCTGTGTGGTTGGGCATCTTCCATAGCTCCGGTCCCGGCAATGTGAATTTGCCAGTCGGCGGAAGAAAGATGTTGAACCGGCTCAAAAGCGAGTACCGCTTCTGCTTCGCGCGCTCTTCAGGAGGGAGCGTCGCTTCCGTCAACAGATCGAAAGAGGATGGCAACTCTTCGCCGGGTTTGACTATTTCCCATCGCCCGCGGAGTCTCCCCGTGCCTGTGTATTTGATCTCGGCTTTGACGGTCGGAAGTTTTTCGTCCGCTCGAATCAGCATCACCAGCTTGTTGGTT
This sequence comes from Blastocatellia bacterium UBA7656, assembly GCA_002483445.1. GTDB lineage: Bacteria > Acidobacteriota > Blastocatellia > UBA7656 > UBA7656 > UBA7656. The sequence continues at coordinate 18,905 of DLHY01000005.1, forward strand.
CCCCACGACAGTTTCACATCTGTGATCGAGAAAGAAACCGCCGCCCCGTTGTCGCTCAATCTGATCGTTACAGGCACGAACTCGTCAGGCCCGCCGCGAGTGCTGACGAATCTGCGCACATAAAAAAAAGTGGCTTCCGCTCCGCTTGCAGCGTCGAGGTAAGCGCGACGGGCGACCGAAGCCGGTATCGACATGATATCGGTATAGACGCCATTCCGATTGAGCCGCGAGCGGTCATAGCGCACCGGCAGACAGCCGAATACAGAAGCGGGATTACACTTGAAACCCGTGTCAGGATCAGCGGGTATGATATCACCGCACCAGCAGGCGTCAGCAGGTTGTTTATCGATGACGTTGCTGAATGTGAGATAAACAGTAGTCGCTCCCTGCGAATAAGCGTTTACGCTCGACGGCGTGACGCGAACCTGCGCGGCGGCCAATAACGGCGCGACGAGCAGAAATAAAATGACCAGCAGTATTCTTTTCACAGCAGGCTCCTAAAAAAATGTCAGGCTGATTTGCACAAACAGAGTTTGACTCTTTCTCAGATCGTTGAGACCGAACACGAAGTCGCGGGCGCTCGTGTATTGATTCGCGTATCGAATGTTGAATTGTCCGCCGACCTTTCGCCATCGGTCTTTTTCGCTGACGAACTGGTACGAATACTGAATGTCGAAATTGGCGTTTCGATTCCTCTTCGTCTGAGCCGCGTCCCCGGCAAGCGCAATCGAGATGGTGGAAGCGAAAGACATCTGCGCATTCAATCGCCAGGTGACGTTGGGAGCCACACTCCATGTTCGGTTGATCACTCGTGCCAGCAGATCGCTCGCGCTGTCCCGATTGACATCGAGATTCAAGTCGAGCGTCGGCGTCGCGGTGATGCCTACAGCAAATCCTGTCGTGATATTCGACAGGTCGGCCCTGTCGTTGCCCGTCTGTCGATTGTTCTGAAACGAGTGATTGAAGCGATAACCCAGCCGCCATTTTTCAAACTGCCAGTCGGCAGTGACGCCCTGACTGGTTCCCACCTGATCGGGAATCGATGAAGGGTCGAGTTCGAATCCGCCGTTTACGGGAATGGCCGCGCCGAACTGATACGACCGGTTGAAATTGTAAGAGGTCACAGGCAGCAGGCGCGCGGGCCTGTCGGGCTTGCCGAAAAGCGTGGGGAGCGGAAACGTGACGCTGAAGGTGTGCAATCGAGTGTTGGATTTGAGTATCGAAGGGATGTCGGCCAGATTGTCGTTGAATCGCTGATACGAGTATTGACCGGCGATCTCGCCCACAGAACCGTTCAACAAGAATTCGTTTTGAATCCTGTCGGCCTGAGTCGATGCGCCGAGGCTGCGGTAGAGCGGATCGACTCGCTCGTGCCTGAAGTTGAAAGTCAGATTGAGCTTCTTCTCTTTGGTTATTGGCAAATCCTTGATCACGTCTATCGCGGCATCGATGTATCGGGCGTTGCGCCAGAGCGGTTTGACTTCGACTACGTTTTGACCTTGACTGAGAAGGTCGTCCGTTGGATTGAAGAACTGATTGCGCGCAAAACCTGTTTCGAGTCGAAAACGCTGAGTCTTGTCCGAAGCCAGCAGGCGGAAGCTCAATCCCCGGCTGCGCTCGGCGTCATTGACTGCGCCCTGATTGAAACTGCTCACGGGTTGAAACCATCCCTGCATCACGGATGATTCCAGCCTCAGCCCGCCCGGTCTCTCAGGAAGAAATTCGACGCCCAGAGTTCCTGCTACGAGTTGATGGCGGCGCTTTGCGATGCCGAAAAAGTTGCTGTATCCGACTATGCTCGTGCCGTTTAGGGCAGCAAGCGAAAGATCGAGTCGAGTGTTGATCGGAATGGTCAAAGTCATTCCGCGACTCGAAAAGCCATTGACCAGATGTCGGCTCGCGCCGTAGGAAGTATGGCCCATGAGGTATTTGATCCTGCCCAACTGATACTGCATCAGGTAGCTCGACAAATCGATTCGTGGGGCCGACTCGCCAAGTTCACCGAATCGCAAAGCCTCCTGCCGGAAGCTTGAACCTGCAAGATCGAACTGCGTCTGGAGGTTGAAAAACGAGCGAGCCATCTCGGTTCTGAAACTCGCGGTCACGGTCACATCGGTGAAAGTTATGCGCGCGCTTTGAGCGTCTGCGGGAAAACTGGTCTGAGCAGGCTGAGACTTCATCGCCAGCGTGAGGGATGGGATGAAGTCGAGCTTTTCGAATCCGAGTATTTTTTTTGCGGGCTGAGTCTGATCCTCGGCGGCGTCGGTCTGTTCGGTTTTGTTCGCTCCATCGGCCTGCTCTGCTTTGTTCTCGGTTGTCTGATCAGGTTTGGTCGCCTCCGGCTCAGTCTTTTTTTCTTCAATCGGCTGCTCGACTGCTTTATCGTTCGAGACTCTGACGTGAAAAGAGGCTATCTCTTTCCACTCATCCCCGCGAGAGACAAGGTAGATGGTGAAGGATGATTCTCCGAGCGGCAGCTTGAGAAGTTTGGGATTATAAATCAGACGATTGCCAGAAAGAGTGAACAGGCTTGTAAGATCGAGCGTGCCGAGGAGGACGGCCAATCGTTCGGAAGGGTCGAGCGGGCGGCTCAGTTGGAATTCTATAGCCTCGTCGGGCGTCGCATTGGATTTGCCTGCGAAGCTTGCGGTGACACTGATCGATTGAGCGGAGTTCTGAGCGAAGACGCCTCTGAGCCGCAAGGCACCAATGGAGGCGAGCAATGCTATCACCGCGAGAGCTAACAGCCTTCGCGGCCAGACGGATTCGTTTTCTCTTCGCTCGAACATTTATGATCTCCGCAGATCAGAAGTTTCCTGTCAGCCCGGTGTTTTGTTTGGAAAAAACATTCACCGACACACGCGAAGTGAGTTTGACCTTTATGTTGTTGGTCTGCTCTTTTGGCTGATTGCACGTCAGCGTGATCGTGCGAGCGCCGACCGGCACGCTCCCCGACGCGCTGCGAATCTCGTTGGTCGGGTTGATATAGGTTATCTGGGCATTGAGGCTCACATCTCCCGGCTGAATGCTGGGGCGCGGGGTCGTACTCCAGTTGATGATGAAGCAGTGTTTTCCCTGAGCGCAGTTCTCGACAATCCGCCGCACTCGATTGATGATGAAAACCTCGGAAGGAGGTCTTGGGGAAAAAGAAGCGTCGGTAAGGATGGCATTGAAGCCGTTGGTTTTATTCAGATCGAATTCTGCCGTCTGATCGATGAAATTCGAGTGGAGGACTTTGAATTCGGTAACAACTCTCGCAGTGAACCGACGAGGCAGATTGCTCCCCTTGTTGGGTACGCCGATATCGGCCTGACGAACGGACGCGCCGACATTGCGTGAGCCGCTGCCCTTCGAGCCATCGGCATATTCGACTTCCACGAAAGCCTCGAATCCGAGAAAGGTCGTGATCTGTCGAGCCTCTGCGCTCCACGAGACTCTTATCGATAGAACCGAATCGTCCGTGGCTACTCCGCGATTGGTCACCGAGGTTATGCGCACATCGGGAGCGCCGACGGTGGAGGGCCTCTCCAGACTAGGGTCCTGTTTCTGAGCCTGCGCGCTTGCTGAAGAGACAGCGATAAGGAAAAGAAACGCGAGATGCAAAATCATTGAAGTAGAATTTTTGTAATTCATAACAGCTTGCCTTTCATTACCACCGTGGCGGCAATTCTCAGACTGAATCAAAACTGAGAGCTTATGAGCGCAGGTGATCGTGCAGGTTATTGTTATCAACTTGCGCGTCATTGATCTTCTCCTTTCAGTTTCGAATCAGTGCTGGCTAATGTTTGGAAGAGCGTTGTTGTGGCCCTCCCGCTTCGTCGCTCCATCGTTCGGAGCGTCTTTGTCTAATGTTTGTCAGGCGATGATAAATTTTTTGCGTTTATGGCCTGCCTCAAAACGCTTTGTGTCAGCGAGGCGAGGCAGATGAAATGAGCGCCTGAAGATGTTCGAATAGCGTGAAGAGAGCGATTTTCTATCTTGTGATAAATCGCCTCTGCGCTGACTTTTGAAATCATCGCTGCTTCTTCGATAGGGATCATGGTGACCAGTTTCCCGCACACACTGCACCAGTAAGGAGCGAGTCGTTGAGGCAAAACCGGCTGCTTCAACCTTTCTGTAATTTTGTCCATCGTCATACACCTCGTGTTTTAGAGCAGCCTGCTTGCCCTCAAACAAGCAGGCTGACCGGGAAAAGCTCTCTTTGGGAAAGCGATCCGCTCCATCTCTTTTTCGCGACTACTTGCAATATTTCTGTATTTTTTGCCCAGCCTCATTCTGAGCCTCGCAGTCTTCCACAGTACTGGTCGGACCGCTGCAGTCCACACTGACAAACACCGCTTGCCAGTAACGGCAACGTATGGGCCTGAAAAACGCCGCTGGCGTGAAGGCGACGCGAACCGACCTTGCTCTTAAATCCGTCGTGTTCGGGTTGAGAAGATTCTCTTCTGCCTGAGCGCGAAGTTTAGACCTCAGCCCTTGCACTTCTCTCTCCAGTTCCTGAGCAAGTTGGGGAATATCGCTGGCAATACTTTCCAGTATGCGTCTGGGGCCGCCACCTTCCCGCAGCAAGGCTTTCGTTCTCTCGTCTTTGATTCGCGCAAAGACAATCCTGTCGAAATCACCAAGCTGATTGGCTGTCTTGAGCTTGTTTATGATCGAGCGAAAAGCCTGTTGAATCTGTGGCAAGCGTCTTTTCAAATCCCCTGCCTTCGTGTTGACAGAATCAACTTCTGCCCTCGCCAGAGTCGCCTTTTTGCTCAATTGCTCGACCCCTGCGTCATGATCGAAAAGCTCGTTGCCATAAGTGATCAGTGTGCGGATATCTGAAGAGATATTCGCCCGAGAATCTGCGCTGGCTCGCGGGTTGAGCGCCAGAGTGACGATTGCGACAAGGGCCGCAAGCAGCAGGGCGCAAGTGAAAATGCGCCTTCTCGAAAACGATTTTGCAGTAATGTTTCGCATGATAGTTCCTCCTGAATTTCTATTCTTGTTAGTAATGACTCCTGTTGGCGTGTGATGGTGCGGAGTAAGCCCCATTAGTTCAAAGATGTCCCGGTGGCAGAGTTAGTTCTTACAGGCTGCATTTGCCTGGTTAACGTCTGCCTGGATATCCTCGGGGTTACAATTGCAAACAACCAACTTCACGGTCAGGACGGCAATCGCCACTCTGCACTTGAGGCTCTTCCAAAAAACCGGAGCCGGGTGATAAGCGACTCGCGCGGCGCGGTCTTGCAGTCCGTTTGCCCCCTTCAACGATTGCTCCCTCACCTTGTTGCTGAGATTCTGTGTGTCTGCCTCAATCTCGCGAGCGAAACCGTTGACGTTGTTGGCAATATCTGTCCAAATCTGTTTGGGGCCGCCTTCCGATTTCAACAGCGATTGCAGTTGGGCATCTTTAATGCGAGCGAAAATTTCATTGTCGATGTTCTGCCATCGCCCGTAGTCCTGGAGCTTTTTGGTGAACGAGCGAAAAGTCTGCTGCACGCTCGCAAGGCGACGCTTGAGGTCATCGCCTTTGGCGCGCAGCGCGGCGAGTTCGGCTCTCGTCAGAGTTGCCTTCTTGCGCAGGCCATTTTCCTGTTCGATGTAGGCGGCCAAAGCATTGCCGAAACTTTCCAGCGCCTGCGCTTCGGTTGAAAAGTTCGGGTTTTGCGCGGCGCTCGCAGCCGGGTGAGCGTTGACGCCGAGAAACAAACCCGGCAGCACGAGGGCGGCGACCAGGGCCAGAGCCGCCGGACGCAAACGGTTTGTGAAGTTAAGGCTTTTCATAATTCGTTCTCCTTCTGAGTTGAAAATACAAACATTGCCTTGAAGGTTTTTGATAACCTCCACTACGCGATTTTTTCCTCCATCTCTACACGCAGGAAACGGGTCTCGAATGGCTCAGGCTGATCGAAATTTTTTGGCTCATGTTTGCTCAGACTGCGGAGCAGGTGAATTGTTCTGGCCGCGTAGCGGCACTGTGAATTTAGCCGTGTCTTTTAAGGCACGGAACCCGGACGCCATCGGATTGTGGCGTCGCGTCAGCGACGGTTGAGTGTGGGATTGAAAATTCAATCGTCGCTCGCGCGACGCGACATCTTCCGTCCCATACTACCCGGCCTTGAAAGACCGGGCTAAACTCAGAGCGCCGCTACGCGGCGGAAACATTACC
>DLHY01000031.1 GCA_002483445.1 Blastocatellia bacterium UBA7656
CGCAAGCCGTCAGCTTGCGCCACTTCTGATGAATGGAAAAAAAAGCGGGCTGAGTGTGTATCCGAATCATCTCAAGTGCGCTCCTTCGCTTCAACGGCTATCTCAATAATTAAGACGATTCCCGGCACAGACGTGTGAATATTTCGACTGCTCCTGGAACTCAAGAAATTCACAAGACGCTGATTGAAATCGTCTTTTGTAAGTCAGAGCAACATACCTGGCTTATAAACGTGAGGAAAGCGAATAGAACGAGATGACGATTTGCGCAGTGCCGGGATGTATAAACGGCGGCGTCAACCCGGAATACTTCGACGCTATTTTCTTAACAACCACGTTTGTTGAACGCCTCTCTGTCGCGTGCATTTTATGAACAAAGTCATTCTAGCAGCTACCCTGTCGATGCCTGCTTCGTCTCTGGACGATGAGATCGCTTCGCTCCCCGAAGAAGTCGAATGGCTCGAAGTCAGAGCCGATCTCGCGGGCGATATCAACTCCGACTGGCTGCGCAATCGTTTTCGCGGCCATCTGCTTTACACCCTGCGCAGCCGCGATGAGGGCGGAAATTTCGACTGTAGCCCAGACGAACGCCGCAGACTGCTCCTTCAAGCGGCAGAGCATTACGACCTCATCGACCTCGAAGGAGACCGTGACCTGACCCCCGACCTGCTGACTGAGATACCCTCTCACAAAAGGGTCATCTCGTGGCACGGTCGGGCTGAAAGCCTCTCATCGCTGAAATCTCGATTCGATCACTTTTCCGCGGTCGAAGCGCGCGCATACAAACTCGTCACACAGTCTGATTGCGCCGCCGACGATCTGACGCCGCTCTGCCTGCTGAAATCCCTTGGCCGACGTGACCTCATCGCTTACGCTGCTGGCCATACGGGATTCTGGAATCGATTGGTCGCAGCGCGACTGGGCGCTCCCGTAATTTTCGGCGCTATAGCGAAAGAAAAAAGAGGACACGGCGAGCCGACCATTACGCAATTGATCGAAGACTACGGATTGCCTTGCCTCACTCCGGTCGAAGAAATCTACGGCATCGTCGGAAGTCCCGTTCATCATTCGCTCTCGCCGCGACTGCACAACGCAGCATATCGCGCACAGGGGCGGTCGGCGCTGTTCGTGCCTTTTCACGTCGACAGGTTCGAGAGCTTCTGGAGCGAGGTGGTGACGAGCGGAACGCTTGAGCAGTTGGGTGTATCGATAAAAGGACTGACCGTCGTCTCGCCGCACAAAGAAGAAGCGATGTCATCGGCCAGAGTCGCAAGCCCGATGGTTCGACGCGTCGGTTCGACCAACATATTCGTGCGAACGAACGGCCACTGGACGGCGGACACGACTGACCCGGAGGGGGTGGCGATTGCCATCGAGGAGCGAGGCATCGGGATCAGAGGCCGGAGGGCCGCTGTCGTCGGATGCGGCGGGGCGGGCCGCGCTGTCGCGGCGGCTCTGGATCAGGCCGGGGCCGAAGTCACGCTTGTAAATCGCGGACGCGAGCGCGGACATCTGGCCGTCCGTCTCCTCGGTCTTCCATTCATGCCGCTGTCGGATTTTTCGGCTGATGGATTCTCCATTGTAGTCAATGCGACTCCCGTTGGACGGGATGACGGACAGATGCCGTTTGAGGTAGAAGGCATGAACGAAGACGCGTTGGTCGTCGATCTGGCTTATGGCTCAAGCCCTACTCCGCTCATCGCCTCAGCCGTCGCACAGGGGCGAATAGCGATTGACGGGCGCGAGGTGCTGCTCATTCAGGTGCGTCGCCAGTTTCACCTGATGACGGGAAAAGAAATGCCCGACGATCTGGCTCGAAGTCTCATCGGTTGCGGAGCCGAATTTGCCACCGCGCGCAAAGCCAGCGCCTCGCCCACGGCGCAGTCTGTTTAAGAAAGGATTTTGAAGATATGCAAAGCAAGCAATCCCTGAAATACATGCGAGCCGATGATGAGTTGAAAGCTGAGGCCCTCGGCGGCGTGGTCGATAGCTCGCCGCTTGTCGGCACGTGGATCAACACGGATAAAGCGACCGGCGGGATAGTCAAACTCATTTTGTCGAAAGAAGGCGACTCGTTTTTCGTCCAGGCATTCGGAGCCTGCTCGCCTGCGCCATGCGACTGGGGCAAAGTCGAAGGCGCGGTTTATTCATCAGGCGTCGATTCGCAGGAAGGCATGGCGTTTACGGCGTCTTACGATTTCGGGTTCATGGAAACGTCGCTGGCAGTTTATCTCAAGAGCGGAATCCTCGTGCTGGACAGCTTCAACACTTTCAAAGATGGCAGCCACAGATCGGATTACTTCTCAAGAGAATTCTATTACCAGGAGTATTCGACGTAGCGCGACCTGTCAGGTTGCGCATGGCCGGAAAGTATGAGGTTTGGGAAATCCGCAGGCTGGCAGCCTGCTCTACGTGAATAAGGAAGCTCCGTGATGCAGGCATCGAAACTTTCAAGAGCGAATGACGAGTTGAAAACTGAAGCCCTCGGCGGCGCAATCGATAGCTGGCCGCTTGTCGGCACGTGGATCAACACGGATAAAGCGACCGGCGGGATAGTCAAACTCATTTTGTCGAAAGAAGGCGACTCGTTTTTCGTCCAGGCATTCGGAGCCTGCGCGCCTGCGCCCTGCGACTGGGGCAAAGTCGAAGGCGCGGTTTATTCGCTGGGCGTCGGATTGGAGATGGGAGCCGCATTCAAGGCTCGCTACGATTTCCAATTCATGGAAACTTTTCTGGCTGCTTATCTCAACAAGCGGATTTTGGTCGTCGACAGCTACAACACATTCAAAGACGGCAGCCGCCGCTCGAAGTATTTTCACCGAGACCATTTTCATCAGTGAAAGCCGGAGCCTTTATGATGGAGACACGCACCCCTACGGACAAGCAGACTCTCATCCGTCGTGTGAGAGAGTTGGCCCGCGAAGAGTTCGCGCCTCGCGCCGCGTTTTACGACGAGACGGCGACCTTTCCCGCAGAAGATTTCGATCTCCTCTTTCGCGCCGGACTAAACGCTCCCACCGCGCCTGAAGAGTATGGTGGGCTGGGACTCGGCCCGCATCGCGCGGATGCGCTGACTTTATGGTCGATGACCAAAGAGATTGCCAAAGCCGATTTGTCGCTTGCGCGATGCTGGGAAGGCCATGTCAATTCGCTTATGCTCCTCGATGGTTGCGCAAACGAAGCGCAAAAGGCGCTCTGGTTCGAAGGCGCAGTGCAACGCGGCGAAAAGTGGGTAGCGTGGAGCGGAGAGCCGCAATCGCGCGCTCCGAGCGAGACGCAGAAGTTCGGCACGACTACTGAAAAAGTGGAAGCGGGATATGTCGTCGATGGAACCAAAGTGTTTGCGACGAGCGCCACCGGAGCCGACTGGGCCATACTGCTCGTCAATCTCGCGGGGCCGGGCGGCATACGTCATGCCACAGGCTCGCCTGATACTCAACTGCTGCTGGCGTGCGATCTGTCCGATCCGACGATAAAAATCGACGGGACGTGGTGGGACCCCATCGGGATGCGATCAACCGTCAGCTACCTCGTGCGATTCAATCGCACCTTCATACCCGAAACGCACCTGATAGGTTATCCCGGCCAATATCTGCTGGAAGGATGGCAGACCTATTTCATTCCTCACTACGCCGCAAGCTTCCTCGGAGCCGCCGAAGCTGCTTACGACTTCGCGCTTGACTACCTGACTTCGCAGAATAAAACCGCTGACCCTTACGTGCAGCATCACGTCGCCAATATGTCGATAAACGTCGACACGGGAAATCTATGGCTGAGGCACGTGGCGCGATTGTGGGAAGAGGGCGAGCGCGAAGAAGCGCAGATAGCAGGCAGTCGCGCCCGTCACGTGATGGAGCATCTGGCGGAAGACGTAGTGAAGCACTCGATACGCGCCTGCGGCGCTCGCTGTCTGAATCGACCGAGCGCGCTTGAGCGCATCTATCGCGATCTGTCTTTTTATGTCCGGCACGACAACGATGATCAGATTCTCGCGACTATCGGCAAATCGATTCTGGGGCAGCCTCACGACGCATCTTTTTACAAGCCGTGACTTGAAGCTTTCAATCGCGGGGAGGGGGAATGTCGGCTGAAACGAAGCGCGTATATCGATTGAGTATATGGGGTCTGGCGCTGGGATACTTTTTTTTCTACATACCCTACGCCACGCTCATCAAGCTCATCACTGCCAACCCGGACGTGAAGGTGTCCGGCTTCGAGATGTTGCCTGCGGCAAACATAGCTACGGCCATCGCGATGTTTGCCATCATCACCGCGATGGGCTGGTGGAAGTATGCCTCGCGTCGATCTGTTTTTGGCGCGAGCGTCCCGTTTCCGAGAAATCAGGCGATCATAGCGGGACTCGGCATGGCGGTCATAATCTCGACCACCACGCTGGCTTATACGTTCGATGGGATTTCGATATTGCTGGCGCTTCTGATGCTGCGCGGCAGCGTGCTGATAATCGCTCCGATAGTTGACGCGATGGCGCGGCGAAGAGTGCGATGGTTTTCATGGACGGCGCTCGCTTTGAGTTTCCTCGCTTTGGGACTCGCGCTCGGAGATATAGACAGTTACACGATGACCGCGCTGGCGGTGGCAAACGTCATCGCTTACGCTGGCGGATATCTCGTGCGGCTCCCTCGCATGAACAAACTGGCGAAGTCGGGCGACAGAGATGAAACGATGCGTTATTTCGTCGAAGAGCAGATGGTCGCGATGACGGCGCTCGTGGCGATACCTGCTCTGCTTGCGCTCACAGGCAAGGGCCAGATCATGATGGAGCTTCGATATGGGTTCACGACATTTTTTCAGACCGGCCCGGTAGCGATGACTCTGATGGTGGGAATATTTTACGCCTGCCTCTGCGTGTTCGGAACGCTCATTTATCTCGACCGCAGAGAAAACACTTTCTGCATACCGCTCAATCGCTGTTCAAGCCTGCTGTCGGGACTGGTTGCGTCATGGTTGCTCACCGCGACACTCGATTACGCGCCCCCTGGTGATTATCAACTCGCAGGAGCCGCAGCGATACTCGTAGCGATTTTGATACTGTCGCCGCTTCATCATTTTGATTTGTATCTCGACAAACTCCGTCGCGCGCTGGCGCGAAGTCAGTTGATATCGGTTGGAAGCGTGACAGGCGGGCTGGAACAGGAATCCTTGAGAGCGTTGCAGCGCGTGTTCCTGTTCGTTTGCAGCGGCAACACGAGCCGCTCGCCTATGGCTCAGGCGATCTGCTGTCAGGAGATCGCACGTCGCTTGAAAATATCGATGGAGTCGTTGGATCAGGCGAACATACGAGTCGCCAGCGCGGGCATTTCCGCCAGACCGGGGACGCCTCTTTCTGGTGACGCGCGATCAGCCTTGCAGGAATTAGGTGTGGCTCAGTTTCGCCACGCCTCGCAATCGTTGACCGCTGAAATGGTCGAACAGGCTGAAGTGATCTTTTGCATGACGCAGGCTCACCGTCGGGCGGTGACCGAAATGTTTCCGGCAGAGGCGGAGAAAGTTCGATGTCTGGATGCGACAATCGACATCGAAGACCCGGCAGGGCGCGGGCCGAAAGCTTTTTCAGATTGCGCCCGACAGGTTCAAAGCCTCGTCAGACGGCGGCTCGATGAGATGAGAGTCGTTTTATTCTGATTTCCGCTTTCTGAGGAGTCCGTGATGTAGAACCGTCGGCCAGCCTGTTCACACCCTGAAAGTATGAAAATTTGGGAAACAGCAGGCTGGCAGCCCGCTGTACATTTTCTGAGGAGCCTTTCGACGCTGCCATGAAGGAATGAAAACTGAAAACTGGAAACTGAAAACTGTTTCCCCGGAGAAAAACATGGATAGGCTTTTGCGATTTCACTGGAGCTTGTCCCAGGCAGGAGATAAATTCCGTCGCGCTCAGTCGACGGAAAAAATGTCCGGCCTTCTGAGCCTCGAAGATCAAATCAAACTGTGTCGCCGCGCAGAGGAAAGCGGCATCGAGTCTATGCTCATGGCGATAGGCTTCACCCGGCCCGATCCTTCTATGCTATCGGTCGCAATCAGCAGGCACACTGAAAAAATCAAATTCATGATAGCCGTCCGCTCCGGCCTTATCTCTCCAACGTATTTCGTTCAGCAGATCAACACCGCTTCGGCGCTCACCCGCGGGCGCGTCTCGATAAACGTCGTCTGCGGTCACACTCCGCACGAACTGCGCTACTACGGCGACTTCCTCCCGCACGACGAACGATACGACAGGACGGATGAATTCCTCTCCGTCTGCCGCGCATTCTGGGAGGGACGAGGCGAAGTCGATTTTCAAGGCAAATACTACGCAGTTGAACGAGGCAGGATCAGCACTCCGTTCATCTCTGAAGACCGGTCTTGCCCTGAAATATTTTTGGGAGGAAATTCGGAGAAGGCCGCAGAGCTTGCCACGAAACACGCTTCATGTTTATGGCGATTCCCCGACACGCCGGAAAAACTTCAACCGCAAATTCAGCCCGTTCTCGACAAAGGAAAGGAAGCGGGCCTGCTTGTCTCACTCATAGCGAGAGAGACGCGAGAGGAAGCTCTCGGCGCGGCTCATCGACTGATCGAAGGATTCGGCGCTGAAGCGAAAGACGCGCATAAACAATTCGCCGCAAGGTCTGATTCCAAAGGGTTCACTTCCATGTACAAGCTGTCGGAGGACGAAGCGGCAAGCTGGCTGACGCCTTATCTGTGGGTCGGGGCCGTGCCTTATCTCGGCGCTCCCGCGATAGCTCTGGTCGGTTCGTTCGAAGAAGTAGCCGAAGCGATGATCGGATACAAACGGCTCGGCATTTCTCAGTTTTTATTTTTGGGATGGCCGGACATAGAAGAGATGACTCTGTTCGGCTCCCGCGTGCTGCCGCTCGTGAGGCGGCGGGAAAGGCAAAAGTAAAAAGGCAAAAGGCAAAAACAGAATAAATCAACTCCAACTGAATGGGGATGCTTCCCCACTTTTGCCTTTTACCTTTTGCCTTTTGCCTTTTGCATTGAAGAGGTGAGGATATGGAATTGAAATTTCACTGGCGATTGCTTCAGGGCGGCGAAAAGTCGGGCGTGACCAGGGCCTCTCAGTCTGACCTGTTGGAGACGGCTCTGCCTGACATGGAAGCGCAGATAGATTTTTGTCGGGCGGCGGAAGAAAGCGGAATAGAATCTCTGCTCGTCGATATAAACTTCGCCAAGCCTGATCCGACTCTGCTCGGCGTCGCGCTGGCGCTCGCCACCCGCAAGATGAAATTCATGATAGCCGCGCGCTCAGGGCTTTTGTCTCCGACCCTGTTCGTCCAGCAGGTCAACACCTTTTCGGCTCTGACCGATGGCCGCATCAGCCTCAACGTAGTCGCGGGCCATTCTCCCGATGAGCAGCGATATTACGGAGACTTCCTCCTCCACGACGAGCGATACGCGCGGACGGAAGAATTTCTCGCCCTGTGTCACGCCTTCTGGAACCGCGACGGTGGAGTGAACTTCGAAGGCCGTTATTTCAAAGTGGAAGACGGAAGGCTCAACACTCCGTTCATTTCCGCCGACAGAACTTTCCCTGAGATATTCATCGGCGGAAGTTCTGCGATAGCGCGCGATTTGGCCATCCGTCGCGGGTCGTGCTGGATGCGGCTGGCTGATAAACCTGAAAACCTCGCTTCGTCCATCGCGCCGGTTCTGGAAGCGGGAAAAGAAGTCGGGCTTAGATTGTCGATCATAGCGAGAGAGACGCGCGAAGAAGCTCTCGGCGCGGCTCATCGCCTGATCGAAGGGCTGGAGCCGTCCTTGAAAGAGAAACAAAAGGAAGCGGAGTTCGTCCGCCGAAGCGATTCCGAATCGATAAAAACGACTTTCACTCTCGCCGAGGCTGAGTGGCTGACTTCGACTTTGTGGACGGGCGCGGTTCGTTATTACGGATCGCCCGCCATCGCGCTGGTCGGAACGCCCGAAGAAATCGCGACGGCGATCATGGAGTATAAGAAAGTCGGCATTTCGCAATTCATCTTTTCCGGCTGGCCCAAACTCGACGAGATGATTTATTTCGGCAAAGAGGTCTTGCCGCTGATTAGAAAGAAAGAGAGGGAGGATGAGTCGAGCGGAGTTTAACGCGCTTTCTTCTGAACAGGTCAGGCAGTTCGAGCGATTGGGCTATGTCTTCCCTGTGCGCGTATTGTCAGATCACGAGACGGCAAGGTTTCGCTCCGCCTTCAAGGAGACGAAGCGGCGGCTCACCTCTCAGCGCAAGGGCGCGTTGTGGAGTCAGCTTCATCTGCACTTTCGCTGGGCATACAATCTGGTCACGCACTCATCGATCCTTGACGCGGTTGAAGACGTGTTGGGGCCGGACATCCTCGTTCATTCAACGACTCTGTTCTACAAGCCCGCCCGCGATGCCAGCTTCGTTTCCTGGCATCAGGACGGGACTTTCCTGATTCGTAATTCGAGTCCTGCGCTCTCAGCGTGGGTGGCGTTGAGCGACAGCACGTTGGAGAACGGCTGCCTGCGAGTCCTGCCCGGCTCGCACGCTTTGGGAAGGCTGGCGCACTCGGACACTTATGCTGAAGACAATCTGCTTTCGCGCGGCGACACGGTAGAGCGCGACGTTGATGAATCTCAGGCCGTGAACGTGACGCTCAAATCGGGCGAGATGTCCCTGCATCACGTCGACACGATTCACGGCTCGACATCGAATCGATCAGACGCCGAGCGAATCGGATTCACCATCCGTTACATCACGCCTCGCGTGCAGACGACGATCAGGCATAACCGGGTCATACTTGTGCGCGGTCGGGACGAGTTTCATCACTACGATATCCTGAAGCGCGCGCCCTCGGACGACATGGAAGAAAGCCTCGCCGCTCATTTCGAAGCGGCCAGTCGGGCCAACAACGAGCTTATCCGTCGCCGCCTTTCACGCGAGCGCAGATTACAGTAGCGCAATCTTTCAGATTGCGCCGCACTTTGAAAATACGAAATTTGGAGATACGCAAGCTGACAGCTTGCGCCGCAAAAAAGGAGATGAACATGGCAGAAACCGCAGCCGCAGCCTACCGCGATCAGTGGATTAAGAATGTTTACGACAAGTTTCGAGAAAGTCAGAGAAGAAATCTGTTCATGAGCATCGCGGTCTTCTGCTTTCACAATCAGCCCATCGAGGGCTACTACCTCGAATTCGGCTCTCATACTGCCCGCACCATGCGACTGGCATGGGATGCGTTTCACGCGCTGTATGATTTCAAGTATGTCTCGTTCGATTCTTTCGAGGGTCTGCCCGAACTGGCGGAGATAGACCGGATGCCTATCTGGAAGAAAGGCGCTTTGAAAACTTCGGAAGAGGATTTCCTTCGAATAATGCGCGAACACGGAATGCCGCGTGAAAAACTCGTCACGGTCAAGGGATTTTACAACGACACGCTGACCGAAGAACTGAAACAGAAGATGCTGCCCACGAAAGCCGCCGTCATTTACATCGATTGCGATCTGTACGAATCGACTGCTTCGGTTCTCCGCTTCGCCAAAGGTTTTTTGCAGCGCGGGACGGTGCTTGTTTTCGATGACTGGTTCTGTTTTTACGGCGACCCGGAGAGAGGAGAGCGAAGAGCTTTCAAGGAATTCACCGAGCAGAACCCGAACCTGATTTTTCAGGATTACATTCAGACCAATGAAGCGAAGGCTTTCATCTTTCTGGGCGAAAGAGGTGAAGAGGTGAAAGGGAGTAAGGGAGTAGGGGAATAAGGGAATGGGAGAATGGGAGAGTGGGAGAATCGGAGAACAGAAGCGTTGAATCTTCCTACCCTACTCCCACACTCCGCACTCCGCACTCCCACACAGATATGCGAATAATGCTCTCCTCCAATCATCGTTACCCCGCTTTCGCAGGCAGCGGCAGCGGTCGCCACCCCAAGCAATGGTCTTCCGGGTCGGCCCATTATATTCAGGATTTGATCGTCAAGGGCCTGTCGGAGCTTGGGCAGGATGTGTTCTATTTGCCGAGCGACGGAGCGAGCGAACCTCTCTTGTCGGGAGCGACACTGATAACCGAGCCTGTTTCTGACGTGGATATCTATCACAACATCGCTTACAGGGACGGACATATAATCGCGCGCATGGAATCGCTCGGCAAACGCTGGGTGACAACGTGTCACCTCGACCTCAATGCGCGGGGAAGAGAGCGCGTACCGGCTGGCGATAACTGGATTTTCGTCTCTCAAACTCTGGCCCGCTCTTATGGAAAAAACCGTTATGTCCTCAACGGCATTGACCCGTCCGATTATGTCTACTCCGAAACCAAAGATGATTATCTTTTGTTCATGTGCGCGATGGACTGGCATCGGGATAAAGGACTTGATACGGCGCTTCAGTTATCCAAGAGGATGGGATTTGAATTGATAGTCGCCGGGACAGCGAGAGATTACCAGACTATCAGCGAAGTGACTGATTTGTGCGAACGAGTCGGCGCCGATTACGTCGGCGACGTGCGAGGGCCGCGAAAGGCCGAGTTGCTGGCCCGCGCAAAGGCGCTTCTTTTTCCGAGCCGAATAAACGAAGCCTTCGGGCTGACGATAGTCGAAGCTTTGATGTCAGGCACGCCCGTCATCACAGGCAACAGCGGAGCCTGCCCGGAGATAGTAAGCCCCCAGGTCGGATTCGTTTGCTCGAACGAAGAGGAGTATGCGCGGGCCGTAGAGCGCATCGATCAAATCTCTTCACGCGATTGCCGCAGAAAAGCTATGAAGGAATATCACTACCTTCGCATGGCTAGTGATTACTTGAAAGAGTACGAAAAAGAAATCGCGTCGAGATGAAGGAGGCGGCAGACGCAGCGCGACCTGCCAGGTTGCGCATGGCTTGAAAGTATGAAGGTCGGGAACCCCGCAGGCTGCCAGCCTGCTCTACCTGTTGCGAGGAGTGAAAGGATGTGGTCGATTGGAATCTACGCGGGAGAGTCGCCTTTTCATCTCGCGCCGCGCCCGGAAGTGGAGAACCCTGTTCTCACCTCGCGCGATGTGACGGACGCCGATGCTGATTTCGTCGCCGATCCTTTCATGCTGAGAGTGGGCGACGACTGGTTCATGTTTTTCGAAGTCATGAATCGAAAGACTGGAAAAGGCGAGATAGGATTGGCCGTGAGCCGGGATGCAATCAATTGGCGATACCGGCAGCTTGTGCTGGTCGAACCTTTTCATCTGTCTTACCCTTACGTTTTCGAATGCGACGGCGAGTTCTTCATGATTCCTGAAACTCTTGAACGCAGGGCCATAAGCCTGTACCGCGCCGCGCGGTTTCCGTTCGAGTGGACGTTCGAGGCGACTCTGCTCGATAGAGTGGCCGCTGATCCTTCGGTTTTTCGTTTCAATGGAAAATGGTGGATGTTCGCGTGCGAAAGACCGCGCCAGCATGACTTGCTCAATCTCTATTTCGCCGATCACTTGACCGGCCCGTGGTTGGAGCATCCGCGAAGCCCTGTCGTCTATGGCGACAAAAGGATATCGAGACCGGCAGGCAGGGTTCTCGTATCGAACGGCAGCATCACTCGATTCGCGCAGGATTGCTCGCCGACTTACGGCGCTTCTGTCCGCGCGTTCGATGTCGCGGAAATCACTGAAGAGTCTTACGTCGAGCGAGAGAATCGCCTCAGCCCCGTCCTGAAACCATCAGGGGCGGGATGGAATCGAGACCGTATGCACCACGTTGATTCGATTCTCGCGGCAGAAGGTCAATGGGTCGCTTGCGTCGATGGATGCTCGCTTGCAGGCTGAACATGAAAAACAACGGCAACGGCAATTCAATTAAAACTCTTGATGAGTTGTTCCCTCATAAAGTGTGCATCAATCTGGACAGGCGTCCGGAGCGATGGCTCCGCGTGCAGGAAAGGTTCGCCCGACACAACATCGGGCCGGTGGAAAGATTTTCTGCCATAGACGGCAAGAGGCTGTCGCTTCCTGCGCAGTTCAAATTTTCAGCCGGAGCTTACGGCTGCCTGCAAAGCCATCTAGCGATGGTTAAGCGCGCTCGCGAAGCCCGTCTTCCAAGCGTATTGTTTTTTGAAGACGACGTGATTTTTCACCCGGAATTCGAGGAGAGGTTTCCCCGCTACGTCGAGCAACTGCCTTCGGACTGGGACATGATTTATTTCGGCGCAGGACACATGGACGGCCCGGTTAAAATTTCGGACAACGTGATCAGGCTTCAAAAATCGTACTCCACTTATGCTTATGCGCTGAGGTCTACCGCCTACGATGCGTTCATCGAACTGGCCAGTCAGGAGGAGTTTCAGGTCGATGCTTACTATGGGAAATTGCAGAAGCGATTCAACTGTTATTGTTTCTTCCCTCATCTGGCCTGGGTCGAAGAAGGGTACTCCGACACGCTGGATCGGGAGATGAGCCATTGGGATTTGAAGGAATCTCTGATTACGGGCGGCCTGGAAATGGATCGCATGATAAGCGAGACCGCGCTCGTCATCTCGCATCACAGCAAAAACGGCGGGCGAAACGGATGGGAAAACCCTCGTTTTCTCGCCCATCATTATTCGGAGAGGATGGCCGGTCTGACGATTCTGGTCGTGGAGCAGGGGCAGCGGCCTTCGATCTCTCGGCGCGATCTGCCGTCGAACTGTCACTATGAATTCGTCAGCGACTCCCTCGGACTCAATCGAGCGCAAGCTTTCCATACAGGCATCGAAAAGTTCCGATCACAAAAAGAGTTTTTCATTTTCGCAGGCTCGGATTTTTACATCGAGCATTGGGACGTAAGAGCGGGATTGAATCTGTGCCGCCGATATGATTTCATCAGCCCTTTTCAAAAGGTGATCGAGTTGAGTGGAGAAGACACGCGCAGACTCGTCGCGCGCGGTGAAAGGCTCGACAGGCTGAATCTGACTCCTTACCCGATCAGACGAAAGCCCAACGTTTGCAGCGGCTGGTTCATGCTGGGCAAAAGCGGACTCGGCAAAATGAATGGCTGGAATGGAGCAGGCCCGAACTGGGAGAGCGAAATGTCTAAGAGAGTGATCTCATCGCTCAGGGTTTATGAAAATCCCGGATGGGCTTTGCGCCTGAGCGAGTAGAGAAAAAAATGAACCGGATCATACAGGGGATGTGGATCGGACGCGAGTTATCGGCGATGGAGCAGATGTCTATCTCCTCATTCCTCGCCAACGGACACGAGTATCACCTCTACGTTTACGAAGACGCGCTGCGCATTCCCGAAGGCGCGACTGTCTGCGACGCAAGCCATATATTGCCCGCTTCGATGATATTTCAATACACGAGATTCAAAAGCTACGCCGGTTTTTCAAACTACTTTCGCTACAAGCTCCTTCTGGAAAAAGGCGGCTGGTGGGCCGATATGGATATGATTTGCCTCCGCCCGTTCGACTTCGCGGAAGATCACGTTTTTTCAAGCGAAGTCGACCGTGATGCGGAAGTGATAACGAGCGGGATCATAAAAGCGCCCGCGGGCAGCGAAGCGATGAAGTATGCATGGCAGGTCTGTCAGCAGAAAGACCCGTGTCATCTGGGCTGGGGCGAGACCGGGCCTGAGCTTATGGCCGAAGCGGCCAGAAAGTTTTCGCTCGACCACTACCGCAGGCCGCCGCAGGTGTTTTGTCCAATCAGATATGACGACTGGCAGAAGGTTCTGGAGCCTGATGTCGTGTGGAGCTTCGATCAAACCACCCGCGCGATTCATCTGTGGAATGAGATGTGGAGAAGAGCAGGTCAGGATAAAAACAAACGATACGCGCCGGAGTGCCTTTACGAAAAACTCAGGCGAACATATCTGCGCGACAAATGAAACTGATCGTCTCAGAGTTGGGAGCATTGAGAGGCTATGTCAGCCGCGAGTTCTATTTCATCATGGCGGAACTCACGGCGACTTACGGCTGGAAGCATGTTGAGACCTTCAGACTGCTCCACTCTCGCGGATCATTGAAAGAAAGAATTTTGAGAGAAGCGGGCGAGATGCCTGAAGTTATATTATTCTGGGAGAGCTATTCGTTAGTGAATCCAAACGCGAGAGAGGTGCGCGATCTCGATTGCCTCAAATGCTTTTTTGCCGATGACCTGCACTGGTGGAATCAGGACAAGAGGACGACGAACTATGTGGCTTTTCTTCTGTCCGATGTGATTCTCTCGCCTTACGCATACCGGATGGACGAGTTTTATCCGGGACTGTCGGGGCTGAAGCGAGTCCGCTGGGTCCCGCATTCGGCTTCTCCCGATTTCATTCTTGATTACAACGAGCGACCGGAAAATGCCATTCTGTTGAGCGGGGCCATCGATGACTGCTATCCGCTGCGTGAGAAAATGAAGCGGCTCTATGAAGAGCGATCTTACCCCATCTCATTTCACCGGCATCCCGGATATCATTGTCAGCACGATTACGACGCCAGCGAAAACGTGGGCCGCAGCTACGCGAAAAAGATCAATCGCCATCGCGCCGCTTTCACCGATTGCCTGAAATTCAGATACGTCGTCGCAAAGTATTTCGAGATTCCCGCGACGGGCGCGCTTCTGCTGGCAGACGGAAGGGTGAGCGCGCCGCTCAAAGAATTGGGATTCACCCCCGGCGAGCATTATATTTCCGCAAGCGATGATGATATGGAAGAAAAAATCAGGTACGTTCTCGATGAACGCAATCATCCGCAAACGGATGAAATCCGCAGGCGAGCGCAAAACCTGGTGCGCGAAAAACACAAAGCCAGCGACAGAGCCGGACTCATCGACGAAGTGTGCAGATAAGGCCATTCAATTCCTCAAATTCAGAAGGAAGAATTGAAACCACCGATGAACACAGAGGCACACAGATGGAAAAACCGAAAGTATGCTCAGGTTTTCTCCTATCTATACTTATCGGCGTTTATCTTTGTTCATCGGTGGTTCCTTCTTTCGAGCCGAGAACCGAATGACTCTCGTGAGCGGTCAATAAAGAAAATCGTATCTTTCAAGAAAAGCTGAGAACTCCTCGGTGGCCGTCACAAATCGTTCGATCATATTCTCGTTGTAGCCTTTTCGCTTGAGAATCTTTCGCGCCTTCGTTTTCCACGAATTGGATTTGCCGCGCTTTTTCATATAGAGGCTAACAACTTCATCCCAGTCGCGTATACGTTCCAGAAACGTCTTGTTGAAGAAATCCTCAAACCCGCGATTTCGAGCCATCTCATCGTGCGTCTTCGCATAAGCTTCTTTCACGGCATCGCGAAACGCGGCGCGGCCCTGTTTGCTCACCGCTTTGCTCACGCGATAAATGGTTTCGAGGCAATCCGGTTCATGCCTCAAAGATTTAGCTCCGATCCAGCGGCCCTGAATATATTCTTCGTCCGTGAGCATACCCCAGAGCGTCGCGTGCGGGTAAAAATTCTTCTCTCCTTTATCGGGAAATTGCAGCGTGTCGTGATCCATGAAAATGATCTTCACTCTCCACTCGCCGTTCTCCCACATGCTCCTGAGTCCGACGTTTCTCGTTACGAACGACTCGCCCCACGAGTACCCTCGCGCCGCCAGCATCGTCCCCCAGAATCTTCCAATCTGTCGCGCGACGGAAATAAAGTTATGGTCGGCTCGCTGGCGATTTTCCTTGAGGTCGAACGCTTCTTTGAGGTATTGCTCATAACTTCGATACTTCACATCAGGCGGCGTGTAGACGCCGAGTATTTCTTCCATCAGTTCATCGGCCAGTCGCATCGCATCGGCGTCGGTGTAATCGGTTTTCAAACCTTCATTGAAATATTTCTCAGGGCCGTCTGCCGAGAGATATTCGACCAGGCGAATCAATCGAAATGAACTGGTGTGAGCCAGTACAGCCTGACACGGCACGACCTGACCGATGAACAGCACGGTAAGCCCGAGACTGCCGGGAAGGTCAGGCAGGTTTGCGCCGTTTTCCCGCTTGAATGCAGCGATTGACTCTCGCATCGCTTTCTGGATATCGTCGAAGCGACCTCCGAAAATCCGCGGGTCAGTGAAATAGTCAAGCACATTCGCCTCACCGCTTCCCACAGGGATATTCCTTATCGACAGCCTTGAGAGGTAACGAGGGATAGGAGCTTCTTCTCCATGGACTGCTTCATAAATCCCGGACATAATCGATGCGGCCCATGATTCGTGACGCAGGAATGCCTGCATACTTCCCCCATCGATTCGGTGAGGGGGCGGGACTTCATACCCGCCGCGTCGATAAACGACGCCCAGCGAGAATGGGCCGCGCAGACCGGCTCTTTTGATTTCAAACTCGATCTGGCTTCCGGGCAGCTTGATCACCAGCACTACGGTCGTGAGCGGATACTCGACGAGAGAATTGATCTCGGAGCTTGTCTCGTCCGAAACCCAGTAAATTCGCCCGTCCCGGCAAAGGCTGTCGATTATTCTCGCTTCGAAATCCGGCAATCGCTTCCGGGCGCGCTGCGTCGCTGCTTCTGTGTAAGCGGGCTGATACAAATCCATGTCGGCGAGGCCGCCGGAAACCTTAACCTGTTCGAGTATCAGGTCGAGGATCTCCTGCGGGCCGAAGAGGTATCGCGCCAGATAGAGTTTCGAATCGCGCTGCGAAAGTTTGATGAAGTCAGTGAGCGCATCGCTGGAAGTCCGCTTCCCGCGGATTCGAGCGTGAATTCTCTGAAGCCTTTCGAGCCTTCGTCTTAGCTCAAAAACGAACGAGCGGAAATCAGTCGTGGAGAAACCTTCTTTCAACACCGACGGGTTGATTTCAACATCGACTCCCGCGGCTGGTTTTATTCTGAGTCGCGTGAGCAGGAAGTCGAACTCATCGAGATCGTGATCTGCAATTTTCAAGACCTGATGCTCAAGCATCAGCACGGCCAGTCGTCTTATCTCCCATCCTTCGCGCGAGCTTCCGCTGGCCACATCCACAAGCGTTGACGCAAAGACACGGGAGTAATCTTTCTGCTGAAGGAACTGTTCGAAAAGCTCTGCGGCGCGCAGATCGTCGTCGAATTCAGATGCGATGACTGACAGCATGTGAGCGGGGAGATCAGGGCGCGAAAGTTTTCTTGCTGGTTTCATTATTCACACGATCATCCGGTTTGCGAGATTGATCCGTCCGCCGGCATAGCGGACGGATTTCATTTTTCGAGTTGAGACAAACAACGCTCTCGCCGAGATGACTTGCACGACGCTCCTGAGATTGAAAAGACAGCCTGCGCGCGCCTGCCGATAATAGAAGGCGGGCCAAAGAACCCGCCTTCCTCTGACTCCTGCTTTCTGACCTGGCGAAGTTTATTTTTTATACGGTTTTTTGCCTTTACCGCCTCCGCCTTTTCCTCCGCCACCTTTACCGCCTCCGCCCTTGCTTCCTCCGCCCTTACCACCTCCGCCTTTTTTACCTTTGCCTTTTTTCTTCTTCTTCTTGGGCGGGAATGTGCCGCCGAGCGCGAGGGTGAGAGCAGTGAGCAATTCCTGGGCTACATATTTGTCGAGAATCACTGCGACCAGTTCGCCTGTGGAACAACCATACGGCTTCTTTTTCTTGCCTCCCATTACCATGCCTCCTTAATGTCGAAATCGATTCGCGATTGTGATTGCTTTGCGCAGGACACTCTTGCCCAACTGCCGGAGAGGGCGCTCCTCCCTGGTCGCTGACAACGATGAAGACTCTACTGTTGAGGTTTGTCCTGCTTGTTTGCCGGTAGCCTCAAGAAGCGATCAGCGCCTTTTAACTGCGGAGCAGTCTGAGGAGCGGGGCTGGCCTGAGATGGAGCGCACGAAGGCTTGCCGACAACCGGTTTGCCGTTGGCGTTAAGCACGCGGAAGATGCCCCATGCTCCGAGTTGAGACTGGCCCGGTAGAAATACAGTGTAGAGATAATCGCCCGCGACTCCGTTCTTTCCTCCGGCCATGCCTCCCACCAGATCGAAATGATCCGTCGCCCCGTGATTGTCGCGCGAGCCTATCCATTGCGACTGATTGTTGTTTCCGATCTGCGTCGAAAAATTCATGTAAGGATTCCTCTGCCAGACGTGACCGTTGAGCGTGAACACCTGACTGGTTCCCGTACCCGGAGGATGCATCATCCTGAAGCGGAAAGGCGTTCCGACTCTGGCCGTAAAGACCGGAGTCTGCGGGTCGGCCTGTAGCAGGTTTTGCCCTGAAGTCTGCACCAGAGCGTTCGACTGCGCGCAGTCGTTGTCGCCGTTTGCGGCAAACACGGGCGAACTCGCATTCGGATTGCCGTAGCGATAAAAGGTCGGCTCCGTCCTGTAATTGACCGCGCTTGAGTTGTTCGACGATATTTTCAAATCTTCGCTGATCATAGTCACGAACTCGCGGAAGGGACGCGCCGGAATCGGTACGGTCGAGGGCGTAACGGTTGCCGATGCTCTGGTGGTCGGAGGATAAGGGATGTTCTGCCCCGGACGCGGCGGATCGCAGGAAGCCAGTCGTCCTTCCTCTCCGCACAACCAGCGAGAACCGGCTGGCTCGATTATCATCCCGCCGTACAACGCATTGATGTGTTGCAGCAGCGGGTCTGCCGGAAACAGATTGAGCGAGCCGAACTCGACCGGAGTATATTTGAAAGTCCCGTCTGCGTTTCTCTCGACATTGCCCGCATACCAGCGATAAGTGACCTTTCCGTTGTAAGCTGCCGTCTGATTCTGCTCGTTATACCCGACGTTGACGCCTGTGCTGTTGGTCACGTCGTAGGATAAAAGCTGCGGACTCAATCCGACGTTCTTCGAAGGATTCATCTGGAGACCTCCGAATGGAGAGGGCAGATTGAACCCTTGAGAGAATATATCGGAACTCGGATCGAGAGCGTTGGTCAGGTTGATCTCTATGCAATCTCCTGCGTTGGCGCGCAGGATGAGCGGCTCGATGGGAACGCCCGCCTTGAGCTTGCCATCGGGGTCGAGGTCTTCCGTGCGGACATACATGATCGCCAGGCGATTTCTCAGTATGGCCGTCGGGTCGCTTTGGGTTCCGCGCGAGTTGAAGACCAACTGTCCCCCTGGGAGAGCCTTCTGCGATGTGACTGCCGTGACATTGAACACGCGACGAGGCGCGTTCGACGGGCAGGTATTGAAAGCCGGAGCGGGCTTCGACATAGCCGGGTTGTTGGGCAGAGGTTGCAGATTGCTCATCACACTGCTCGGATCATAAGTTCTAAACAGCCCCCACAACCCGTTGGTGAGTCCCGTGTCATCGTAGCTCGGACTGTAGAGATAATCTGCGCAAGCGTTCGGACTCCCGTCTGGGCATGGCTTAGGGGGTATCGCGGTGGTCGGCGTGGTGAAGAGCAACTCGAAATGCTCCGAAAGTCCCATGGCTTGACTGCTGCGATAGCCTGAGTTGTTTATGGCCTTTGGGTCTTGAGGAGTCCCCGCTTCGGCAAACCACTTGAGTCCGTGAATGGTGAAGTAGTGCGCAAACATATGAGCGCCGACCAGCACTCGAATCTGAACCTTATCATTCTGATAAGTTTTCAAAAGCGGCGTCATCGGGTCTCCGTTCTGAGGCAGATTGCTTATGCCCGATTGCTTGTAAGTGGAATTGAACGCCTGCGACAGATCGCCGAATTGTCCGACCCTCCACGGGATCGGTTCGTTGCGATAGTTGATCGATAGCGTGCCGGGAGCCGGGCCTGTGCTGATGAGCGAAGGAGTCGAGGGAGGAGCTATCGCGTTTGTCGGATCGCGGTAGCCGATTGACGGATCAGGATTAGGATAAGGATTAGGCGGTCTGGATGCGGTCGAGTAAGCGAGTTGAAAATCCTGAAACTCCAGCATGAACTCGCGGTAGCTGTCTGCTCCCTGTCGGCCTGTGATTATGTCGGCTTTCCAACTCGTCGGGCCTCCGTCGGGTCGCACGGGAGCAACGCCGGCTCCGCCCATCACCTGACCGGTTTCGGAATTGCGCCACACGGCGTCCTCCGGCTCAGAGACGACGCCCGCGTAAAGGCCCGCCTGCTGGTGCGTCGAAGGGCCGAAGTGATCGTGCGTGAAGACAGTTCGCACAGTGCGATCCACCTGATTGTTGTTCAACTGCGGATCGACCCACCATCGCTGTATGGTCGTCTGCGCCCCTGTCCACTGCTGACAAAGCGAAGTGTTCGCGCCGGGAGTGTTGCATTTGATGATTCCTGCGGGCGGCAGCTTGGCCTGGAGCCTGACTCTCCTGCCGTTAAGCCCGATCATTCCGCAATTGTTCGATCCCGGCGGATCGCACACAAGGTTGATCGCCGTGATCGCTTCGCGGACTTCATCGGGGCTGAAGGTTCCGTCCTCATAGTTGAAGCCGTTGGCCGCGCCGTCGGAAGAAGTCACGTCGAATTTCACCAGATGAATGTGCTGTCCGATGATGTCGGTCGGCGTCCGCACCTGGAAGTCATCGACGAGGTAATAGTTCGGTATGAGGTTGGTGTGCCAGTATTCGATCACATCGCGCTTCGAATTGCCGCGTATGAAGAGAGGCTCCGGCTGTCGTCCGGTTCCGCTCGTAGGCGAGTAGTTCAAGGTCGGCTGTACGTCTTCCCACAACGAAAGCATACGCTGTTGCGGGTAGTGCCAGCCTGCCGCTCGCGGCACGCCCTGCACGGCAGGGGCGAGGAAGTTCAGCGTTACGTCGGTCTGGAAAGCAGCCGCTTTGTATATGCGCTTGTTCGAAGCAGAAGGTTTGCCGTTGTTATCCACGTTCGGGTCTGCGAATGGAGCGCCGGGTTGCGGGCCGTTGGGCAGTCCGTTGAGGATGAAGAATGCGCGGGTGGGCGAGGGGCATTCCGGGTAATTTTTCGGGCCTAGCGGATTGTTGGAACTTCCGTCGGGAAGGAACGACAGATTGCACCTGGTCGAGTTGTATTTTATCGCGACCTTTTCGACATTGGTTCCGTCTTCGGGAAGCTGTCTCGAATTGAGCGTAGCGAAATCCTTGCTCCAGTCGAACTGGGTATGCTGCTCGTTGGAAATCGAGCCGTTCAGATTGACGTGTCGCGGCAATCCGCCGTCGAAGAATCCTCCCGTGCCGTCCGGGGCAAAGTCGAAAGGCGGGTGAGGCGGACGGTTTCCGGCTACGCCCGGAATGAAGAACGGAAAGCCGGGATTGACCCTGACTCTGTTTCCCGTCGGGTCAGGGTTTTGAAGCGTTCCGTAAACGACCTGCCCGTCTTTTATAAACACAGGCGAAGGCATCAGCGCCATCGGCAGAGTGGGCAGAGGCACGAGGGCGGGAATAGGTGTTCCATTAAGTATCTCGCCATCGGGAAGGGCGCGCTGTCCGGGTACGGGAGTCCCGTCGGGCAATCCTTCGCAGCCCTGCGGTTTCCCCTTCGCGCAGACCGGAGTTCCTATCTCAAGCACATCGTGAACTCTCCACATCGACCACATTCCGGCGGCGAAGTGCGGATAGAAATGGCAGTGAAAGATCGAGTCGCCCATCGTCTTGTTGCGATTGCCGCTACCGTTGTAGACCATCTCAAGCGTGTAGCTGGCTCCGGGGCTGATCATTTGAGAGTCGAGGTAGCTCGTGTTATCGCTGTTGGGCGATTGAAGCCACTGATGGGCGTGCTGATGATGAACGTGAGTCACGCCCGTCCCGCCGTGCAGTATCCTGAATTTGACGTGTTCGTTGAGATAGCTGTGATAGACGTTCGAAGGATCATCGGGGTAGAAAGCGACCGTCGCTTTACGCACCCCTTCCATCGTGTATGGGAACCCTGTGGCGGGAGTCCTCTTGCCCGGAACCGCGCAATCCCTGCCTGCGGCTATTTCCTCCTGAGTGCAGGGCGCATTGGCGGGCTTATCGACGAGCATGGCCGGGTCTCCCACGGCCCACGCGCTGAGGAAGAACTCTTCATACTTGCAATCGATGCAACTGCCCATCGGGCCTACGCCTATGCGATTGGCGTAAATCTCGGCCCCGATGCCGCCCGTGCCATAGTTGATGGCGAACTGATCGGCTCCCGACGCGACGGTGGCGCTCATCGAAGGGTCGTTGAAGATGGGGAAAGCCTGCGCCGATTTGAGGACTTCATGATAAACGATAGTGACTTCGCGGTAGGGCTGTTTGCGATCAGGCGAGGCGGGGTTTTCGCAAAACAGCGGATCGACTTTGACGTTAGGGTTATTGACCGCGCTGCACGGCGGCTCAGGGTTGTTGACGCCTGTGGTTCCGGGAAACCTGCCCTGATTGGGGCCGGTGATGAGAGCCGTCAGGTCTGTGTGATAAGTCGTAAGCCCGCTGTTCGCAACCCGCTGGCATCTGCCTGAAGGGTCTGGCGCGTATTGAAAGTCGACCATCTTCAGTATCGGCGTGCATGAGCGATTAGCGCCCGCGTGGGTCGCGTCATAATTGGCCGGATACAGAGCGTTGTAATTGATTATGGGCTGACCGAGCGAGGTGAATCCGTTATTGCCTTTGGTTCGGTCTATGGCCAGTTCCATATCCTCGCGCGTCACCTGGCTGCGATACCATTCAGCCTGCCACGCTCTGTTGGTTCTGGTCTCGACGCCCGCAGGCTCGACATTGATCGCGCCGAACAATCCTTCGGAGAGTTGATCGCCTGTAGTCGCAGAGTCTCCCGTCGTGTAAAGCAGATAGGTTCCTTCTTTTTCGGCAAGCACCGTGTATCGC
Source organism: Blastocatellia bacterium UBA7656 (assembly GCA_002483445.1). Classification (GTDB taxonomy): domain Bacteria; phylum Acidobacteriota; class Blastocatellia; order UBA7656; family UBA7656; genus UBA7656. Next base: position 22,572 of record DLHY01000031.1, read on the forward strand.
TGAGTCTGACCGAGGTCGGCAAGGCCGGTGTTGTTGACGCCCACGAAAGAGCCGTCATTGTTTATGCTCTGATTGCCCTTGTCCCTGACCAACTGCATACCCTGCGCGTGTATCGATATCTGAGTCGTGCTGGGAATCGAGGTTGAGCCTGACGTATAAGGTTTGACCCAGTTGGTGAAATTTATTTGCAGGCAGTCTCCCTGGCTGGCGCGAAGCACTATGGGACGCGCTCGCTTATAAGAGCGGAGTTGGAAGCTATCGCCGCTTTGAATGACATCGCGCTTGAGAGCGAATATCAATCCGTTAGGCATCGAGGCTCCGAGGCGATTCAACATGAACGGTTGAGATATAGCGACCACGTCGGCGGTGATGACTCTTTTGCAGTTGAGCGGGGTTGGCGTTCTCTGAGGCGCGACGTTGGTCGTCTCGGTTGACTCCTTGGCCGCCGTCTCAGTCGATGCGGTATCGGTCGCTGCGGGCGACTGCGCAGTTGCCTGCGGCGACGGTTGAACGTCGGGCGAACGCGATTCCTGAGCGAAGGTCGGGCCAGCGATGGCAAATAGGATAAAAATTGTCGCTATGCCGAACATAGCGCGTGCGGCAATGTATTTTTGCTTGATCATCGTGAGTTTCCCTGTTCACCTGTTCAAGGGCGCAAGGTCGTTCGGATTTCTCCGAACGAGTCTGAATACTGGAGCGGTTCGCAAACGAGCGCGATCGGCTCTGAAATCTGATTCAAAGGCCGCGTCCCGCAGATCGACTTCAAACTTCTGCGACGATAATGACTCCGAACAATGTAGAGACGATATGAAGAGGTGATTTGTGAATTTTTCGACTTCCGATGGTCTTATTGAAGAAAAGTCATGTCTGCAAGTGTGAAGTTTATCGCAACCCGGCTCCCTGCGCCCCTCATCAACGGATGCCGACCCGGTATGCGTTGTGGAGATACTGCCAGAGCATTCGCTGGGCGCTGAAGAATGATCCGTTGAGCGCAATCGTATGACGCATCATCTCGATGAACTGGTCGCGGGACTGGTAGAAGCGCGGCAGCACCAGATTGCCGAGTTTTTCGTAAAGCGCCGTGGCATGGAGTTCATCAAGTTTCTCGCGAGGTTGTCCGTCCGCATCGATCTGTTCTCCGATAGCCCACCCCGTGACGCCTTCGATGTGGCCTTCGATCCACCACCCGTCCAGCACGCTGAGGCTCGGCACGCCGTTGACGGCAGCTTTCATTCCGCTCGTCCCCGAAGCCTCAAGCGGCGGCAAGGGAGTGTTGAGCCACACGTCCGACCCTGCGCACAAGGTCCTTGCCATCGCCAGGTCATAGTTCTCAAGATAGGCTACGGATATTTGCCCCTGAAGAACCTCACGCATACGGTTCACTTCCCGGATTATTCGCTTGCCTTCTTCGTCCTGCGGGTGAGCCTTGCCCGCGAAAACTATCTGAAACCTTCCCGACTGTCGGGCTATCTCCTTGAGCCGCTCGATGTCGCGGAATATGAGCGTCGCGCGTTTATAAGCCGCCGCACGGCGAGCGAAACCGAGCGTCAACACATCACGATCAAACCCGCCGTTCGCTTCGCGGTTCACCATCTCTATGAGCGACTGTTTTGCCTCGGAGTGAGCTTCCCATATCCCGGCGTCGGGAATTTTTATCGCGTAGCGCAACGAGAATGCGTCTTTCCTCCAGTCGGGCAGATATCGATCATAGAGCTTCTGAAACGAGGGAGCGGCCCAGTAAGCCGTATGCACTCCGTTGGTGATCGAGTGAATCGGGTAGCCGGGAAACATCCCGCGCGAGACTTCGCTGTGACTCATCGCCACTCCGTTGACGAAGCGCGCGCAACGAAGCCCAAGCTCGGTCATATTCAGCACGCCGCTGTGACCGCATTCCCTCAGCAGATGCCATCGGCGCTTTCCGAGAACCTGTTCGGCAAGCTCTGCGGGGAACTGATCGTGTCCGGAAGGAACGGGAGTATGAGTCGTGAAAACGCACTTCTCGCGCACGATTTGAGCGACGTCAGGAGCAGAGTACCCTTTGAATTCTTCAGCGTCGAGCTTTTCTTCGACCAGCGCAAGTATTATAAGCGCGGCGTGTCCTTCGTTGAGGTGATAACGATCCAGTTGATCGTACCCCAGAGCGCGCAACACACGGACGCCACCTTCTCCGAGTATGACTTCCTGACAGAGACGATAACGCGCATCGTTTCCGTAAAGCACATCAGTCAGCGCGCGATCATAGTCGGAGTTTTCTTCAAGGTAAGTATCGAGCAGGATCACGGGCGCTTTGAACTCATTCGCGCCGCTCACTTCATAACGCCATGCGCGGACAAGCACGGGTCGGCCTTCGATTTCGATCGTCACCCGCGGGTCGAGCGGCTCAAGATAATCATCAACGGGCCACAGCACGCCTCTCTCCCATTGCTGCCCTTCGGGGTCGAGTTGCTGATAAAAGTATCCGCGTCGATGAATGAGGGTCACTGCGATCATCGGGACTTCCATATCGGCAACTGCGCGAACGGTGTCGCCCGCAAGCACGCCAAGCCCTCCGGCGTAGGTCGGCATGGCAGGGTCGAGAGCGATCTCCATTGAAAAATATGCAACCTTAGGCGTGGTAATCATGATCGGCTCTTTTGAAATAAGTTCGAGTGGCAACCCTCGTTCCACTTGCTGCGCAATCATCAGGACAAACTATAGGCGAGAAAACCTGTTTATAGCTCTCCTGTGTTCGGAAGATTTGCCTGCCCAGCGCAATAGCGCCCACATGCTGGGGGATTCGACGCAGTGAGTTTCCCGCGCTTCACCGCAGCAAGCATATATGAAAAGGAATGCCCGTTGCTTGATTGATACTCTTCAGCGGGAAGGTATTATGTTCTGGAAAACGATTATCAAAACCGCATCAGACCGCGCCGTAAGGCCGAACCTGCAAGACTACGAGCAGGCGCGAGCTTCTTTCTCCTGGGAAGAAGCTCGGCGCGAGCTTGAAGGGCTGCCCGAAGGCAGAGGACTCAACATCGCTCATGAAGCTGTCGACCGACATGCGACAGGCGCGCGCCGCGATCACCTCGCTATTCGCTGGCTCGGCAAGCAAGGCAAAACACTCGATCTCACTTATGCTGACTTGAAACAACTCACGAGCCGGTTCGCAAATGCGCTAAAGCATCTTGGCCTGGGCAAAGGCGACCGGGTGTTCGCTCTTGCGGGGCGAATACCTGAGCTTTATATCGCCGCGCTCGGAACTTTGAAAAACCGCAGCGTCTTCTCTCCTCTCTTTTCCGCCTTCGGCCCTGAGCCTGTCAAGGCGCGACTGTCGATAGGCCAGGCCAGTGCGCTCGTAACAACCCGGTCTCTTTATGAACGAAAGGTGAAGGCGATCCGCCAGTCGCTTCCCTTTCTCAATCACATCATCCTTGTCGGAGGTGATCGCCACTCGACCAGCGTTCCCGATACTCTGGATTTTCACCGACTGATGGATGAATCAAGCGATGATCTCACCATCGAGCCGACCGATCCCGAAGACATGGCCCTTCTGCACTTCACGAGCGGAACTACCGGGACGCCCAAAGGAGCCGTTCACGTTCACGAGGCAGTAGTCGCGCATCACATCACAGGAAAGCTCGCTTTGGATTTTCATCCCGATGATATCTTCTGGTGTACGGCTGATCCCGGCTGGGTGACGGGTACTTCCTACGGCATCATCGCTCCTCTCACGAGTGGAGTCACGATGATCGTCGATGAAGCCGATTTCGACGCCGAACGATGGTATCGCATTCTTCAGGATCAGCGAGTCACCGTCTGGTACACCGCGCCGACGGCGATTCGAATGATGATGAAAGCGGGAGCAGAGCTTGTTCGCAAATACGATCTGGCTGCGCTTCGCTTTCTCGCAAGCGTAGGAGAGCCGCTCAACCCTGAAGCCGTCGTCTGGGGCAAGGAGACATTCGGGCTTCCTTTTCACGATAACTGGTGGCAGACCGAAACAGGAGGGATCATGATCGCCAACTTCGCCTCGATGGATATTCGCCCCGGCTCGATGGGCCGCCCTCTGCCCGGAGTGGGAGCCGCAATCGTGCGCAAAGTCGAAGGCCGAATCGAAGTCATCGAAGAACCCGAAACGCAGGGCGAACTCGCTTTAGTTCGCGGATGGCCTTCGATGTTTCGCGGCTACTGGAACGAAGAGGAGCGATATCGGAAATGTTTTGCTGGAGATTTCTACCTGACAGGCGATCTGGCGAAGAAAGATCGTGATGGCTACTTCTGGTTCGTGGGGCGCAAAGACGATGTGATAAAAACCTCTGGCCATCTGATCGGGCCTTTCGAAGTTGAAAGCATACTGATGGAACACCCGGCGGTCGCTGAAGCAGGGGTGATCGGCAAGCCTGACCCTGTGGCTATGGAATTGGTGAAGGCTTTCGTCCTGCTCAACGACGGATTCGAGGCGACCGACGAGTTGCGTCGCGAGTTGATGGCTTTTGCGCGCACGCGGCTGGGCGCAGCGGTTGCGCCTAAGGAGATCGATTTTGTCGCCTCGCTTCCGAGAACACGCAGCGGCAAGATCATGCGGCGATTGCTCAAGGCTCGCGAGCTTGGTCTTCCTGAAGGAGACATTTCGACTCTCGAAACCGGCTCCGAGGATGAGTCATGAAAAGAGCGCGAAGGGAGCATTCATTATGAGTTCGAAGACTGAACTCGAACTTGCCCGCATCGAGCGCGAACACGCGCTTTTTCTGCTCAGAGAGATGCTGCGCATTCGCCGCTTCGAGGAGAAAGCCATCGAGATGTACAGCCTCGGCCACATTCGCGGCTTCCTCCATCTCTACATCGGAGAAGAGGCCGTCGCCGCAGGAGCCATGCAATCGCTCACGCGGGATGACAACATCGTGGCCACTTATCGCGAGCATGGGCAGGCGCTTGCGCGCGGCATTGCGGCAGGCTCATTGATGGCCGAGATGTATGGCAAGTCGACTGGATGCAGTCGCGGTCGCGGCGGCTCTATGCATTTCTTCGACGCTTCACGCAGGTTTTATGGCGGGTATGCGATAGTCGGAGGCGGACTGCCCATCGCCGTAGGGCTTGCTCTTGCGGACAAGATGCTCGCTCGTCGCGCTGTCACTGCGTGCTTTTTCGGGGACGGCGCAGTTGCTGAGGGCGAGTTTCACGAATCGATGAACCTCGCCGCGCTGTGGAAACTGCCTGTTCTCTTTTTGTGCGAGAACAATCTCTATGCGATGGGGACAGCGCTTGCGCGTCATCAATCGCAAACGGACATTCATCTCAAAGCGGAAGCTTACGGCGTGATCTCTGAGACGGTCGATGGCATGGATGTGCTTGCGGTTGAATCAGCAGTGCGCCGCGCGGCTGAGTTTGTGCGCGAGAGCGGGCATCCATTCCTGCTGGAGATTCGCACTTATCGATTTCGCGCGCACTCGATGGCCGATCCCGATTTATATCGAACGAAAGAAGAGATCGAAGAGTGGAAGAAGCGCGATCCCATCTCGGTCTTCGAGGCATACCTTCGCGAACTGGGAATGCTCGCGGATGATGACGTTGTTCGCATTGAGGCAGAGGTCGCAGCAGAGATCGACGAAGCGGTCGCTTTTGCCGAAGCCGGGACGTGGGAGCCGGTCGAGGATTTGTTGATGGATGTCTATACGACAACCGGTTTGCCCGATTAGTCACTGGTGAAAAGCTGAACGTCGGGCAAGCAAGGGAGAAATGTTATGAAAAAGCAAATAGCATCGTTGATCGTGGCCCTGTCCCTTCTGCTCTATGTGGGCGTGAGGGATGTCAAATGCAACTCCACCCAGGCAGACATTTACACCACGTTCGTCAATGAGAACTGGGCGACGATTGCCCAAAGCATAGAGACGGTCTGTAGGACAGGTGTGATCTTCAGAGCGATGTGGCCGAATTTGACTGGGTCTTTTGAAGGTCTGATTCCTAAGGCG
>DLHY01000048.1 GCA_002483445.1 Blastocatellia bacterium UBA7656
CATCTCCGAGATTCTCGAATAGATCAGTTATTTCGGTAGAGGCGCCGAAGAGCGCGACTCTACGGAGAATGAAGCATGTTGAATGAGAAAATAAGAATTCGCCTCAAGGCTTATGATTACCGAGTGCTTGATCAATCGACTGCCGAGATCGTAGACACTGCCAAGCGCACCGGGGCGCGCGTTGCGGGGCCGATCCCGCTGCCTACGATCAAGAACAAATACACCGTGCTGCGCAGCCCTCACGTCGATAAGAAATCGCGTGAGCAGTTCGAGATTCGCACTCACAAGCGATTGATGGACATACTCGACCCCACTCCGCAGACGGTCGATGCCTTGATGAAACTCGATCTTCCGGCAGGAGTGGATGTCGAAATCAAAGCCTTCGGCAAGGAGCATAAATAAAAGTCTGGAGTCTGGAGTCTGGAGTCGAGAGTCAACGGACTCCAGACTCCAGACTCCAGACTCCAGACTCAGGATGGATTATGGTCAACGGGATAATCGGTAGGAAGATGGGGATGACCCAGGTTTTTGCATCCGACGGCACGGTCACTCCTGTGACAGTGCTGAAAGCAGGCCCCTGTGTCGTCATCCAAAAGAAGACCGTCAACACCGACGGCTACAATGCTGTTCAACTCGGTCTGGTCGAAGAGAAGCCTCCGCGCCGCATCAACAAGCCGACAGAAGGCCACTTCAAGAAAGCGGGAGTGCCGCCCACGCGCATCCTGCGCGAAGTGCGAATCGAGGCCAGCGATGAATCTACGAGCGTCGGCGATAAGGTTCTCGTAGATATCTTCAACGAAGATGATCTGGTCGATGTGATTGGCCGCTCCAAAGGCAGAGGCTTTGCCGGATTCATCAAGCGTCACGGATTCGGCGGCGGACGCGCCACGCACGGTTCGATGTTTCACCGCGCGCCCGGTTCGATAGGCGCTTCAGCCTATCCGTCTCGCGTGATCAAAGGCACGAAGATGGCCGGACACATGGGCGATGAGCGCAAGACCATAAGGAACCTGCGAGTGGTAGGGGTCGATGTGGAAAACAATCTGCTTCTGATTCACGGCGCTATTCCCGGCCCGACCGGAGCTTATGTGCTGATCAGGAAGACCAACAAGTAAAGTGGTCAGTTGTCGGTTGGTAAGAGCAACGGACAACTGACAATTGTGGAGCGAAAAAAATGCCTGTTGTGAAGGTGAAAAATCTGAGTAACGAGGAAGTGGACGAAATCGAGTTGTCGGAAAAAGTCTTCGACGCTCCGCTCAACAAGAAGCTCATCTACTTCGCGGTCAAGGGCTATCTGGCTAATCAGAGGGCCGGAACTTCGGCTACAAAGACGCGCGGCAACACATCAGGGTCGGGCAAGAAACTCTGGAAGCAGAAGGGGACGGGACGCGCTCGCATAGCCAGCCTCCGCAGCCCGCTGTGGAAGGGGGGTGGAAACGTTCACGGCCCGCAGCCGAGAGACTGGTCTTATCGGGTTCCAAAAAAAATGCGGCGCGGCGCTATCTGCTCAGTGCTTTCGGAAAGATTGCGCGAGGGCGGATTGGTAATAGTCGAAAACTTCGATCTTTCATCGCACAAGACGAAAGAGTTTGCTTCTACGCTCGAACGATTGGGGATCAGCGGACACACGCTCATCGTCGCTTCGCTCGACAACGGCAATCTCGCGCTCTCGTCGCGCAATCTGCCTAATGTCGCTTACGTGTCGCCGGACGGAGTGAACATCTACAACCTGCTCACTCACGAGCATGTGGCGATAACGCGCGACGCGGCAGCCGAGTTGGACAGGCAGTTGAGCAAATAGGAGACTCGTAATGAAGAGCATCTGGGATGTTATCAAAGGGCCGCTCGTCACCGAGAAGGCGCTCAAGATGAAAGACGAGCCGGAATCGTTCGGGCGCGCGGGCAATGCGGCGCAGCTTCTGGTGTTCAAGGTTGATCGCCGCGCGACCAAGCCTGAGATCAAGGCGGCGGTTGAAAAAATTCTTGGTGTGAAAGTCGCTGATGTGCGCGTGGCCAACTTTCAGGGCAAAGAGAAGCGATGGGGAATGCGCCGCCAGCTGGGCCGTCGGCCTGACTGGAAAAAAGCTTACGTCACGGTTCGAAGCGGCGAAAAGCAGGTTCTCTACGACGACATTATTTAAAAGATGTTAGAGGATAGATGTTAGATGCTAGTGGTCGGACTGGCAGTTTCACTAACATCTGGCCTCGAACATCTGACATCTATTTTGAGGAAGCGATGGGAATTAAGAAGCTAACACCAACATCACCGGCGCGACGGTATCAGACTTATCTCACTCGCGACGAGATCACCACTGACCAGCCGCACAAGCCTCTGCTTTCGCCCAAGACGCGCATATCGGGGCGCAACAATGACGGGCGCATCACCATGCGTCGTCGCGGGGGAGGATCGAAGCGGCAGTATCGGGCAATCGATTTCAAGCGAAACAAACTTGGCATTCCGGCCAAAGTCGCCACCATAGAGTATGACCCGAACCGCTCGGCGCATATCGCGCTTCTGCATTACGCCGACGGAGATAAGCGATATATACTCGCGCCGGTCGGTTTGAAAGTGGGTCAGACGATCCTCGCAGGCCCGGAAGCCGACATCATCACCGGAAACGCCCTTCCTCTTAAAAACATCCCCCTCGGAACCACGATTCACAACATCGAGCTTCGCCCCGGCAAGGGCGGGCAGATGGCCAGAGCCGCGGGAGCGGCGGCGCAGCTCGTCGCCAAAGAGGGAGACTTCGCGCAGCTTCGACTGCCTTCGGGAGAGATTCGCAAAGTCAACATTGAGTGCTATGCGACGGTGGGGCAGATAGGCAATATCGAACACAGCAACGTATCGCTGGGCAAGGCCGGACGCACGCGCTGGCAGGGCCGGAGACCTAAGGTTCGCGGCGTGGCTATGAACCCTGTAGACCATCCGCATGGTGGAGGCGAGGGCAAAACTTCGGGCGGACGAAATCCTGTCACGCCCTGGGGCCAACCCACGCGGGGATATAAGACTCGCAACAACAAGCGCACTGATAAATTCATCGTGCGCAGAGGCAAGAAATAGTCTGGAGTCTGGAGTCCGAAGTCTGGAGTCGTCTGGCGCTCCGGGCTTCAGACTCCAGACTCTCGACTCCAGACTCTGGACTGTATTTATGGCAAGATCGATCAAAAAAGGGCCGTTCCTTGATGGGCATCTGCTCAAGGCGATAACGAAGATGAATCAGGCGAACGAGAAGCGCGTGCATAAAACGTGGTCGCGCCGTTCGACGATCATTCCTGAAATGGTCGGGCATACGATTGCCGTGCATAACGGCAAGAAATTCATCCCCGTCTACATTCAGGAGAACATGGTTGGCCACAAGCTGGGCGAGTTCTCGCCCACCCGTCAGTTCAAGGGCCACCCTGAAAAAAGCGACAAGACTGTGAAGAAGGGCGGGAAGTAGAGATGAAGGCAATAGCAGTCGCAAAGTACATCAAAGGCTCGCCGCAGAAAGCGCGCCTCGTAATAGATTTGATTCGCGGGCGAAACGTCAATGATGCGCTGGCGATACTTCGAAGCTCGAACAAGCGCGCTTCGACGCCCATCGAAATCACGCTGCGCTCGGCCATAGCGAATGCCGAATATAAGGCGGATCAATTAAACATCGCCGTCGATGTCGATAGACTCGTGGTCTCGCGCGCTGTGGTGGATTTAGGGCCGACGAAATATCGACGAAGGGTGCGGCCCGCGCCGATGGGACGGGCCTATCGCGAGCGTCGCTGGCAGAGCCATATCACCATCGAGGTGGAATCGAAAGAAGAGGATTGAGTAAGGGAATGGGAGAGTGGGAGAGTGGGAGATTAGATTTCTCCCATTCCCCCATTCTCCCACTCTCTGAACGGAGGAAACGTGGGTCAGAAAGTTCATCCTTATGGATTCAGACTGGGGTTCAATCGCGGCTGGCATTCGAACTGGATCGCCAAGCGCGATTACTCGGAACTGCTTCACGAAGACCTGAAGCTCAAGAAAGAATTGAAAGGAAGGTTTGCGGGAGCGGGAGTCTCCAACATAGCCGTGGAGCGCGCGGCCAACAAGCTCAAGATCATCATTCACACTTCGCGACCCGGAATCATCATCGGTCGCAAGGGCGCTGAGATCGATAAGCTCAAGCAGGAGATCAAAGATCGCACGGGCCGCGAGGTCTACGTCAATATTCAGGAGATTCACAAGCCGGAACTCAACGCGCAGCTTCAGGCCGAGCAGATCGCCCAGCAGTTGGAGAAGCGAATCGCTTTTCGCCGCGCGATGCGAAGGGCTGTCGAGAATGCCCAGCGATTCGGCGCGCAGGGAATTAAGGTTCGCGTGTCGGGCCGGTTGAACGGCGCTGAGATCGCGCGCTCCGAATGGTACTTGCAGGGCCGATTGCCTCTGCACACGCTTCGCGCTGATATCGATTACGGATTCGCCGAAGCGCACACGACCTTCGGAGTGATCGGGGTGAAGGTCTGGATTTATCGCGGAGACGAACTCACTGTGAGGCGTGGGCCTGCGAAAAGGCAATAACAGTTTTCGGTTTTCAGTTTTCAGTTTTCAGTCAGGACTGGAAGCTGAAAACTGAAAACTGAAAACTGAAAACTGAGAACTGACATGGCAGAATATAAAACTCCAAAGAAGGTAAAGTATCGCAAGCAGCAGCGCGGGCGGATGAGGGGGATGGCGATTCGCGGCTCGGAGATTTCGTTCGGCGAATACGGGCTGAAGGCGTTGGAACCTGCCTGGATCACCGGCAAGCAGATCGAAGCTTCGCGCGTCGCCATGACGAGGTTCATCAAGCGCGGCGGCAAGATATGGATTCGCGTCTTCCCGGACAAGCCCATAACCAAGAAGCCTGCTGAAACCCGTATGGGCAAAGGCAAAGGCGCGCCTGAAGGATGGATAGCCGTCGTAAAGCCCGGTCGGATACTCTTCGAGATGGAAGGCGTCGATGAAAAGACCGCCCGCGAAGCTATCCGACTTGCCGCGCAGAAGCTGCCTATCAAAACGAAGTTTATCTCGCGCAAGGATCAGGAAGGAGGCGGACTTGTATGAAGGCTGAAGAACTGCGCGCGCTCTCGGACGAAGACCTTAGGGAGAAGGTCGGAGAAATCAAGGAATCGATTTTTAGAATGCGGTTCAAGCTGGCGCTCGGCAACATAGATGTTGTCAAGTCGCTCCGCGAGCAGAGAAAAGACCTCGCGCGAGTCAACACCCTTCTGCGCGAGCGAGAGCTTGCCGCCCGCGGCTAGAGTTGAGGAGCTATGGAAGAAGAAAACAAGGAAACGATCAGCGCAGACAGCCCCGAAGTCGAAGAGGCTAAGGTCGAAGAGGCTAAGACCCGCGAGCGCCGCCGACAGGAAAAGGTGGGGCTTGTGACCAGCGACAAGATGCAAAAGACGGTCGTCGTGCGAGTCGAGCGGCTGGTGCGCCATCCCAAGTACAAAAGATATGTGCGCCGTCGCACGAAATTCATGGCGCACGATGAATTGGGCGCGGGGCTAGGCGACGTCGTGAAAATAATCGAGACTCGCCCGCTGTCGAAACGAAAACGATGGCGCGTGGTCGAGATCGTTCAAAAAGCCAGGTAGTAGATGCTAGATGACAGATATTAGATGTTAGGAGAGATTGAAGGCCGATGCTAGAGATCACCCCCGACAGATCACTAACCTCTAACATCTGACCTCTAACATCTTCCTATGGAGGTGAGTCATGGTTCAGATGAGATCGATCCTGGAAGTGGCGGATAATTCCGGGGCCAAGCGCATATCGATGATACTGCCGGTCGGCGGCCACACGGGGCGACGCGCGGGACTCGGCGATGTTATAACGGCGTCGGTGAAAGAGGCTTCTCCAGATGGCGCGGTCAAGAAAGGGCAGGTCGTGCGCGCGGTCATCGTTCGCACGCGCAAAGAGACGCGCCGCAGGGATGGAACCTACATCCGCTTCGACCAGAACGCGGCGGTGATAATCAAAGCCGACAACGAGCCTGTAGGAACCCGCGTCTTCGGTCCTATTGCGAGAGAGTTGCGCGAGCGTCGATTCATGAAGATCGTCAGCCTCGCGCCGGAAGTGATCTGATTTGAGGTTACAGGTTACCGGGAACAGATCGGATGAAAGCCCCCCTGTAACCTGTAACCTGTAACCTGAGGAACTATGAACGTAGAAATCAACGTGAGAAAGAATGACCGGGTGGTCGTAATCAGCGGCAAGGATGAGGGCAAGAAGGGGCGAGTGATCGAAGTGCTGCCCCGCAAGGGCAAGGTGATCATAGAAGGCGTCAACGTCATCAAGCGCCACACCAAGCCCAACCCGCGCAGAGGTGTGCAGGGCGGAATAATCGAGCGCGAAGCTCCGATAGATGTGTCGAACGTGATGGTCATCTGCCCGCACTGCGGAGTGGCCACAAGAGTGGGACATCAGGTTCTTGCAGACAAATCCCGCACCCGCGCGTGCAAAAAATGCGGCGCGGCCATAGAGAAACAATAGCGTGAAGAAGCGCGGGCTTATCACGCGACGAGAGGATTGAGGTATGGCAACGAGACTCAAGGATCGTTATAAAAATGATATCATCCCGGCTCTGATGAAAGAGTTCGACTACTCGAATCAAATGGCCGTCCCCAGGCTTGAGAAGATAATCCTCAACATGGGAGTCGGCCGCGAGGCGCAGAACAACCCGAAAGTCTTCGATCACGCCGCTTATGAACTTTCGACCGTGAGCGGCCAGAAGCCTGTCGTGACACGGGCCAAAAAATCAATCGCGGCATTCAAGCTGAGAGCCGGAATGCCTGTGGGAGTTTCAGTCACTCTGCGCGGCGAGAGGATGTATGAATTCCTCGACCGATTGATCAATGCCGTGCTGCCTCGCGTGCGCGACTTTCGGGGCGTAAGCCCTCGCGCTTTCGACGGGCGCGGCAACTATACTATCGGAATCAAGGATCAGTTGATCTTTCCCGAAATCGATTTCAACAAAGTCGACCGCACGCGCGGGATGAACATTTCAATCGTCACAACGGCTCGCACGGACGAAGAGGGCCGCGCCCTCCTGCGCCAGTTCGGTATGCCGTTTATGAAGTAGTTTTCAGTTTTCAGTTTTCAGTTTTCAGCAGGGAGGCGCTTACTGAAAACTGAAAACTGAAAACTGAAAACTGAAGATGAGGAGTGATGGCAAGAGAATCTTCAATGCACAAGGCGAAGACGCTCAAGCGAAGGCTTGAGGTCGCGCGTAGTCGGGTTAAAGAAAAGTACGGCGAGCTTGATCGCAAGACGATCAAGCGTGCTAAGGCCGAAGGGATGAGCCTCAATTTGTTCACCTCGCGGGTTCACAACCGATGCCTGCGCTGCGGTCGGGGTCGCGGATACCTGCGCAAGTTCGCGCTTTGCAGAATATGCTTCCGCAATCTCGCGCTCGAAGGGCAAATCCCCGGCGTGACTAAATCGAGTTGGTAGACGGTCAGTGGTCGGCGGTCAGTGGTCGGTGTTTTTCACTGACCCCTGACCCCTGACCCCTGACCCCCAGGAGTTAAGATGACCGATCCAATCGCGGATATGATGACGCGGCTGCGCAATGCGTGCGCGGCGAAGCACCAGAAGGTCGATGTTCCGGTTTCGAAGATCAAACTGGAGATCGCGCGCCTGCTCAGAGACGAAGGGTTTATAAACAACTACAAGGTTATAGGCGAAGGGCCGGGTCGCTCTATTCGCCTCTTCCTTCGCTACGGCGCAAGAGGCGAGCAGGTCATAACCCGGATTGAGCGCATCTCGAAACCGGGCTGCCGGGTCTATGTCGACAGCCACAACATACCAAAGGTGCTTGGCGGGCTGGGAATCAATATACTTTCGACCTCGCGCGGACTGCTCACCGATAAGCAGGCGCGACGCCAGAAGGTCGGAGGCGAAATTCTCTGCCGCATCTATTAAAGTGATGGCTAATGAGTGATGAGTGATGAGTCAATTCATCCTACTCATCACTCATCACTCATCACTCATCACTCATTAGCGGAGTAGGTTCAATGTCGAGAATAGGTAGAAAACCGATAACAGTGCCGAAGGGTCTGAAGGTCAACCTCTGGGATGACTTCATCGAAGTGAGCGGGCCAAAGGGCGCGCTCAAGACCCGCGTGCCGGAAGGGATCAAGTTCAAACTCGATGGCGATCAACTCATCGCCGAGCGCGAGTCTGATGACCGAGCCGCGTTTCACGGGCTTGCCCGCGCGCTTGTGCAAAACGCCGTAACGGGCGTGACCGACGGGTTCACCCGTCAACTCGATGTGGTGGGCGTGGGCTACAAGGCCGAAGTGCAAAAGGGCAGAGTGCTGTTCAGCCTCGGCTATTCGCACCCGATTGAATTTCCGATTCCTCCCGGAATCGAAGTCAAAATCGAGCGCGTCAACAAACCCATTCAGCAGTATCAGACCACGATCACCATCACCGGCATAGACCGTCAGCAGGTGGGTCAGGTGGCGGCAGACATGCGCAGCCTGCGCAGCCCCGACCCCTACAAGGGCAAGGGAGTGCGTTATGCAGGCGAGCAGTTGAAGCTCAAGCCCGGCAAGACCGGCAAGTGATCGATAAATGATTCGCTGAAGTGACGTCTGCGGGCGCAATCAGCGAGCGAGAGGGAAGAGATGGCAAAGAAAGACAGCGGCGAAATTCGGAGAGCTGTACACGCCCGGATTCGCAAGAAACTCGAAGGGACGAGCGAACGTCCGCGACTTGCGGTCTTTCGCAGCGTGAAACATATCTACGCGCAGGTGATAGATGACAGCCGTCACCATACTCTGGTTGCGGCTTCGACCGTCGAGCCGGTTTTCAAGGGCCGTTCGGGAGGAAACAAATCTGCGGCCCAGGAGATCGGCAAGCTGATAGCCGAGCGGGCTAAAGAGAAGGGTATCACTCGCGTGGTGTTTGATCGCGGCGGTTATATCTATCACGGTCGCGTGCGCGCCCTGGCTGAGGCTGCGCGCGAGGCGGGACTCGAATTCTAGGGGAATTATGGAGCGAATAGACGCATCAAGCCTTGATCTCAAGGATCAGGTCATTTCAATCAACCGCGTGACCAAAGTGGTCAAGGGCGGAAAAAATCTGTCGTTTTCGGCCCTCGTCGTCGTCGGCAACGAAGGCGGCGTGGTGGGCTTTGGGTCGGGCAAGGCGAGAGAAGTGCCTCTGGCCATCAAGAAAGGGATCGAGGCGGCGAAGAAGAATCTCATCCGCGTCCCTTTGGCGGGAACCACGCTCCCGCATCAGATACTTGGCCGATTCGGATCGGGCCACGTTCTGCTCAAGCCCGCGCCCGAAGGAACGGGCGTGATAGCTGGCGGCCCGGTTCGCGCCATCATGCAGGCCGTAGGCGTTCGCGACGTGGTGACTAAATCAATCGGGTCGTCGAATCCGCACAACGTCGTGCGGGCGACCTTCGAAGGATTGCGCTCGATCAAAGACCCGATGACGGTTGCCAGGTTGCGCGGTCAGGCAGTCGAAGAGATGCAATCTGCGTAAGCTCTGCTTGCAGCCTGTCGGCTTGTGAATTATTTGCGAGAGGCAAACCAGGGAGTTGGAATTATGGCACAGGAAGGCCAGAAGATAAAAATTCAGTGGTATCGCTCGACCATCTGCACGCCCCGTCGACACAAGACGATAGTGCGCAGTCTGGGACTCACGAAACTCAATCAGATAGTCGAGCGGCCCGACACGGCGGCCATGCGCGGGGCGGTCAAAAAAGTACCGCACCTTCTCCGTATCGTCGAATAGAGGAACTGGTAATGGCATTAGGCATACACAACATCGGAGCGCCTGAAGGCGCGAACAAAAAGAAGAAGCGAGTCGGGCGCGGCCCCGGATCGGGTCACGGCAAGACCTCGACTCGCGGTCACAAGGGGCAGAAGTCGCGCTCAGGGTATTCGGGTCGCGCCGGATTCGAGGGCGGACAGATGCCGCTTCAACGCCGTTTGCCCAAGCGCGGGTTTACGAATATATTCAAGAAGCAGTGGATTGAAGTGAAACTCGCAGACCTCGACAGAAAATTCGAGTCGGGCGAAGATGTGACGCCTGACATGATGGTCGAGCGCGGGCTGATCAAAAAAGGCGCGCTTCGTCGAGCCGACGGCGTGGTGATACTGGGAGGCGGCGCGTTGACCAAATCGCTCAACATCACTGCGCACCGATTCACGAAAGGCGCGAAGGAAAAAATCGAAGCCGTCGGGGGCAAAGCTGCACTGGTTTCCGCCTGCGAGTAGCAATGGGGTGACCGATCATGATTGAGAATTTCATCAACAGCATTCGCAATATCTTTGCTGTGCCTGACCTGCGCAAGCGCATACTGTTCACGCTTGCGATGCTTGCGATCTATCGAATAGGCTCGCATGTGCAAACGCCCGGCATTGACAAGGTGGCGCTCGACAATCTGTGGGAGTCGGGCCAGTTGCAGCAGAGCCTTGCCGGAGTGCTCGATCTGTTTTCGGGCGGGAACTTCAAGGCCGTTTCGATTTTCGCGCTCGGCATCACTCCCTACATCACCGCATCGATCATACTACAGTTGATGACGGTCGTAAGCCCACGGCTGAAAGCGATTCAGGAAGAAGGCGACATCGGGCGACGAAAGATCAATCAGTACACCCGCTATCTCACGGTCGTGCTTTGCGCCGTTCAGTCCTTCGGCGTGGCTTACTGGCTTCAGGGTCAGGCCGGACTGGTTCTCAATCCCGGTTCGAACTTCATCGCGCTTACCATGCTGACGCTCGCCGCCGGGACGACGTTCGTAATGTGGCTGGGCGAGCAGATAACCGAGCGCGGGGTGGGCAACGGAATAAGTTTGATCATTTTCGCGGGCATAGTATTGAGATTGCCTTCGGGGTTGGAGGAAATCTACGTGCGACTCACCAGCGGCAGCACCGGGCGCGCTCTGGGCGTGGTCGCGCTGGTCGTCGCCATGGTATTGATAATCGCGGCGATAGTTTTCGTCGAGCGCGGGTTTCGCAAAATTCCCATCAATCACGCGCGCCGCATGGTCGGACGACAATCCATCCCGCAGCAGCAGACTCACATGCCTTTGAAGGTCAACATGGGCGGCGTCATCCCTGTCATATTCGCTTCATCCATACTGGCCTTCCCGCAGACGATTTTGGGCTTTATGGGCGCGAACCCCAATGTCGAAAGCGGATGGAGAAGATGGCTCTGGGATTTCGCCAATGACATGGGAGGAGGCGCGCACCCGCTGCACTATCTGGTCTATTCGGCGTCGATAATTTTCTTCACCTTCTTTTACGTCTCGATCATTTTCAACACGGACGAGGTGGCTAACAACCTGCGCAAGAACGGCGCGTTCATTCCGGGCATTCGTCCCGGCAAGCGGACGAGCGATTATCTGAGCGAAATACTCACGCGGTTGACGACCGTAGGCGCGCTTTATCTGGCGGCGGTGGCATTGCTGCCGCAGTTTTTGCTTCAGGGATTTCAGTTCGAGCATCTGCCGTGGATAGGCCCGTGGATCGATTCGGTGCTGAGACAAACTCCTCTGACATCGTGGTTGCTCACCGGCGTAGGTATTCAGTTTTATTTCGGCGGCACGAGTCTTCTTATATTGATTGGCGTGGCTATGGACACGATGAATCAGATCGAGTCTCAACTCGTGATGCGCCATTATGACGGATTCCTCGGCCCGCGGGGGCGGCGTCTGCGCGGGCGCAGATCAATATAGTTCTATGTCGCACATAATCGTCCTGATGGGAGCGCAAGGCGCAGGCAAGGGAACTCAGGCTCAAATGGTGGCTGAACGCTACTCTCTGCCCATAGTCGCGACCGGCGAGATATTGCGCAAAGAAGCCGAGGCCGATACGCCTCTGGGCAACGGTATACGCGCAACTCAGGCTGCGGGCAAATTCGTGTCGGACGATATACTTGCCGATGTGGTTCGCAAGCGCACCATCGAGGATGACTGCCTTAAAGGATATATTTTTGATGGCTTCCCCCGCACGCTTCCGCAGGCGAAGCTTCTTGAGAAACTCGCCCGCGAGCAGAGCCATAGGGCGCTGGTCATAAGCATAGATGTGCCTCGCGATCTTCTTTACAAACGTATGGAAGGGCGTCGCACATGCACCGCCTGCAACCGGACTTATAATATCTATTTCAGTCCGAGCCAGCAGGAAGGCATCTGCGATATCGACGGCGAGCCGCTCTTCATCAGAAAAGACGACCACCCGGAAGCGATAGCTAAACGTCTGGCGCTTTACGATGAAGAGACGCGACCTCTCCTCGATTATTTCAGCCAGTCGGGCCTCGCGCATGTGATAGAGGGAACCGGCACGCCGCAGGAAGTATTCGAGCGCGTAGCCTCAGTCATCGAAGAGGGAAAAGGCGGGTTGAGCGCGAAGAGTTGACGGTATGGTCATTCGGAAATCGAGAACTGAGATTGAAAAAATGCGCGCAGCCGGACGCATCGTGGCGCGTGTGCTGAAAAGATTATCCGAGATAGTCGAGCCGGGAATAACGACCCTCGATCTGGATCGCGAAGCCGAGCGCATGATCCGTCAGGCCGGAGCTTATCCGACCTTCAAGGGCTATCACGGCTATACCGCTTCGATCTGCGCTTCGATCAATGATGAGGTCGTTCACGGGATTCCGAGCAAGAGACGTTTGCGCGAGGGGGATATCATCGGCATCGACTGCGGCGCGACGCTCGACGGGTATGTCGGCGATTCCGCGTTGACGGTGGCAGTGGGCGAAGTGAGCGACGAGGTGAAAAAGCTCATGGAGGCGACTCGCCAGTCGCTCTACCAGGCCATCGAAAAATGCCGCGTCGGCTATCACCTCGGCGATGTCGGAAACGCGGTTCAGGCGTTTGTTGAACCTCTCGGATATTCGGTCGTGCGAAATTACTGCGGGCATGGAGTGGGCCGCGCGATGCACGAAGACCCGCAGGTGCCTAATTACGGCGAGCCGGGCCGAGGCAAGGCATTGCGCGAGGGGTGGGTTCTGGCAATCGAGCCTATGGTCAATATGGGCCGTCACGAAGTCAAGCAACTCTCCGACGGCTGGACTGTGATAACGCTCGACGGGCGACCTTCGGCGCACTTCGAACACACGGTCGCAATAACGGCGAACGGGCCGGACATACTCACGCTGCTCGACTCAGAATCGTAGTTGCAAGCCCGTCGGCCAGATGTTAAAATGCCCGTTTCTTGCGCGCAGGGTATTCCTGTCATAGCAATGCCAAAGGATTTAAGAAATGAAAGTCAGGGCGTCAGTTAAAAAAATTTGCGACAAATGCAAAGTCATTCACCGAAAGGGAGTGGTGCGAGTAATCTGCGTCAACCCCAAACACAAACAGCGTCAGGGATGAGAGGTTAGTGGAGGAGTAATGGCACGTATCGCAGGCGTAGACCTTCCGGCCAATAAGAGAATAGAAATAGGGCTGACTTATATTTACGGAATCGGGCGTCCCCGATCCAACAAGATACTCGCGGAAGCAGGTATCGATATCAGCCGTCGTGTTCGCGAGCTTACGGAAGAAGAAGTCAACCGCATCCGCACCATAATCGATCAGCAGGGAATGGTCGAGGGCGATCTTCGCAAACAGGTGCAGATCGATATCAAGCGACTGATGGACATCGGCTGCTATCGCGGACTGCGCCATCGCAGAGGGCTTCCCGTTCGTGGACAGCGCACTCACACCAACGCGCGCACCCGGAAGGGGCCGCGCCGCGCAACGGTCGCCAAGAAGAAGGCTCCGGGCAAGAAATAACATCAGTTTTCAGTTCTCAGTTTTCAGTTTTCAGACCGCTGGAAGCTGAAACTGAAAACTGAAAACTGAAAACTGAAAACTGTTTATGGCAAAAGCACAGACAAAAGGCGGGAAGAAGAAAGTTTTCAAGCGCAAAGAGAAGCGCATGGTGCCGCAGGGCATCGTTCACATCCGCGCGACTTTCAACAACACGATGGTTTCGATCACTGACCTTGAGGGCAACCTCGTGAGCCAGTCGTCGGCAGGCGCGCTCGGTTTTCACGGCTCTCGCAAGGGTACGCCGTTCGCCGCGCAACAGGCCGCCATCAAGGCTGCTCAGGCTGCGCGCGAAGTCGGAATGCACTCGTGCGAGGTCAGGGTCAAAGGGCCGGGATCGGGGCGCGAATCGGCTGTGCGCGCCATTCAGTCTGCCGGGATAGAAGTCCGGGTCATAAGAGACGTGACGCCTATCCCGCACAACGGCTGCCGACCGCCAAAGAAACGCAGAGTTTAATTTTTTTCAGGCAAGGCCAAACGCAAGACACAACCCTGTGGGTTCGACGGCGCGCTTTGCCTTTTCGATCTTTGTTGAAGCGATCTTTGATCGTCAATCGAACGGGCAAATAAACAGTTTGCCCTTGATAAAGGATGAAGGGCGTCGAGTGCGCCTGTAAACTTTTGCTGCTTTGCGAAGAGCAGTATTGGGAGGAAAAACATTGGCAAGGTATCGTGGGCCGGTGTGCCGTTTGTGCCGCCGGGAAGGAATGAAGTTGTTTTTGAAGGGCGAGCGGTGTTATAAGCCAAGCTGCCCGATTGAAAAACGCGGCGCTCAACCGCCCGGACAGCACGGACGAAACCTGCGCCGCGCAAAACTGATAGGCTACGGCGAGCAGCTTCGCGAAAAACAGAAGGTCAAGAGAATCTACGGAATGCTCGAACGCCAGTTCCGTCTCTACTTCGAGCGCGCCACCCGAATGAAGGGTGTGACGGGCGAAAATCTGCTCGTGCTGCTCGAACGTCGTCTCGACAACTCCGTTTATCGATTGGGATTCGCTACTTCGCGGGCGCAGGCCCGCCAGCTTGTCAATCACGGCCATATCACTGTCAACGGTCGCAAGGTCAACATCCCCAGCTTTCAGGTCAAGGTTGGAGATGAAGTCGCCGTGCGTGACAAGAGCCGTTCGAATGTTCACATACTCGGCGCGTTTCAGACCGCTTCAGGTCGCGGACGCCCGTCGTGGCTTGAAGTCACTTCGGTCGAGGATATGCGCGGGCGAGTGACGGCTCTCCCGCGACGCGAAGAAATCGGACAAAACATCAACGAGCACCTCATCGTCGAGCTTTATTCGAAGTAATTTGAAAAGATGTCGGATGTCAGATGTCAGATGTTGGTTCAATAGACAATCACTAACATCTGACATCTGACATCTGACCCCTACTTTGAGAGGGAATAAATGGACGGAACCGAGACTCAATTCCTTATAGGCTTCCAGAAGCCCAAGCGCCTCGCGTGCGAAACCGAGACGCTCACCTCCCGATATGGGAAATTCTACGCGCAGCCATTCGAGCGCGGCTTCGGCACGACGATAGGCAACTGCCTGCGTCGCTCTCTGCTCTCATCGGTTGAGGGCGCGGCCATAACAGCCGTCAAAATCGATGGAGTGCTGCACGAATTTTCTTCCATACCAGGCGTGGTCGAGGACGCGACCGACATAATCCTCAACCTCAAACGCATACCGTTCAAACTCAACGGCGCAGGGCCGAAAACGCTCCGTGTCGAACGCTCCGTGCCGGGCGAGTTGCTGTCGGGCGAGATCGAAGTCGATTCGGATGTCGAGATACTCGATCCCAACATTCACATAGCGACTATATCGGAAGGCGGGAGGCTGTCGATTGAGATGCGGCTCAAGCGCGGACGCGGCTACATCCCCGCCGAGCGCAACTTCGATGAAGACCTCGCCGTAGGTTACATCCCAATAGATTCGGTTCACTCGCCGGTCAAGAAAGTCAATTACACGGTCGAGGCTGCTCGCCTCGGGCAAGACACCGACTACGACAAGCTCACCATAGAAGTCTGGACTAACGGCTCGGTCAAACCCGAAAACGCCGTGGGACTGGCCTCGAAGTTGATCAAGGATCACATGCAGATATTCATCAACTTCGAGGAAGAGCCTGAAATAGCCGAGCCTGAAATCGAGGACTCGAAGCAGAAACAGTTCAACGAATTCCTCGACCGCTCAGTAGATGAGCTTGAGCTTTCCGTGCGCTCTTACAACTGCCTGAAGAACGCCGATATTCGCACCATACGCGAGCTTGTTCAGAAGTCTGAAGGCGATATGCTCAAGACCAAGAACTTCGGGCGCAAGTCTTTGAACGAGATCAAAGAGATCATTCATTCCATGGGGCTGAAGCTCGGCATGAAGTTCGACGATCAGGGGCGCATAGTCGAAGAGGGCCAGTAGATTTTTGGAGAAGACTTGAATGCGACACAAAGTAGCTAATCGGAAACTTGGGCGCACGACGGAGCATCGCTTGGCGCTGCTTCGCAATCTCTGCGCCTCGCTCATCGAACACGAACGAATAATCACCACCTTGCCTAAGGCGAAAGAGCTTCGCCCTTTCGCCGAGCGCGCAATCACGCTGGGCAAGCGCGGGCTTGCGGCTGAAAACCCCGCCGCGGCTCTGCACGCGCGCAGGCTGGCGGCTAAATACTTCTTTGCCGGAAACACTAACCGGGTTCCTGACGGGGGATACAAGCGGCCTCGCCCCGAGCGCACCGCCGGAGTGTCAGCGCTCGACAAATTGTTCGACGATATCGCAGGCCGCTACTCTGAGCGCGAAGGCGGCTATACGCGCATACTCAAGCTCGGCCCGCGCAAGGGTGACGGAGCCGAGATGGCTTTGATCGAGCTTGTGGGCAGTGAAGAAGAGAGGCCGCACTCGGATGAGAAAAAGGAAGAGAAGAAGGGCCGACTGCGTCGACTCTTCCGTCGCGGCAAGAAAGAGTAACACAGGCCGCGAGCTTATCTGCATCAGGTTAAGCGGCTCCGGCAGGCAATCAACGAGCCTCAGCCTCAGGGTTGAGGCTTTCGCTTATTGTGGTTGCACGGCGTTTTTTCAGGGGAGGGGCAAACGTGAATCTGAAAGAAATCAAGGAACTCATCCGGCTTATCAGCGAGAAGGGCTTCACTGAATTCGAAATCGAGCGCGAAGGATTTCGTATGCGCATCATCCGCTCGAACCAGCAGGGCGCGGCAGCGCCGGTGACGCAGACGATCATTCATTCGCAACCTGCCGCACCTGAAACTCATCTCCTCGCGCAACCTCAATCAACCCCGCAGGCCGAGGAGCAACCGACGGAAGAGCCGCTGCACATAATCAAATCGCCGCTCGTGGGAACTTTTTATCGCTCGCCCTCTCCCACCTCCGAATCATTCGTCAAACCGGGCGACACGGTCGAACCTGAAACAGTCGTGTGCATAGTCGAGGCGATGAAGCTGATGAACAACATTCAGGCTGAAGTCAGCGGCGTGGTCGTGAAAATCTATGCGGAAAACGGCCAGCCTGTTGAGTACGGTCAGCCTCTGTTCGGAATAAAAACTTAAAACAGAAGTCAGAAGCCAGGAGCCAGAAGTCAGAATGAACATTCTACTTCTG
This sequence comes from Blastocatellia bacterium UBA7656, assembly GCA_002483445.1. Taxonomy (GTDB): domain Bacteria; phylum Acidobacteriota; class Blastocatellia; order UBA7656; family UBA7656; genus UBA7656. Next base: position 17,385 of record DLHY01000048.1, read on the forward strand.
ACTCCTGACTTCTGACTTCTGACTCCTGACTCCTGATGTTCAAAAAAATCCTCATAGCCAATCGAGGCGAAATAGCGACGCGAATAATCTGGGCGTGCAGGGAACTCGGCATCCGCACGGTAGCCGTTCACTCGGAAGCTGACCGCGACTCGCTGCATGTGCGCTTTGCCGATGAATCGATCTGCATCGGCCCCGCGCCTTCGCCTAAGAGTTATTTGAATATCCCGATGGTCATCTCGGCTGCCGAAATAGCAAACGTCGATGCGATACATCCGGGCTACGGGTTTCTGGCCGAGAACGCTTACTTCGCCGAAGTGTGCGAGAAGTGCAACATCAAATTCATCGGCCCCAGCCCTGAAGCCATCCGATTGATGGGCGACAAGGCGCAGGCGCGGGCGGCGATGAAAGCCGCAGGCGTCCCCATCACTCCGGGATTCGACGGCATCATCGAAAACGAAGATGAAGCCATCGGCATCGCTGAAGAGATAGGCTATCCTGTAATCATCAAAGCGTCGGCTGGCGGAGGCGGGCGCGGTATGCGAATAGTGCGCGACCGGAAAGAATTGATGATCGCTCTTCCGGCGGCGCAGCACGAAGCCGGGATGGCTTTCAACAATCCGGCGGTCTACCTGGAAAAATACATCGAGGTCGCGCGCCATATAGAAATTCAGGTACTCGGCGATCAGCACGGCAATGTAGTTCATCTCGGCGAGCGCGAATGCTCCATTCAACGTCGCCATCAGAAGCTCATCGAAGAATCGCCTTCGCCCGCCATCACGCCCGACATTCGACGCAGGATGGGCGAGACGGCTGTCAAAGCCTGCCGCGAGATCGGATACACGAGCGCAGGCACGATGGAATTTCTGCTCGACGAGAATCGCAATTTTTATTTTATGGAGATGAACACTCGCATTCAGGTCGAACACCCTGTGACGGAGATGGTCACAAACACCGATCTGGTGCGCGAGCAGATTTTGATAGCGGCAGGCGAGCGATTGGAATTCGATCAGGACGACATCGTATTCAGCGGCCACGCGATAGAGTGTCGCATCAATGCCGAATCACCCGTGACGTTCACCCCCTCGCCGGGATTGATCACTGCGTTCAACATTCCAGGCGGGCCGGGGGTGAGAGTAGACACCGCCGCATATCCGGGCTGGTTCGTCCCTCCACATTACGATTCGCTCATCGCAAAGCTGATCGTTCACCATCGGACGAGAGAAATGGCTATCGCCCGAATGCAGCGCGCGCTGGAAGCGATGATAATCGAGGGGATAGCCACAAGCGTTCCTCTTCATCAGGAAATACTCGCTGACGAGGAATTCATCCGTGGCAATCTCGCGACTCATTTCATGGAAGGCTTCCTCGCCCGCAAATCAGCCCGGTCTTCAGTTCAGAATATCGGCGTATGATGGCGATGCTTCCCCGAATTTATCCCATCACCGATGTTCGCTTGAGCGGACTGACGCACGCTGAACAGGTGCGCCGTCTGGCCGAAGGCGGAGCCACGTTTATTCAACTCCGCGAAAAGAAAGCCTCGCCGCGCGAGTTCTACGAAGCCGCAGTCGAAGCCATTGCAGTCGCGCGGACTCTCGATGTGAAAATCATCATCAACGACCGCCTCGATATCGCTATCGCAGCCCGCGCCGACGGCGTTCATCTCGGTCAGGATGATCTGCCTGTAGAAGAAGCGCGACGACTGATTGGATGGAGCGGGATCATCGGCTTTTCCACGCATAACCTGAAACAGGCTCTGGAAGCCGATTCTTTGCCAGCGGACTACATAGCCATCGGCCCGGTGTTTCAGACTTCGACAAAAGAAAACCCTGACCCGACTACGGGTCTCGATCTTGTCAGGGAAGTGAAGCAGCGCGTCACAAAGCCGCTCGTCGCAATAGGCGGGATCACGCTTGAGCGCGCAGTGTCGGTGATCGAAGCCGGAGCCGACAGCCTTGCGATCATTTCTGATTTGTATTCGACCGGCGATATAACGAATCGTTTCCGGACATTTCTCGCCTAACGCAATCAGACTGATTGCACCTAATTGTATAATCATTGGCGATCTGTAAAAGCAGGATGTTGAACCATGCGGTGTGCGCCGGATTTGTAAGTGTCCGGGTTTTATCCCGCATTCTATGGCCTGTGAAGGTGGTTTAGCTTATAATAGGTCGCACATAAACCGAGCAGGCGCGCCCCGGATTGCGCGCAGTAATGATTGGCCCGGAATCAAATGAAGCTTTTCGGTATCAGGCGCAGAGACCGGCCATTTGTCCGCACACAGGCCCAGGCTCGGATTCTGAACCTCCTGCATAAAGTTTTATTTCATTCCTTGAATAGCTAACAGGGAGCGGGCCGCGAAGAAGATCGAGTCAACCTGTCGCTGAGGAGCCACATCGCTCCCGGCGTAGTCAGCAGACAAGCGGCGCGTTCAGGTTAAAAGTATTTCAGCCTTATGTGTGAAAGGAGTCCGAAATGAAAAAAGCACGGTTCGTTCTATTAAGCGTCTTAACTATAAGCTTGTTGATGAATCTCCCGACGATGGCCGTCAGGGGAAATGCGGGCGCGGCGGCGCGACCCCTTTTCGTCCCTCCGGCTGCGGATACTCTCGGGGCAATATTTTCGGACGGCTTCGAAAGCGGCAACGTGTCTGCATGGTCTTTATCCACGCCTGAAGACACGCTCGACAGCAAGTCCGTAAGCGGCCTTCAAACAGGCGAAAAACTCACCGGCATGGATTCTAGCGCTCTGGCGGGCCAGCCCATTACGATCAGCGGCGAAAATGATAATCAGGTTATAGGAATCAGCAACCTCGGACGTGTTTTCAATATTAATTGCAATACGGGCGTCGCTACCCCGATAGGCTCGATTCCCTCTTTCTTTACCAACCCGTTCAATCCAGCCGAGACCATAGGCTTCGATATCAACCCGCTCACAGGAGATAAGACCTTCACCAATACCGAAGAGGGAGTTGGCTTTATGGTCAACTCCACCGTCGGCGGTTTTGCCTTTAAGAGTTTATTCTATCCTTTGGGCGATCCCGGCATGGGCCAGACCCCCAAGATAGTCAGTATGGCCTACACCAATGTTTTCTCCGGAGCGACCACCACCAGTCTTTTCGGGATAGATTCAAATCGCGATACTCTGGTGAATATAAACCTGAATACCGGACAGACGACGACTGTAGGGCCGTTGGGTGTAAACACTTCAGGCATAGCCGCGCTCGACATGGCGCCTAAGAATAACGAATCGGAACCCGATAGGTGCTTCGGCGCTTTCACGCTTCAGGGAGAAAACAAAACCAGATTTTACTCCGTAAATCTGCAAACAGGCGCGGCGACCGAAATCGGGACCATAGGCGACGGGACGAACCGATTTTTCGCTTTCACTGTCGTGAAACCTTTCGCGCTATCCGCTGCATCCTGTGATATCAATCCGTCTTCAACGAGGAATCGGACAGGGACGCAGCACACCTTCAATGTAACAGTCTTCCTTAATGGCCAACCTGTTTCCGGCGCGCAGGTTGGAGTTACTGTGACGAGCGGCCCAAATCAGGGCTTCACCGGGACAGCAGCGACGAATCAGAACGGACAGGCCAGTTTCGCTTACACAAGCAACAATCAACCGGGCAGCGACACCATACAGGCCAGCGGAACAGTCGAGGGCAATTCGTTTTCCTGCACGGCCACAGTCGAATGGACAGCTTTGCTGATAGAAAGCGTCGCTCCCAACACGGGCGAAAGCGGCAAGCATTTAACCCTCACCGGAATTTTCCGACGAGGCGACGGCGTAGAGATCAACGACGAGGCGCCGAGCCCGGGCAAGATCAAATACAAAGACTGCGACAGCAATAATAATTGCGTCACGATACTCATCAAGAAAGCAGACAAGTTTCTCAACCAATGTCCGGCCAGCGTCCCTGTGACTAATCAGGTAAGGGTGTTCAGGCCGAACAGCGCGGCGCCAGCTATCACCGACACATCGGCTTTCGCCACCTGTCCATAAAGCGATTCGCAGAGGCCGAGGCGACGGATGAACATTAAAACTTGATGACGAGAGAGGATCGCAGAGCGCAGACGGTTGATTTGCCGACAGCCCCTTGCGATCATCTCCGATTTGTATTCGACCGGCGATATAACCGTGCGAGGGTTGAGCGGAGCGATTCAATCAGTCCAATATCGCCAAAGGTATTTCCCGTAGATGAGCGATCTCGGCAGTTGTCCCCACGCGCGGCTGTCGTTCGAAAAGTCGCGACCATCGCCCATGACGAAGTAATGATCCGCTTTGATAACCTGTAGACCGACAGGAGTCCTGTTTTGGTTTCTGTCGGGCGAGACATAAGGCTCTTCTACGAGAGCGCCGTTGATATAAAGCTGACCGCTTTCATCGATGCTGATCGTTTCGCCGGGTAATCCTGCTACACGCTTGATAAAGCTCTTCGAAGTGTCACGCGGAAAGAAGAAAATGACTATATCGCCTCGCTTGATTTCTTCGACTCTTCTGCTGATGAATATCTTGTCGCCGTTGTTGAGGGTCGGTGACATAGCCGTCCCTTGCACCTTAACAGGATAGAGGCCGAGTATGAAATACAAAAACATCCCGACGATGGTGACAATCACCATTAAGGAGACGAAGACGATCAATAATCGCCGCCGCCAGTTTTTCTTTACTGGCCCTTCGGAGATATTTTCGCTGCCAGCGTAAGACGCTCGCCCGCTCATTTCTGTTCAGCCTCGAAGTGAGATGGCTCGAATCATAGTATATTTTCCGCTTCTGGCTCAACGCTCTCCCCGCATCCTGAAGAACTGGCGGATGCGGCGCAGGATGGTGCGGGGCTGCATCTGCTCTTCCATTTCGGGCGTGCGCGCGGCGTGTTCCGCCAGACGAGCCTGTCGCTCGGCTATGCGGTTGCTGAACGCTTCGGCCAGCTTTTCGTTTTGCGCGAGCAGATTCTCTATGCACCCTTTTCTGATTTCAAGCAGTTCGACTTCTTCAACCGCAGCCACATCCGCCGCGCGAGGCTCGCCTGTGAAGAGCGCCATCTCGCCGAAAAAGTCTCCCTCGCCTAAAACTGCGACCGTCTGAAGATCGCCGTTTACAGAAGGCAGGCGCACCTCGGCCTTGCCGCGATATATAACGAACATCGAATCGCCTGCATCCCCGCTGCGGATTATCATCTCGCCCGGAGCGTACAGATGCCGCCCGACGCCAGCGGCCATCGCTTCTGTTTCTTCATCTGTCAGTAGCTCGAACAACTCAACGCGACGAATGGCTTCTTCGTAATCGCGCGCACGCTGATCTGCCTCCTGATGCTGCGGACGGTAAAGAAGCTGGCGGTGCGGGAATGGTATCTCTACATCGTTGCGGCGATAGACGTACCATATCCGCTCGCGAATCCGCGCGTCCATGTCCGGCGTCCACATATAATCCTTCACCCAGTAGAGAATTTCATAGGTGATGCTCGAATCAGCGAACTCAGCCATGCGCACTACCGGCGTTCTTTCAGGCGAGACATTAGGCACTGCCTGAACCGCATCGCGAATCAACGGGATGACCTTTTCAGGCGGCGCGCTGTAGGGCGCGGGAAATCGAAGCACTCGGCGGTTGAGATTGCCGTAGGGAAATATCTCGACGTGCGCGCGGGCGACGTGACTGTTAGGAAATATGATTATCGAATTATCGTTGGTGCGAATGGCCGTCGTGCGCCACGTGACCGACTCCACCCTCCCGACGAGGTTATCCACCTTGATTGCATCGCCTATGTGAAAAGGCTGCTCGATGTGGAGCGACACTCCGGCGAAGAAATTCTGAAGAGTGTCCTGCAACGCAAGGCCGAGTATGACCGAGACGACGGCTGATGTGGCCAGCACGCCGCTCAATTCCATCATCAGCACGAAATGAAATATGAGAACGAAGAGGAAGGAGTAAACGATTATCGAAAGCAGGAAGCGCAGAAGCGCAGGAGCTTCGCGACCTTTGCGCCTGGGAAAGCCAACATCGAGCAGCAGGTAATTAACCGCTCTTACGATAGCCATGCTCACAGCCACGAAAGCAGCCGCAAGCACATATTTGAGTTGAAGCCTGATGCCTGCTTCGTCCGGCAGTGCGAAATAAAGGGCTGCATAGACCAGCAGCAATATGAGGCTAACAAAAAGTGGCCAGCGAATTCTGCTCATTATGTCAGTGGTTATTCGTCAGTGGTCATTTGTCAGTGGTCAGTAGCGAATCGCTCCAGCAAACTGGAGAGAACCAACGACGGACAACGGACAACTGACCCCCGACACTTATCCTATCGCGGCTATCAGATCGCCTGCCGAAACGACAGCCTGTTCATAAACGCGGTCGTGTCCGAGTATTTCAAGCTCGCGCCCGACAAGCTGACTCTCGCTCCAGCTTTCGTATCCCAGCACGCGCTGAACGCGTCGCTTCTCGCCCAGAGAAACCCTGGTCTCGATGCGCTTGCCGTCATCGCTGCGCGTCACGGTGAAAAGCGCCGCCGCATCCGCCGCGCTTCCAATCGTCACCGAAGCGAGGTGTCCGGCCTGAATCTCCGCGTTGTTGGTCGCGGCAAGCGTGAGCGTGACCGGGCGACCGTTTGAACCCATTTCGAAAACCGTGTTGCCGTTTTCGCGTTTGACCGCGCCGCTGTCCCAATGCAGACGAGAGGCGAGCCATCCCGCAAGTATCGAAGCTCTGGCCGGAATCGCTTCCCCGGAAAGCGGCGCGTACTCGATAGTCACTCGATTGATTTCAGAGAGCAGCGGACGATATTCGGGAACATCATAAAACCCGGCGGTCAGCGCGCGCCACGCCGTGAGCCGCGACCAGTTGAGATCGGTGAATGCCGTCCAATGGGGATTATCGCGTATGATCGTGGCAAGTCGGATCAGATCGGTTTTCGAATCGGCGAAAGTGGCCGTGTCGATTATCACGCGATCCGAAACTTCGCCCAGCCGCTCGAAGACTTTATCCGTAAGCTGCGGCACCGCCCGCCACCAGAGGTAAACAGGCAGATCGGAAACCAACAGCGGCACGACCGCGCTCGGCATCTCGTTGACCTGCGCGCCCGCGGCGTTGATAGTCACCTGCTCGCAGCATACCTGTTTCGACATCCCCGTAGGAATCATGCATCGCGAAGTTACCGCCGCCTCAAGCGACGACTCATCTGCGGCTCGATCAGCGATCATCATTATCGCTCGCGCGGGATGCTCCGAGGTGATATCGATGATTATGTCATCGAGTTTGCCTGCTCCTGCAACATCGGGAGTGTATACGAGAAAATTCAACAGGCAGGCGCGAATGATGCCGCTGTCTTCTTCGCCTCCCACCTGCTTCCAGAGCGAAGTCAACTCGCGCTCCAATGCGGAAACATCTATTGCTGTGCTCATCGTCGTTCCTTTTCAATGATGACGGATGAAACGCGCAAGCTGTCAGCTTGCGCCACGTCGAACCCGCGCTCATCACTTCTAGGGTCTTCTCCACTGCCGCCCGTCTTTTTCGAGCATATCGTCGGCGGCCTGCGGCCCCCACGTTCCGGCTTCGTAGTTAGGGAAATCCGCTTTGCGACTCTGCCACGATTCCAGTATCGGCATCACTATTTCCCATCCGCGCTCGGTCATATCTCTGCGCGCATACAAAGTCGAATCTCCCAGTATGCAATCGAGCAGCAATCGCTCATAAGCTTCAGGCGAAGCCACGCCGAACGAAGCGCCATAGCGGAAATCCATGTTCACCCATCGAATGCGCGTAACCTGGCCCGGAACCTTCGCGCCTATGCGAAGCGTGATGCCTTCATCAGGCTGCACGCGCACGATGAGTTGATTCGGCTCAGGCTGACCGCTTTCGCGAAAGAGCAGATGCGGAGCCTCTTTGAATTGAATGGCGATTTCGGTCACGCGCTTGGGCATACGCTTGGCCGAGCGAAGATAGAAAGGCACGCCCGCCCATCGCCAGTTGTCGAAGTAGAGTTTCACCGCCGAGTAAGTGTCGGTGTTCGATTCGGGATTGACATCCTTCTCTTCGCGATAACCCTTTGCCGGTTTTCCTGCGACCGACCCCGGCCCGTACTGGCCGCGCACGGCGAACTCATCGACCTGATCGATTGGAATCGCGCGCACTGCCTGCATGGCCTTGATCTTTTCGTCGCGGACGGCGTTGGCCGAAAGACTGTTGGGCGGCTCCATCGCCACGAGAGAGAGAACCTGAAAGACGTGATTCTGAATCATGTCTCTCAGCACTCCGGCTGTTTCGTAGTATCCGCCGCGATCTTCGACACCTATCGCTTCAGCGTTCGTTATCTGAATGTGATCGATGTACTGGCGATTCCATACAGGCTCGAAGATGCCGTTGGCGAAGCGAAAGACGAGGAGGTTTTGCACCGTCTCTTTTCCCAGGTAGTGATCGATGCGATAGACCTGCTCCTCATCGAACACCTTGGCGACATCGATGTTGAGTTGACGGGCCGAATCCAGACTATGGCCGAAAGGCTTTTCTATGATTATGTGAGTCCATCCCTTGCCTTCCGGTTTCGCAAGTCCGGCGGCTCCCAACTGGCTGACGGCTTCGCTGTAAAACCCCGGCGCGGTCGAGAGATAAAACACGCGGTTTCCGGCTGTGCCACGAATTCGGTCTATCTCGTCGAGCCGCTCTCGCATCTTTTTGTATGACTCGGCGTCGTTGATATTGCCGGGAAGATAAAAGATTCCCTGGGCGAAGCTCTCCCACACGGTGTCATCTACGCGGCGGGCTTCGGAGTAAGTCGCCACCGAGTCTTTCATCTTTGTGCGGAAATCTTCATCGCTCATTTCGCTGCGCGCGAATCCGAGTATGGCAAACTCAGCGGGCAGCAATCTTTCCTGAGTCAGTCGATAGAGCGCCGGTACGAGCTTTCTTTTCGTCAGGTCGCCCGAAGCGCCGAAGATGATGACGGTGCAAGGCTCAGCCGTGCGCTCAAGCCTCACTCCTGCGCGAAGTGGATTTTCATTCGTGCTGGTCATTGTCCTTTGTCCTTTGTCCTTCGTCCTTTGCCCTTCGCCCCAGATCAGCAACCGTCTGACAAGGGACGAAGGACAAAGGACTAATGACTAATTCTTAGCAAGTTCTTCCCATTCAGTGTGAACGGCATCGGCGTCGGGGCGATCTGTGCGCTTGTAAGTGTGCGAGCCGAAGAAATCCCTCTGCGCCTGCGTCAGATTCAGCGGCAGATTGGCCGTGCGATAGGTGTCGAAGTAGGCGAGGCTTCCCGACATCGCCGTGACAGGGATGCCGAGCGATTGCGCGGTCGTGACAGCCTGACGCCAGCGAGGTTGAGCTTCCAGCGCCCACGCCTTGAAATCCGGGTCGAGCAGAAGATTCGGAAGATCGGCGCGGCGTTGATAAGCCTGCTTGATCTTGTCGAGGAATTGCGCGCGGATGATGCAGCCGCCTTTCCATATCCGCGCAAGCTCGCCCAGTTTGATGTCCCAGTTGAATTCATTCGAGCCGCGACGTATCAGATTCATCCCCTGCGCGTAAGAGCAAATCTTGCTGGCATAGAGCGCGTCATGCACGGCCTGAATAAGCTCCTGTTTGTCGCCCGTGTACGAGGCGGTCGGGCCGGGGAGTTGTTTGCTCGCTTCCACGCGCTCGGCTTTCAGACCCGAAAGCACGCGCGCATCGACTGCGGCCTGAATGGTCGGGATGACTACGCCCAAATCGAGCGCGACGTCTGAAGTCCACTTGCCCGTTCCCTTTTGTCCTGCTTCGTCCAGAATCAGATCGACGAGAGGTTGGCCGGTCTCCGGGTCATTGACGGTGAAAATTTTCGCGGTGATTTCGATAAGAAACGAATTGAGATCGCCTGCGTTCCATTGGGCGAAAGTGTCTGCAAGCTCCGCCGCGCTCATTCCCAGGGCGCTACGCAGAATGCCGTAGGCTTCGGCTATGAGTTGCATATCGCCGTACTCGATTCCGTTGTGAACCATCTTGACGAAATGTCCCGCGCCGTCCGGCCCTATGTAGGTGACGCAGGGGCCGTCATCGACCTGCGCGGCGATTTTTTCCCAGATAGGTTTAAGCTCATCGTAAGCGGCGCGGTCTCCTCCCGGCATAAGCGACGGCCCCCACAGCGCGCCTTTCTCGCCGCCCGACACGCCGCAGCCGATGAAGTTCAATCCTTCGGCCTTCAAATCTTTTTCGCGACGAATGGTATTCTGGAAAAACGAATTGCCGCCGTCGATGATGATATCGCCTTTGTCGAGTAAGGGCTTTAGTTGATCGATTACGGCATCGACCGCGCCGCCAGCTTTCACAAGCAGTATTATCTTGCGAGGACGCTCGATTGATTTCACGAAGTCTTCCATCGTGTAAGCGCCGATGACCTGCTGCCCTTCGGCGTGAGTTTTTGCGCGGTCTAGAAACTTGTCTACTTTGGTGGTGTCGCGGTTGTAGACGGCTATCGGGTACTCGTTGCGCGCGATATTGAGCGCGAGATTTTCGCCCATTACCGCAAGCCCCACCATGCCGATTTTTGCTGCTTTAGGTTGAGTTGATGCAGTCATTGTTTATTACCTCGTGCCTGTCGGCGGTTATTGTGTTCTGCCTGCCTTCGCGTAATCGCTCGGTTATGTGATGGAATCGCGCGTCTCATTAACACCTCGATTCATTGAGGTGACGAGCGGCGTGACTGCTTCCCCAACGGGTTTCAACCGTTTCCGATTGAAAAACCGTTGAAACGGTTGAAAGCAACCTGACGTCGCTCGCCACCCAGCTAAAGCAGGGTGTTAATGAGAAGTTCTGCTTGCCCATTTTTTCATAACTTACGTATTACACCTTCGCCAGATTACTTTGCTGGCATTTGATTGCAAGTTTTACTTCAGAGGAAACAGTTTTCATCTCTTCATCATTTCATTGCGTCAGGGAAAACTACCTGAAAGGCTCCTCTGAAATACTCAGCGCAAGCCGTCAGCCTGCGCGCCTGATTACTTCGCGCTGAGAAGTTTTGCGGCGGCCTCATCGACCATCCACAGAAGCGTTCCGTTGCCGGGACGAATCAATTGACTCGGATAGAGATCAGGTTGATACTCGCCCTCAAGAACGTTTTTCAGTGTCTCCGTTTTATCCGCGCCGCCCGCGACGAAAGTGACATTGCGCGCGTTGTTGATGGCCGCGGCCGTGAGAGTTATTCGCCACGTGTTGAATTTCTCGACCCAGTTAGCAACCGCCACGCGATCCGTCACCTCAAGCGCAGTCGTTTGAGGAAAAAGCGACGCCGTGTGTCCGTCCGGCCCCATCCCCAACAGCACGAGATCGAATCGCGGCATATTGACGAGCGGCGCTGTCACAGAGCGGCTTGCGCCCGGCCCGGTCAAAAAGAATTGCATCACCCTTGCTGAGTAATGCTCGGCTGCCGCGTCGTGGTCTTCCATCTCAGCCGGTATGCGAAAGATGTTTTCCTCCGGCACCGGGGCTTTCGAAAACAATGTCTCGCGCGCCATGCCATAATTGCTGTCCGCGTGATCAGGAGGAACCGTTCGCTCATCGCCCCAGAAAAAATAAATCGATGACCACGGGATGGTCTCGATGAATGGCGAAGCGGCGAGTAACTTGAACATAGCGCGCGGAGTCGATCCTCCGGCAAGCGCGACCGTGAATCTGCCGCAGCCGACGACGTATTGATCAGCCAGTCGCGCAAATAATCGCGCAGCCTTGAGCGCGAGTTCTTCCGAATCGCGATAAACGCGAACCTGCGCGTCGGAAATGCTCAACATCCTCGTTGACATGTGTTCTCCTTCGGAGAAGATGTTAGATGTTGGATGTTAGATGTTAGTAAGTGAATAGGCTCTTTGCTGACATCAGGTATCATTCCCTGAAGACTAACATCTAGCATCTAACATCTGCCTCATTCCCTTTTCCTCCACAGCCACGCGCCGCCCCTCACTCCGCATTCGTTCGATACTGTGGTTATATCGGACGGAAGCTCGAAGTTGAGCTTGCTGGCATTGCCGCCGCCGATGTAGAGGTGATCGAAATTCGTCAGCATTCTGAGGTCATCGAGAGCCTGCTTGACGCGGCGACTCCAGGCTTTTCTGCCGAGTTTTTTGCGCGCCTTGTCGCCCAGTTGCTGATCGAATGTTTCGCCTTTGCGAAAAGGCATGTGCGCAAGCTCAAGGTGCGGCGCAAGATCGCCGTCCATAAAGAGCGCAGAGCCGAACCCCGTCCCAAGAGTGATGACCATCTCGATCCCCTTGCCTGTGATGGCTCCAAGCCCCTGCATATCGGCGTCATTGACCACGCGAACCGGCTTCGAGAGTTTTTCCGCCAGCGCCGTGGCGAGATCGAATCCCTTTAGAACATCAGTTCCGAGATTAGGCGCGGTGATTATTTTCCCGTGGCGAACCACGCCGGGAAAGCCCACCGATACGAAGCTGTAATCCGTGAGCGATTGGACAAGCTCGACCAGCTTTTCAACCAGAAGATCGGGCGTGAGCGGATGAGGCGTCTTTATGCGCACGCGCTCCGTCAGCATCTCGCCTTCATAGCTGAGAAGGGCGGCCTTCAAACCCGTTCCTCCGATATCGATGGCGAGTATTCGGGAATCAGGCGATGCCAGCATTTCCTGTTGCGGCGTTTGTGGCGTTGCTGTCATGGGGTTCTCCTTGGCGATGTTGAATCTATCGACTGCGCCGATTTTATATCCCGCTCAGTGGCCCTGGCGCAAGCTCCCGGTCAGGCGCCTGCGGATTGCAGGCTGCCCAGCACGTGTTTTTCAATACCTTCAGCCCAGCCCTCGTCATCGTTGGAAGCGGTCGCGTGGCTGGCCGCCGCGCGCACTTCATCGACGGCCTGACCCATGGAGATGCTAACGGCAGCCTGCCGGAACATCTCGACATCGTTCGGCCCGTCGCCGATGACGGCTACCGAATCGGTCGAGATATGGAACATCTCAGCGAGCCGAACCACCACCGTCCCTTTGTGAATCCCATAAGAAGTCACGTCCAAAAAGCGAGGCTTGGAGCGCGAAGCCGATACCCGGTCGCCAAGCTCATCAAGCACGCGCTCTTCGGCGACGGCGACCAGTTCAGGTTTTCCGACGACTGTGAGCTTTGGAAGAGGCTCGCCCAGAAGTTTTTCGTAATCGGCCATGTTGGGCGAAAACCCTGCTGTGTGTTCTTCGCGGTCGACGAAAGCCGTCCGCTCAGAGACATACCATTCATCGTCATCGTAGAGCCACACGTTTATACCAAGTTCATCGGCGATGGCCTTGATGCGATGACTGGTGTCGGGCGCGATGGTTGCGCGGGCGATTATCTCGCCGTCGGCTGTAGCCACGAGCGCGCCGTTGAAGGCGGCGAAGGGCGAACGCAAAGAGAGAGCATCAGCCAGCGGGCGGATGCTGCGCGGCGGGCGCGAGCTTGCCAGCGAAAGCTTGATGCCGCGTTCATAGAGACGGGCAGCGGCTCTCTTCGTCTGGTCGGTCACTTCGTGATTCGACGTTATCAGCGTGCCGTCGATGTCGGAGATAACGAGCGCGATTCCATTGGTTGTTGACATACCTGTGAATCCTTTGCAAAGTCGTCTGGCCTGGGGGCGCACGCTTCCAGCGTGCAAGTCTTTAAGTGTCGCTTGATGCCCGAATGCGTAAGACCGGCAGGCAGGATGCCTGCGCTCCCAGGGCTTTGCAACAGCCCTCAAGGGGAGAGGGATTCTTCATTCCCTCTCCCCTGTTCCCTGTCACCTGTCACCTATCCGGCCTGACCCTGCCCGATTGGAAAACTGTCCTGCACTATTCGGAGCAGAGCGCGAAGCCCGCCCGCAATGTCTGCGCCGAGATGAACGCGAATCGCGCGACGATTGCGCGAAGAGAGCGACTGGAAATCGCCTAGCGCCTGCGCCTGCTTCAACACTCCGAAGGTGAACGACTCACCCGCGAGCGGAGCGTCCTCTTTGTTGTCAGCCGTTAGCTGAATGAAGACGCCGCTCGCAGGGCCGCCTTTGTGCAACTGACCTGTCGAGTGCAAAAACCGCGGGCCGTAGCCTGTGGTCGTCGCCACACGCAATGAATCGCGAATGTGCGAACGAAGAGCCTGAATCAACTGCTCGTTTTCGTCCGATTCCTGAATGTACTGGCAGACGGCCACGTAATCGCCCGCCCCGACGCGATCAAGGTGAGCCTTGATGAACGCCTCTATCGAATGGCCCGATCCGATCTCCGTGATGGTTTCGCTTGCGCAGAGAACTTTCAACCCGTTGCCTTCTGCGGCAAGCGACTGCTCGGTGAACGCGCCGTTCTGCTTGTATTCTTCGAGCAATCGTTTGGTGTTGTCCTTGCTCTCCTGCACGTTGGGCTGATCGAAGCTGTCGATGCCGATGATCGCGCCCGCAACCGCCGTGGCAAGCTCCCATATATAGAACTCTTCGCCGAGGTCGAGCGTGTCGTGAAGCACTCGTCGCACTACAGGATGGCCCGCTGCTTCAAGCGCGCGAAGTTTGGCGTCGGTGTCCGAATCGATCTGGCCGACGCTGATGTGAACGAAGAGACGATCATTGCCGTAGACCGAAGGCGCTCCAATCGATTCGCCCGCGACCGGGATGATTCCTTTTTCTTCCTTGCCCGTGCTTTCGGCGATGAGTTGCTCGATCCATAATCCGAGCGAAGAAATTTCAGGCGAAGTCGAAAGCGTCAGCTTGTCGCGCCCGTTCTTCTGCATTACTCCGAGAATCGCGCCGAGCCTCGCGGCGGGGTTGTCCTGCGCGGGGACGTAGTGCATACAGGCGTGAAGCGCGCGCTCTGCCCGATCAAGCAGAGCCTTGAAATCAAATCCCTGAAGCGCAGCCGGAACCATTCCGAAAAAGGAAAGAGCCGAATATCTTCCGCCGATATCGGGAGGGTTGAGAAAAATCCTGCGAAAGCCGTCACCCTTAGCCATCTGCTCCATCAATGTGCCGGGGTCTGTGATGGCGACGAAGTTTTGTCCCGCGCGGTCGCCCTTGATTTTTTTCACCTTGTCGAAAAAGTATCGATAAAACATCAGCGGCTCAGTCGTCGAACCGGATTTGCTGGCGACTATGAAAAGCGTCTTCTGGACATCCACCCCGCGCTCGAATGCAAGCACGGTGGCCGGGTCTGTGCTGTCGAGAACATGAAGGCGGGGGAATCCTTCCGGGTGTCCGAAGGTGCGGCGAAAAGCTTCGGGGCAAAGGCTGCTTCCGCCCATCCCTAACAGCATAACGTCAGTGAATCCGTCTTCGCGGATGCGACGGCTGAAGGCCGCAAGCTCATCGGCGTGTTCGACCAGTTGCTCGACCACTGTCACCCAGCCCAGCGCGTTGCGAATGATATTTTTGTGATGCTCGTCGTCTTTCCAGAGCGTCGAGTCCTTGTTCCAGATTCGTCGAATCCACTGGCCCGTCTCCATCGTCTTGAGAACTTCTTTGACCTGATCCGCCGATGGTCCCAGCGAGACGGTTTGTCGTTCAAGCACGCCGCTTGTTATCGCGGCCTGTTTTGCCGCTATGCTCCCCGTCATCGTCCCGAACGAATCCATAAACGCCTGCACGCCTTCGTCCTGAAGCTTCTGCGTGACATCCGCAAGGTTGATTCCTATATCGGCCAGTTTCGCAATAGTCGCCCGCGCGTCGTCGAGATTTTCTTCGAGGCTCAACCGGACAAGCCCGTGATCGCGAAAAGCGGTGAAGGTCGCGGGCGGAACTGTGTTTACGGTCTCAGGGCCGATGAGTTCTTCGATATAGATAGTGTCTTTGTAGTGCGGGTTCTTCGTGCCGGTGCTTGCCCACAGAGGCCGCTGCACCTGTGCGTTTGCTGCGCGAAGTTTCGAGAATCGGTCGCCGTGAAAAATATCCTTGAATCGTTGATAGAGCAATCTCGCGTTCGCCACTGCCGCTTTGCCGAGCAGAGCCGTAAGCGACGCCTTTTCATTTTCGTCCGAAGAGCGACGGATGCGAAATTCCAGATCGGTGTCTATGGCCGTATCGATTCGGCTCACGAAGACGCTTGCGACTGATGCGATGCCTTCGACGCTTTGATTGGCTTCGAGCCTGCGCTCAAGCCCGCGAATGTAGGCTTCGGCAACTATCTCATAAAGCCCCTGACTGAAAATGAGCGTGACGTTGATGTTGATGCCGTCCGAGATCAACTGCTCGATTGCCGGAATGCCTTCGGGCGTGGCGGGGATTTTTATCATCACGTTCGGACGACCGAGCGTGGCCCATAGGCGACGAGCTTCGGCGATGCTGTTTTCCGTATCGTGCGCAAGCAGGGGCGAGACTTCCAGGCTCACATATCCGTCGATCTTGTTCGTCTTTTCGTATACAGGCTTGAAGAGATCGGCGACGTTTTGAATGTCTTCTATGGCGAGGGCTTCATATATTTCCTGAACGCTTTTTCCTTCGGCGATAAGCCCGCGCATCGCTTCGTCATAATCGGTGCTGCCGACGATGGCTTTTTCAAAAATAGCGGGATTGGAAGTGACTCCGCGAAGATCATCGCCGCCTACCTTATCGCTGAGGGTCGAAGTCGCGCCTTTGGGCGGGCCGCTGATTTTGCGCGCGAGGTCGCCGTTATCGATCAACGCGCGGCGAATGTTATCGTACCAGATGCTCTGACCGAGTTTTTGCAATTCTACAAGTGGATTCGTGCTCATAATGCCCATCCTCCTTTGATGGTTTCGCTGAATGAATTTTTTTGGAGGAGAGTCGCCCCCTGCTTTGAGTCCTAGGTGTGCCAGCGAGGGCAACTCTGCAATGCGAGGCGACCGCAGCCGCCTCACAGATGTTGTCTTTTACTGCCCGCGCAGAGCCTTTGCATGTTCGATAGCTGTTTTGGCTTCGGCCACTACTTTTTCAACCGTGAAGCCGAACTGCTTGAGCAACTCTTTGAGCGGAGCCGACGCGCCGAATTCGCGGCGAGCTATGACGCGCCCGTCGAGTCCGACGAATTGATGCCATCCGAGATTCGTTCCGGTTTCAATCGCAACCCTGGCTCTGACTGAGTTGGGCAGCACCGATTCTTTGTACTCATCCGACTGCCGCCCGAATATCTCCCAGCAGGGCATACTGACGACTCGCGATTTTATTCCTTCGGCTTTGAGTTGTTCGTGAGCTTCCACGCAGAGGTGAACTTCCGAGCCTGTCCCCATCAGTATCACATCCGGCGTGCCATCGGAATCAGCAAGAATGTACGCGCCTTTGTGAAGGCCAGCGGCTGAGGCATACTTAGTTCGATCATAAGTCGGAAGCGGCTGACGGCTCAGTATCAACGCGACCGGTCTTTCATGGCTCGTCATAATCACGCGCCATGCTTCGGCGACTTCATTTGCGTCAGCGGGCCGTATGACATAAAGCTGAGGGATGGCGCGCAGCGAGACCAACTGCTCGATAGGCTGATGCGTAGGGCCGTCTTCGCCCACGCCTATCGAGTCGTGAGTGAAGATGTAATTGACCGGAAGTTCCATCAGCGCAGAGAGTCGAATCGAAGCGCGCATGTAATCCGAAAAGATCAGAAAGCCCGATCCGTAGGCGCGCAGTTTAGCCAGCCCCATCCCGTTGATTATCGATCCCATCGCATGTTCGCGTATGCCGAAGTGAAGATTGCGCCCCGTGTAAGAGCCTGCGAGAAAATCTCCGCCATCGCCGATTCGAGTCTTGGTCGAAGGCGCCAGGTCTGCCGAACCGCCCACGAGCCAGGGTACTTTTTTCGCGACGGCGTTGAGGACTTTGTTATTCGCGTCGCGTCCGGCCACGCCTTTTTCATCAGCAGGGAAGACCGGAATTTCCGAATCCCACCCTTCGGGGAGTTTGCCTTCGTGCATCAGTTCCCACTCGCGCGCAAGATCGGGATGAGCGGCTTTGTAGGCCGCGAATTTTTCTTTCCACTCGGCCTCGGCCTGCCTACCATGCTCGATTGCGCCGTTCATGTGTTTTTGCACTTCTTCAGGAACGAGGAACTTCGCATCCATAGGCCAGCCGTAGCGTTGTTTGGTCAATCGGATTTCTTCATCGCCCAGAGGCTCGCCGTGGGCTGCTGACGTGTCCTGTTTGTTGGGAGCGCCGTAGGCGATGTGGCTATCGACGATGATGAGCGTCGGTCGCTCGTCTTCCTTTTGCGCGATGCGGAGAGCGTGGTCGAGTTGATCGAGGTCGTTTGCGTCGCCGACTCTCAGCACGTTCCACTGATAAGATATGAAGCGCGTGGCAACGTCATCGCTGAAGGCGAGCGCGGTATTTCCTTCGATGGTGATGCGGTTGTTGTCATAAATCCAGACGAGGTTGCTCAATCGGAGATGGCCCGCAAGCGATGCGGCTTCCTGAGAGACGCCTTCCATCAGACAGCCGTCGCCCGCGATGGCATAGACTCGATAATCGACTATCTCGTGGCCGGGTCGATTGAAATGCGCGGCGAGCCAACGCTCGGCTATCGCCATGCCTACGGAAGTGGCTACGCCCTGGCCGAGCGGGCCGGTGGTGGTTTCGACTCCCGAAGTGTGACCGTATTCAGGGTGTCCGGGAGTGAGCGATCCCCACTGGCGAAAGCGTTTGAGTTCTTCGAGCGGGAGGTCGTATCCGGTAAGGTGCAGCATTGAATAAATCAGCATCGAGGCGTGGCCTGCTGAAAGGACGAATCGGTCGCGGTTGGGCCAGTGCGGATTGCTGGGGCTATGACGCAGGTGGCGATCCCACAAGGCGTAGGCTACGGGGGCGAGCGCCATAGGCGTTCCGGGATGGCCGGAATTGGCCTGCTGCACGGCATCCATCGAGAGAGTGCGTATGGTGTTGACGCACAGTTGATCGAGTTGCTTATCATAGCTTGATCCATCGTCGGCTGACTTAATTGCTTGACTCATAGCTCTTCTCCTGTTTGGAAAGATGGCGAAGCGAGACAAAACCGGCGCTCGATCAGTATCGGCGAGCGCAGACTCAGTTGTATTTTGGGAAGATCGGCTGACGCAGTCGACTCAGCGCGGAGGATACAGGTATCAGGATTCACTTTCCTCCAAAAGCTGGCGTTCGGCCTGCAACCAGTCCTCGATATCATTGCCGTGATCGCCTCCGCGCTGGAGAAAGATTTCATAAGCGCGTTGCGCAATCTCCTCCTCGGTCGGAGCCGTTCTTGCCTGGGGCGCGTCTGGTGACAAAGCGATCTGTTCTACAGCAGAATCCTGCTCGACAGAAGTTGCCTGATTTTTGGTCTTTGCGGTTTTCGGCATGACGACCTCCATTTTCGATTAAGACTTCGATCCAGCCATTACTTTTATGATTGCCGGAGACCCTATTATTCCCGGTCGGTCAAAAACTGTCAGGGCCGACGGATGCGACTTCAGGGATTCAACTTCAATCAACCTCTGTCCGTTCACGGGCGAGGCACCTGGGAGATTGAACTTCAGAAAACCGCCCTATTCAGTATCTCCGAACGTTATACCTTTTGCCCGTTCAAGTCAATGCGAAGAAATGTCCTTTGTCCCCTGTCATTTGTTTGAACACCTGACCCACTACCAATGACAAAGGACGAATGACTATGGACGAATCCTTGAAGCAAAACGCAGCCCCAGTCCGTCAGGCCCGCTGATGGTGAAATCGCGCAACCCGTAATAGCGATCCTCTATGGGACGGATGACGCCCGCTCCCAACTGTCGGGCTAAATCCCAGTAGCGGTCGACATCCTCGACCATTATTCGAATGTTGCCGACCGCGCCGGCGGGCGGCGTTGCATCGCGGACTTCTTCGATAAACAGCAGCGAGGTTTCCCATCTGAGTTCCGCGAAGTCGCCTTCGTCGCGCACTACCTCGAATCCTAAGCTGCAATAGAATTCGACCGACTGGCGAAAAGCGGAGGTGTAAAGCTCGACGACGAGTTGATCTTCCGGGCTGACGCGCTCTTTCATTATGGATTCCTTTCCCAGTTCTCGTTGACAAACCGACTTAGGAAGAATAATACGATTCAGACAACTCCGATAGATCAGTGGAAGACAGATCGGCAATCAAGGCCGGTCGATAAAAAAGTGGAGGTAAAAACGGTGATCTACCGCAAATCGGTTTTCAAGTCGCGAGCGAGCGTCGGTCGCTTTCGACTCAAAGCCATCTCTGCGATGTTTGCTATGATTGCTTTCGTCGCAACTTCTCCGGCCCAGCAGGCGCCTAAGACTCATCTCAAGGTGGGCGATCCGGCTCCTGACTTCACGCTCATCGATCAGAATCGCGCGCAGGTGAAGCTCTCTGATTTCAAGGGCAAGAAAAATGTCGTGCTGGCATTTTATGTGCTGGCCTTCACCGGAGGCTGAACGAAGGAGTTGAAGGCGTATCAGTCTGATATCGCCAAATTCGAAGCTTCTGAAACTCAGATACTCGGAATCAGCGTCGATAGCTTTGCCGCCAACAAGCGATTCGCCGAAGACATCAGCGTCACCTTCCCGTTGTTGAGCGACTTCAAACGTCAGGTATCGAAAGCCTACGGAATACTGAGCGAAGAGATGGGCTTCGCCACTCGCGCAACCTTCGTCATCGACAAGGAAGGCATCATCCGACATGTCGAACAGGGCAACACAGCCATAGACCCGTCGGGCGCGTATCAGGTCTGCTCGGCATTTCCCAGGAAACCCTGACGCGATGCGTGATGCGTGACAGTCGCGCATCACGCCTTTTCCACCCGTCGGATTCCCGCTATCTTTTCATTCGTCGAACTTCAGGAAAGCGAGGAATCGATGAAACGGGCTTTGATCTGCTTCATACTTCTTATCGCCATCGCAGCGCAGTGTCGCTCAGGCCGCTCGCATGAAATCGCGTCGCAATCGGTCAGGCTTCGCGTCGCTGTGGCGAGCTTTATGCCTCTGGCCGCAGGCGGAGAGACGCACGAAGTGGAACAAGCGATTGCGGAAGCTTTGAGTCGAAACGAGCGCGTCGCTATTGTCGACGGCGATGTGATCAAAGCGGCACTTGCAGGCTATGCCGCCTCGATCAATCCGAGCCGCGAAGAAGCGCGTAGAATAGGCGCGGCTATAGGCTGCGATTTTTTCATCACGGGCAAAGCCGAAGTCATCCATCGACAGGCAGCCGAGCCTTTCGTAGAAGCGATCATCGGCGTGATGATAGTCGATGGCAGAAGCGGCCAGTTGGCCTTGTTCGATTTCATAGACGAAAAAGCGGCGACGACCAAAGCCGCGCTTGCCAGCGCGATGAAAACGATAGCTGCGCGCACGACAGGTTATATCGACGGGATGATCGCATTTCGCTCGTCGCGCGAAAAGATTCCACCCATCTCGAATGAACGCATAGAAGACCTTCCGGAAGAAGGCTCGCCCCGCGCCGCAGGATTCAACCCGCCTGAATTTTTGAATCGCGTCAAACCTGAGTACACCCTTGAGGCGGAGCGCGCAGATATCAGCGCGACGATCGAAGCCCTCGCGGTATTTCGCGCAAACGGCGAAGTCGGGCAGATCGAGATAATGAGATGGGCTGGCTTCGGGCTTGACGAATCGGCGACGCGAGCGATACGTCAGTTGAAATTCAAACCGGCCACGCGCGACGGTCAAGCGGTGAGCGTGCGCGCGGTGGTGAAGTATAATTTTCGACGGGTGAACTAACGGGAAACCAAGCGCGCGCAATCAGGAATCATCGGGCGCGGCTCAAGGTAGGTTCTCCAGATCGGCGATGTCTTTGGCTCTGCCGCTGGATTTTTTGTTGATTTTCAGATGGCGCAGATTGATCAGATTGACCATAACATCGTCGACCGAATCAGTGATTCTTTCAGCGAAGCATTCGTCAAAAGTGACGCCATCGATTCCTGTCGAGATTTCGATACGAAGGGGCGGAACACCCATTCGTATGATGCGGTTCTCTTTCAGAAAAGCTTCTTTCGTCACCTCGGCTGATTGGAATCCGAATTCTTTCAGGACGTCGACGACTTTCTCCGCGTTAGCTGGATTGACTGCGACCCACACATCCATATCGACTGTGGCGCGAGGATAGCCATGATAGCCTACTGCGTAGCCGCCAATCAGCAGATACTCAACCTGATGAGCGTTCAATAATTGTAAGAACTCTCTGAAGTCGTGGGGCAGTCGAGTGTTCATATCCATAAATGATCTGTCGCATCAGTTCGAGAGCCGCCAGCCGTTCGGCGGGCGTCTTTGAAAACCAGAAGCTTTTTTCATCCGATTCATCGTGAAGCGAACTGATAGTAAGCGCCGTTCGATCCACTCTGAGATGTGTCGATCCTCGATCTTCCATCATATAGGTTAAAGCTTAAGACTCTTGCCTATCAGAGTCAACTTTTCTTCGATTTGCGATATTCCTCAAGCTCCGCCTTCTTTTCTTCGGCCATTTTGCTGAGGGCTTTTTCCCATTCATCGCGATACGGCCTGAGCGCATCAACTATGGCTTCGGCCACGACCAGATTGCGAAACCATTTCCTGTTGGCAGGGACTATGTGCCAGGGGGCGCGCTCGGTCGAACATCGTTCGAGAGCTTCTTCATAAGCCTTCTGATAGTCGTCCCATCGCTGGCGCTCGCGCCAGTCTCCTGCCGAGAGCTTCCACGCTTTTTCCGTCTCAAGCTCTCGCTCTTCCAATCTTTTCTTCTGCTCCTCGCGGCTGATGTGCAGAAAGAATTTCAACACAATGGTTCCGCTTTCAATGAGCAACTCCTCGAAATCGTTTATGTGATCGTACCTCTCCTTCCACACCTGTTCCGGCACGAGATTATGCACGCGCACGACCAGCACATCCTCATAATGAGAGCGATTGAATATGGTCATAATGCCGCGACGCGGAACCACCCTGTGTACGCGCCACAAAAAATCATGCGCAAGCTCTTCTTCAGTCGGTCTCTTGAAAGACTCGACCCGGCAGCCCTGCGGATTGACTTCCGACATCACGCGCTTGATAGTTCCATCCTTGCCGCTCGTGTCCATGCCCTGAAGCACAATGAGGACGGCGTGACGACCGGCAGCAAAGAGCATCTCCTGAAGATCGCCAAGCTCGCGGCTCAACTCCTTTAGCTGCTCGGCTCCCTCCTCCTGCGTCATTCCATCGTTCGCATCAGGATCATAATCATCGAGTTTCACCTTGTCGCCCGGCTTGATCTTTGTAATCAGTTTCATCTGCCCTCCGTTTTGGGAGTATGGGAGAGTGGGAGAGTGGGAGAGTGGGAGTAAGGGCTATGACTCTTCGTCTCCCATACTCCCATTCCCCCATTCCCCCATACTCCCATACCCATCACTCATCTATTTCTGCGAACAATCGCTCGACATCCTGCCTGCTCACGTCGCGCGTGCCTTCGGGGTTGCTCACTGCGGCGGCTGCCGTCGCCAGCCCGTAGCGCGCCGCGCGCAGAGCGTCGAATCCCCAACCCCAGCGCGCGATTATAAACCCTGCGTGAACGGCGTCGCCTGCGCCTACGGTCGAATAGAGTCGCTCGACCGCTGCGCCCTCGGCTCGTGTATCCATTCGGTTTTCCCTGACGAGGCATCCGCCCGAATCGGTTACTACCAGCGTCCCGTCAAAATCATTCCACAGCCGCTCATCAACCGAAGCGTATTCATCGGCGTTGATCTTAATCGCGTCAGGCTTCGATGTCGATTCCAGGCATCGAGCGAGCGAGCTCTTTTCTGTATCGATGGATATCACTCCGACGCGCTGACGGACAGACTCAATCACGCGAGCGTAGAGATCGACCGCCAACTCGGATGACCGACTACCGACCCCTGACCCCTGACCACTGCCTATCATCGGCGGATTGCCAGCTATGATCAACACGTCGGTTGAAAGGTCTGATGCGAACTTCAAAGCGATATCTTTCGCGTCCGCCTCCCAAACGGCGCGCGGGCTGATGTTGAACTCGACACGATTTCGCGGGTCGGTCGCGGGATCAGTGAGATCGATGCAAAAACGCGCCTTGCCGCTGATGATGACCGGCTTCACACGGACGCGATCAAGCGCGCCGGTCTGAAGATCATGAATGTAACGGCCTTCGGGCGAATCGGGCCGGAATACGACAAGCTCAACGTCGACATCTTCGTTTGTGAGCAAACGGTCGAGGACGCGAGCGACGTTCGTGGCTTTCCCTCCCGCGTAATAGCTCACCAGTCGCGGCCTGAGCTTGACGCCCGTCCTGATGGTCAACGTGCTGCGGTCGCCCGTGGTGTAGCCTTCATCCGCATCTTGTCGGATGTGGTAGATCGTGTCGGCGCAGGGCGCAAATTCCAGTATGGTGATTTTCATGTCTTCAAAAACTCGCGCGCGCAACGCAAGGCTTCATCGAGGACAGCTTTCTGATTTGCGGGCGAGTTCAATGTGTCGATTGCGATGACTCGCGATTGGCTTTTTCCAGTCGGACGCCATCGCTCAACCATTCGCGGCGAGGTGTAACCGGCCATCACGTCGATTGTCGGCACGCACATCGCCGCCGCGATGTGCTGACCCGCCGAATCATAACCCGCGTAAAGATCGCTCTGGCCGATCAAGGCCGCAAGCATACCGATTCGCCCGCGCCAGACGACCATATCAGCAAGGGGCAGTTGATTCGAATCAAGCGCGAGCTTCAGATTTTCTTCATCCAGTTCTATCACTCGAACACGTGAGTGTAACTTCAAGGCGTTGTCAATGACTGCATCAGCGCGACGAAGCTCGTCTTCTCCCGCGCCGCGGTCGAGTATGACGATTGCCTGCTGGCGGATCAATTCCGCGGCGAGAGATTTTTCGAATACGTCGCCTATTCGCTTCGCCGCGTTTTCTCCCACGCCGAAATTAACTGTCACGACCGGGCGCGAATTATTTCGCCTCACCTGCTTTGCCACTTCGCGACCTGCGTCGATGTCGTCAGGCTTGAGACTCACACGCGGAAGCGTCGGCGCAGAGGGGCCGAATATCTCATCGAGCCAGACGGAAGCAAGCTCAGTAAGAGACAGCGATGAACGATGCCCGTACTCGCGACTTGGAAAGAACAAGCAGCGATCATCCTCGGCGACAGGCAGCAGGCCAAGCTGGGTGAGACGGCTGTCCGGGTCTGCGATCAGGTATTCGTCTCGATCCAGCCCTTCGGTCAGACTGCGAATGCAATTCAAAACATCGATCCAGTTCACGAGCCTTTCAAGAGTCTCGCCCGCCCTCCTGTAATCGAGTTGATGAAAAGTAAGCCGCCAGTCTCCGCCGAAAAGCTCCGTCGCATTCCTTCCGCCAATGATGGCGATCCGCGCGTCAGGGAATATCTGTTTCAATCGCTCGATCACTACGCTCGTTATCGCCACGTCAGCGCCTACGGTCACACGCGACAGCGCGACGATCATCTTCACGCGGCTACTGATCAGATCAACCTTCGATTTTGATGAGCGAAGACTTTCGGCGCGAGCGATCATATCCTGTTCGCTTTCGACGCGGAAGTTTTTCAACTCACTGTCAATCGCTTCGCCTCTCCTGTCCGCCCGACAGCGCGCGACGATTTGAGCGAACAACTGATTGTAAAGAGTGACTGAGGCGGGATCGAACGAATCAGCGAGCCTTTCTACGAGAGACGTGAAAATGGCTCTGGAAGCCGATTTCGCCGTCGCTTCATCATCTGAGAGCGCGAAATCAGCGAGATGCGACATAAGATCGCCGAGGTAAACGCCTTCCCTGTAAAAGCTCGACAGAAATTCCGAAGCGAGTCGCTCCGTCTGGTTCAGTTGTGATTCTTCGTGGTTCATCATTTCAGGAAGGCTGATTATCCCAGAGAAGATTTCAACTCGCCAGTTTGATAAAAACAGACAGGCGTCATACTGTCATTGGCGATTGCTTGAAATGAACAATATGATGAATTAGTATGCCGAAGCCTTCATCATCAGCTTCAAGGAGTCGCCAGGTACAACAGGCTGCCAGCCTGTTGATAACCTGAAAGCATGAAAATTTTGAGAAGCAGCAGGCTGGCAGCCTGTTGTATTTTTCCAAGGAGACATTATGCGACTGGGACTGAATTTCGGTTACTGGGGATCAGGACCTTCTGACAACATAACGCTTGCGCAGGAGGCCGAACGTCTGGGCTACGACTCGCTGTGGACTGCCGAAGCTTATGGTTCGGATGCCGTCACTCCGCTCGTGTGGCTTGCGGCAAAAACGGAGCGAATAAAAGTCGGCACCGCCATCATGCAGATGCCCGCGCGAACGCCTGCGATGACCGCGATGACTGCGGCGACCGTCGATCTTCTGACCAACGGGCGATTCCTCCTCGGCATAGGCGCGTCGGGGCCGCAGGTGGTCGAGGGCTGGCACGGAGTGGTCTACGGAAAAATACTCACGCGGACGCGCGAGTATGTCGAGATCGTGCGCGAGATTCTAAAACGCGAGCGACCCCTGGAGTATCACGGCGAGTATTACAACATCCCCGTCGAGGGCGGCACGGGACTGGGCAAGCCGCTCAAGCTCATCGTGCATCCGCGCCGAGCAGACATCCCCATTTATGTCGCAGCCATAGGCCCTAAGAATGTCGCGCTCGCAGCCGAGATAGCCGAAGGATGGCTGCCCGTTTTCTTTTCGCCGTGGAGGATGGATGCTTTTCGCTCGTCGCTCGAAGAAGGTTTCGCGCGCCGCGCGGATGGAAAGACGATTGATGATTTCGACATCGCGCCTACGGTCAGCATCATCGTTGGAGATGACGTTGATGCATGTCGCATGAAAGTGAAACCTCATCTCGCGCTCTACATAGGCGGGATGGGAGCGAAGGGGAAGAATTTCTATAACGAGCTTGCCTGCCGATACGGATACGAAGCGGCGGCGGCGCGGATTCAGGAGCTTTACCTCACGGGCAAAAAAGAAGAAGCCATCGCCAGTGTGCCTGATGATCTCGTCGATGAAGTCGCGCTGTGCGGCCCGCGCGAGCGCATACGAGACAAACTCGCCGCGTGGAGCGATGCAGGGGTGAAAACTTTGATATGCGCGACGGGCGATATCAACTCGATTCGCACGATGGCCGAAATCGCGCTTTGATGGAGAAATCAAGGAGTCGTTCTTGTGGCGCAATCTGTTAGATTGCGCACGCCCCGAAAGAATGAAAAGTCGGGGAGGGGCAGGAGCTAATCTCAGAATGCGCCATCGCCTTCTGACTCCAGACTCCGGACTCTCGACTCCAGACTTTGCGAAGGAGCCTCTATGCGTAGAAATATTTTGAGCGTCGGATTCGCCGCGTTCGCTTTTGTCCTCGCATCGTTTGTTTATCCTTCAATCGCGCCTGCTGCTGCGGATTCCAACGACAGGTTCGACAAGCAGGAGGCGATGATCGAGATGCGCGACGGAGTGAAACTCAACACTGAAATCTACACGCCGAAAGATGCGAAAGACCCCCTGCCCATTCTCATAACCCGCACGCCTTACGGTCTCAGTCATGACAGCAAAGGATTTTCGCCCGCGCTGGCGACTTCCTACAGAGAGCTTGTCGAGGACGACTACATCTTCGTATTTCAGGACATTCGCGGGCGCTTCAAATCAGAAGGCCGGTTCGTGATGATGCGCCCTCCTCGCGATAAAAAAGACGCGAAAGCCATAGACGAAAGCACCGACACTTACGACACCCTTGAATGGCTCATCAAAAACATTCCCAACAACAACGGTCGCGTCGGCATACTGGGCATCTCCTACGGCGGATGGCTTTCGGTGATGGCCCTGATCGATCCTCACCCTGCGCTGCGGGCCGCGTCGCCCCAGGCATCGCCCGCCGATATGTTTCTCGGAGATGACTTTCATCATAACGGCGCTTTTCGATTGAGCTACGGCTTCGAATACGTCTCGATGATGGAGACATCGAACACGAATTTTTCTTTTCAGTTCGACAAGTACGACACTTATGACTGGTACTTGAATCTCGGCGCGCTCTCGAATGCGAATGAAAAGTATTTTCATGGGAAACTGCCCACGTGGAACGATTTCGTGGAGCATCCGAACTATGACTGGTTCTGGCAGAAACAGGCCGCCGCGCCTTATCTTGATCGCGTGACCGTCCCGACTCTCAACGTTGCGGGCTGGTGGGATCAGGAAGATTTTTACGGGCCGATCAAAATTTACGAAACGTTGGAAAAGAACGACTCAAAGGGCGTGAATTATTTCGTCGCTGGCCCGTGGAATCACGGCGGCTGGGCCGGAGGCGACGGAAAAAAACTTGGCCGTATAGATTTCGACAGCGCGACCGCGAAGCACTTCCGCGAAAAAATTCAGGCCCCCTTCTTCGCATACTATCTCAAAGACAAAGGCGACCCTTATAAAACAGAAGCCATCACTTTTCAGACCGGCGCTAACAATTGGAAATCTTACGCGGAGTGGCCGCCTCGCGCGAACGCGACTGACCGCAATCTTTATTTTCACGCCGACGGAAAACTCTCATTCGACGCGCCGACCCGTATCGGGCAGCAGTTCGATTCCTACTTGTCCGACCCTGCGCGACCCGTGCCTTATCGCCCGCGCCCCATCGAGCCGACTTATTATTTTCGCGGGTCAGGCTGGTTCACCTGGCTTGTCGAGGATCAACGCTTCGCCCACTCTCGACCGGATGTGCTGAGTTGGCAGACCGAAGTTTTGAAAGAAGACATCGTGGTGACGGGTGATGTTGTGGCGCATCTGTTCGCTTCGACTTCAGGCACGGACAGCGACTGGATAGTAAAGCTCATCGATGTCTACCCGGAAGATCATCCGAAAGAGCCGCGGATGGGCGGATATCAGTTGATGGTCGCGAATGAAGTGATGCGCGCCCGATTCAGAAAGAGTTTCGAAAAGCCTGAACCGCTGGCGCCCAATCGGGTCGATCAATACGCGATAGACATTCACCACTGCAATCATCGTTTTCAGAAGGGACACAAAATCATGGTGCAGGTTCAAAGCACATGGTTTCCGGTGATTGATCGCAACCCGCAAAGGTACGTCCCGAACATATTCAAGGCTAAGGACGCGGATTATCAGAAAGCCACGCAGCGCGTGTTTCGCTCTAAGCGTTTTCCGTCACACATACGCCTTCCAGTGATGAGCGAATAGAGTCTAGAGAGTCTAGAGAGTCTAGAGAGTCTAGAGAGTCTTGAGCCTTCGGACTCGCCAGACTCTCTGGACTCTCAAGACTCCTGATCAGAATTCCAGTCTTACAGCAAACTGAATGTTGCGCGACCCTCCTCCGCCGAGGAACGGATTGCCTATCCCTACGTCAGGCGTGACGGTTATCGGCAGAAAATCCAGTCCGCGACCCGTGACCGGATCTATGCCGTTGAAACTCGCGTCGGCGGAAAAACCGGGCAGCAGAGGCGACGCGAAATTCGGGTGATTGAAAATGTTGAAGAACTCAGCCCTCAGTTGCAGCTTGATTCTTTCCGTGATCGGCGTGGTCTTGAAGATGGAAAAATCGAAGTTGCGATAATCAGGCCCGATCAGCGAGTTGCGCCCCAGTGAGCCGAAATGCTGAGTGCCTGCTCTGCACGACGCCGCGCTTCCGTCGCCCCGTGGGTCAAGCGTGCAGGGAACTTTGAAAGCCGAAAGATTCAAAAAGCGATCAGGCCCGCTCGTCCCGGCATAAGGGTCGCCGACGAGATCGGGGCGCGGGAAAAATTCGCCCGTGCCGTTGTAATCGTCGAACAGGTTGACGTGGAAAGGGCTGCCGCTTCTGAGAGTCGTTATGCCGTTGATCTGCCATCCTTTTCCGACGCGCGGGTACTTCTTCACGAAGTTCGGAATCTCGTAACTGAACGTCCACACGAAGCGATGGCGGACGTCGAAGTTCGAGTTTGCGCGCTCCTGATCGGTACGGAAGCTGTTGTCAGGCTGTGTGGCATTTGCAACGTAATCCTGCCCGTCCGATGCGTTGTCAATCGAATGCGACCAGGTGTAATTGATAGTCGAAGAAAGTCCGCGCCAGTCGCGCAGTTGCAGACTCATTTGCAGCGCGTTGTAGTTCGAGTTGGCCGTCGATTCGAATTGATTCACATAAAAGAAAGTTCCTCCCGACGGAGCCAGAGGCCCGTTGTCGAATGGACGGGCAGTCGAGCGCGCGGGATTTACAGGCTGATTGATGTCGCGATAACGATAGAGCTTCGTCCCGTGCGAGCCGACGTAGCCGATTTGAACCACCGCGTTTTTGAACAGTTCGTGCTGAACGTTGAGGTTGTAGTTCTGCACATAAGGCGTGCGAAGTCGCGGGTCGACTGCGAAAACATCCGAGTCGAGATAGTCTGTGAAAATCTGCTGGCCCGCGCGAATCACATCGACTGTAGAGAATGAAAACAAAACGGGCGCGGGGCCGACAGGGTTGTAGGCAGGGCCGGGGTTGAATGTGTTGAACGGCAACTGACCGACGAAGAAATCCTGCGAGAAGGAATCATAGAAGAAACCCCATCCCGCGCGCACGACCGTCTTGCCTTTGCCCGTGATATCCCATGCGAGGCCGATCCGGGGAGAGAAGTTGTTGAGATCGCGATCATACAATCGATCAATCCCGCCCGCGCCGACAAGCACCAGGCCGCGCTGCGGATCGAAGTTGCTCAATCGCCCGCGCTCTTCATCGATCACGCCGTAGTAGTCATAACGAAGACCGGCATTGATGGTGAGCCTTCGATTCCATCGGAAGCTGTCCTGAATGTAGCCTCCGTGCGAATTTTGAAACGTGCCGCGCCGCGAATCACCGCGGGCCGAGCGCCCGCCGCTCAAACTCCCGGCGAGAAAATCTTCGAGCGAAGCGAAGTCCAGTCTGCCGCGATAGCCTGCGTCGAAGAAAGCGTTGATGAAGGTGCGGCGAAACTCGTAGCCGAATTTAAGATCGTGGCGCGTGAGCTTCCACGAAAAATTGTCTATCGCCTGCCAGTTGGTATCGACTCTGCCGCGCGGGACGGAAAGCGTCGAGCCTAAGGAGGCCAGCGAGGAGCCGAAGTTGGGATCATTGCGGATGCGAATGAATGGCAGTCCGAAATCCTGCGCTCCCTGAATGCCGGTGTTGAGTCCTATCGAGCGTGGATCGAAATCGCTGTCTTGGGGAAAGAAACTTTCCGTGAAGCGATTGTAGCCGAAGCGGGCTTCGTTGACTTTCGTCGAAGAAAAGATTTTCAGGTAAGACAGCGAGACGAGTTGCACGCGCGTGGGCGTGACGGTGTTAAATCCCGGAAGGACGTTGCCTGCGAGTATGGCGAGCGGGAATGATTGCTCGCTGTCGCCGAAATAATATCGCCCCGTGAGTTGATTATGTTCGTTGAAGGAATGATCGATCTTGGCGATGAAGCTATCGACATCGTTAGTGGCGGGAGTGGTGACGAAAAGATTCGGTCGCGGATCGAACAGAGGTCTCGGGCGATTCGGCGCAGGCCACGGATTGCGCGCGAGCAAGGCGCGAATGACGGGATTCGTAGCTCCTCCGAGCGCGGCTATCTCTCGCGGGTCAGGCACGCGGGCGACGGAGTTGAGTCCGACATCTTCGCGCTGGCCTTCGTAGCTTGTGAACCAGAAAGTGCGATTGCGAATTATGGGGCCGCCGAGAGCGAAGCCGAACTGGTTATTGCGAAAATTGGTTTGAGGATCGGGCTTGGGGTTGAAAAAATTTCTCGCGTCGAGCGCGTCATCGCGAAAGAACTCGAACACGGAGCCGTGAATATCATTCGAGCCAGAGCGGGTGACTATGTTGACGACCGCGCCGGAGTTGCGACCATACTCGGCTTCGAAGTTCGAAAGAATGGCGGCTTCGGCTATCGCTTCGACGGGGAGTATGGTTGCGGGAGTTCCGAACACGCCCGCTTCGTTGATGGCGGGAAGGTTGCGATAGCCGTCATTCATATCCGTGCCATC
The DNA here is from genome assembly GCA_002483445.1 of Blastocatellia bacterium UBA7656. GTDB lineage: Bacteria > Acidobacteriota > Blastocatellia > UBA7656 > UBA7656 > UBA7656. The sequence continues at coordinate 49,139 of DLHY01000048.1, forward strand.
GAGAAGATAGTTATTCGAGCGACCGCGATTGCCGTTGGCGCTGAAGAGACCGAAGGAACCGGGCGAGTCGGTCGCGCCCGAAGGATCGCCCGTAGCTCCGGGGACGAGCACGAGGAACTTGGTGAAGTCGCGTCCGTTGATTGGAAGCTCGGCGACTTCTCTGGTCTGAATCGTCCCGCCCAAAGTGTTGGTGGTGGATTCGACCTGAACAGCATCGGCTCGAATGTCGATGGTGTCAGAGCCGCCGACAGCCATTTCGACATCGACTCTGCGTTCGCTTGCGACCTCGACTTTTACATCTGTGATTTTTGCCGCCTTGAAGCCCGTGGCCTGAATGTTGACTTCGTAAACGCCTATGGGAAGTTCGGGAATCGTGTAATTGCCTTCTGAGTCTGTGACGGTCGAGCGTTCGAGTCCGGTCGCGACATTGCGCGCGGTGACTTTCGCATCTGCCACGACAGCGCCCTGTGGATCAGTGACAGTTCCGAGAATGGTTCCACGAAATGTCTGAGCGGCTGCGGGCAGAGAAGCCGCGACAAGGAGCGCGAGGATCAAAGAGATGGTTGAAGCGGTTTTAAGAATTCCTGCGCGGAGAGAAAGAATCGAGAGCGAAAGTTTGTTCGATGCAGGCATAAGACGGCCTCCTTGATTTTATTGACTTTGGGAGTTGAAACGAATCCTGCTTCGTCGTAAGTCAGCAGAAGTATACGACAAGCTCAGGCGACGCACTAGAGCTACGCCGCACAGGATAGGGTTGGATTGATGAAAAACTTGCGAGCGGAAAAAAGCGGATGTTAGAATGAGGCGTCTTGCAGGCGGTTTCAAAAAACTGCGATTGACATTCAGGGCGGCGTAGCTCAGCCGGTTAGAGCGCGGGATTCATAACCCCGAGGTCGGGAGTTCAAGTCTCCCCGCCGCTACCATTCCTTTTCGATCACACGAGCAGCGGTCAGCTTTGGCCGCTGCTCGTGTTTGTGGCTCATCAGATGAACCGATGACGCAATCGATCTTATACGTTGAGCCTGAAATGATCGTCATCCCCGAAGGCGGTTTTTTGATGGGCTGCGATCAGGGAGCAGGCAACGAAAAACCTGTGCATCGGGTATGGGTTGATCGTTTCGCCATCGCTCGCACAGCAATCACGAATCACCTTTACCAATTTTTTCTCGCGGAAACTTCACGAGAAGCTCCCCGCGGATTTTCCGATGTCCGTTTCAATCGACCCGACCAGCCCGTAACGAGTGTCAGTTGGTTTGACGCCGTGGCTTATTGTCAATGGCTTCGAGAGCGTACAGGCAAAGCCTACCGCCTGCCGACGGAAGCGGAGTGGGAACGCGCTGCGCGAGGCGGTCTGGAGAGCAGGTTATATACGTGGGGCGATGACCCGCCGCAGAATCAGCCGCGTTACCAGGAATTATGGTTGACCGGGCCGGAACCCGCAGGTCAGCGCGAGCCGAATGGCTTTGGCCTTTACGATATTTCAGAAAACGTTCACGAATGGTGCGCGGATTGGTTCGATGAGCGTTATTACTCCATCTCGCCTGATCGCAACCCGCAGGGGCCGGGTTCCGGCACGCGCCGATCTTCGAGAGGAGGCTCGTGGCGACATCAGATCAAGATAACGCGCGTGGCCGCCCGCAGCAGTATCCTGCCTGAGTATCAATACAGCGATTATGGATTCCGCTGTGCGATGAGCCTGTAAAGCAGCGCGGTAGGGCAAGGGAATTTACCTCCGCAAATCGGAGAATCAACGCACGTAGATGGGATTTGAGTATATCCACGGCCTCATCTCGCCGCCTGCCTCAAGCCATGCCTCGACGCGATATACTCCCGCCTCCTTCAACTTCAAATCGATGCTGCGCCCCTCGACCCTTTTTATCTCTTCTCCATTGCGAAACAACTTCAGAGTGCAAACTGCGGGCGTCTCCGCCTTTATCTCAAGCCCCGGTTTCATACTTACTTCATCGCCCATGATCGAAACTGTTTTGCCGCCCGTTTGAGCAACGAAAGCAAACCCGGTCGGGTCGCATAGCCAGTCGTGCGCGACATAAGCGCGCCCATATCTGAGCGCGTCTCGCACATCTCGCTCCGTGAGTTTTGCGGCCAGAATGTGAGTCGTGACGTAGCGAAAGCTTCGCTCATAAGGATCGAAATCCAGTCGGGCTATCATCTCCCCCGGCTTGCGGCCTTTTAACATTTCGGCCACGCCTGCAATCTGATCGCTGGTTATGCGCGTCTTCACGGGCCGACTTGTAATGTAACCGACCTCAATGGCCTTCTCATCCACGGCGGTGATGGTGAAGACTTGATTATGATGGCAATCGTTTGCGGCCACTCCGGTCAGACGGCGATGGATAGAATCAGAGTCCCACTTTTTTATGATCGAGACGAGATAATCCTGCTGTGCGGCGAATACTTCCTGCGGGTAAAGAGCGAGAGCCTGTTCGATCTGGCGGAGCTTAGTGATATCGGATAATGCGCCTCTGAGCCACAGGTTGAACTCCGCTTCATCTTTCACATCAGTGTGATTGTTATAGATTTCCAGTCCGTCGAGATTATCAGTCTTCCAATCCAGCTTCTCTTCGACGTGGGAGAGAAAGATATTGCCTCCACCCTCTTTGACCATTGATATGAGTTCTTCCTGCGATTTTGAATTTTTGCCGCGCATAGATGAGAGAGGATAAAGCAAAAAGCCATCGGCCTCGGCTCCGGGTATGAACAGCACTCCCTCATGAATCCCGCGCCAGCTATCGTCTATGAAGTCGCGCTCAGGCCGCCGATGGTCAGTCAGCAGGAGGATATTTACGCCCGCCGTCTTTGCTGCTTCGAGCATTTCAGGTCGAGTGCCGCCCGTATGCGACGAGTCTTCGGCGTGCGCGTGAAGTATGGCTCGAAAGTCGGTCAAACCGGTCTTGAGTCGGACACTCCTGCGGCTGCGCTGATGACGAGCGCGACTCTCATGAACAGCGCGCAGACTGTCCAAGCTCATGCGCTCGACGCTCGTGTACTTTCTTCCGGGGCCGAGATTGCGTTGGGATTGACTGGAACTGACGGCAGCTATGCAAAGGAGCAGTGATAACGCGAGTATAGAATGTAATTTCATCAGAGTGATTCTACTGGATAAGGCAAGAGGGGAACATGAGAATTCCTCCAGCATCTGATTATCCGAACGGTTGCGATTATGAGCCTCGCCGTGTTCCTCCGCTTCGATATATAATNNGGAGATAAAGCAAACAGATGAACTCACTGGAATCTGACTCCGGCGCGTCGTCGGTTGAATCCGGAGGCCGGTCTAATTTTATTCGCGATATCATTATCGAGGATGTCAAATCGGGCAAACACGGCGGGCGTGTGCAGACTCGCTTTCCTCCTGAGCCTAACGGATACCTGCACATCGGACACGCCAAGTCGATATGTCTCAATTTCGGGCTGGCGGCGGAGTTTGGCGGCAGGTGCAATCTTCGTTTCGACGACACGAATCCGTCCAAAGAAGAAACCGAATACGTCGATTCGATCATGGAAGACGTTCGATGGCTCGGATTCCAATGGGATGGACTGTTTTACGCTTCGGATTACTTCAGCCAGCTTTATGAGTGGGCCGTCCAGTTGATCAAAGCGGGAAAAGCTTATGTGTGCGACCTCAGCGCGGATGAGATTCGCCAGTATCGCGGTACGCTGACCGAACCGGGCAGGGATAGTCCGTACAGAGAGCGTTCCATCGAAGAGAACCTTGATCTGTTCGAGCGAATGAAGAAAGGCGAGTTTCCTGACGGCTCGCGGACGCTGCGCGCCAAGATTGATATGTCATCGCCGAACCTGAACCTTCGCGATCCGGTGATGTACCGCATTCTTCACCTGGATCATCATCGGACTGGCAGCGAGTGGTGCATCTACCCGATGTACGACTACGCTCATGGACAATCGGATTCAATCGAACGGGTGACTCACTCGATCTGCACTCTTGAATTCGAAAACAATCGCCCGTTGTACAACTGGTTTATCGAACAACTCGGCATCTTTCCATCCCGGCAGTTCGAGTTCGACCGGCTCAACCTTACTTATACTCTTCTGAGCAAACGCAAGCTGCTCACTCTGGTGCAGCAGGGCCACGTTGCGGGCTGGGACGATCCGCGTATGCCTACTCTTTCGGGTATGCGGCGACGCGGCTATACGCCGGAAGCCATAAGAAACCTTTGCGCCAATATCAGCGTGTCGAAGACGAACAATACAGTGCAACTGTCGCTTCTCGAACACTGCGTCCGTGAAGACCTCAACCGCCGCGCGCCGCGCGTTATGGCTGTTCTGAAACCATTGCGCGTCCGTATAGATAACTATCCTGATGATCTCGTTGAAGAGATGGATGCTGTCAACAACCCCGAAGATGAAAGCGCGGGAACTCGTCAGGTTCCGTTCTCGAAGTTTTTATACATCGAGCAGGACGATTTTCGCGAAGACCCTCCCCGGCAGTTCTTCCGGCTCGCGCCCGGTCGCGAGGTGCGCCTCCGCTACGGATATTTCATCACCTGCACAGATGTCGTGAAAGACGACGACGGAAACGTAGTGGAACTTCATTGCACTTACGATCCTCAGACGAGGGGCGGCAATGCGCCCGACGGTCGCAAGGTCAAATCGACTATTCACTGGGTCTCAGCCGCGCACGCCGTCGATGCGGAGGTGCGCCTCTACGACAACCTTTTCACGAAAGAAAATCCCGGCGAGGTCGAGGAAGGAGAGGACTTCACCGCAAATCTCAACCCGAACTCGTTGGAGGTGTTGACCGAATGCAAGGTCGAGCCGAGTCTGAGGGACGCGGCAGCAGGCGCGCGATATCAGTTCGAGAGGCTCGGCTACTTCTCAGTCGATTCGGATTCATATTCGGAAAAACTGATCTTCAACAGGACGATCAGCCTGCGCGATACATGGTCTAAGATCGAGCAGCGCGCAAAGAAATGATCTGATGGAGCGGAGATGATAAACGAGATCGGGATAATCGTTTTCACGCTTTGGCTCTCAAGCTCTCGAAAGCTTTTGCTATCGCTCCGCTGATGATGAACTCGGTGTTCTCTTCATTCACGGCATTGTTTGTCCCGCACTTTCGGCAGGGAATAGCAGGCATCTCTATTTCGAGCTTGAATGGCGGCAGTTGCTTGTATGCTATGTCGAGCGAGAACTTACGCCCGCGAGCCTTGAGTCCCATCAAATCCGAATCGCACTTCCTGCAATGATGAACCTTCCTGAGCAAGCCCTTCACTCTGGACAGAATGCTTTGATGGCGAAAAACTTCATCGAGAATGAAAAGGCCCAATGCCTCATCAATGTGATCCTTCGGCGCTGACTGATCGCGCGCGATGAATGATGCGCCGACGAATGTTACCCGCACCTGCTTGTACTTCCCGACAAGTTTGGGAGCCTTGTTTGAAACTTTCGGATGGCGTTTTCCAGACATAGCATTAACCGGAATCAGATATTCTCGCTCAAATCATTTGAATTCAATGTGACTCGCCTGAATGGCCACGATCTGCCAGACTCCTCTTCTTTCCGCATATACGTGAATAGTCCGGTAATGCCCATCAATGCGTCGGCCCTTGTATTTCCAGTCAGCGGTGTCAAGCGCCGTCATCACTGCTGTCGCCCCATAGACGCGCACTTCGACATTATCGCGGGCGAGAGAATCAACCTCAAGATCACCTGATTCTATGTCTGCTATGAACTGCGCCTTATCGTCTCCGGTCAAAGCATCGGTGAAAAGGCACCGTTGATCCATAAGCCGATTGAGAGTCGAAGTGTCTTTATGGATTAGCGCTTCGACCCACTCCTCGTTCATCCGTCTCAGCTTTTGTTCGATCTGTATGGTCGAACCTGACAGTCCGTCCTCATCCTCGCCCGACATGCGTTTAGCTCCTTTCGATCAAGGGTTGTAATCGAGATTTATCGCATGGATATGTTGAAGTCAAGTAATCGGGCAGGACAGTTTGGCTCTGAATGACTGCCTTTTGTTTTTGAATCCTTCGAAGTGCAGGAGAAATGCCATCGCAGGATATGTTAGTCAGGTTTCCTATAAGGCGTTAAGGGGCGGCGAGCGCTGACCTTCATCGCTCGAACGCGGCGACAGACGATTCTGAAAACGGTTCACTGCCAAAGATGAATTTCATCCCGTCATAATGAAGTTAATCTCATTTCCATCTTCTGATTCGCTCTCTTGAAGTACATTGATGACTGTCTGGCGTTTCTTGCCGCTGCGGGAAAGCGGGGTTGCCTGTTCAGGCGTCTGACCTGAAATGAGCGACGACATTATTTTATGGAGAGACGGATCATGAAGAAAAAAACGAGCAGATATTTATCAGGCGTCATCGGCCTGATCTTCCTGCTGGGAATTGCCGGATGGATGAATGGCGAAACTCGTATCGAGTCACAACAAGGCGATGCGGAGACGTTGCGCCGCATCAAAACCGTTGAATGGCCGAAAGCCTATCGGGAACAGGATGTGAAATTGCTGGATCGGATAAATGTACAGCGGGCTGCCAGCCTGCTGATGCCTCAAATTTTCATACTTTCAGGGCGTGAACAGGCTGCCAGCCTGTTCTACATCCGCGACTCCTCAGAAAATAGTTTTTCGCCAAAATCGAATTCGAGCTACGGCGTAGATTCGACGGAGGCGCGCGACGGTTGAGACATCGCGCGCCTCTCGTGACTCACCTGCGCTAGTTGCACAGACACGAATTGTTGAGCGTGTTGCTGTCAGTGATCGAACACTTCATCACCCCTATAGGCTCTTGCAAGGTGGCTGTCCCTTTGTTCTGCGCCGCGTCGAGCCTGGCAAGCACGCGCCGAGTTGATGTGTTGTGCGTCAGCGTGTAGACATTGCCCTGCTTGACGACACTGCCCTTGCCCGTGTAGATGGTCCCCGCGCAGCAGAGACGATAATCGCCCGTCGCGGTGTTGAAGAGCAGAACGCTTGCCGCATTGCTGTTATCCTGCAAGCAGGCGTTGAAGACCGTGACGGTGAAACTGCAAGAGGCTTGCAAGCCTGCGCTGTCGGTAGCGGTGCAGGTGACGGTTGTGACTCCTGCGGGAAAGAGCGAACCCGATGGCGGCGCACACACGACGGTCGGGATTGAGCAGTTGTCGGAGGCCACGGGCGCGGGATAATTGACCGCGACGCTTGCGCCGTTGGCAGCGGCAGTGACAGCCGTTTGATTTGGCGGACAGGTGATTGTGGGCGGCGCATCCGAGACGTTGATGATGAGCATCGCGGTCGTCAGGTCTTCGCCGTCTTCAACCACGAGGGTGACGGAGTTCTGGCCGACAGCGGCGGTGCAATCGACCGTGACGGTAGCTGTGACCGTGCCTGCTGTGTTGACGATGTCGGTTATGGTGATGCCGGATGGTGTGCCGAGCGCCGTGACTGAGAGATTGCCAGCCGGAGTGCGGTCGTCGTTGACGGCAGCGATGAATTCGTTTTGTGAAGAGTTGCGTTGCCGGTTGAGCGTGGCAGGAAGGATGGTAGGCTCGCAGTCGGTGACGAAGAGATAAGCCGAGCCGGAATTACTGATGCCAGCGAAGTCATCCTTTGGTGCGCCCACGACAGTTGCGTTGTTGCTAGTGGCGACCGAGGAGCCGAATCGGTCAAAGGCTGCGCTGTCGGAAGCGGTGAGTTGAATGACCTCGCCCCAATTATTCACGCCGCCTGCGTTGCGCTCGAATATGTAGGCCGAGCCTTGAGCATTATTGCTGCCAACGTTATCGTTTGCCGCGCCGATGACCAGCGTATCGCCGCTTATCGCGACCGAGGTGCCGAATTGATCGTTGGCTTCGCCGTCCGATGCAAACAGATGTTTGGCTTCGCCCCAATTGTTTGCCCCACCCGCGTTGCGCTCGAACACGTAGGCCGAGCCTTGATTAAAATTGCTGCCGACTGTATCAAACAACGCGCCGATGACTACAGTATCGCCGTTGATGCCGACCGATGTGCCGAATAGGTCACTTTGTGCGCNNTGTGCGCCGTCTGAAGCAAACAGATGTTTGACTTCGCCCCAATTATTTGCGCCGCCCTGATTGCGCTCGAATATGTAGGCCGAGCCTTGAGCGAGGTTGCCGCCGACAGCATCGTTTGCCGCGCCGACGACAATCGTATCGCCGTTGATGCCGACCGACTGGCCGAATAGGTCACTTTGTGCGCNNTGTGCGCCGTCTGAAGCAAACAGGTGTTTGACTTCTCCCCAGTTGTTCGCGCCGCCCTGGTTGCGCTCAAAGACATAGGCCGAGCCTTGAGAGATGTTGCCGCCGACATCATCGTTTGCCGCGCCGACTACAATCGTATCGCCGCTGATGGTGACCGAGATACCAAATCCGTCAAAGGCTGCGCCATCGGAAGCAAACAGATGTTTGACCTCGCCCCAATTGTTTGCGCCGCCCAAGTCGCGCTCGAACAGGTATGCCGAGCCTTGATTCTGGTTGCCGCCGACAGCATCAAATCTCGCGCCAGCAACAATCGTATCGCCGCTTAGGGCGACCGATACGCCGAAGTGATCAGAGGCTGCGCCATCGGAAGCAAAC
>DLHY01000033.1 GCA_002483445.1 Blastocatellia bacterium UBA7656
TTCTCCCATTCTCCCATTCTCTTCGATAACGGAAGCGGTGACTGTCAGTACCACTTCGCCTTCGTGAGTGAATTTGATGGCGTTCGAGAGGAGGTTGACAAGTATCTGGCGCAGTCGCGTTATGTCGCCGATTATCGCGCCAGGGGTGGCTTCATCGAGGATGTAGGCGAGATCAAGCCCTTTTTCCGCAGCGCGGACGGAGACGAGATCGAGGGCCTCTTCTATGCAATCATCCAGCAGGAATGGAATCGCTTCGATATCCAATCGGCCCGATTCTATCTTCGAGAAATCCAGAATGTCGTTGATGATCGTCAGCAGCGAGTCGCCGCTCGTTCGGACGATCTGAACGAATTCGGATTGCTCTTCCGATAGATCGGTCTCCAGCAGAAGCCCGGTCATTCCGATGACCGCGTTCATGGGAGTTCGAATCTCGTGGCTCATATTGGCAAGAAACTCCGACTTGGCGCGAGTGGCTGCCTCGGCTGCTTCTTTCGCTTCCTGCAACTGAGCTTCGGCGCGTCTACGCTCCGCGATTTCTATCTCCAGCTTTTCGGTGCGCTCTTCGACTCTGCGGCCAAGTTCCTGCTCGCGATTTCTCAATTGCCGTACTCTTATCCGGTGCGCGCCTACAATCGCCAGCCCCAGCCCCAGGGCGCAGAGCATATAAAACCACGGGGTCTGATAGAGGTGCGGCTTGAGATGGAAGGCAAGAGATGCCCCTGCTTCGTTCCATACGCCGTCGTTATTGCAGGCGATGACGCGAAAGCGATATTCGCCCGGAGGAAGCCCCGTGTAATAAGCCACTCTTCTTGTGCCTGCGTCTACCCATTCCTGATCGTAGCCTTCCAGTTTGTATTTAAATATGACTTTCCTGGAATCGAGGAAGCTCAACGCCGTGTAGTAAAACTCGAATTTCTCATTGCCGGGAGCAATCTTCATCTCTTCGCCGAGGGCGACCAGCTTGCCATCAGCCATCATCTCTTCGATCAGCACAAGGGGCGCGAGCGGATTGATCTTGATGTTGCCCGGATCGATTACGGCCACGCCTCCAATCGTCGGGAACCAGAGTTGGCCGCTCCGAGTCCTGCACCCGGCAGGAGAACCGCCATTGCACTCTTTGCTCCTCAGCCCGTCCGACGCGTCGTAGGATACACATCTTATCTTGCTGATTCTGCCCTGATCGAAATCATCCAGTTCTTTCTTGCTGACGCGGAATATCCCCTGGTTTGAAGTCATCCACAGGTTGCCTTTGAGGTCGTCTATTACAACGAACACCACGTCGTTGAACAGGCCCTGCTCGGTAGTGTATGAAGTGATTTTTCCATTCTTCAGTCTGTTGAGTCCTCCACCGTAGGTTCCCATCCAGACATTGCCTTCGCCATCTTCCATACTCATCAGAATGAAATCCGTCGTTATCCCGTCGCTCCTGGTGTAGGCGGTGAATTTTCCATCGCGGAATATGCAAAGCCCGCCCTGAGTGGAGAGCCACAGGGAGCCATCCCTGCTTTCGCGGATGGATAAAACGCCGTTGCTGGGCAGCCCGTCTTTGACTGTATAAATGGTGAACTTTCCGTCCTTGAGGCGATTCAATCCTCCGCCAATCGTTCCAATCCACAGGCTCCCATCGATGGATTCGCATATCCCTCTTACAACATCGCCCGAAAGCCCGTCTCTCGTAGTCCAGGATGTGACTCCCCCATTGCGGAGAAGTTTGACTCCATCGCCTTCTATGCTGACCCAGATGCCGCCCTGCCTGCTTTCACATATCCCCCGGACAGCGCCTTTGGGAGTTCCTTTTGTCTTGAGCAGTGTGGTGAATACTCCGTCCTTGAACTGATCGATCTGTCCGATTCCGTTGCCCAGCACTATCGAGCCGTCGCTCAGTTGCACTATGGTACGGATCATCTGGTCGGACAACCCTTCGCGGGTTGAGTAGGTTATGAACTTGCCGTCCCTGAGCCGGTTCAATCCGCCGCCCTGAATTCCAATCCACAGGCCGCCTTCCCTGCCTTCGTGAAGCGCAACCACGCTGCCGCGTGAGAGACCGTCATCAGAAGTCAGGTTTGTGAAAAGACCGCTCTGGAATCGGGTCAGCCCACCCTGCCCGCCGAACCACATATTACCATCGCTGTCTTCCAGTATCACATTCACCTGATCGTCGAACATTCCATCTTTGACTGTGTAACGATGCAATGCGCCGTCTTTCAGGCGATTGATTCCGCCGCCCCGCGTGCTGATCCATAGCGAGCCGTCGCTGCTCTCATAAATTGCCATCACGTTGTTGGCTGCAAGACCGTCGCTTTGGGTATAGGAAGAGAAACGTCCCTGATAAAACCTGCTCAACCCTCCCTCGCGGGCTATCCAGATGCTGCCATCCCGACCTTCGACTATCGAACGCCCGCTGACGCGAGCCAGACCGTCCTGCTCCCCGTAGACTGTAAAACTCCCTTCGCGCAGGCGCGTCACCGTTCCTCCGCGAGAGCTTATCCATAGACTCCCGTCCCGGCTCTCGCACAGGGCGAGGATGTAATCACCGCCCAGCCCGTCCTGAGTTGTATAGGTCGTGAACTTCCCGGCGCTGAAGTACGTCAGGCCTGCGGTGGTTCCGATCCACATCGTCCCATCACGGCCTGTGAGCAACACATCTACACGGTTGTGACGCAGCGCGGGTGTGTTCTTCCTGTTGAAGACGACGAACCGCGCGCCGTCAAAGCGAACCAGACCCTCTTCAGTGCCGAGCCAGATATAACCATCAGGAGTTTTAGTGATGGCATGAACGGATTCTTGCGGCAATCCCTCTTTGGTCTGCCATACATCGAGGCTGTGCTGCGATATGGCTTTCTTAGGATCAAGAGCGAGAGCGGCAGGAGCGAGCAGCAACGACAAAAAGTGCGCCGCGCAGAAAACAACAACGATTTTAGAAGTTTCTTTGCGCATTATCCCCTTGCCTGAAAGGAGGCAACAGCTATGCCGCGAAGTGAAGATGTCGCGTTGCCTGAATTTGAGGGTGAATACAGACGGCGCGGCCGCCTGTTTGAAGCGCGAGTGTAGAGTTATTCCCCCTGGAGTGAGACAACCCGCAGGGGCGAAACGCCACTGCTCAGATACGATCTGTCGCGAACCGCCACAATCGTTCGGCGCAAACGGACTGGTTGTCGTCACCCTGTTGGGTAATGGCAATCAGATATGTCAGGCGAAGTCTGAATCTGCGAGCAATCCCGATTGCAGGCGCTGACTCCTGCCTTTGCCCCTGGACGCTACAAGGCTTGCGCTTCAGGCATGTGGATTTATGCCCGCTCTTGTCGAGGCTCATCCTCAGAGTTTGATCTCATCGTGGACTGAAAGCGATTGCGAAGGTTGATCTTCTTCGCCTCTGAGAAGAGAAGTCCGCAAGGGGAACGCTGATTGCAGAAAGGCGAGGTGTGCTGACCGGAAAGAGCGTGGGGGGCTTCACTAAGGAGCGCTTGAGGACTCTTTGAATCGCTGTCCGGCTTGCCGCGGAGGGGATGGCAGGCGGGCGAATCGCTTCAGCCTTCGACGCTTGCAGGAGAAGAAGTCGCCACTTCTTCTTAAACCAAGTCGAGGGCTGAACCGGTCAGGCGCGACTACAGATCAGGCACCCAGAAATCATAATCGCGCCCTTTGTAGGGGCGCGCGATTTTTTTGAGTCCGAGTTCGGACAAATCTTTTTCCTTATATCCGAGATATGTGAAATGCGGGAAGTCGCTGGCAACCGTGCGATGCCAGCCGAAACTCGCAAGCATTCCTTCAACCTCAGGGTCTTCGAACTCCGAGACATCGAATGCGAGCAGGGCGAGATGTTGAGACGCGCCCGGAGCGGCGACCGAATAAAGAATCGATTTGTCGAAGAAGGTTCCGAAAAAAGTTCGCCCCTCGTCTTCGAGCGCGAGTATGACCGATACCTGATCGGCGGGCGAAAGCGCGACTATTTCCTGAGCGCGACTTGCCGTGATTCGTCCTTCCTTCTGCCAGTGATCGAGGCCGCGAGTGACATTGCGAGTCCACAATCTCACCGTGTCCTGATAAGACCTGCGCCCCGCATCCTCGGCTCGCGCGGTGATCGAGCCGCCCGCCCTTTTCATCTCCGCCGCTGCCGCGAGCAATGCTTCCATCGCTTCTCGCTGCAACTCCATGAGGTGATCCCCCAGCATCGCGCTTCGCGTTGTGAGCGATGATTGAAACCTTTCAACCTCTGTGGAATCCCGAAAGATGATCTCAGGCGGCGGCTCGGCGCGCGTCAGAAAAATCGCGCCGTATTCTGAAAATAGTCGCGACTCGACCGCAGATGAAATAGTCGATGCTATCCTCCTGAAAGCCTCGCTCATAAGTGATGTCAGGTTAGCATTTCGTCCGAGGCGTTTTCAAACCCTGAAACTGTAGTCGTTCGGAGCGCAAACCAGCTTTTTCATAAGCGCCCAAACCGGATTTCAAAAAATCGGCATAGTCTTTTCCCTCACTATGCCGTCACTGAGCGCGCTAATTTCCTGACCTCCGGTTTAGCCTCGAATGAACGCCTCGGATGTGAACTATTGACGCATCGGCAGTGGGGGTATTGGGCAGACGCTGTTATCGGGCTTGTTACTGGAAGCCTTCACCATGCTCTCTATTTCATCTGCTATCTGGTCATTATCACAGCGTTTCCCCAGCATCTCTTTCAACTTGCTGAGTATATCTGATATGTCACCGGGTATCTGAGTGGCGGCCATTATGCGGCCATTTACTTCCAGTTTGAGTGCAGGCACATCAACGCTTTTGAAACCTTTCGGGAACTCGCTTCGTCGAGCATTCCGATCCCAGGGCGGAGATAATATCTGAACCCTCCAGTGTTTGGACTGTTCGCCGCGGTTGAGACCGGACATGATGTAAATTTCAGCTATTTTGTTCTTAACCAAAGCGCAGTCTGTGCAGAATGCGTGTTGAACGAGCGTAAGTACGTATTCTGATGTGTGTTGGGCCATTGTGCATCCTTGAGGGGAAATTCGATTCAGAGGGGCAAATCTGAAGGCAAATTATACAACCCTGAAAAAGTCTGTCAATAATTCTCTTGATGCGACCAGGGCTGTTGCAAAGTAGCTCGACAACGAAAAAATCTGACTGACCTGGGAGCGCACACCAGCGTGCAAGGCTTTAGGATTCGCTTAATCCCCGAATGCGCAAGACCAGCAGGCAAGATGCCTGCGCTCCCAGGACTTTGCAACAGCCCTGTTGATGCGGCGGTAATCGCTCAGTTATGGGAGGAGAAAGTACGACAGGCTGCCCGACCGTCGTAGAAACCTCAACGCCATCAACAGGCTGGCCGACGGTTGTGCCTGGAGGCATTACATGCGGCGAATGACCGATGCGAGTCGGGCTTCTTATCCGGCATACTGCCCGGATGCGGTCGGTGTGGGAGCCGCCATCCGACTTGCGATCCGAGTCAGGGGCGGCTCATTCTTTTCCGGAAAAGAGTTTTCAATCCCGACGTTGCAATGCATCATGGCGATTGATACACTCCCAGTTGAAAATGAGCGCGACTATCGATCCAAGAAGCAATGTCGTCAGAAAGGGCTTCGGACTCAAAAGCGAAATCCGCGAAGTCCTGAGCCTCGATTATCACAGCGATATCGTCGAGAGAATCAAAAGCCAGGGACACACGCTCTCTGTAGGAAGATTCACTTTTCGACTGGCCGAAGAATTCGGCTTCTGCTACGGAGTGGACTTCGCCCTCAATCTCGCTTATGAGACTCGAAGGAAATTTCCCGACAAACGAATCTTTCTGACAAACGAAATCATTCACAACCCGCGCGTCAACACGCGACTCAGCGAGATGGGCATAGAGTTCATCGACTGCTCGGCGACGAACCCCACTCTCTTCGAAGAAGTCACGGCATCGGACATAGTGATGATCCCGGCCTTCGGCGCTGAGGTCGACGTGTACCGTCGCCTTCAGGAGAAAGGATGCATGGTCGTCGACACGACCTGCGGTTCGGTCATAGCCGTATGGAAGCGCGTCGAGCGATATGCCTCAGACGGCTTCACCGCGATCATCCACGGCAAGCACGCGCACGAAGAGACGCGCGCCACAAGCTCTCAAACCGAAAAGTATGAAAACGGCAAATATCTTATAGTCCTTGACCGCGAGGAAGCCGAATATGTCTGCCGCTACATAGTCGAGGGCGGCGACCGCGATGAGTTCCTGAAAAAATTTTCGGACGCCTGCTCGCCTGCCTTCGATCCCGATTGCGATCTTCAAAGAGTCGGCCTCGCCAATCAGACCACGATGTTGAGCAGCGAGTCGCTCGAAATCGCCGAGATGTTCCGCGAGGCCATCGAAAAGAAACACGGCCACGAGTCGCCTGAAGCGAGATTCCGTCACTTCGACACGATATGCACTGCGACGCAGGATCGTCAGGACGCCGTAAACAAACTCGTTCGCCAGGACCTCGATCTGATGATAGTCATCGGCGGTTACAACAGCAGCAACACGACTCATCTTCTGGAAATTTCCGTCCAGCACAAGCCCGCCTATCACATCTCGGACGCGGGCTGTATTTTATCGGCGACCACGATAAGACATAAGCTGATGGGACAAAAGGAAGAGACCGTAACGGAAAACTGGTTGCCCACGGGCGAAGTGAGAATAGGCATCACCGCCGGAGCCTCGACGCCGGATCGCCTCATCGGAGAAGTCATCGACCGAATCGTCCAATGCTGCGGCGCGTCCTAAATGTTTTTCAATCCCTCGCCTGAGATTGCGCGAATCCTTCCTTGAACCTTCCCACTCCGAATGCGAGAGTTTCTGTCGGCGCTCGACGCCTGAGAACAAGTTCTGAAATCAACTCAGCGGTCAGGGGCGCAAGCAGTATCCCGTTTCTGAAATGGCCCGTCGCAAGCAGCAGATTATCGATTCCGCTCTCTCCTATGATCGGCAGATGATCCTCGGTGTCGGGTCTCAGCCCGCACCACGTTTCAACAATCTCGAAACCGGCAAGATCGGGCGCTAACTCAATCGCGGCTTCAAGCAGAGAATTGATTCCCTGCGCCGTGATCGCTTTGTGAAATCCCGCGTACTCGACCGTCGCGCCAATGAGAATTCGCCCGTCCCTTCGAGGTATCACATAACATCGCTTCGAATGAAGCACGCGCGTCATCGGCACGCGGTCGCCTCTGAGGGCGATCATCTGACCGCGAGCGGGAATTATATTCACCTGCGGCAAAAAATTTTCAAGCAAGCGGCCCGACCACGAACCCGCAGCTACTATCACCGCGCCCGATTCCATCCGTTCGCCTTCGCATATCACACCCGTTGCCCGGTTGTCGCCGACAGTGATCGATGAAGCTTCTCTGCCTTCGATGACCGTCACTCCTGCGCGGCGAACGGCGACCGAGAGCGCGTCCATGAGCAAGCGATTTTCAATCTGATGGTCTCCGGGTATGAAGACTCCGCCTGCGATTGAATCCCTCACCGAAGGCTCAAGCTTTTTCAATTCATCAACGGTCAGGCGTTCGAGACTGAGACCGGCTCCCTTCTGCCAGTCAGTCCACAGACGCGATTCTTCCTCATCGTTTTCATCGAGAGCGACGAATATGGTTCCCTCATCTCGATACTCGGAGTCTATCCCTGAAAGCTCTTTTACGCGGGCGGCGAAGTCCGAGTACATCGAACGGCTGCGAAGGCAGAGGTCGAAGTATGCGCCCGGCTCAAGCTTTTCCGTCTGAGGGCAAAGCATCCCTGCCGCAGCGCGTGAGGCTTCGCATCCGATCTTTCCGCGCTCGATTATTGCGACGCTCAAGCCTTCGCTGGCGAGCCTCAGCGCGATGGAGCAGCCGATTATTCCGCCTCCGATGATGATCGCGTCTTTGTTCATAGAGCAAATCCTAACACCCGAAATAAAAAAACCGCGAGCCTCCGAAAATATCTCTTGACTCTGTAGGCGACTACAGGGTTTAGAATGCTGGTATGAAGAAAGCGATGATTGAGTATGAAGCAAGCGCCGCGATGCTGAAAATAGGCGAAGTATCGCGACTCTCCGGCATAGGCATCGAAGCCCTGCGCTTTTATGAAAGGCAGGGGTTGCTGGGTCAGCCGACGCGAACCGTTAGCGGCTATCGGTTGTATGCGAAGGATGTGCTTGAGCGGCTCGAATTCATAAAGCGCGCTCAGGTGTTGGGATTTTCGCTCGCCGAAATCGCGCAGATAATAGCCGAAAAGCAGGCGGGCCAGAGTCCCTGTAGTCACGTGCGCGAAATCGTGCGTCAGCGGCTCAAAGAAACCGAGGAGCGAATAAAAGAAATGCGCCGCCACCAGCGCACGCTTGCAGCGGCGCTCGAAGAATGGGACGAGGCGGGAGATCGCCCCGGCCACGTCTGCGGGCTTATCGAAAGCGCGACTGTAAATCACATAGCGCCCAGGCGGCAGAAACTCAGGAGGCGATGACGTAGAGCCACCTGTCAGATTGCGCTTTGCCGCGAAGTGTCAAGATCGGGGGCCGCGCAAGCTAACAGCTTGCGCCACTTTTTCTGAAGAGGGAAAAACGATGACAAGCGTGCTTGATCCTGTTTGCGGAATGATGATCGATCCGGCTGCGGCTGCGGGCCGGAGCATCTACGACGGAATAACTTATTACTTCTGCGCGGCGACCTGCAAGCAGAAGTTCGACGCCGATCCTGCTCTATTCGCTCAGGCATCGCCTGCGCTCGTCACTCTCGCGCCGATGAGACGCGCGCCGCAGATAGTAGTCGACCTCAAGCGCGTCGATTTGCCGATAACCGGCATGACGTGCGCCGCCTGCGCGCATCACATCGAACAGGGTTTGCAGAAAGCTCCGGGCGTTCACACGGCAGCAGTGAACTTTGCGACCTCGCGCGCTACGGTCGAGTATGACGCGGCGGCGACCGATGTCAGTAATTTGATCGATGCGGTGAAAGATACCGGATATGGGGCGAGCGAGCCGCGCTCGGATATGCATCACCACGCCGCCGGGATGGAAGAGGAAGAATATAGCGACGCGCGTCGGAAGTTCATCGTCGCGGCATTGTTTTCTCTCCCGGTGCTTGTGATAGCGATGTCGCACGGGCGAATCGCGGCGCTTGATTTCAAAGGCGTCGAATGGCTCCAGCTTGCGCTGACAACGCCCGTGATTTTTTACAGCGGCATTCAGTTTTATCGCGGCGCGTGGAGCGCGCTGCGCCATCGCTTCGCGGATATGAACACGCTGATAGCGGTGGGAACGGGAGCGGCTTATCTTTACTCGGTCGCCGCTACCGTCTGGCCGGGTTTTTTTGCCGCGGGCCATCACTTGCCGCCTGTTTACTTCGAAGCCGCAGGGGTGATCATCGCGCTCATACTCCTCGGCGGTATGCTTGAAGCGCGCGCACGGGGCCGCACCTCGGAAGCCATAAAACGATTGATCGGGCTTCAACCGAAAACCGCGCGAGTCGTCAGAAACGGAAACGAAATGGATGTCCCTGTCGAAGAAGTCCTGGTGGGCGACACTATCATCGTCCGACCGGGCGAAAAAATTCCCGTCGATGGTCGCATAACCGAAGGCGCGTCCGCAGTCGATGAATCTATGCTCACGGGCGAAAGCCTTCCGGTCGAGAAGAAACCGAATGATGAAGTATTCGGAGCCACGATCAACAAGACCGGATCGTTTCGTTTCGTCGCCACGAAAGTGGGCCTCGACACCGCGCTTCGACAAATAGTCAGAATGGTTGAAGAGGCGCAGGGGTCGAAAGCGCCCATCGCGAAGATGGCCGATAAGATCAGCGGCATTTTCACTCCCGTAGTCATCCTCATAGCCGTCGTCACTTTCATCGTCTGGTTTTTCCTGTCGCCCGCCGAGACACGACTCTCACAGGCGTTGATAAATTTCGTGTCGGTGCTGATCATCGCCTGTCCGTGCGCGCTTGGGCTTGCGACTCCGACTGCGATCATGGTCGGAACAGGTCGCGGCGCCGAGCGAGGCATACTCATCAAAGGCGGAGAAACTCTCGAAAGAGCGCATCGCCTTCAAACCATCGTCCTCGACAAGACGGGGACGATCACAGAGGGCCGCCCTGAGGTCACCGATTTCGTCGCGGATGGAATCGCTGAAGATGAACTGCTGCTGCTCGCAGCTTCTGCGGAGCGAGCGAGCGAGCATCCTCTGGGCGAAGCGATAGTGCGTGAAGCCGAAAGGCGAAATATTCGCTTGAGTGATGTTACAGAGTTCAACGCTCTTGCAGGTCACGGGATCGAAGCGAAAGTCGATGGGAGAAACATTCTGCTCGGAAACGAAAAGCTGATGCGCGAGCGTAATATCTTACTCGACGAATTCACGGAGCGCGCCGCGCGGCTTGCCGACGATGGCAAGTCTCCGATGTTTGCCTCCGTCGACGGGCGAGCGGCAGGGCTTATAGGAGTCGCCGACAGAATCAACCCTCGGTCAAAAACGGCTGTCGAAGCGATGAAGCGGATGGGCCTTGAAGTCGTGATGATAACGGGCGACAACCGCCGCACGGCTGAACGGGTCGCGCGCGAGGTGGGCATTGAAAGCGTGCTTGCCGAAGTGTTGCCCGAAGGAAAAGCGGCTGAGATAAAGCGGCTTCAGCAGGAAGGCAAAATCGTAGCAATGGTCGGCGACGGAATCAACGACGCTCCGGCCCTGGCTTCTGCCGATACAGGTATTGCAATTGGGACTGGCACAGACGTGGCGATTGAATCGGCGGACATAACCCTGATCAGCGACGATCTGAGCGGGGTGGTGACGGCTATCCGTCTTTCGCGGGCGACGATGAGGACGATCAAACAGAATCTCTTCTGGGCGTTCATCTACAACGTCATAGGTATCCCCATAGCGGCAGGCGTGTTTTATCCGATGACGGGCTGGCTGCTTTCTCCCATCGTTGCGAGCGCGGCGATGTCTTTATCAAGCGTGTCAGTTGTTACAAACAGCTTGAGACTGAGGAGCTTTCGCTGAAGCTTGCGCAGGGACGGCTATCTGTCACGCTCCAGCTTGAAGCGATCTCGATTTCAAATAAAACCTGATCTCCGGGTCGGGCCGACCAGAGATGGTCGGCCCCACAGGTCTTTTCAGATTCGACCGCTCCGGGAGGTACAACCGTCGGCCAGCCTGTTGAGAGCCTTGAGGTCTCTACGACCCGAGGGCAGCCTATCGTACTTTCTCCTCCCATAACTGAGCGATTACTTTTCCGACAAGAATAGTATTGACTGTTCCCCCGCAGCGGTCATAATACGGGCGTCTGCCGCAAAAATATGAAAAGAGAATAGTGTTGACGCCCCTCCGTCTATCGGGATAATGGAATTGCTCTGCCGCTTGTTCAGTCATGACAGCTTGCCCCTTTCAGGCCCCTCCAGATGGATTGGGACCCTACTACGAGCAAAAGAACTACCGGCTGCTCAGAGGTTGTATGGCCGACCTGCATCACCATCTTTTCCCCTCCGAAGGTGCAGGTGAACGGCAAGGGGAATTCGGAATATGGGCGAAGCAATGAACCAAGCTAAAGAGCAAAGCGGAAGTGTGAGATCATCTCGATTCGACCTGCTGTCACTTTTGGGCCGTCTCGGACTCAAAACACTCAAAGTGAAATTGTTTCTGGTCGTGCTGCTGATGACCTCTGTTTCGGTCGCAGTCGTGTGCGCAGTGGCCTATTTCGGATTTGACAAGGCGATAGAATCGAGCGCCAATCTCCGCAATTCTGCCGCCACGACGGCTGAATCCGTCGATCTGATCGTCTTCGAGAACATCCAGTTTATACGTTCTCTGGCGAGCGATGATGCGATTGCCGATGCCACAGAGCGGGGCGCGCGAGAAGCCCAGAGCGCAGGCATAAACGCTATTCCCGATGCGACGACGACGAAGCTGCTCGAAGAGCGATATCGGGATACACATGCGCTGAGAAGAGATGACACGCTCGACCGATTCCTTCAGGAGAAGCGAGCCATCAAGGGCGTATTCGAGCGGATGTTCTTCACTGACCGCTACGGGCTTAATGTCGCGATGACCTGGCAGACGGAAGACCTGGTTCAAAGCGATGAGCGATGGTGGCAGGAAGCGATGAAGAGCGGCATCTACATCGAAGATGTCAAATTCGACAAGCCAACAGAAACCTTCAGCATGGAAATCTGTGTCGCCATCCCTTCGCGAAGCGGCGGATACAGCGGCGTGCTGAAAGCCAAATATAATCTTCAGGACGCTCAGGATTTCATATCGCGCTTCAAGCAGTATCAATCCGGTTACGCTTATGCCGTGAGTCGTTCGGGACAGATCATTCTTCACCCCGATGCGGAGCTTCGCAATCTCGATGTGGAAGAAGCGTTCCGAAGACTCCGCTTTGAGAATCCGCAGGGGTTGGGCGAGCAGCTTAAAGGTCGCGCGGAATCGGGCGAGGGAGGAACCTTTTACACAGGCGGCATCAACCGGCAGACGAACAACGCGGATGCACGAATCCTCTCCTTCGAGATGTCGAAGGGATACAAAGGCACCGGCTTCAATTTCTCCGGACTGGGATGGTTGTTCGTCGTCGATAACAGCAACAATGAAGTTCATGCGCCCGCGCACGCGATGGTTGGTTGGATAGTGGGGACAGGACTTGCGGCCATAGTTCTGTTCGGAGGATTCGCCTTCCTGTTCGCCAAGAGCGTGTCGAGGAAGGTCAAGGACATACTGGGCGTGACCGAAGAAGTCAGCGCAGGCAATACCGCTGCCCGAGTCAACATCTCGACCAGGGATGAGCTTGAAAAAGTCGCTCACGGCTTCAACAACATGATGGATCGATTGGCCGATACCGCCGAAAAAGAAGAGGAGCAGCGCGAGGCTCTTCGCATGAGCGAGGAGAAATATCGCAGCATCATCGAAAGCGTAGAGGATGGATACTACGAAATCGACCTGGACGGCTCGCTCACTTTCTTCAACGACGCGCTGTTAAAAATATTCGGCTACCCCGCCAACGAGCTTATGGGTCTCAACTACAACCATTATATCGACAAGGATCAACTCAAGGCTGTTCAAGAGGGTTTCAACGAAGTTTATCGCACAGGGGTGTCGAAGCAGAGCTTCGCTTACCAGATGAGCCGCAAGAGCGGCGAGAGGCGTTATGTTGAAACTTCGATTTCGCTGGTTCGAAACTCCGAAGGCGAGGCGATGGGCTTTCGCGGAATACTGCGCGACGTGACCGAGCGCGAACAGGCCGAAGCCGTGTTTGAAAAGAGTATGCAGGACTTCCTCTCTATCGCTTCGATGGTTTCAGACGGCGACCTCACCCGTAGAGCCGACGAGGGAGACGAAACTCTGGGCAAGGTCATCGAGGCCGTCAATCGTATGCTCGACAACTTCTCAGGGATGGTGACTCAGGTCAAACAGATAGGGCTTTCAGTCTCATCCTCCGCGACCGAAATTCTGGCCGCCTCGGAACAGATCGCCGCAGGCAGCCAGCGTCAGGCCGACGAAATCACCAATACTTCGAGCGCCGTCGAGGAGATGGCCGCTTCGATGACTCAGGTATCGCGCAACGCCGAAGCTTCAGCCGAAGCCGCGCGCCGCGCTCTCGATATGGCAGAAACCGGCGACCGATCAGTCCGCTTCACCACCGAAGCGATGACCCGCATAGACGCCGCCGTGCAGCAGACCGCCGACAAGATGCGCAATCTGGGCAAACGCAGCACTGAAATATCGGAGATCATCAACCTTATCGACGAGATCGCTTCGCAAACCAACCTGCTGGCTCTCAACGCCGCGATAGAAGCGGCCCATGCGGGACAGGCCGGACTCGGATTCAGCGTCGTGGCAGAAGAAATCCGCAAGCTCGCCGAGCGAAGCGCCCGCGCCACTCGCGATGTCGGCAGCCTCATCAAGACCGTTCAGTCCGAAATCAACGAAGCTCTGGGAGCTATGGACTACGGATTGAAGGAAGTCGTCTCCGGCTCTCAGGTGGCGATAGAAGCCTCGACTTCGCTTCGCGATATTTCGTCGGCTGTTCGCCAGTCGGCTGAGTTGATCGAAGAGATTTCAGCCGCTTCCGAAGAGCAGGCCCGAATCACGCGCAATCTGGCCGAAGCGATGCAGACAATTTCCTCTATCACGCTTGAGACATCAGCCGGGGCGCACGAGACGGCGCAGACGCTTCAGGGAATGGTCGAGTTGAGCGAGCATCTCAACAAGGCTATCTCTCAGTTCAAGGTTGGACAGGATTATGTTCATCCGTTTTCTTATGACGGGCCGCTTCCCGGCAACGGGCAGGGCGCAAGGCTTCCTCACGAATGAAACGAGGCAGATATGAAAAAGCAGCTTGTGGTTTTCACGGTCGGAGGAAATGAGTTCGCCGTCGATATTCTGATAACGAAAGAAGTGGTGCCTATGCGCGACATCACGCCCGTCCCCGAAACTCCCGACTACGTCGAGGGGGTGATGAACCTCAGAGGCCAACTCGTTCCCGTGCTGGATCTGAGAAAGCGTATGCGCGCCTCTCCCCGCCAGACGAAGGAAGAGCGGATCATCATCGCCAATCTGGACGGGAAGCATTTGGGATTGATAGTTGACCGAGCGTCGCAGGTCGTAAGAGTCGGTCAGGAAAATATCGAGCCTGCTCCCGACATCGTCTACGAGGTGGGCGCGAGCTATGTCGAAGGTATAGTCAACCTGGGCGAGAGATACGTGACGCTCATAGATTTGAGGAAGGCGCTGAAGGAAGAAGTCGTCTGCGAGCTTGATGAGGTGGTCAAGGTCTTGTCGCAGGCATCGGCAGACCAGGTGGCAGTCTAAAGGTGGATTGATCGCATGGGCGAATTTCGGTCGGACATGCCGTATCAGTTGGGAGCGAATCGGGGATGGGTCAGCACTCTCTCCGAGAGCGAGTTCCGGCTGTTCCGCGACCTGATATACGAAGAGTGCGGCGTCAGCCTCGGCGCTGAGAAGCGGACGTTTCTCGAATCGCGCCTCAAGAAGCGCATGGACGAATTCGGCATCCGAACCGCTTACGAGTATTACAGCCTCATTCGTCAGCCCGGCAAATCGCAGGAGCTTTCATCGCTTCTGGATATGCTGATGATATGCGAAACGTCGTTCTTTCGTAATCAGCCCCAGTTCGATCTTTTCCAGAAGACCGTCCTGCCGCGCATCCGTGAGCGCAAAGGGAAAGCAGGCGCGCGCTCCATAAGAGTCTGGAGCGCGGGATGCTCGACGGGGCAGGAGCCATACACTATCGTGATGTCGCTCCTTGAAGAGATCCGCGATCTGGATCAATGGTCTGTGCGCGTGTTCGCCTCTGATCTTTCATTCACCGCGCTCGAAAGAGCGCAACTGGGCATGTACAAGCCTGAGCAGATGAAGGGAGTCGATGACAGATTTCTCAAGAAGTATTTTCGAATGGAGAACGGAAACTATTTCATTTCCGACGCAGTCAAGCGCCACGTCGTTTTCGATTACCATAATCTCAAGCACGACAACGGGCTTCGCGGGCTTGATGTGATCTGGTGCAGAAACGTGATGATCTATTTCGACCTCGACGAACAGCGAAGGCTCATCAACCGGTTCACGAATTGCCTCATTCCGGGGGGCTATCTGTTCATAGGCCATGCGGAAAGTTTGCAGGCGCTGTCGAATCGATTCACGATGCTTCATAAGAACAAGGGCATAGCCTACAAGCTCGAAGAGTGAGGAGATGTGTTGTAGCGCAATCTGTCAGATTGCGCCCTGAAGATTTGAAATTTGGAGACACGCAAGCTAACAGCTTGCGCCACGATTTAAGGGAATGGCAATGGATGAGTTCGGCAAAGAAGAGATGGAGCAACTGATAGCTGTTTTCCGCCATCAGTCGCTCGAAATTCTCGATGAGATGAATCAGGACCTCCTCGCCCTGGAATCGCGCGGGGCGGATGAGGAAACCATCGAGCGATTGCGCCGCGCCGCCCACACCATAAAGGGCGATTCGGCCTGCGTCGATCTGGAAGGAGTGACCGAAGTCGCTCACCGCATAGAAGACCTCATCTCGACTGTGGTCGACGGCAAGATGGAATTCGAGCCTGCGCTCGTCGATTTGATACTCGACAGCCTGGATTCGATTCGCGCCGCGATAATTCAGGAAGAACTTATCGACATTCCTTCCGCTGAAGTCGAGAGGTTGTGTTATCAACTGTCTCAATCGGGCGCGATGATGAAGGCTGCCGAACCGGCGGCTCAATCGAAAACGACAGTGGCGCGAGCGGATGAAGAAGAAGCGCGAAGGCTTGAAGACGGGGCGTCGCATCGGAAACAGGATTATGTTCGCGTGGAAGCTTCGCGCATAGACGCGCTGCTCAATCTGGCGGGCGAGATGGTCGTGGCGCGCTCGATGATGAATCAGATTGGAACAGAGATTGAACAGGTGATGCCTTCGAGCGATCAACTCACGCGCTTCAGCGGCGCGACCGTGCAGATGGGAAAGCTGATAGCCGAGCTTCAAAAGAGCGTTCTCAAGATGCGCATGGTGGCCATCTCGAATGTCTTCAAGCGATTCGCCCGCCCCATGCGCGAGCTTGCCTCCGAGAGCGGCAAGCAGATCGAATTCATCACCACCGGGGGAGAGACGGAGCTTGATCGCACGCTCGTTGATTTGATCTACGAGCCGCTCCTTCACCTGCTCCGCAACGCCGTCGACCACGGCCTTGAAACGCCTGAAGAACGCGAGACCGCCGGAAAAACTGCCACCGGCTCGATCATGTTGAGCGCCTATCACGAAGGCAATCAGGTTGTGATAGAAGTGGCTGATGACGGACGCGGCCTGGATGTCAACGCTCTGAAGCGAAAAGCCATAGAGACGGGAGTCGTGAGCGATAGCGAAGCGCCAGTGATGACTGATGAAGAAGCTTTCTCGCTCATATTCAAATCGGGATTCTCGACCGCAAGAGAGATCACGCTCGTGTCGGGTCGCGGCATAGGGATGGCCGCTGTCAGGACTGTGATCGAGCAGCTGAGAGGCTCGATTACAGTCAAGAGCGAAAACGGAATCGGGACGGCCTTCGTGCTGAGGATGCCGCTCACGCTTGCCATCATAAAGGCGTTGCTGTTCGCCTCCGGCGGCAGGCTCTACGCGCTCCCGCTGCTGTCGATAGGAGAGATCGCCTACGCCAGACAGACGGATATAGTTTTTCTCGACGAGTTTGAGAGCTACCGTCTGAGGGATCAGTTCATATCCCTGCTTCGCCCCGGCGTCGTTTTGGGATACGACCGCAGGCGGGGAGGCACGGGCGCTGTGATGCGAGGAGAGAAGAATGAATTTTTCGTCATCGTCATCCGCATAGGAAGTCGCCGATTCGGAGTCGTCGCCGAATCCCTTATCGGAGATCAGGAACTGGTCATCAAGCCGCTTGATGCCGAATGGCTGCACTCTGATGTGCTTGCCGGGGCCAGCGTGCTGGGAGACGGGCGCGTGGTGTTGATACTCGACGCCGGGTCGCTGATGAGAAAAGCGGTGCGTTATGAGAGGGGTCGCGGGAGCGGGATAGGAGCTTATGGTAGCTAACGGAAGAAAGATAAAAGTGCTCGTCGTCGATGATTCGGCTGTCATGCGCAAACTCGTCTCGAATCTGCTCGAACGCGATGCGGAGATAGAGGTCGTCGCTACGGCAATCGACGGCACGTTCGCCATCAACAAGGTCGATCAACTGCGCCCCGATGTCGTCACTCTGGACGTGAACATGCCGAGGATGGACGGGCTGACGGCGCTTCAACAGATCGTATCGCGATACGCGATACCTGTCGTGATGTTGAGTTCTTTGACTACAACGGGGGCGAGGCTCACGCTTCAGTCGCTTGAGATGGGAGCTTTCGATTTCGTGTGCAAGCCCAAGGGTTCTTCGCAGATGGGCGATGTGGCAGATGAACTTATCGAAAAGGTGAAAGCGGCGGCTCGCAGTCGCGATATGCGGGAAGTAACAGGGCCGCTCATCCTTCCGCCTGTTCATCGGACAGGGCCGCTGCGCGATCCTACCATCCGCGGGCCGATCAAGTTAGTGGCCATCGGGGCGTCTTCCGGGGGGCCGCACGCCTTGAGGTATATGCTGCCTAAGATTCCGGCTGACTTTCCTGCCGGAATAGTCATCGTCCAGCACATGCCTGAAAGCTTCACGGCGTTGTTTGCGAAATGGCTGGATGAAATTTGCGCGATCAAAGTGAGAGAGGCGCGCGACGGATCGCTTGCCACCGCAGGCTCGGCGCTGATAGCTCCGGGCAATGCGCACCTGACCGTGCGAAAAAGACCGACGGGCGCAGAGGCCGCCCTGGAGCGAACCGGGCCGGTCAACGGTCACATGCCTTCGGTCGATGTGTTGTTCCGCTCAGCCGCTCAGGAGTACGGGGATCAGGCAGCGGCGCTCATCATGACGGGGATGGGAGGCGACGGGGCAGAAGGCATGGGAGCAGTCAGAAGGGCAGGGGGCCACACCATAGCCCAGGACAAGGATAGCTGCACTATCTTTGGTATGCCGCGTGTGGCGATAAACAAGGGGTACGTAGAGCAGGTCGTGTCGCTCGAGGAACTGGCGCAGTATCTAATCTCGAATGTCAGCGCGCCTGCAAACAGGAGGTAGCATCTGTGGTAAATGAAAAAAGAGCGTCCGTCGGGGCAAAGGGGCCGCTCAACTGTCTGATAGTCGATGATTCAGCTTTCGCCCGCTTTCGCCTGCGGCGTTTGATGGATTCCCTCGATCACTGCGTGGCGAGCGAAGCGGCCAACGGCAATGAGGCGATCTCGGCTTACAACCGCCTCAAGCCGGACATCGTTTTGATGGACATCGTGATGCCGGGACTCGAAGGGGTCGAGACTGTTCGCCGCATCTGCGAAGCCGACCCCCAGGCGCGAGTCATTATGATCAGTTCGGTCAGCTATCGCGACAAAATCGAAGAGGCGCTCGCCGCCGGGGCGAAGTGCTTCATCCCCAAGCCTGTGACGACTGAAGAGTTGAAAAGGGCGATTGATAAGGTGATGGACAAGGATGAGATGTTGGATGTCAGATGTTAGATATCATCAGGAAGCCGGACGGCGCGAGCGACGCTGTTTTCGCTGACATCCGATCTCTAACAATCTAACATCTTTCTGAGGAGAGATCATGAGGCTCGAATTCGTAAAGACTTTCATCGATTCGACGACCCACCTGTTTCAGGAGGTCGTTTGCTCGGACGCCGAAGTTGCCTCGATAAAAATGCGCCCGTCCCCTGTCGCGGGCGGAGAGGTGATGGCGATCATCGGATTGATGGGAGACGCGCAGGGGCGCGTGATATTCGATATGGACTCGCTCACGGCCACCCGTATTGCCGAATGCATGATCGGAGAGCCTAGCGAAGGATTGACTCCGATGGTTCGCTCTGCCATCGCCGAGCTTGCTTCCATGGCGACCGGAAGGGCGATCTCGGAGATAAACAACGGGGGAGTCACTCTGAAGATGAGTCCTCCGACGGTCATCAGTGGAGCGAATATAAGCTATGACCATTGCCTTGAAACTCTTGTGGCTCCCATAACGACCGCCTATGGCGAGGTGAGGGTGAACATTACTATTCAGGACTTGAAATGAGAGGGGGAATAATAGATGTCGGAGAAGCCGGATGAAATACTGACTTTATTTTCCAAGAGCGAAGAACTGCTTGAGATGTTCCGCAAGGGGCGGGCTTTCACTGAAGAGTTGATGTCGGAAAACGAGCGGCTGCGCTATCGAATAGTGCAACTGGAGAAAGAGAAGATGGATCTTTCCGGCACTCTTATGCGGGAGGTCGAACGCCTCCGTCTCGAAAACGGGCAGATGAGTCAGAAGCTCGATTTCCTCGACGGGCGATTTCACGAGATAGAGGCCGAGAACAAGGACTTCGCGCAGCGATATGTCGAGGTCGAAGAGCAGAACGAAAACCTGGCCAACCTCTATGTCGCCAGCTATCAGCTTCATTCGACTCTCGATCCCGGCGAGGTCGTTCAGTGCATAAAAGAAATTCTGATGAACCTCATCGGATCGGAAGAATTCGGACTCTTCGTCGTAGATGAAGAAACCAGCGAACTCGTTTTGGCAGGGTGGGAAGGCGAGATCGCGGCCCGCCTCGATCGCGGGCGCGTTGCGTTCGGCGAAGGGCTGGAAGGTATAGTCGCCCTCAAAGGCGATCCCTTCTTCACCGAAGATGCCGGAGACCGCGGCGAGGTGTGCGCCTGCATCCCGCTCAAGATCAAGGAGCGGGTGGTGGGAGTCATAGCCATCTACAAGCTGCTGCCGCATAAGGGAAGACTCTCGGCGCTGGATCATCAGTTGCTGGAACTTCTGGCCGGACACGCAGCCACGGCGCTCGTCAGTTCTAAGTTGTATGCGACAGCCGACAGAAAACTGAAAACCATAGAAGGTTTCATGAGCTTGCTTCGCGTGAAGTAGGGGGGGAGAATGAGCACTAAGTCTTTGCTTGTGGTTGACGATTCGACGACCTTCAGACAGTTATTGTGCATGAGCCTTGTAAGGCTCGATGGAATAACTGAAGATAATATAACTCAGGCGTTTGATGGCGCGGACGCGCTCAAGAAGGTTCAAAGCGGCCAATTCGATCTCGTTTTGACCGACATCAAAATGCCGAATATGGACGGGCTTGAATTCGTCAGCAAGGTTCGCAATGAGCTAAACCGTAAAGACCTGCCGATAATCATCATCAGCACCAAAGGGGCTGAAGACGATATCGAGCGAGGTATGCAGATGGGCGCAAACGGCTACCTTTCGAAGCCGATTTCGATGAGCCAGTTGCGCGATCTTGTAACGACTCTTCT
Source organism: Blastocatellia bacterium UBA7656 (assembly GCA_002483445.1). Classification (GTDB taxonomy): domain Bacteria; phylum Acidobacteriota; class Blastocatellia; order UBA7656; family UBA7656; genus UBA7656. The sequence goes on from DLHY01000033.1 coordinate 20,767, forward strand.
CGGACAGTAGACATGGAATTAACCGGCAACCTGAGCGATTTCGCGCTGACCGACATCCTGCAAATACTCGCACTCAGCAGGAAGACGGGAGTGTTGTCGCTCGAAGGCGTGGATTTTCAGGGCAAGATATTCATCGAGGACGGGCGAGTGACCTTCTCTTCGCTTGTGCCGGGCGAGACGCTCGCCGACCGGCTGGTTCGCGAGCAGAAAATTTCGACGAGCGTGATGAAGAGCCTCAACGAAGTTGCCGGAGAAGAAGGAGTCTGGGGGCTTGAATCCCTGATAGTCGAGAGCGGCGTGATGACCAAAGAAGACCTCGAAGGGGCCGCCAAGCGTCACATACGATCTGTCGTCGCCTCGCTCATCGGCATAGGCAAGGGAAGATTCTGGATCGACTTGAATCAGGACGCGCTCTTGCTTCCTCCGAGCGAGATAAAACTCGCCTACGGACTCGACATCGCCGAAGTGCTGCTCGAAGCGGCCAAAGAGGCCGACGAATCGAATCGCCGTCGGCCCTATGATCAGCCTCTGCCTCCGCCCGTGAGGGTCAGAGAGCAGGAAGCTTTAGCCAACATAAGAAGCCTGGTCGAGGGAGAAGAAGGAGTGGGCAGGACTGCTGCCAATAACGGCAATTACGCGGAATTCCATTCTTCGATATCGAACGTTCTTTATTCGCTGCTTATGGAGTTGCGCTCGCACTCATTCGAAGTGGAAGTGAGTCTGCTCGTCATGCGGTACGCCAGCGAGATATGCAGCCGCGGGGTGTTGTTTCTCGTGAGAGAGAATGAAATCTGCGGGCTGGGCCAGTTCGGATTCAAGACGAGGGTGCCGGATAAATCCGTAGATGAAGAGGTGAGAGACCTCCATCTTGCGCTTGACGACAAGAGCATATTCAGTTGGGTCGCTCAGACGGGGCGGCCTTACATCGGGCCGATGCCTGAAGACCCTCTGCATTCGATAATGCTTTCGCATCTGGGCGGAAGCCCGCCCGGACTTTCGGTATTCGTGCTGCCGCTGATATGCCGCTCGCGCCCGATGTTCATCATCTACGGCGACAATTACCCCGGCGGCAGGGAAATGAAAGGGGTCAATGAGCTTGTCGTGCTTGTGAATCAGGCGAGCATGGTGCTGGAAAAAATTCAGCTTGAGCGAATGATCAAAAACCTCAAGGAACCCGCTGTGAGCAATCCCTCCTGAATGACTCAAGCCTTCATGCCTGTCAAAAAAGCTGTTTGAAAATTTGTTATGAGCCGCGAAGCGGCTCGAAGAAGGTAGCCAGAGGTGAAACCTCTGGAACCGTCAAACAAACAATTCCGCGTTGGAGACGCGGCAGATGTTCTGGCGCTCCGCTTATTGCTCCAGACTTTTTATTTCATGATTTGCAGGTCAGCGACAATCTGATTGGCCATCCGTTCACGAACAGTTTTATTCCCGTTGCTTCCCGGCCACTTGCCAATGATCACGCCTTTGCTGTCGATCATCAGATGAGACGGAACAACCATCGTCAATAGCGATTCCGGCTGTTGCGCCTCCTCCTTTGCCCATAGGAATGCGGGCGCGTCGATCCCAAGTGAATCAGCGAAGCTGAAGAAAGAGGAAGACTCTGATGTGAAAGACACGACATAGTACGCAAGGCCATCGCTGATCGCCTGATCGCGCTCGTAACGCATCTGATCAGCCGCGAGTTTGCACATACCGCACTCACTATCAACGGCGACGATGATCGCCGGTCGTTCGGCGATTATCGCGCTCAAGCGTGCGCCGTCGCGCGCCTTGAGATGAGAAATGTCGATCCTGTATCCGGCATCGGGTCCTGCATCTGATTTTTGTCTCAGGATGAGGCCGAAATCGAAACCTTCAGTGGAGCGGGAGGGCGATGGCCTGGGCTGAACGGCGAGTTTTTGTTTCGATGAAACGAAATACGAAGCGGCAAACATCGCCAGGATGAAAGCCGCCGCGCATTGGACTAACGGAAGAAGGTATCTCCTCAACCCGATTCGGCTATTGCCTGACATCGCCTTGCCCTTTTGATTTCGTGGCTTCCTCTTTGGACACAGCGCGATGTTTTTCGAGCGTGGCGCGAAGCAGTCCATATCTCAATCCGATGCGCGTCATGCGCGGCTCTATGGATGAAAGCGCATCTCGCGCGCCTATCTCGTCGCCCGTCAGAACTGAAAGGGGAAGACTCGATGACAGCCAACTCCAGTCCGCTTCGTTTGCAGAATCTCTCGATTTAAGCCGCTCGGCGCGGTTTATCGCCTTCACCGCCTCGTTGAAGACAGACATCGTTTCAGCGGGCATTACTTTCGCATACAGTATTGTCAAATGCAGCAGGTAGCTGTAAAGACTCTCTGATAAATCCGCCTTGTCCAGAAGGCTGCGAGCTTCCTGAAGGAGTTCGATAGCGGAAGGGTCTCGATCATCAGCCAGTTTTTCAGATACTCGCAGTGCCACGTGACACCGCAGATGGATTGGAGTGTCCGCGATGGCTTTTCGCATCATTTGAAAGTCTTTGCGTTTGAGATATTCCAGAGCGGATAGGGATGCCCATTCACGGCGCGCGTCGTTCCAGGCTCCAAGATGCTGCTCGTGCATGCTGCTTTTTCTGTTATCGAGAATGAAAAGGGCGCGGTCATAGTCTTTTTGCTGCACTGCGGAATTAGCTGCTCTAAGGATGTAGACCGAACGCCTGAATGAATCCGCCGCGCGGTCAGCCGCATTGAGAAAATCGTCGGACGTTTTCAGCGGTTGATCGCCTGTTTGTTCGGCGACTTCGGCCCGCGCTCCTGAAGGTAATGAATCCTGACATATGGCCGACGCCAATCGAACAGCGACAGATTGTTGAGGCAACAGTCTGTCGAATTCGGGGAGAAGGTCAGCGGCTAATGGAGCGAGGCGGCAACTATTGGTTTGATCTTGGGGCGAAGCAGGCACACGAGTGATCCAGGCGGCCATGAGCGCAAGAACTTTTGTGCAGGCATCATCAGGCAGAAGCTGTTTTCGATCAGCCCCCTGAGATATGTAAATCGACTGCGCCAGAGCGGAGAGAAGTCGAATATCGTTTGTTGATTGCGCTCTTTCCAGAGCCTCGTTGAAGAGCGACATCGCTTGCGCAAAGTCATGCTTCTTGATGTCCCACAATAAACGGAGAGAGAGAGTCGAGCCTGCGCGAATGGATGCTGAAGCGAGTTGAGCGGCGCGTTTGGGATCTTTTTCAACGATGATCTGTGCGGCTTTGGCGAGCGTATCCCCATTTTTTTTGCGGTCAGCATCAGAAAGCTTATCGGCATCCTCGACCAGAATCGTTGTGAGTCGTTCGCCCAACTTCCAATCTATAGGTGCGATGATCGGAAACAAAGCGTGAGCAGCGGCGATTCGTTTCTGACGGGTGATGGAATCTTCCTGCAAGGGTCGGTCTTCAACTATCTCGACCGATTTTTTCATCCACTCGCGGGAGCGACCCTTGTTGGTGTCTTCCCAGGCTTGAGCCAGTTTAGCCCACAACAACGCGCGGTCAAACGGCTGAAGATCATTTGCATCTTTGATGATGTCCCAGGTGAGATACTCCGCGCGCTCAAACCAGATGTCAGTCGGCTTCTTCTCGCGTGTTTGGCTGTCTGGCTGACGCTTGGCAGATGATTGAGGAAAAGAGAAGGCGAAACTCACAAGAATGAAGATGATCAACCCTGAACACATTCCTCAGCCTCCAACTCGGGGAAAGGGGATTCAAATTGAGCGATGCCCGCGATAACCCTTCGCTTACATCGCTTTTCGGATCAACTATTCGATCAGAGGGGGTTCCCAAGCGCAGTCTATTGTTTGATTACAAATCACGCCATTTTCGGTGTTGTACAATGAGCATACTTGCACATTATGCCCATTCTTAAACTTAGTTTTGCATCCGAAGCTGCCGCAGCCCGCCGGAATATCGGCTGAGGGACAAATATATTCCCCGCCGTCCAGTGCCAGTGCTGACGGGACTATGCTGGACGGAGAGCTTATAGCGCCAAACATCACTCCGAACAGAACCGAAAGCAACAATATCAGGTGGAACTTCCGTTTTGGTTCCCGAGTCATTCGCATTTCCCCCTTTTCGGATTTGAGATTTTACTGCTCGAAAAAACGGTGGGATTCTACCCCCCCTCCTGTGTGAATGTCAACAAAAGAGATTTGCCTTGATCAAAAGCGCAAAGCGAGGTATGCAGTCAGGGGTGTTGCTGCTTGCCAGAGAAAACGAAACTGGCACAACAATATCCACCCACCGAAAGAGACGGGCTGGATAGCCTTCAGTTCCGGGGTAGAAAAATTACTTGCGCCTTCGAGCAGATGCGATTAGAATACGGGCGCTGCAAAAAGGCACACTACCCCCGTACCGCCATGCAGTCGGCGGCAGGTTTGCAAAAAAGAATCAGTCGGACTCAATCACGGAGCGAAAGTATTTATGCTCGGAACCGAATCCAGAGAAGGATCAACAACATCGTCAGCAAAGTATCGGCTCCGAAATCGGAATCCGAGGGGACTTCGCTCTGAGGGGTCTCGCTTTGAGGAACGTCCTTCGAGAAGCCGCCGCTACCGCTGCCCGATGTCGAGAGCCGTGCGTGCGAGCATTCAGGACATTCGCATTCGCACCATACATTACCAGGGCCTACATGACCTGCGAATGCAATGCCGCTATATGGCGTGGTGCTGATCGAGGAGCTAACTTTGAGCGGCGAGTTGACCAGAGGAAGCAGGAGCATGAACAAAACGGCCAGAAGAAGCTTCGATCTCATTTCTTTCTCCTCTAACTGTGGTTTGGGCGATTCTAAGTTTCAAATCCGCCTTGCGGGATTATCTCTAGGAATTGTTACAAAGCAAGCTCTTTTCGACTATGGAAGCAAACTTGTCTCTCTGGCTGAAGATGCCCATATCTTCCGACAAATAAATTTTCTTGAAGCAATCAGCGAAAGACTGATGGCGCTTTCTCTCCCTCAGTTTGAAAATATCGGGCTTTATTACAAGGGACTTTGTCTCAGGTGGGAGGGACGGACGGAAGAATCTCGCGTTTTGCTCGGGAAGGTGTTTGAAGAAGGTCCGGTTTCTTACCGTGCAAGAGCGATACAATTACTTGGCAGAACCTACCTCGATAAAGGCAACTATGAGTTTGCGCGCAGGCTTTTCACTGAAGCCAAACATTTATCCTGCCGGAACGAATATTCGGATCCTCTTGCTCTTCTTCAGTCGCAATGGAACCTTGGAATCCTTCAAAGCGTAGACGGGGACCATAACAGATCAGCGGCCAATTTTGAGAGCCTGCGATCACTGGTCGAGGTTATCTCATCGAGACACCCGTCCGTTTGGTTTGATTATCAAAACAGTCTTGCAGTGGAATTGATGGAAGTCGGGCGGATCGAAGAGGCCGAACGAGCCTCTCGCATCGCCCTTGCCTCTCCTTATGCCCGCCTCTACCCGGAGTGGAGCGAAACGGCCCGTGACCTTGAAAAGAAAACCCGCCGCGCTTCCTCTTCGGTCTTGTCTCTGAGCAACTGCGATCTTCCGCATCAAAGCGCCTCGAAATCACAGCGGCCCGAAATGCGCCCGGTCGCCGCGAGCAGCAACATAATCCGAATGCAGACAGGAATTCGCCCGGAGTCTTCCACTGCTCGCTCGCAATCGCCTGCCAGAATCCTGGCCTTCCGTGATAGAGCAAGCACGATCACGAGCGATGACATACTCAACGATCCGGTCTACCTTGAGAAGCGATATCAAATAATGGTCACGGCTGCCGAGAGTATGGACTTTCAACTGCTCGACGAAATGTACGCGGCTATCATCAGAAGAAAATTCTCAGGCAACAAACCGTTCGGCGATCAATAGAACAAACCCCATCTGAAAAAATAAAACGCCGACGCGAATTCACCGCGCGGCGCTTCATTCACAATAAAAAGCTGAACACCCTCAGTCGCTCGCCAGCCCACTCAGATGAATCAACTCAGGAAGGGCGGGGCGCAATCGATGTTCGGGAATCTCTACGTGATCCGGCACACGGAAACGCGGCTCACGGCTCCCGCTCATATCTAAATAAAGCTTGCGGCGCAGTTTTCTGTTGGACAGCCCTTTGTCAATCGCAGCAGTGCAACTCAAGGATTCCGATGAGGCAGGAGCAGGAGGCCGGATTCGACGATGAGGGCCAGTGCGCGGCTGGTGATTCAGCGTCCCATCAGGCGACTGGCCAGAAATCGGGCGCGGCGCAGCGCGCGATAGGAGTTGTGCTTGATCGAATCCCTTACCGGCGACCGCCCGTAAGGCGCGGGCGAGAGTCCTCTTTTTCGAAGGTATGAGTTGACGGTATAGACTATTGTTCTGCGATCAGAGCGGGGCGTGCGAAAAGTGATGCTGAACGATATCGATACATTGTCGCCCACCTTGACATAATGTGGCGCAGTCACAGGAATATGCACGCCGTCTCCGGGGGTTAGCTCGAATCGAATGCCTCGGCTGATCTGCTCCGGGTCGAGCGTCAGATTGCGGTGACTGCCTGAAAGGTAGCGTTCGAGCATTTCTTCTGAAAGAACCTGTCTGTCGGAAGGGTCGAATATGGTTGCGAATTTTCTGCCGCGAATCTGAAGCAGGAAATTGTGTTCAGGATCGATGTGACAGGGCGTGACCGCATCGGGCGAAGAGATGAACACGAAGCCTTCAAACCTGCACATTCCCGGATCGAGCGGCTCTGAAAATTCTCCCACCTCGGAGAGGCACTCGTTCAAAAGTTCGGCGTAGTCGGGATCGTCTTCGACATATTTCATCACCATCCACGAATTGCACTCCTCTATGCGGCGAATGGTTTCTTCTATCGAAAGTCCTGTGCGCGGTGTCAACGTGGGGTCTTGAATTATGGGTATGTTCCCCGCGTTATATTCTATGTTTTCTTCGGGGAGTCGGCGGGCAAGTTCGATGAGCCGCGGCAACTCGAACAGCGGGTGATCGCTCAATCGATGACGGACGCGAAACGGCATTCGATTGAAGTTGCGGCGGAAAGCATCGGCCTCGAATTCAATTCGCTTCGAGGTTCGAGCCGTTTCGATTTCCTGTTTTTCAGTCATCAGCGCGGAACTCATGATTCACCTCGGTTTTATGATTCATCCGATCGTCGTTTCTCATTTTGCGGCGAAGCCATCTCATAAGCGGCATAAGCGAAACCGCAAGGTCGCCGGCTCGACGGCCCGAAGAGATGAGGATGGATTGTATCGCTCTGCGATCAAGCCACAATCGGTTGACCATAGGATGATTCGACCTCGCGCACGAATCCATCCATTGGATTGAAGGCTGACGGTGAAGGCGGCGAACATTTTCGACTTCGAGCAGCAGGCCCGGAGAACTGCGGGCGTGGTCTTCGTCAAACGCTATCTTGAAAGCGAATGACCCCGCGCCTGAAATGAAATTGCACTTCATGGCTATGGCTTGATGGTCGAGCCTCAATGCCATCATCATCAGTTTGTTTCTTTGGAAAGCCTCGGTCATGACAGCGATGAAATACTCTCGGTTCGCTTCATCGCAGGCCATCGCCGATTGGTTCCTGCCTTTCCACCCCTTGCTTTCAAGTTCGAGGAATTCTTCAATCCACGCGCGAAGGTCTTCGCCTGAGTCGAAAACTGAATACTCAATTTGTCCGAATTCGAGAAGCGCCCTTTCCTTGCGACGCAAATCCTTTCTATGCTCGCGCGACATGGCACGGCGCAGATAGGAGTCGGCGTCAGCGCGGGGACGAAGCAGGGCGCGCGTGTGCATGTCCGAAACGAAGTTCAATGCGGCTCTCTGGTTGAGCGCATCTATGAGCGCGTGATGAAAAGGCCCGTCGGCGGACACTGACTGAAATTCGATCAGCGACGGCTCGCTTCTTTCTCTTTCAAGCCAGTTGAAAAAAGTTGATAGAACTTCGCTCGCGCAATCGGCCCTCACGAGCGGAGTGCAAAGAGAGCAATAGACATACTGCCAGAGTTGGAGAACCTTGAGCGGAAGCCCTTTGTAACGCGATTGGAATTCTATGGGGAAGAGTCCGCAAAGCACCGGCGGGCCGTTGGGTCGCGCTTTGTCTTTGGCATAGATGAGCGCGATTCGAATTTTGTCTGAGCCGAATTTCCTCAGAGCCGGCAGGAGCATCCACGATTCATAAAACACATTAGGTTCAAGAGCCGAGATCGCAAGACCGTCCCACGCTTCGATGTGATCTTCTAACAGTCGGGGATCATCAATCAGGAGGACAGACATCTCCTCGCGGTTCGCCGCAGGGCTGACCGTCGGAGCGGTCTCTTCGATTGTTTGCAGCCCGGAGAGCGGCGTTAAAGAAGAGGCTTCAATCGAGTGTCTGCTACTGGTAATCACACTCAGAATAAATGCCGAATGGCCCCGGTTTTTTACTGGGAGGCACCCGTTTTTCCCTCTACTTTCAGGGGGTTAAAATCTGTACCTCAGCGATAGTTGAATCTGTCGTGCGCTCAGAGTGGAAAAGACCTGCCCGAAATCTTCGAATTCGGCGCTCTGGTTCGGTTGAGCGAAATTGACCTGATTGAAAAGGTTGAAGATGTCGGCACGAATCTCGATTTCATGAACCCCAAATACCTTTGTCCGTTTTTCAACCGATATCGAAGTGAAATTCAGCCCCGGCCCGTCGAAGATGTTGCGACCGAGAGTTCCGCTGCCGTCCCTTACCACACGGAAGGCCCTCGGATCGAAAAAGAAATGCCCTGTTATCGGCGAGCCGTTGACGATGATCGTTTGCTCCTGCTTCGGATCCGGCCTCTTATACTGGCCGACCAGATCGGGTCTGCCGTTTGCGTTTTTTGTGATCGCCTGATTGATGTCCATTGGAAGACCTGAGCGCAATTGAGTGAATCCACCGATCCGCCATCCGTTGGCAATCTTGCCGACGACGCCATCCCGCTTGCCGAACCCAAGATCGTAGACATAGCTCATAACAAAGCTGTGCCTGCGGTCGAAAGATGACCTCGCCCAACTGAGCGGGTCGGTACTGTTGGGCCTGTCGTAAGAGGAAGTATAGGCGAGCGGGTTCGATGAAGGGTGAAATGTGCTGAAAGGGCCGGAAGAGTTATCCAGCGCCTTGCTGTAGACATAGAATCCGTCAAAGAACAGCCCGCCTTTGAGCCGCCTTGAAACCCTCAACTGAACCGAATCATACCGCGCGCGCCCGCTGCTCTCCTGCGAAGTTATGGAACCTAACTCCGGATAAAGATTCCTCAGAGCGCCGGGAAAGCTGGGGTCGGGGATCGAGGAATTCAACTCGCGCTCGCGGTCGGTGTGAAAGCTGTTGTTGCCGACGTATGCAAGTTCAAACATGAAGATGCCTGGAAGCTCTCGTTGAATGGTCAGATTGTAGTGGTATGTGTAAGCGGTGCGGAACGTCGGATCGAAAGTGTGCAGGTTTCTGAAGGAGCCGAAGGGGCGATTCTCCGGGTCTGCTGGAAACGGATTGGGATTCGAGCCGAAAGGATTAGCGAAGGTTCCGACTGTGTGGCCGATGAAGAAAGGAGTATCGCTGAAGTAAACGGCAGTCAGGAATGGCTCAAGGTTGGAAAACTGTGAGAAATGCTGTCCGTAGGTCGAAGCGTAAAACACTCCGAATCCGGCCCGAACGTTTGTCTTCCCGTTTCCGAAAATCGAGCGCTGCCAGCCTCGTTTCCCTTCAGGCGAAAACGCAATGCCGATGCGCGGAGCCAGGTTGTTGAAGTCAGTACCATAGCCGCCACGCGGCACGGTCCCGAAAACCGGATCAGGGTCTCCGGCGAAGAGTGCGCCTTCCGGAGCCTGAGGGATTCGCTGTGAATGCTGGCCTGGGCGAAACACCACAACCTGATTCATCTTGTCAGTCGTTGGCGGCGCAAGCTCATAGCGGAGTCCGAGATTGACCGTAAGGTTCGGTCGCGCCTTCCAGTCGTCCATCGCGTAGGCGAAGTAAGACTTCTGGCGCTGATACTGAATGCTGCCCGTCGTCTGCTGGTAAGCTATCGGCAAACCGAGCAGAAAGTCGGCGATACCGTTGCCGGTTCCTTGCAGATTCGAGTCCTGGAAGCTGAATTCGCCGTTGTTGTTTGGAACGTACCTGTTGAAGAGAAATACTCTCACTCCTCCGCCGAATCCGAAATGATGCGAGCCGCGAACTTGCGTCAGATCGTTTTTGATCGAGAAGGTTGTCTTGTAGCCTTCGCCGCGAGACTGGTCTAGCACCCCGACACTTGTATGGATATAGCGTTGTTCAAAGGCATCTCCCGTTTTTCCGGGCCGGACGCTGGCGATATTCAGCACAGGCAGACTGAGATACTTTTCCGTCTGTGGACGAATTCTGATAAAACCCACCTGGCTCGGATCAATGCCCGTAAATCCCGGCCTGTCGACCAGATCAAGATAGATTGATCTGATCAAGGTGGCGGTTATTTGGTTTGCAGTCCTCGCTGAAAAGATGCGCGTATGGCTCAACACGAAATTATGATCTGCGCGGGTTTCTCTTCTGGTCCCGTCAGGTGAATCGTAGACCGCATATCTGTTTGCCACTTTGTTGATGAAGTATGTCGCGCTCAACGTGTCCGATTCATTGATCCTGTGATCAGCCCGTAGTGTCGACTGAGTGAAGTAATAGACCTGACGTGTCGGCCTCTCGGCTTGAGTGTCGCCGAATGTCGGCAGAGGAATGAACCTGTCCAGGTAGAGTTTAGCCAGAGGATCTATACGGTTCGCAGGAATGATGTCGCCGGGAAAAGGCTGGCCAGTCAGCGGATCGATGGGCTGACGCGCAAAGGAAGAATCATTGGGATCGGCAGGATAATCGCTGAAGTCGCCGGATCTTTCTTTGACAGGAAGCACGTCTATACGGGTTGTATAATCACCTGCGAAGCGATACCCCTCAGTATCGAAGAAGAAATGCGTGCGTTCCCTGCCATCGTAGAGTTTCGGAATGTAGAACGGTCCTTCGATCTGCCCTCCGTAGTTCTTCGACCTGTTGTAATACTTGTTCGCAGCGAAGAAATTTCGCGCGTTGAGGGCTTCGTGATTGAAGATGTAGCGAAGGCTTCCATGCAAATCGTTGCCGCCGGATTTGGTTATGACGTTGATGATTCCGCCAGTGCCTCCTCCCTGATCGGCCTTGTGGTTGTTCGTTGTGATAGTGACTTCCTGCAATGCGTCGGGATTGGGAAAAGGCGATGCGGCTATCGATGTCTCGGCATCGTTGTTGTCTCCTCCGTTGAGGAAAAAGACATTGGCGAGTGGCCGCGAGCCGTTGATGCTCAGTCCTTCGCCTCTCTCACCCGGCGCCAGCGAAGGCGAGACGCCGGGAACTATCAGAGGCAGAGTGTTGAGAACTGTGCGGCCATTCGGGCCGATGAAAACCGGATGAGTTTCGGCCTGCTCGCGGGTGATCGAGTATTTCAATGAAGCATCGCTTGCCTCGACCGTCACGCTCGACGCTTTCACGATAATCGTTTCAGCCCGACCTCTCGGCTGAAGGACTATCATAAGACGGCGGTTGACGCCCGATTGCGCTTCGAGTTGTGTCACTCTTATCGTAGCAAAACCTGGCATCTCAGCCGTGAGCGTGTAGACGCCCGTCGGGAGGAAAAGGATTTCGAAATAGCCCTCGTCGTTCGTCACGGTTTCCCTCTGCAATCCGCGAGCGTCGTTTATGGCCGTGATCTTTGCGTGACCGACCGCCCCGCCCTTCACATCTACGACCGTGCCGGTTACGCTTGCCATCGTGGTATTATCCGCCGCGACCGGCACGCAGGTTGAAAGACTGACTAAAATCGTGGTGAGAATCGAAGCAAATTTTCTTGAAACCATGTTCTACTCCTCATCGCAGGTAGAGCAGGCTGCCAGCCTGCGGGTTCCCAAATTTTCATGCTTTCCGCGCATGAACAGGCTAGCAGCCTGTTCTACCTCAAAGACTCCTCATCGCAGATCGGACACTGTTTTAATAATCGCCGCTATCTGTTCGGCTCTTCTGAGTGAAAGCCGGAACTGATAGGTTTTCACCATCGCTGTCGAGCTTGCGCTCGAAATGCTCAACGACGACCGCACCGCCTCATCGTTGAATGAAGCCGTCTCGACAAGCCGTGCGATTGCTCGCACAAGCGCCGCTTCGTCTTTGATCTCGATAGCTTCTGCCTCGATCGAGGGCGCGCTGACACCGAGAATAGTTTCCATCTCCGCGCGAAGCCGAGCAGTCTGCTGCTCGAATGCGAGAGCGTGACGGCGAATCATCGAAAGCCTGCGCGCGCTCGCCTCTTCGCTCAACTCGTTCGCGCGGGTCTGAATGATGCGTCTCAGCGCCCAGGCGTGAGAGAGCGCCTCGCGCGAGAGAGCCATCAACTGCCTCGAATATCGATTTATTTCTTCTTCGTTATCGCTCGTTATGCCGCGCGAGGCGAGATGCGTTTTCATTTCACTGTAAATCGGTATGGTCGCACCCACGCCGATTTCTATCTGCTGAGCGCGCGCAGTTGAAAAACCGCCCCTCCGCAGTTTCTTCGCTTCGGCGACGGTGAGTATTTCGACCCGGACAGAAGGGTTCGTGATGACCGGATCGAGAGCGCGAACGATTTCTCTTTTTCGCTCATCGGAATCGACTATTCCCTGAACGAGCAGTTTCCCCTGACTCGTTCGCGCAAGTTCTATCTGCTCGCCCTGATTCGCCCTGATCTGGTCGAGCAAATAGGTCACTTCAACCTCAAGGTCAGCCGATGCCACAGCCTGAGCATCGCTCGAAGAAGAAGGCGTTGCGCCTTTCATCTCTCCTTTGATTTCGCCAAGCGAATTCGAGACGTTTGCATCAGGATCGAACACCGACGGAGGGATTGCGCGCCTCGGAACGCGTTCGAATCTTTCTTCGACAAGTCTGTATTCAACTCTCGATGCACCGCCTTTGACCGCGAGATTCTGCTCAATAGCGTGCAGATCTGCTTTGTTCAAAGTGAGCGCGATTTTCAACTCGTCGCTTTCAAAACTGATTCGGTAGAAAAGCGAATCTTCTTTGATCCGGGCGCGGTCACTGTTCTTGATGAGCGCGGAAAATACCTGAGCCGACGGTTCGAGTCGCCATGCATCCACGTGGCTCAAATCCGCAGGCGCATTCAGTCGCCTGACTCCGCTCGCCTTGTCGAAAATAGTCGCGCCTTTTTCATTTATCCATTCGCCCGCGACGAGTCGATTCTGCTCATCGAATACGCGGCGGGATTTCTTCAGTCCGCTTTGCCATATCTCGATTCTGCGACGCGAAATCAGATTGCCATCTTCTCGTTCTTCGAGACTCAAAGTGCGATGAAGCGCGATTTCAGGATTATCGATAGCCGCCTTCTCAACTGCCTGCGCGTGGTCGAGCATTTCAGCCGCCGAGACCGCAGAGGGGCGCAGGCGGGCCACGAGCAGAGCCGCGATAAAGATCATCGCCACGATAGAGGTGATCGTGGCCGGTCGAAGCAGGAAATCCCGACTGAACAGGCGACGCGCAAAATCCATCAGCCGCGCGGGGCGCAGAGTTTCTTTGATCGAAATATCGGCAACCTGCGTTTCATCCTTGTCTTCAGTAGCCGCGGGGTCTTCGATAAATTGCGGATCGTTGTAATAGACTCGAATCTCAGGCCGCGAATCGACGAAGCTCAACATAGCTTCGAGCCAGCGACCGCCGCTCATCTCGATTCGCGCCTCTTGTTCGAGGTCTCCGACTGGCGGAGGCTCGACATCCATAGCGAGCAGCAGAAAGCCCTGCTCGCTCAAAATCTCGACAAAGCCTATCTGTTCATCGATGCGCGCGCTCATCGTTAGTTCGTTTGACTGAGAACTGATCGAATGCGAGCCGAGGAAGAAACCGTTTACCGAGACGAAAAGTTTTCGAGGAAAATGCTCGAAGACCTGCGAGCGAAGATTGATGCCTGATGAAATGCTTTTGTCCGTCGCGCCTCGCTTAGGAATTCGATCAGCGCCTATGAAATCAGTCGGGTGACGATCCGAAGGCGGCGCAAGACCAAGAATCGCGCACACGCGGTCGAGGCAATCCCTGAAACTGACGATGTGGCCAAGCGCGGGCGCGTCGGGCGACTGAGAGTTGCGCTCGTCGTAAAGTTTTTCAAGCTGCCGTGGAGAGAGGCACTTTCCCTGTAGCGAATCGGAAACCTGGCGGCGCAGATCGGTCAGGAAATCATCCTCCGAGTTGCACTGTGATGAACTTGCTGTGCTTTGACGGATGAAATGAAAATTGCGCCTGTCATCGAGGAAAGCTCTCGCTTCGGCTCGCGCCACCGAAATCCACGAATCGACCGCAGCGCGTGAGCCTTTGATTATCCGCCCGATCTCCGTCGGATAGAAGCCGAGAAAGAAGCGAAGTATCAGAATGCTTCCGGCTTTTGAGGACTCCTTCCGCGCGCAGGCGTAGCGGCAGATCGCCGAAAGCTCTTCCTGAGCCTGTATCCGGTTACGCGGGTCTATGACTCGAAGTCCCGCATCAGCCGAGTCGTATTCCATCACAGGCAGGCTCTCTGTAAATCGCGCGCTGCGCCGAACGCGCGAGATATGGCGGTTGCGCAGCATCGTGTAGAGGTAGGCTTCAAGGTTTTGAATGCCCGCGAGATCGGGGCGCGCGAGAGTGAACTGGATGAAAGCGTCGTGTAGGATATCTTCGGCAAGCTGATGATCCTGACCTGAGAGTTTCATCGCCCACCGCAGCATTTGCTCGTAATGAGAGATGAAGAGGTCTTCGTGATCGGGCTTGATTGACCAAGGTTTGAACATATACTCAATCACATGACGCGCAGAGAGGATCATATCTAAAAAAGAATTCGAATTCATTTCAAAGATTCATCTTGTTGCGCCCGCTTCTGGGCTTGATTCCTTGAAGTAATAAATATATTCTTCCGCGGCGACCATATCTTACAACGAGCCTGAAAGCGCATGGCTTATCAAAATCACGAAAAAAACGGGAGGTGAGCGCGTATGACGGATGAGATTCTGGATGTCGCTGTCGTCGGAGGCGGCGTATCGGGAGTGTATGCGGCGTGGCGATTGTTGACCGAAGGCCGCAAGAGTCGTGTGACAGTATTCGAGGCCAGCGATCATGTGGGCGGGCGATTGTTGTCTGTAACTCCGCCTCACATTCCCAATATGACGGCTGAACTTGGAGGAATGCGCATTCTTCCAGCCGTGCAGCCGGTCATCACAAAGTTGATTCAGGTTTTGAATGGAGATGCAGACCCGACTGATCGCATCGAAACTTATCCATTTCCCGTCGATCAGCCAAACAATATTTCCTACCTGCGCGGAGTTCATCTGCGGCTGTCGGATTTCACCTCTAATCCGTCGCTCGTGCCTTATCATCTGACCTTTCTCGAATCCGGCCAGACTGCCGGACAGATTGCAATCAACGCCATCGATCAGATCGTGCCGGGTATAACGAACCCGAATCTAAATGAAGCCCAACGGAGAAAAATGGCTCAGGAAGCCACTTTCGACGGCAATCCGCTTTACAAGCAGGGCTTCTGGCAGGTGTTGATGCGAGTCATCAGCGGCGAGGCGTATCAACTTGCGCTTGCCGCCGGTGGATACGAATCTACGTTGAGCAACTGGAATGCTGCCGATGCCATTCCATGGTATCTGTCCGACTTCGGCGTCGATCCGAAATACGAGGGATTCAAAAAAGGTTTCCAGCAGGTTCCTCTGACCATCAGTGAGAGGGTCAAAAAAGCGCACGGCAATATCGTGTGCAATAAATCCGTGAGCGGCTTTGCATGGAATGGCGAGGTCATCGAACTTCATCTTGAGGATGGAAGCACGGTTCAGGCTAAAGCTCTGATACTTGCGATGCCGCGTCGGGCGCTTGATTTGATCACGCCTAACAGCCCCGTGCTTCAGGATAAGCGCGTCAGCCGACTTATCAAGAGCGTCACTCCGCGACCGTTATTCAAACTCTTCACGACATACAAAAGCCCGTGGTGGCTTGCCTCGGGCGTCAAGAAGGGACGCACTACGACTGACCTGCCTGTGCGCCAGACCTACTACTGGCCAAAGGATGACGGCCAGCCTGCGACCGATGGGCGAGCGATGCTGATGGCCAGTTATGACGACGGATTGAACATAGGATTCTGGGACGGCTTCAGGCCCAAGCGCGGCCTGCGCAAACAGGCGGGCAGAGAAGCGGGGCCGGAATGGTTCATCGGAGAAGCCGACAAAGAGGGTGAAGGGTTCGAGGGCTGGCGCGAGTACCGCGCGCCTGCGGCGATGGTAGCGGAGGTGCAACGCCAGTTGGCCGTCATACACGGGCTTCAATTCACGCCCGATGTGATCGATGCGTCGTTCAAGGACTGGGGCGACGATCCGTTCGGCGGCGGCTGGAATTCATGGAACATCGGCGTGAAGAGTCAGAACGTGAAGAAAAATATTCTCAATCCTCTGGAAGGCGTACCGGTCTATATTTGCGGCGAAGCGTATTCAGACGCTCAAGGGTGGGTAGAAGGCGCATTGCAAACCGCCGACGCGATGCTCAAAGAATACTTCGGCATCTGCCCGCTTTGCTGATGCCTTACCTGAGATTGGATATGAAAAAACAGGGCGACTCCTTCGATACCTTCGCTCTTGTCAATCGTATCGAAGGAATCGCCCTCGATTGCTCGGCGCTTTCATTGCCGGACCGTTTTTCAAAGCTCTGATTCAGAAGATCAGCTTCAAGCCCATTCTCATATCCCTTCCACCGCCGTTGGTGAGTTCGAAGTTGCCGAACTCTCCGGACAGCGAGCCTACTACGCTGCGCCCCGGCACGTTTGTGAACTGCTGATGGTTGAAGATATTGAAAGATTCAAGCCTGTATTCGAGCCTGAACCTTTCAGTGAGACGGAATGTCTTGAACAGGCTCCAATCGAAGTTGTTCACTTTGCTGGTTCGCTCGGTGTTCCTCCCCAGCGTGGTGGGTCCGGGGAAGCCTGTACCCTGCACGACGTAAACATCATTTCGGTTTACACATTGTCCTGTGTCCGGGTTGAGGAATCCGGTCGAACAAGTTGCGCTGATGGTTGCGCGAGTGTTGCGCGGCGCATTTGGATTGCCTATGTCAGGGCGGTCCCCTCCGGCAAGCCCGTCGCCGTTTCGATCCGCGCCGTTGACTATCGTGTAGGGCGTCCCGGTCTGGAATGTCGTGATTCCAGCTATCTCCCATCCGCCGAGCGCGTGGCCGAGGATGCCGGATTTCGGACCCGGTATCTGCCATACATAAGCGACGATGAAGCGATGTCTGCGGTCGTAGTCGGAAACCGCTCTGTCGAGCCTGAGTCCGCCCTGAAATACAGGCACCGAGGCCAGAGACGAGGGAGAACTGTTCGTGTTGAAGACCTCACTCACGTCGTCCATAAACTTCGACCACGTGTAAGCGGTATTGATCTGGAACCCGTGCGAGAACCGCTTGTCGACGCGAAGCTGCAACGAATTGTAATTCGAGTTCGCTCCGCTGTCTCGAATGCGGCGCACGCCGAGTTGCGGATGCAGCCTCACTCCGCTTATCAGCGGATTGATGTCCTGAGTGACGAACAGCTTTCGGCTTCCCGATCCGACATAAGACAACTCCATAACTAACTGATGGGGCAACTCTCTTTGAAAACCGAGCGACCATCTTTGCGTATAAGGGTTGCGAATGTTCGGGCTGAATACGGAAGTCTGCGTGTCGAGAGGAGTGGGCGTGCGCGCGGTCGCCGGTATGGCGTTCGGGAACCAGTTGGTTGTTCCGCGACTGGTCGCCGATGAACCGGGCAGGACGTCTGTGTTCGTCGTGTTGATGGTGTTGGGCGAATCGGCGGCAATGTTGGACAGGAGGTTGTTGAAGAAGGTGTCATAGCTGACCTGATACCCTCCGCGCCAGACCGTCTTGCCATCTCCGAACAATTTACCGAGGACGCCTGACCTGAAGTTTGGATTCCAGGCGAATCCGATGATAGGGCCTAAGTTGTTGTTGTCCTGCTCGACTTTGTTGGGGACGAGGAACTGAGCCGGGTCGAAGCCTGCGAAGGCCGGGAACTCGAAGGCGCTGTTGGCAGGCTGGCCGAAGTTTTCATATCTCAGCCCCAGGGTCAGCGTCAGGCTCGGACGCATTTTCCAGGTGTCCTGGAAAAAGTAACTCTGCCGGAACAGGTTCGGGTGATAGACCGGGTCGCCGAAGTTTCTGTTGGCCGAGCCGCGAAATCCGCTGAAGTTGTCTATGAAATTAGCGAAGGCCGTGAACCCGCCGCCAGCAAGGAAATTGAAAGAGCCGCGCTCGTTGAAAGGCGGACGCTGCTCGGCTATCTGACGCAAAAACTCCCCTCCGAATCGGAAAGTGTGAGTGCCTAAGACTTTGGTCATCGTCTCCTGAAACAGGTAGTTGTCGGCTATGCGGAATTGCGGAATGTTGGTTTGAATTCCGAAGCCGGAGATGCCTGAAATGCTGACAGCCGGAAGGGTCTCGGCCAGTTCGTTGTTGTTGGGAGATAGCGGGAACTGGAATGCTATTCGCCCGAACGATCCGCGGAATTCGTTCGTCCACGAAGGGCTTATCACCCACGTGTAACTCCCCAGAAAGTTCTGGTCGCGCCCGTCGAATATGAACTCGAATCCGGGGCCGTTGACTCCGTTGGGCGTGTTGATCGAGTCGTCGAACGAATACCGGAATGACAGGCGGTGATCCTGATTCAGCGTATGGTCTGCGCGAACTAAGAACTGAAGGTCGTTGCTCACACTGGAAAAGGGTATGCCCACTCTTCCGAATTCTATGGCCCCGCGATTAGTCTGGCCCGTGCGGTCAAGCGAAATGAGAGTGGGAGCAGTCACCCCTGTCAGCGAGCCGAAGATCGTGCGGTAGAGATCGACTCGCGCATTCGCTCCCTGCGGGAAAAGCTGGTTGAGCCTTGCCCACCCTGCGGCCGTCGGTACGGTGAATGCTCCGGTGTTGGCCGAGGATCGGAAACGGTCGGCCTGAATCCCGCCGAAGATGAAGGTTCTGTCTTTGATGATCGGCCCGCCGACTGTTCCTCCGAATATGTTCTCAGTGAATACGGAAGGCTCGGTGAGTCCCGAAAGTCGGTTCCCGTTCGTGAGCGCATTGAATGCCTGCGACAGATAGAGCCATCTGGCTGTCCCGTGAAATTCATTGGTTCCCGACCGGGTTATCACGTTGAAGACGCCGCCGCCCGCCCTGCCGAACTCGGCGCTGAAAAGCCCCGTCTGGGCCGAAAACTCCGCGATGGCGTCTTCGTTATTGATCGTCTGAGCCGGACCGCCTACCGAGATGTCGTTGTTCTCGACTCCGTCGAGCAGGTAGTTATTCCCGCGCGGTCTCTGCCCGTTGACTGCGAACTGTGTCTGCTGACCGCCGTTTCCGAATGTGCTTGATCCGGTGGCCTGTGTGACTCCGGGCAATATGCGGGCAAGGGCGATGGGATTGAGCGCGGCCAGAGGAAGCTTGACTATCTCCTGACGGTCGAAGTTGCCTCCCCGCACGGCGTCGCTCTTCTGCAATATCTCTTCTGTTTCAGCGTTGACATCGACGATGACATCCACTCCGCCGGTCTCCATCGCGGCGTCAATCGTGCTTATGCGATTTGCCTGCACCGAGATGCCCTTGGCCACATAAGTCTTGAACCCGGTGGCGGTGATCTTCAAATCGTACTCGCCCAGGTCGACGGCATCGAAGCGATAAATGCCGGAGTCGTTGGTTGTGGCGGTGCGTTTCTGATTCGTAGACTTGTTCAACAACTCTACGACCGCTCCGGGTACTATCGCTCCTGAAGAATCGTTTACCTGACCCATGACCGTCCCGCGACTCGTTTGCGCTAAAAACGGAGTCGCGTTCATCACGAGCAATAACACAGCCGATACGAAAGCAACGGAAGTGCGCACAAGTTTCCTGGTCATAAGGTGCCTCCTCACAAGATTGGGATATACATGACTCGTCAGCCTTTCTGAACTATCCCACCTCTCAGCCAAACCGGCGAGTCGACGAAAGATGCCCGACTCGGATGTTATGAAAATAAGGGCTTATGTTTTCAGCCCCACCTTTTCTTGTCGCAAGCTCGATCTGCGCGTAAGAGAACCGCCTCAGCTATGAAGAGTCGTTAGTGATGAAAAAGTAAGGCTCGACTGATAGAGGCAAATTCACCGCAGAGGCGCAGAGACCGCCGAGGGAACGCAGAGTTTTTTTCTTCTCTGCGCTGTCTCTGCGCGCTCTGCGTCTCGGCGGTGAACGAGCTTTTCGCTATAGCCCGATTGGAATTCATCATCCCTCATCATTACTTTTTCACCACTACCGAAAAGTCTTCAACCGGAGATGATCAAACAGTTACAGTTATGATTCCAGTGAAGAGTGGCATTTTACTCTTTTTCCCCGGCATTGGCGACAGCGTATTTTGGCTTTGGCGCGCTTAAATTGACAAGCCCGGTATCGGCGGGTATTCTAAGCCTTCGATATTTTACACACGATGCCGCAGGGGTCAGGCTTCTGCGGCTCTTGTTTATGCAGAGGAGCCTTCAGGTAGAACAGGCTGCCAGCCTGTTGAGACCCTGAAAGTAGGAGAATTGGGGAATCCGCAGGCTGGCAGCCTGCTATACATTTTCTGAGGTGACAGAGTTGAGCGAAAGCTACCGTCCGATAGTCGGCATACCGTGCCGCTATAACTGGAACACGAATTATTTCGAATTGCGCGAGACCTACAGCGAAGCCATCTATGCCGCAGGCGGAACTCCCCTGCTCGTTCCTCTGATCCCGGAACCTGACTTCATCGATTCGATCATCACTCGATTCGACGCCGTGTGTCTCTCAGGCGCGGTCAATGATGTCGATCCGCTTCGCTACAATCAGGAGCCTCGCCCTAAATGCGGCCCCGTGGTTCCGCAACGCGACGACACCGATTTCATGCTTCTGGCCGCAGCCGAAGCCCGACGGCTTCCTGTGCTGGCTATCTGCTTCGGCATTCAGTCGCTCAACGTCTATCGCGGCGGCACTCTCATTCAGGACATAGAATCTGAAGTCACGGGCGCGCTCAAGCACATGCAGGGCGATGTTTTCTATCGCCGCTCGCACACCATCCAGATGGCGGAAGACTCACTGATCGCCCGTCTCGCGGGCGGCAATCAGATCGGAGTCAACAGCCATCACCATCAATCAATCGATATCGTGGGCCGCGACCTCTTGCCCATTGCCTGGGCCGCCGATGGAATAATAGAAGCCGTCACCGATACGCGCTCGGATCAATTCGTCCTCGGCGTTCAGTGGCACCCGGAAGTCAACTGGAAAACAGACCCATTTTCGCAGGCCATTTTCAATCACTTCGTCGCGGTCGCCTACGACCGGGCGCACTCGAAGAAGAGTCCAGAGAGTCTTCAAAGTCTTGAGAGTCTATAGAGTCTTGTGATCTGGACTCTCTGGACTCTCCGGACTCTCTGGACTCTCCGGACTTGTTTATGACCGGAAGATATAAGCTGACGCTCGCCGTCCTGTGCGCAGGCCACTTCGTCAACGATGCCTATTCGTCGATAATTTTCCCTCTGCTCCCTCTGCTCAAACAACGTCTCGACCTGACTACATCGCAGGTCTTCTGGCTCGCGCCTCTTTATGCAATCTCTTCATCGCTGATGCAACCGCTCTACGGCTTCATCTCAGACCGTTATGCGCGACGATCATTCGCAGTCTTCGGCCCTGTAGTCACCGGAGTCTTCGTTTCGATGATCGGCCTTGCGCCTTCTTACTCGATGTTGATTCTGATTCTGATGGCAGGCGGAGTGGGGATCGGAGCGTTTCACCCGCAGGGGGCGGCTATGGCGGCGGCGGCTTCGGGCGAGCGTCGAAGAGTTGGCATGGCCATCTTCTCAGCGTCGGGAACCGTAGGCTATTCGCTCGGCCCCCTGGCCATCGCTCTGATTTATACCTCATTCGGATTAGACCGCACTTATTACATCGCAATAGTCGGACTCTTGATGACGGCTGTGATGTTTCGCATCTGTCCGCCGCTTGAGGATAAGAGAACTACCCGCACGACAGGCGAGACGAAATGGCGATTCATCGAAGCGTTGAAAAAAGTCTGGAAGCCGTTGCTGCTGCTTTATCTCATAACGGTCATTCGTTCGGGGCTTCAGATGACGACGAATAATTATCTGCCGTTTCTGCTCGGCGAGCGCGGCTATGCAGTCACAGGCATGGGCGGAATCCTGACGGTGTTTTTATTGCTGGGCGGACTCGGAGGGCTTGCGGGCGGATTCATGGCCGAGAGAGTTTCAGGGCGCGCAGTCACGCTTTATTCAGGACTACTGAGCGGGCCGCTGATGGTTGCGGCGTTTCTGACCACGGGGCCGTTGAGCATAATCCTGCTCGGACTCGGCGGATTCATGCTGCTTTCGACCCTACCGGTCAATGTGGCGATGGCTCAGGAATTCATGCCTGAGCATACAAGCACAGTGTCGGCCTGGATGATGGGCGCGGCATGGGGCGTGGGGGCGCTTGCTCCTCCTGCGCTCGATATGTTCGTGCCGCAATTCGGCTTCACTAATGTTTTGATCTTCGCCTCCTCGGCCACGCTCCTGAGCGCGCTGTTCGCCTATCTCCTCCCGCGCGACGAGAGCGCGCATCGTCGCGTCGTTCAAACCGAACCGGTCACCGCGCACGTTGCGGGAGGTTGAAGCCTGGCTTGCCTGTGCCGAGGGACTGAGCTTTGTTTTCAATCAAAAATCTTCACATCGGTTTTTATGTGTATCGATAAGAGGGGACTTCGACGCAGAGACGCAGAGGCGCAGAGTTGGCGCAGAGAGGAGTTCTTCTCTGCGAGGTCTCTGCGCCTCTGCGTCTCTGCGGTTTATACCCCTCTCGCTGTTCATACATTGGAAGCCTCTTGTAGCGCCCGCAAAGTCCGGCAGCATCAGGAGGTTTCGGATTGATAAATCTCACAGGCAAGACCGCGATCATCACTGGCGCATCGCGCGGGATAGGCGCGGCTGCGGCGATGCTTTTCGCGAAGGCGGGCGCGAGCGGAGTGGTCATCAACTATCGCGCCGATGTCGAGTCGGCAAAGAAAGTGGCCGACAGTTGCCGCCGTCACGGCTCGGATGTTCTGATCCTTCACGCGGATGTGTCGCGCAAATCGCACGTCGAACGATTGGTAAATCGCGCCCTCGATAGATTCGGCTCGCTCGATATACTCGTCGCCAACGCGGGCATCTGGAAAGAAGCCGCTATCGAAAAGATGACTGAGCGCGAGTGGGACGAGACCATGCGCGTCAACCTGAAATCGATCTATGCCTGTTGTCATGCGGCGGCGCGCGCGATGCTGCCGCAAAAGCGAGGAACTCTGATTCTGATCTCATCGACTGCGGGTCAGCGGGGAGAATCCTTTCATTCTCATTATGCCGCGACCAAAGGCGGGATAATTTCTATGACTAAATCTCTAGCGGCTGAACTCGGCCCGCGCGGAATAACTGTCAATTGCGTCGCTCCGGGATGGGTCGAAACCGATATGACCCGTGATGCGCTCAATGATCCAAAGACGCGACGCCGCATTCGCGAAATCATACCGCTTGGTCGCGTGGCCACTGCTGAAGAAATAGCCGGGCCGATTCTTTTTCTTGCCTCAGACCTTGCAAGTCACATCAACGGCGAAGTCCTCAACGTCAATGGCGGGTCAGTGCTGTGCGGGTGAAAACCGGACTCGAAGTTTTGATTGAATCGCGACTCGACGCAATCAGCGGCGCGCGGGTCGGCCTGATCGTAAATCCAGCTTCAGTTGATTCACGATTCGAACACGCGGCTGATCTTTTCTTCGAGCATCCTCAAATAAATATCACCGCGCTGTTCGGGCCTCAGCACGGCATTCGCGGCGAAACTCAGGACAATATGATCGAGTGGCAATCCTTTCGCGACTCTCGCACCCAACTGCCTGCATATTCGCTTTACGGAGAGACGCGAAAACCTTTGCCGGAAATGCTCGAAGAAGTTGACGCTCTCGTCTTCGATATTCAGGACACAGGCACGCGCGTCTACACTTTCATTTACACGATGGCGCTTGCGATGGAAGCAGCGCGCGAGCAGGGCAAAAAATTCATCGTGCTTGATCGCCCGAATCCAATTAACGGCCTTCAGACAGAAGGCAACCTGCTTGAGATGGAATATCGCTCATTCGTCGGAATGTATCCGATTCCGATGCGACACGGCATGACGGTGGGCGAGCTTGCATGGATGTTCAATCGCGAATTCGGGATCGAGTGCGAACTTGAAGTGATAGAGATGGAAGGCTGGCGGCGGGAGATGTATTTCGAAGACACGCGGCTTCCGTGGGTGATGCCTTCGCCGAACATGCCGACGGTTGATACGACGGTGGTTTATCCCGGCAGCGTGATGATGGAAGGCGCGCTCGTATCGGAAGGGCGGGGAACCACGCGACCTTTTGAAATCGTCGGCGCTCCTTACATCGATCCTGTCGCGCTCCGGGAAGAATTGAAGCGAGAGAATCTATCGAGTGTCGTGTTTCGGCCCCTTCGTTTTCAACCGACCTTTCATAAATTCGCGGGCGAGATTTGCGGCGGCCTCCAGATTCATGTTACTGATCGCGCATTGTTCAAGCCTGCCATCACTGGCGTTGCTCTGATGAGCGCGATACGTCGTCTTTACAAAGATGATTTCGGATGGAAAGAGCCGCCTTATGAATATGTTCACGACCGCCTGCCGATAGATGTAATAACGGGGAGCGCGCATCTGCGCCGTCAGATCGAAGCGGGCGCGACGGTCGCTGACATAGAAGCAGGATGGCGCGATGGACTCGTCGAATTCAATGAGCGACGGCGCCCGTATCTGTTATACAATCGTTAGCAGGATTTGCAGTCTTGTTTTCCTCTTCTATATGCCGGTAGATTTTATGCGTGCCACGAAGAGCTATAGAACGAATAAGAGAAAAGATTCGGCTCCAGGAGTACGATATGACCATCCATATTGAACACGGCATATTGAATGGACAGGTTGCAGGAATCGAGAAGGGATATCCGAGGGGAACGAAATATGTAGTAGAGGGTTTTGCCCTTGATGGACAAACTCCCATCGGGATCGTAGGGCGCTTCACAACCAATCGTCGTTATCTGATAATCACGGTCTATGAGATAACCGGTTTAGAGGAATAGAAGCCATGTATGACTACAGGTGCGAGTTTTGCGCGGGAACAGTTCGACCCAAAAAAGTGAGACGAGAGGCATTCAAACATAAGAACGGGTTTGTAATCCTCGAAGATGTCACCATAGGAGTTTGCGATGAATGCGGAAGCAGGTACTACAGCGCAGACATTATTCATACGGTTCACGAGATAGCAACAGGCACAAAGCCATTCGAAAGAACAGAATCGATTCCCGTCGCCCATGTTTCACAGTAACAGGCGATGACCAAAGAGAGAAATTATGAAATACACCATCGCCGTCCTGCTTGCCGTCTTGCTTGTGAGCGTATCGTTCAGCGCCGCGTCTGAAAAAAATCTGATCAGAGAAGAGCAGTTTTTATCGAAAGGCAAAAAGAGAGTTTATTATTTCTTCGCGCCTGAAGGAGCGAACGCTTCGACTCCTTTGCCTCTCGTCATCCCGCTTCTGGGCAAGGGGCGCGATGCGAAGAAAGCAATAGAGAAATGGCAGGAGCTTGCCGTAAGAGAAAACTTCGTCGTGGCTAGTCCGATGGCGCTCGGTCGTTCGGGGTGGGGCGGAGCGGATGACGGGCCTGAGTTTTTCCGCGGCTTCGTCGAATCGATCAAGGCGAAGCGCGCTATCAACACGCAAAGAATTTACCTGTTCGGTCACAAGGAATCGGCTTCGATGGCCATAGCATTAGGTCTGATCGAATCGGAATACTACGCGGCGGTGTCGAGCAATTTCGGATCGCTCGACACTTTTTCTTATCGCCTGATCGATGCGGCGAGGCGAAAGATTCCCGTCGCCATGATGATAGGAAGAGACGATCCTTTCTTCCCGCTTGAGACGATCAAGGCCGCCCGCGACGCCCTCAATGCCCGTAGTTTTCCGGTCGAGATCATTCTGATACCGGGCCACGACAACGACTACAACCGGGGCTTCGATCTGGTGAACCGGACGGCATGGGAATTTCTGAAAGCGCATGAACTTCCCTGAAGGAGGCGGCTATGGAGACGATGGAAGAACTGCTTGCGCGAGCCGAAACATCGCACGGTCATATGTGCGCGGGTCAGGTTTTAGGAGTGAGGATGGCCCTCCTGGGATGCGAGCGTGTAGGCATCTCTGATCCGCGAGGGGCCGAGCGCAAAAACATAATCGTGTACGTCGAGATAGACCGCTGCGCTGCCGACGCGATCAACACAGTCACGGGATGCAGGTTGGGCAAGCGGACTATGAAATATCTCGATTACGGCAAACTCGCGGCTACGTTTTTGAACACGAAGACGGGCGAAGCTGTGCGGGTAGTGGCGCTGGACACATCGCGCGAAGCGGCTGACCGCGCCTTTCCTGAAATCGAGAACAAGTATGACCGGCAGTTGCAGGCTTACAAGGTTTTGCCTGAAGAAGAACTGTTCAAAATCGAGCGTGTGCGTGTGCGTATCAACGATGAAGATCAGCCGGGCCGCCCGGTATCGAGAGTGAAGTGCGACGAGTGCGGAGAAGGAATCAATGATCGCCGCGAAGTAGCGCGCGAAGGTCAGACGCTTTGTCGGGCGTGCGCGGGCGAGGCGTATTATGTGAAGTTGTGACGGTATGAGTTGCTCGTCAGGCCGGAAGATTCGAGATATTCGGAACGAACATCGATGTTCCAATGGCATCATCTGAGATCAGATAATCCTCTGAAAAATGATTGCCGTGAGCCAGGCAATCGCTCCGCAAATCGGAAACGTCAGCACCCAGGCAAGCACTACTTCCCTGACCACGCCCCAACGCACAGCCGAGAGCCTTCGAGCCGATCCCACACCCATGATGGCAGTGTTGATAGTATGAGTGGTGCTGAGTGGGATTCCCAGCCGCGAGGCCAGTTCGATAGCTGTTGCCGCTGCTGTTTCAGCAGCAAAGCCCTGATAAGGTTTGAGCCGAACCATACGCGATCCCATCGTGTGTATGATTCGCCATCCCCCTATGGATGTGCCTATCCCCATCATAACCGAGCAGAGCAGTATCACCCACCACGTAACGGCGAACTTTGGAATTACCCCTCCCAAAACAAGCGCAAGGGTGAATGCCCCTATGAATTTCTGACCGTCATTGCTTCCGTGACTGAATGCCATGAAGGCCGCTGAGACTATCTGAGCCTTTCCGAATATTTTTGTCACTCTGGTCGGCGTCGCATTCCGGAAAAGTCTGAGGATCAAAATAATCAGCATCAATCCCAGACCGAAACCGAGAAAGGTTGAGAATGCCAGCCCGATCAGTACCTTTTGCCAGCCCGCATCTAAAAGGGCATTCCACCCGGAGGTGGCAAGAGCAGCGCCAGCCAGACCCGATATCAGCGCGTGACTCTCGCTCGTTGGGAGCCCGAAACGCCATGCTATCGTACTCCACAAGACTATCGCCACCATAGCAGCGCCTACCGTCACCAGATTGATGGCTTCGGTCTCCACGATGTCTTTACCTATAGTGGCAGCGACGGCTGTGCCGGACATGGCTCCCGCAAAGTTGAGCGCTGTGGCCATAATCACGGCCTTCCTCGGATCCATCACTCTGGTCGAAACTACCGTGGCTATTGCATTGGGAGCGTCAGTCCATCCGTTTACAAATTCAGCGGCCAGAACGAGGGCAAGCACGATCAGCAACCCTGCTGAAAACCCTTCCATTCAATTCCTCCTTAGGCTCTACACTGATCTGTTGATGTCATCGGACAGTATTTGTCAGGCTCAATTTGTAGGTCGTGGCCGGTTTATTGTCAACCGGTTCTTCATCTCGAAATGTCATGAGTAATGACGTTGCTTTTCCGAAAGCGCAGGCGGCCCCCGATTGGCTATCAATACCAACCATCGAAGCAAGGAAAAACTGTTGGGTATTCGCACTCGCAGCCGCACGAATGGTGAAACCGGCAGGCGAAGCAGGTTTTGGCGCTGACAAGTCAGGCTTCATTAGAAGAATCAAAGCTGATAACTGAACGATAACTGCGCGGCTTTTGTTGCTGATCTCAATCCCGATTCTATGCCTGACTCAGGCAGAGGAAGTTTTTCGAGCGCGCGAGGTTCCACTTTGATCGCCCCGTCGCCATAAGATTTCCCGACCAGAGACAGATTGAAAATGATTTCAGGGCGCTGGAGAACCTGCCAGAGTTTTTCAATCGACGCATCATCATTCTGATGCGGGTATATGCAAAGGAACCCGGTCAGCGGTATGACGCGGGCAGTGTTGCGGATGAATCGCGCGCTTCTGCGTCCGAGGTAGGCGAATAAAAACGGAGGCGCGCTTCGTATTTCCATCTTGTACCACGGTCGCCTCGTTGAGATGAGAGGCTTTCGGTGAAGCCCCGCTTTTTCCCCTCGAAGCAGATAGTGTTGAACTGACTGCGGAAAGTTTTCCATCAAGCGACCATCAGGCGCGAAGAGCAGAGTGGGCCGCCCTTTGTGTTCCAACTCTCGCAAAGTCTCCATCGTGATTTCATCGCCCGTCAGATCGCGCGTGCGCCCAATGGCCGGGATTAAGAATTCATCCGCGATGCCGAATTCCTGAGCCTGATCTCTTGTGAGAAAAAAAAAGTCATTGGCTCCCGTGGCGATTCCGCGCATCACTCTGGCAAAGTCAGCGAGCCGAGGGCCGTCGAATTCTTTTTCAAGAGGAGGTCTCGACAATCCTGTTGCGAGTCCTTCCTCGATCTTTCGATGGAAGAGAGACAGAGTTTTCCCCGGCCTTCGTTTCAGCCCGCTGAGAACCCACTCCTTGAGATGAGAGTTTCCATATTCATTGCATCTGACCCAGAGGAAATCCTCTCGCGGTTTGGCTCGTCTTATGAGAAAGATCAACGGGTTGGTATCAACTCCGGGAAAAGGAGAGGCTTCAGCCGCAAAAGTGATCACCGCGTCGAGGCAGAAGTTTTGAGTAATCCACATCCAGAGCGGGCGAGCGAACACTCCCTCGCAGGTATCGGCAGGCATGATGAAAGCCAATCTGCCATCATCTTCCAGCAGGTCGAGCGCGCGAATGAGAAAGTAGACGTGCAGACCGGCGCGACCATCGAGGGGTCTTCCGATGAGTCTCGCCGTCCAGAATTTGAGAGATTCCTTCGCGCTCGCGGGTAAGCGATGATGTCGGATATAGGGCGGATTAGCGATGATGGCTTTGAGTTTTTTTTGTGGCGGATCGAGGGCGAAGTCTCTGATTTGAACATTGGCGAGATTGCTTGAAGATAATCCCGAATCAATAGCCTGATGCAAGGCTTCGGGGTCGATCTCCGTTCCTGAGAGGGCGACAGTTCGGCGCAGTTTTTCTCCGATAGTTTTTGCGGCTTTGAGGAGTGCGCCCGCGCCGACTGCCGGATCGAATACTTCTTCCGCCCCGCCGGTCAGAAGATATGCCGCCATGGCTTCAGCCACCCAGTCAGGAGTCCAGAACTGCCCTTTGACGCGGAGGATTTCTCTTTCTGCTTTTGCGGATGATCTCAATGATTGATTGCCTGTTCTCTCCGCACCAGATTGACCGCCTCGCAGTAGTCACACTCGATGATCATTTCCGTCGCTTCAGCGGAGAAGACCGTCGCCGTGTCTTCATTGCAGCCGCCGCACGTCCACCGCACAGCCGGATACTCGCCGTGAATCAGCTTGATCACTTCGCCTTCTACTTCGTGATCGTATTCAGCAATGGTCACACTTCACCTCGCATCATTCCGGCTTCTGACTTCTGACTTCTGACTCCTGACTTCTCAAAGTGTCACTTCGCCCAGTAGCCCTTGCGCGTGCGGACGGCGACATCTCCGCGATCCACCCGAACCTGAACGCGGCGATATGTGCCATCGCGCTCCGCATTCACGGGATAGTAGCCGACGCTGTAGATCGTCCTCAGCGCCGCTGCCACCTGCTTGTAAACCCCTGCGAGGTCTCCGACCTGCTCGGCCTGATACGCAACGCCTCCCGTCAGTTCCGCGATGCGCTCAAGCTGCAAGCGCGCCATCGCGTAGTTTTCCGAGACGGAGTTGCCTCGCATCGCCTCTTCATACTCCGTGTCGATGTAGATCGGAAACACGATCACGTCACTCTCTTCCAACCTTCGCGCCAGCCGCTCGAATGTCACGCGCGTCTCCAATGGCTGCCAGCGATCAAGTGAACTATCCACTCCGTCCGAGACGACGACTATTGCATTGCGCTGGCCCGCTGTGCCGCGAAGCGTGTCTACAAGAGCGAACCACATAGCTTCATAAAACTTCGTCGCGCCATCGAAATGCTTGATGGATTTGATTCGACTTCGCAGCAGATCGCGATTCGAAGTCAGTTGTGAAATCACAGTCACTTGATCAGTGAAGGCCACGACTGCGATTTTGTCCTGCTTGCCGACCGCATCGATAAATTTGAGCGCAGCCGCTTTGACCAGATCGATCTTGTCCTTCATTGACCCTGAAAGATCTAGCAGAAGAACCAGATTGAACGGGGCCGAAGACGGCGCGAAGAATTCTATCTGTTGCGCCTCACCGTTTTCGAATATCTGAAAACTTTCCTTGGACAGATTCGCCACCGACGCGCCCGAACGATTGGTCGCGCTCACTGTCAGGTTGACCACTGACGAATTGAGCTTGATCGCTTCTTCATCAGAGTCTTTGCCAGCTTCGGAATCTTTTTTAGCATCGCCTTCGCCGCGCGGAGCAGGCGGGTTTTCAGGCGGGGCTTCCGAATCCGTGCGACGTTTCAGAACAGGAGGCGTGACCGGCTTCTCTTCACCAGTCGCAGTATCCGCTGGCGCATCATCGCGCTTGTCACTCTTGCGAGTGTTGGCCCTCGGATCAGGCGGATCATCGTAAATGGGATCGGGTTTGCGAGGCGGCTGCCCCTGCTGTGATTGCGGATCATCGTCTTTGCTCTGGGTCTGATTGTCAGCCGGACGCGAGTTGAGCGGCTGATTCGATGGAATGATGCGAACCCGCATTCCCATCGAGCTATCTTCTGTCTGCTCACGGTCGC
Source organism: Blastocatellia bacterium UBA7656 (assembly GCA_002483445.1). GTDB lineage: Bacteria > Acidobacteriota > Blastocatellia > UBA7656 > UBA7656 > UBA7656. The sequence goes on from DLHY01000033.1 coordinate 51,876, forward strand.
GGGAGCGATTGAGCGGCCCGATTTTGTCAGATCGTTTATTGTCCCGATTTTTGGAATGCCCTCCGATTGTAGCCCAGTCGCCGCCCGACGGATTTCTCTGCGAAGGGGGCGTGGCTATGCTGCTCGGGTCCGAATCATCATCCTTTGCCTGATCCTGCGTTGCCGCGCCCTGAGGTTGTGAAGGCGATTTGTAAACGCGAGAGCCTGACGACGAGTTTGCGGATTGCTGGTCTGTCTTCGCCTCGTTGTCCGTAGCCGCATCCCGCGAGGGAAGGTCGGCTGCGATGGCTGCACTTGCGGCTCTGTCGGCAGGCGAAAGAGTTATGTTGCCGCTCTGGCTGCGAAGAAAAATCTGCGCGCCTCCGTTGCCCAGTCTCCCATCGATGCCGCGCGATCCAGCGCGCTGGGAAATCTCAAGCGGGACAGTCGAGCGCACGAGGCCGCGAGTCGAGCGCATCGATACCTGAGCGTTGTCCGTCTTAGGCACTCTGTAGCTGATGCTGCCCGCAGTGCTTTCGATCACTGCGCTGGCTAGCGATCCGCTCACTTCTATCGGCCACGCGCCGCCCAATAACTGAAGGTGAGAGTTTTGAGGCACGTAAACCACCAAATCGATACGACCCATCTGCGCGCCCTGTTTGCATTGCACAAGCACCGTGTTTTGAGCCGCCATCAACACCATATCGGAGCGTTCGATAGGCGTTCCGTTCGTCTTCTCGGCGGTGATGCGCACCTTCTGGCCTTCCCACACTTCGACGCTGATGCCGCCTCGCGCATTCTCGATTCGAACCTGACCTCCGGGCTTGAGAGTGAAAGACTCGACTCGAATCGAGGACTGAGCTATCGACTCAGCGGGATGGAAAAAGACAAGTGATAAAAGCGCGATAAGAGATGCCTGCAAGTGTCTTCGCAGTGCGTCGCGAATCAATGGTTTCATAGCTACCTCCACAGTTTCGAAACGGAAAAGACTGTAACATCGCAAACCGAGAAGTTGCCTTCCCGAATCGCCGAATGTAACAGAGGGTAGACAGATTCTCTTACAAGTCAAAACGGGAGTCAAACTGAGGGCAGATGGCCCGTTTGGGGGAGTGTGGGAGTGTGGGGTAGTAGGAAGAAAAGAATGGGAGAATGGGAGAGTGGGAGAGTGGGGGATGAAGACTCATTGCTCCCATTCCCCCATTCTCCCATTCTCCCCCATTCCTCCACTGCTCATGCTATACTTTCCCCACTATGGCCCGAACGGATGAAAGCATTTTTGACAAAGCTGAGGGACTCGCCCGACGTGTGCTTGAGAGGCTCGGCGCGCGAGTCGATGATCGATTGGCAGGCGATTCGTTGAGCGCGCGAAAAATTTCCGATCTTGCTTCTCAAATCGAGCGAGCTATCGAAAGCAATCTCAAGGAAGACGGCCAGGGTGTCAGGCGCGTCGCGCCCTCGGTGATTCGCGTTTTGCTCACGCACGAAGAAGCATCCAGTCTCGGAGCGAAATACAAAGAAGCTCTTGGCGCGGAACTCAGCCAGGTCGCGCGTGAGTTCATCAATAACCGGCGATATGAAACCAACGATCCGGCTGTCGTGGAAATCGGATCAGACCTCTTCGCAAAATCAACAGTCATCAAAACTGCTTTTGAAAAGGGAGTCGCACAGAAAGATGATAAGGCGAAGGGATCGCAGGTTGTTGATGAGAAAACAGTCGCGCTTGTCGCGTCGGATGGGAGGAGTTTTCGTATCAAGCTGAAAGCTGACAGCGATCCGGCATACATCGGTCGCGCTTCGGGCATCGCCGCGCGAATCGATGACGCAAGCATCTCGCGGCTTCATTGCTCGCTGGCCCTCCGCGCTGCGGGAGACGTAGTCATCTCCGATCTGGGAAGCTCGAACGGAAGCGCGCTCAACGGCAGGCCGCTCGCTCCTGATCGGGCGCACGCGCTGCAATCGGGCGATATCGTGGAACTCGGAGATGTGCGCCTTACTGTCACCGATATCGTTTAGGAGGGGCAACCGGCAACTCAGCAGCCGGGAAACCCTGAACACGCGAAGCAGTTTTGATCGTACATAAAAACGCGCGGGCGAACAGACTGTTTATGTTGATCTCTTATGCACTGACGATCATACTCGAAATCGCGGCACTGCTGCTGATGCTCTTGCTGGCCTGGGCCGCGTGGCGTCATCGCAATCCGCCTTTGGATGAAAACACCGAAAAAGAATCCGGTCCTTCTGCAACAAACCGATGGCTGCGCGGACTGAGGGCCGCCTTCGTACTCGCTATAGTGGCCGTCATCGGATTTCATTTTCACTGGGCTTTTCTCGCCGACTCGAATGAAACTTTCATACAGGCTAAAAGGTTCGACGCGCGAAATCGCCGCTTTTCAGACAGCGCGCTCCTGGGCTGGGTTCTCGATCGCACGGGCAGGCTTGAAAACTCGCTCATCCGTTATCGCGCTGATCGCGGCTCGCTCACGCGCGAATACCCGCTCGGAGAATCAGCCGCTCACCTGACCGGCTACTTCGATTTCACATTCGGCGCGGGCGGCATGGAGTACGCATTTCGCGACCGCCTTACGGAATCCGCAAGCACATACAATCGATTGCTCTCCCCGTCTCCTGTCGGCAAAGACATAACGGTGTCAATCGACGCGGGCTTTCAAAGCGAGGTCTACGGCCTGCTACGCAGCGCGGGCAAGCCATCAGCCGCCGTCGTGCTGCTGCTGCCAAAAAACGAAGTGCTGGCGATGGTTTCGACGCCGAGCTTCGACCCGCGTCAGGTCAAAGATCAAGCCGTGTGGACTCGTCTGACCGATCAGGCGAAAGAGGCGCAACCTCTCAGTCCGCTCGTCAATCGCGCGCTCGGCACTCTTGTTACTGGCGGTCCCGCGTTTTATTACCGACCCGGCTCGACGTTCAAAACATTCATCGCCGCCGTAGCCGTTGATTCAGGCATCACCGAAGAGAAGTTCACATGCAAGGCCGAAGGCTTCGTTCCTCCCGGCGCATCGCGACCGATTCGCGATTTCGGCGGCGAGGTGCATGGCGCTATCGGGCTTGAAGACGCTTTCCGACATTCGTGCAATCAGTATTTTTCTCAACTCGGAATCCGGCTCGGTCGCGAGAGGCTTTCCGCTTATGCCAGGAGGCTCGGCTTTGCCGTGACCTCGGACGACTCATCGCGCTCATCCTCTTTGTGGAATATTGGCGAAGGCTATAACCGCAATGACTTCAATTTCATCTTCGCGCCGCCGCTCGCTCGAATGGAGCTTTCATCGAAAGCGACGGGCCATGACATCGCGCTGCAATCGATAGGCGAAGGCTTCGATGATATGACCGTAATGGATATGGCCTTGCTTGTCTCAGCCGTTGCAAATGAGGACGGCGCTCTGTCCGCGCCTACTTTCGAAATCAACTCGGAGCGAAAAATCATCAGCCAGTTCGTCACGCCTCAATCAGCCGAAAGAGTGCGCGAACTGATGCGCGGGGTCGTCGAACGCGGAACAGCGAGGGGCGGTTTCGCTCGCCTTCAGGGTCGCATCACCGCAGGAGGCAAGACCGGCACGGCTGATCGCATAGTCCCGGTTTATGACAAACAGGGCAAGCGCGTAATAGACCGCGTAGACTCGAAGGGCGTGACTAATTATAAAACCGCCGAGTCTACCGATAGCTGGTTCATAGGATTCGCGCCTGCCGATAACCCCCGGATCGTTTATGCGGTCGTTGTTGAAGACGGCGGCGAAGGAGCGCGGACTGCTGTGCCGATGGCAGTGAAGATTATTGAAAGAGCCGCTGCGCTCGGATATCTCAAATGACTATGGAATCGAAGAAGAGCCGTTTCAATCGCACAAGCCCTTCGCTGCATTTCCTGGCGTTGATGATTGTTTTTGCTCTGGCGCTCGCAGGCTATTTTGCGGTGATGTGGTCGGGCGATCTGAAAGGCTATAGCCCAAGCCGCGTGGTCGCTTTTCGCGATCTTTTGTTTTTCATACCCGTCGTCGGCGTTTTCTTCTGGCTGATGCGCCGTCAGAAATTTCGCGGCGAGATTCTGCCTTTCACCGTCGCGGTGTTTCTCTTCGCCATCGGGTTGATGGTTCAGTACCGCCTGTTTTCAGACCCCGAATACGGCGCGCGTGGGGCCGACCGCGCGCGCTCGCGCGAGGCCAAAACTCAAACCATAAGATTACGCAACGTCGAGACCGGCTACGATGATCAGAAAAAAGCATTTCTCTTTGGCGACGCCGCTCGCGTGCCTGAACCCGACGCTGCGACAGCGAGACAGTATGGCGTATTCGATCTCGTCAAATCGCCCAAAACATACGTTCCGCTGCTCGCGCTTGCGGCTCTCGCGGCGGGATTCATGCTCTTCAGGAGCGACCGTTGGTTGTTATGGTTTCAGCGCCACTCGCTCATCATGGGGCTGGCAACGCTCATACCATTCGCAATCATAGTGCTGGCGTTCAGCGAGGAAGGGAAGTTTCTCGGACAGACCACGCCGTGGGAAGTCGTGAAGATTCTTTTTCTGTTGAGTTTCGCAGGAATGCTGGCGGATTCGTATCAGCATCTCCGCCGGACTCGTTGGGGATTGCCGCCCGCGCGCCGATTGATACCGTTTCTGGCAATCGCGGCTATGCCCGTCGTGCCTTTCTTCGCGCTTTCCGACTTCGGCCAGATGCTCGTCTTTTTCGGCGTGTACGTGATGCTCTACATCGTCGCGGTGAGAAAGAAAGCGCAACTCGTTTATGCCATCGCCATCGTCGCTATTTTATTCGGCGTGTTCTTCGTCGCGTCGAAAGCGACGACAGGTTTCGGTTTGCCTTCGCGAGTTCATTTCAGGTTCTATCAGTGGTTGAACACATGGGAACCGCCCGCGCCCGATACCTCATGGTGGAAACGCGATTATGAAAGGTATACGAAAGCGACAGGCAGCACTCCCGACCCGACGGATCAGAGCAAAATAAATCAATTCAATCGCGAGGCGTGGGCCGACAAAGTGCTTCAACAATCGCAGGCGCTCTTCGGCATAAGCGAGGGGGGAGCCGTCGGCGAAGGGTTGGGACTCGGCTTTCCTGAAACCGTGCCGATATCGGATTCGGACTTCATTTATGCCGCAGTCGGCGAAGAGATGGGACTCGCGGGGGCGCTTTCGATCCTCATAGCCACTGCGGTATTCGTCTTCGCAGGCACGGCTGTGAGTCTGGGCGCGAAGGATATGTTCACGAAGCTGCTTGCCGCAGGGCTAACGGCCTTCGTGGGCCTTCAAGCGATGGTAAACATCGGCGGCGTGTTGCGACTGCTTCCGATGACAGGAATCACCCTGCCGTTCGTCAGTCACGGCGGATGGTCGCTTATAACATCATTTGCGATGCTCGGAATCCTGCTTGCTTTTTCACATCGCAATCGCGTGGCCAATGAAGTTTCGAAGCAGGAGACAGCCCTCGCGGCGGCGCGATGATGTGTGCAAGTTTTACTACTGCTGTGAATTTTTTTCTCAGTCACAGGTATTTCAAAATGACTGATGCGCTTGACCGAAAGAGGGGCGACTTATAAGTATCAACAGTTACAGGAAAAAATTATAGGTCAAAATAACGGCACGGTTGTTGCACAATGAACGATCAATCATGAGCATCTCTTACCCATATTGATGCTCACTAGGTACAACCTGAGGGGCCAAGAGGCATCGGAGCTTTTTTTCCGATGCCTTTTTTACTGACCGGAAGGCGACCACCCGTCGTCGGATATACCTTGACTCCCTTGATTACCTCCGCTCGGATTTGACCTCTGATTTATTCGTCAAATCCGATTCTCTGAATCTCAAACTTGTGCCTTCTCCATAGTCTTCAAGTTTGTTCTCATCAGTCTCTTTCTGAAAAGTGAAATCGAATCGAATAGCGGCATTGTTTTTCAAAATCTCTCGCGATAAGGCGAAGAAAACAGATGTCTTTGGCAATAAAATCGCGCTTGAGCCAAAATCAAAACCGTAAGGAATTTGCTTGCCGTTCCTATCTTCCAATCCATGCCAGATGTTGATTTCTCTATTGTCACATAGGCCAAAGATTTTCTTGCCGTTTGATAATTCGTAAAAACATTTCGGGTTTGGAAGGTACATACTTTGAGTTGGAATCTCGATGGGAAGCGGGGAATCGTTGTGCAAACGCAGCCAGATTGCGTTGGCGTCTCCGGCAGATTTTTTCACTTTGCTTTTCTTAGGCTCGTCTGACTCGACCATTCTTAATTCACCCGGATCGGTCATGTCTCCGTAATGCTCGAAAGTGATGTATACCTGTTTTTTGAACTTCTCCGTATCGATTGCGGCCTGCTTGTCTCGCCGCGCCTGCGCCTCATTCAATATAGCTTGTCTTCGCTCCTTTTCTTTATTCAGGCGAATTTCCAACTCGCTCGGTTGATAAGGTGGGATGTGTTGATCGCTCAAACGACCGCCGATGAAACGAGATTTCCCTGTTTTGGTTTCTGTGATTTTTATTGACGCATCGCCCCAGCTTCCGCCTTCAGCAAACAAACTTCCATCCGAGCTCAAGTCAATCGTCGAGCCTGTGCGCGAAAACTCATCGATCCTGATTTTTTCGCCCGTTGCCAGATCGTAGAAGGTAAAGCCACCGTAACCGCTGACGATCAACTTTCTGCCGTCCGCGCTGAGTTTTGAATAAACTCGATACGCTTCGGCTTCAAGTTTTTTCTTGACTGTGTTTGTTTGCGTATCTGTGAGGGTAAGTTCTTTTTCGCCTGTGCGCATAGCAGAGGTTTTCAAATCGGGAGTGAAAGAAGTTTCCCATTCATAAGTGCGCCGTGTTCGACAAGGCCGAGTAGATGCAGGATCGTTTTGTCTTCCAGTTTCCAGATTCCATTCTGAAACGCTCCCATCCAGATTTCCAGTTCTCAGTATCTTTCCGTTTTCATCGAACTTCATTGCAATGACTGTGCAGGGTTTCCCTTCGAGTTTTTTGATAACCTGGCCCTCTTCAACGCGCAGGATTTTGATTTCATCCTCGCTGTCTTCTGGTGAAGCTGCCGACGCTATAGTTTTTCCATCAGGGCTGAATTCTACCGCTGTAACGCTATCCTTATGCGCGTCGGCTCGCCAGATCAGCTTCCCTGTTTTCGCATCCCAAAGCTGGATTGTTCCGTTTCCACTACCTGAAGCGATTAGATTCTGGTCTGGACTAAACGCAAAACTTGTCAGAGTATAATACTCGTTGGCTTTTTGAATAGACTCTGTTTTAGTTCTCCACAGCAGACGACTGCTTGTGACATCCCAAAGACAAAGCCAGCCATCGCCTGCCGAATAAGAAATCAATTTAGTAGCATCAGGGTTGAATTTGACTTTCAAAATATCATGGGTGTGGCCTGCTTGAAATACAGAAACCTGCCCCAGGACAAATTGAGTAAATAATAAAAGCAGGAAAGCCAATAAAAGTGATTTCATTCCATCCTCATAAAATTGGCGAAGTCTCTGAGTGATAAACCGCCTGCTTATTTGTCGCGTTCAACGAAACGTGCCGGGATGACTCCCTTTAGTTCGAAGCGTGATCTTCTGATCGTGTGAGATGAGGAGGAACCTGCGCAGGTTGATGGTGTTTATTCCTGAAGGCGTGTAGACCAGTCTATACCAGTTCTTTCTGAGGTCTTCCGAAATGGCTTTGGCGGCTTCTTCGATTTTTGTCGCGCTGAAGATCGCGCCGCCCGTTCCTGTGGTGAGTTTTTCGAGCGCGGCGGGCGGTTTTGGCTTGTCGCGCAGGAGCGCGCCCCGCGTGCGGTCGGGCGTCTGGATGGCGAACAGCACTATGTTTTCTTCCTGCAATGTCGCCAGCGCATCGTCAAACTTGGTTTTGCTCTCGCTGTCATAGCCGTCGCTTATGAGTATGATCGCGCGCTTTTCCATACCGGTCTTCGCCTGATGCGAGAGGGCGTCGCTGACGGCTATGAGCGCGTCATAGAGATTCGGAAATCCCTTGCGAGCAAGTTTCGTCGGCGATGCCTGAAGCTTCTTCAGGTCTGGCGTCATGTCTTCGATTATTTCGGCTGATTCGTTGAAGCCGACTATCATCATTTCATCATCTTCGTAAAGCTCGTTGATTATGGCTACGACCACTTTGCTCAGGGCGGCGGTGTCGATTTTGAGATTCTGGCTGCTGTCGATCATCAATACTATGCGCGAGCCTGAATCCATGCGCGAGAAGGAATCCACCTCCTGATGCACGCCTGAATCATAGAGATCGAAAAAATCCTTCGTTATCGTCACGCCTTCGGGCGCGTGAACGATGACGTTGAGGGTCATCAATCGCCGCCCGCTGCCTCCGCCCTTGCCGGACTGCCCCGTGGCAGAAAACGACATGAGCGCAAACGCCAGACCGAGTATCAAAACTTTCAGCATCATCCTGGAAGACCGCATAAGAATAACTCCCGCGGGTTTATGTGTTGCACGGAATTAAAATTATTCCAGAAGCCGGACGCGATGAAAAGGCGACCTTGAACCTTAGGGCCTCGCCCAGTAATATCCGAACGAATCTTTTCTGCGGAGTCTTTGACGTACAACAGGCTGCCAGCCTGTTGATACCCTGAAGGCATGAAAATTTGAGAAGCAGCAGGCTGGCAGCCTACTGTACATTTTTTGCGGAGAGAAATCATTGACTGTTGAGAGCTATCAACTTGACACCGCGCCCATCAGAGAAGGCGAGGAACTCAACTTTGACGCGCTTGAAAAATACCTGCGCCTCGAACTCAACGAGATTTTGCCTGACATAAACCTCGATTCCTTCGAGATGGAGTTCCGCCAGTTTCCCGGCGGTCACTCGAATCTGACTTATCTCGTCCATCTCGGCTCAAATGAATTCGTGCTGCGCCGTCCGCCCTTCGGCCCCGTAGCTCCGACCGCGCATGATATGCCGCGCGAATACAAACTGCTCGCCGCCATCAATCCGGTTTTTAATCTCGCGCCGCGACCCTTTCTGCTTTGCGAAGACACCTCGATCATCGGCGTTCCATTTTACCTGATGGAGCGAAGGCGCGGATTCGTCATACGTCGGGAAATGCCCGTTGAGATCGAAGACAGTTTGGATTTGCGCCGCAGAATCAGCGAGTCGCTCGTTGATACTCTCGCCGCGCTTCACGGTGTAGATATTTATTCGACTGATTTGGCTAACATCGGAAAACCTGTCGGATTCGTCACCCGCCAGGTGAAAGGGTGGGCTGATCGCTGGCAGAGATCGAAGACTTCTGAAATCCCTGAAATCGATGAAATCATCAGATGGCTTGGCGAAAGAATCCCGCCTGAGCCTGACGCCTCAAACCCGGCCACTTTGGTTCACAACGATTTCAAACTCGATAACGTCATGCTCGACTCTTCAGACCCTCAGCGCATAGTCGCCGTGCTTGACTGGGAGATGTGTACGGTCGGCGATCCGCTCGTCGATCTTGGCATACTGCTTTGCTACTGGCCTGAAAAAAATGACCCCGAAGCGCGGCGCGATTCCATCAGTTCAGTGACAACCGAGCCGGGGTGGATGACTCGCGCAGAGATTATCCATCGTTATGGTGAGAAGACCGGGCGCGACGTGTCGAGCATAAAATTTTATGAAGTGTTCGCTATCTTCAAAATCGCAGTGGTCATCCAGCAGATTTATTTTCGCTACGTCCGAGGCCAGACTCACGACGAGAGATTCGCGGGATTCGGCGCGCGTGTCGAAGGACTTGCGCGAGCGGCGATGGAGATGGTTGAACGATAGGAGTCAGAAGTCAGAAGTCAGAAGTCAGAAGTCAGAAGTCAGAAGTCAGAATAAAATAACCGACCCCTGACCCCTGACCCCTGATCACCGACCCCTGCTTTGAAAGGTGAAGAATTGAGTTTGATATATCTCGTCCGTCACGGTCAGGCCGGAGCGCGCGACAACTACGATGTGCTGTCCGATTTGGGCCGAGAGCAGGCGCGTATGTTGGGTGAATACCTCGTCGCGCAAAACATACGACCTGATCTCGTTTTTTCAGGCAGCTTCAATCGCCAGCAACTCACCGCCGAAATCGCCTGCCAAGCTTATTCGCATTCTCCTGAAATAATCGTAGACCCGCGCTGGGATGAATTCCGTCTGGCCGCGCTTTATCGCGCGTTCGCTGATCGCCTGGCTTCAGAGAGCGAAGAGTTCGCCCGCGACTTCGAAGAGATGCAGAGAGCTATCATCGCTGATCCTCACACCACGCGCGGGGCTACGGGTCGATGCGACAGGGCGATGGTGACTGCGTGGATGGCGAATCGATTTCCTTATGACGGCGAGCAGTGGCACCAGTTTCAAGGGCGTATTCATTCTCTCGTTCCCGAACTATCGAATCATGGCGGAGATCAAACGATAGTCGTTTTCACTTCAGCCACGCCGATTTCTATTTTGACGGGCGCGGCTTTGGGACTCAGAGATGAGCAGTTGTTGAGACTGATGGGCGTCATCTATAACAGCAGCATAACTGTGACGCGAGCTTGGGAAGGGGGTTTGAGGCTTTTCACTTACAACTCGACGCCTCACCTGCCGGAGTCGCTCAAGACATTGAGATGAAAAACGTCGCTAAGAAACGAGTGCAGGGCGGCATCGCTACATCCGACGTTGTGATGTCCGCCTGCGTTGCCCGCAACGCAGAGGTATTCCCTTCGATACTTCAACTGCATGTCCCTCAAGGCGCGACGATAGCCGATGTCACTTACGGCAAGGGCGTTTTCTGGAAGAACGTGCCTGAGCATCTATACAAAATTCTGCCTTCTGATATTGCCACCGGCACAGACTGTCGCCGTCTTCCATACAGTGACGCATCGCTGGATTGCTTAGTGCTTGACCCGCCGTACATGGAAGGGCTTTTCAGAAAAACTTCTGATCACATGGCGGGATCGGGTACTTATGCGGCTTTCCGCAATCATTACTCGGACGGGGAAGAGACGACCGATGGCCCAAAGTGGCACGCGGCAGTTGTGGATTTGTATTTCAAATCGGGAAGGGAAGCCAATCGCGTGTTGAAAGACAATGGCGTTCTGATCGTCAAATGCCAGGACGAAGTGAGCGCGAACCGTCAGAACCTAACCCACGTTGAAATAATCAACGAGTATGAAAAGATCGGGTTTTATACGAAAGATTTATTCATCGTCGTCCGACCGAACAAGCCCGCCGTGAGCCGTTTGAAAAAACAGGTTCACGCCCGCAAGAATCACTCTTACTTTCTGGTCTTCGTGAAAATTCCCGCAGGCAAAAAAACGCCGCGATGATATCATCTCGCCCATACAACCGTCACGCGGTTTGACTGCCGCGCACTGTGCGTGTTAGCTTCCTCGTTCGCAAGGTTCTTTATCAACCGAGACCATCTCAGGGTGCCTCTTAGGAGGAGAATAGGGAAGCGGGTGAGATTCCCGCGCGGTCCCGCCACTGTGATGCGCAACGAAACCGGCAAAGAGCCACTGCCCCGCGGGGGCGGGAAGGCGTCGGCAGTAGTTCATTTGTAATTTCAAATTTGAGATTTCAGATGGCGTCAGGAGCCTCAAATTTCAAATTTGAGATTTCGGATGAGCGCAGAGCCAGGAGACCTGCCCTGACGAGAGCCGACCGTCCTTCGCGTGAGAGGACAGGGCGCAAGCTGCTTTATTAGAAAAGCTCCTGCCGACACTCAGCGAAAAAAGTCGGCAGGAGCTTTTGCTTTGTCGTCGCAAATCAATTCATACAGAAGATTTTCGATCATACTTCTGGCGCTTCTCGCCTGCGGCGCGTGTCAGTCGAAAACGTCATCACCCGATAACGCGAGAGTTTACACCGATGAGCTTGGACGCACGATCAGAGTCAGGCCCGATCCTCAGCGCATCATCTCGCTTGCGCCTTCAATAACCGAGACGCTGTTCGCACTCGGAGCGGGCGACCGGATAGCAGGCGTGACGACATTCTGCGATTACCCTGCGGAAGCCGGTCAAAAAGAAAAAGTGGGAGATACTCTTCGACCGAGCGTCGAAAAAATCGTCTCTCTCAAACCCGACCTCGTGATCATTTCGACTTCGAGCCAGCTTGAAGGATTCCTCAAGAAATTCGAAGAGATAGGAATCCCCGTCTACATCAACAACCCGCGCAATATCGATGAAACCATATCTTCGATAGAGCGAATCGGAGAAGTCCTCGGCCTTGAAAACCGCGCGCGCGAGCTTGCCTCATCGCTTCGCGCTCGCGTGCTGGCTGTCAGGTCGCGCGTGGCTTCGAGCGATCATCCTGTGGTGCTTTTCATGCTGGGTACGGAGCCTTTGATAGTTCCGGGCCGACCGAGTTTCATCAACAACCTGATCGAAGAAGCGGGGGGCCGTTCTGTGTCCGCCGACGCGGAAGCCGATTATCCGCAGTTCAGTTATGAGACGGCTCTGGCGCGACAACCCGAAATAATTTTTCTTCAGGCGGGGCAGGAGCCTTTGCCTGACCGCCTCAAGGAAACTCCCGCGGCGCGAGCAGGGCGTGTCTATCGCCTTGATGACGCCCTTTTGCTTAGACCCGGCCCGCGCATCATAGACGGCCTTGAACAGATAGCAGCAAAGATTCACCCATAGATGACGGCAAGAACAGACAAAATAAAAACGCTGCGCGAGCGCGTGACAAGCAAAAGAGTCGTCACGACTCTGATCATTATGTTCGCGCTGCTGATTCTTATTGCGATCATCAGTGTAGCGACGGGAAGCGAGCGTATAGGCTTTCAGACTATCGTGAAAATCATCGCTGCGAAAATAACCGGGCAGCCAATCGATATTGCGCCGGAGCAGCAGGTGATAATCACCGACATAAGATTGCCGCGAGTATTGATGGCGATAGTCGTCGGCGCGGCTCTCTCGGTTGCAGGCGCGGCTTATCAGGCGTTGCTCAGAAATCCGCTTGCTGATCCTTACGTTCTGGGAGTATCGACGGGCGCGGCAGTCGGCGCGATTGCAGCGACGATCTTTGCCGAATCGATTTCCATAGGGCGACCGCTTGCGGCTTTCCTCGGCGCGGTGCTGACGATAGCGACCGTCATTCTTCTCGGTCAGAGCCGCCGCCACGCTCCGACTGAAAGATTGATACTCGCAGGGATCATCACCAACACGTTTCTGTCTTCGGTCGTGATATTTCTCATGACGAGCGCATCGGGGCTGCGATTGCAAAGCGTCTTCTCATGGTTGATAGGCGATTTGGGCAGCAATGCTCGACTGCTCCCTGTCGTCTCCGTGTTCATCGTCTTGGGCATCGTGATCATTTACTTTAACTCGCGCAGTTTGAATCTGATGATGACCGGAGAAGAGGAAGCCCTCGCGCTCGGCGTCGAAGTGCGTCGCGTCAAGGCGATGGTTTACATCGCATCGTCGCTGATAACGGGCGCGGCTGTATCGGTGAGCGGAGTCATAGGATTCGTCGGGCTTGTCATTCCGCACGCTGTTCGGCTCTCAGCGGGAAGCGACAATCGCATGGTCGTTCCCGCGTCTGCGCTGGCGGGCGCAATATTCCTTTTGATCGCCGACACCATAGCGCGCACCGTCATAGCTCCGCGCGAATTGCATGTGGGAGTCGTGACCGCGTTCGTAGGCGCTCCCGTGTTCGTCTATCTGCTCAGAAGAGCGAGCTAGGTGACAGGGAACGGGGGACAGGCGGAAAAGAGAATCGCCAGTTGTCACCTGTCACCTGTCACCTGTCACCTGAACGATGCTTGAAGTAAGAGACATACATTTCAGCTACAGTGAGCCGCTTCTCAAGGGCGTCTCGTTCGATGTTCATCAGGGCGAGTTGCTGGCCATCGTGGGGCCGAACGGCGCGGGAAAAAGCACGTTGTTGAAAATCATACTTGGAATGCTGCGTCCCGCGAGCGGCAACGTGACGCTCGAAGGCGAGAGCATTGCAAAGATGTCGCGACGAAAGCTCGCCCGATTCATCGGCTATGTGCCGCAGGCCACAGATGTTCGCTTTCCTCTGACCGCGATGGAGTATGTGCTGCAAGGGCGATTCGCTCAGGGAAGGATACTCGGATTCGAAAGCGATGGTGATGTCGAAGAAGTTCGCCGCGCTATGGAATTGACCGACTCGACGGATTTCGCTTGTCGACTGGTGAGTGAGCTATCGGGCGGCGAGCGTCAGAGGGTGATGCTTGCCCGCGCGCTTGCTTCGCGCCCGCGATTGCTGGCATTGGATGAGCCTGTGGCCAATCTCGATATCGCTCATCAGTTGAAAATGTTTGATCTTGCGCGGCGGCTCACCTCGACCGGCGAGATGGGCGCAATAGTCGTGACTCATGAATTGAATCTGGCGGCGGAGTTCGCCACTCGCGTCTTGATGCTCAAAGCGGGCGAGGTGCGGGCAATAGGCAGGCCCTCTGAAGTTATGGATGAGAAAACCATCAACGATGTGTTCGATGCGGATGTGCTGATAGATAAAAATCCTGTGACCGGAGCGCCGCGAATAACGCTGCTTGCGACGGCGCAGGAAGACTGTTCACTGAGCCGAAGCTGATGCTCGGTTCGATTGATGACCCGGATCGCTTCAGCGGGGAAGGCGGTGAAAGTCCGCCACTGTCCCGCAACTGTGATGCGCAACGAAACCGACACTCGTGCCACTGCCCGCGAGGGCGGGAAGGCGTCGGCGGTAGGTCCTCTGAAATTTCAAATCTCAAATTTCAGATTCCAAATTTGAGATTTGGGATTTGAGATTTCAGAGAAGGCGCTGAGTCAGGAGACCCGTGAGGCGATCAAAGAAACCTCTTTCGAGGAAAGGAGCCGGTTTCATGTTCGAATACCTTTTCGCTGCTTTCGCTTTTCTCTTTCAACCTGTCAATAAAATTTCCCTCTTTCAATTCATCCGTAAATCAACGACTCGTTCGTTGATCGCGCTGTTGATCGTTTCGCTGATTGGTTTCAACTCATTCGCGCGGGCCGTTGATCGCGGGAGCGTTGAAGGAACGGTCGCCGATCCGCAGGGCGCAAAAATTACCTTTGCGCGTGTCACTCTGCGCAATCTCGCGGGCGTGATCGTCTATGAAGCCCGAACCGATGATGAAGGGAAATTCTCTTTCTCTTATGTCGCGGAAGGCCGTTACCTCCTCGCGGTCGAATCGCCGGGGTTTGCTCAAAAAGAGAGAAAGACTGTTGAAGTCAACTCCGGGCGCGCGGAAATATTTTCCATCGAGATGGAGATAGCCGCCGTCTCGGATTACATCGTCGTCACTCCGACCCGCACCGATATTTCGAGCGCGTCGCTCGCAGAGAGCGTGTCGGTCATCGAAGGCCGCGACTTCGACCGCGCGAGTCTCTCTCTGGTTTCAGAGCCGCTCCGTCAGGTGCCGGGACTTATGGTTGTTCAAACAGCCGGACGCGGGGGAATCACTTCCGTCTTCACACGCGGAGGAGAATCCGACTACAACAAAATGCTCATCGATGGAGTGCCGGTCAACTCAGCCGGAGGACTTTTCGATTTCGCTTTTCTCACATCTGACAACATCGAGCGAGTGGAAGTAGTGCGCGGCCCTCGAAGCGCGCTCTTCGGATCGGACGCGATGACGAGCGTCATTCAACTCATCACCCGTCGCGGCTCGACTTCCGTGCCTGAACTGGAGCTTTCGGGCGAGGGCGGAAGTTTCAACTACCATCGCGAGAGTGCGCGCGTGTCAGGGCTTCGCAACTGGTTCGATTATTCCGCGAGCTTAGGGTTTCAATCGACCGACAACCGTTTCGAAAACAACGACTACATCAATCGCTCGGCGTCGGCCAACCTCGGGTTCCGCTTCAGCCCCGTCGCAGACCTGCGCGTCACATCGCGTTTCAACAGCAACAATCTCGGCGTGTCTGGCCCTGCTGCGGCTCTCTTCGTTGATCCCGATCAGAGGCAGAATCATAAAGACATCGCGCTTGCCGCGGCGTTCAACCTCAAGATCACCTCGCGCTGGCATCAATCGGCGAGAGGCATTTACTCGGAATTCGATACGCTCAGTCTTGATCCGGTCGCGCAGGATTTGACCAGGCCCAATCGCCCGCCGCTGCCTCCTTTTTCGTTCGGGACGGATTTCGCATTCAGCTTTCGAGAGCATCAGAAGCGCGCGGGCGTTCACTATCAATCGATATTCGCTTTCAACTCGAACAACACGCTGACAGCCGGTATCGATTTCGAACACGAAAGCGCGGTCTTCACGGATTCCAGTCGCGTATCCCCTAAGAGAAACAATTTTGGAATTTACGTTCAGGATCAGGCGGCTTGGCGCGAGCGGATTTTTCTCACCGCAGGAGTCCGACTTGAGCGCAACACCGCCCGCGTGCCTGATGATCTGCGCGCGGCTCTGTTGTCTTTAGGGTCGCCTGCGCCGACGAAGGATGTCGGATTCGGGACCACTGCCAATCCCAATGTCGCGTTGAGCATGTTCGCGCGGCCTCATCGCGAAAGCGCGGCTGTTGGAGCGACGAGAATCAGGGCGAGTTTCGGCACTGCTATCAAAGAGCCGGGACTGACGGAAGCGTTCAGCCCGAACATTTTCTTTCTGGGCAATCCCGATATCGATCCTGAGCGCGCGATCAGTTTCGATATCGGAGCATCGCAGGAATTTTTCGGTCGTCGGGGCAGCGTCGAGGTCAACTATTTCGACAATCGCTTCCGCGACCTGATCATATTCACTTTCGACCCCGTGACCTTCGGCCCGGTCAGACTGACTGACGGAAGATTGACGAACTTTATCAACCTTGAGCGGGCGACGGCTCGCGGCATCGAAGCGATAGGCGCAGCGCGTCCGACTCTCAAATTGAGCATAAGGGCGAGCTACACGTTTTTGCGCTCGCGGCTTGATCGCGCCAGTTCGACCAGTCAGGAAGTGGGTCTTCCGCTCCTGCGCCGTCCGCGACACGCGGGAGCATTGGAAGTGAGTTGGGTAGATGAACGATTCGATGTCACTTTTGACGGAACCTTCGTGGGCCGTCGTCGGGATATCGATTCCGTGTTCGGCTCGCGCGTCGATTTCGAGGGGCGCCCTATCTTCAACGAAGGCTATGCGAGAATGAACGCATCGGGGTCATACCGAGTGAATCGATATATGACGGCATTTGCGCGAGTGGAGAATCTGCTCAATGATGATTATCAGGAGGTGCTGGGATTTCCGGCTTATCGATTGAACTTCAGGGCAGGACTCAGACTGAGGATCGGCGGCGGCAAATGAACAGTGAAGAGTGATGCGACTGCTCGCATCACTCTTCACTGTTGCTTATCGCTTTCCTGCTTATCGTCTTTTTGCTTGTCGCTCTCTATGGCTTTTTTGACGGGGACGGCGTATCCGTCATTGCTGGTTTTGGCCACGCCGAGTTTTTTGAGCATAGAGGCCGACGGCATCCCAGTCTGAGACAGCGAGTTTCTGGCTTGAAATTCCTTGACGGCCTCGATAGTCGCCTCGTCGTATTCGCCGTTTGCAGGCCCGTCGAAATACCCGAGCTTGATGAGGGCAGTTTGAATTTCAGTGACTCGCTCACCGGGGATTCCGCTCATCACTTGTGGAGAAGCTTTGGAGATAATGGGATTCGAGCGACCGCGTTTGCGACCCCGACGCGAGCGGGCGACTCGCGCTTTGCCGCGTTTTGATTTCGCGCGAGACACCTTTTTTGCTTTCGAGCGCGAGGATTTCTGCGCCGCGCGTGACCGCTTCTTTGCATAAGTGGAATCGATTGCGCCCCATCCCATCAGGGCTGCAATGGCAAGCAGGCAGATCAGTTTTCTTTTCATAAGCTATACCGAATTATCTTTTGACGAGGAGGCAGTGCGGGTTGAAAACCCGGATGAGCATTATAGCATCCGTGCCGAGTTCTTCAATCGCGATTTTATTCTTTTTTCCTTGCGATGCCCTTCAGTTATGAGGCCATTAAATTTTCAGCCGAAAGGAAGAAACCACCGATGAACACAGATAAACACGGATAAAGCGGGAAAGAAAAACCCATAGGAATCTTCGGTTTTTCTCTATCTGTGTCCATCGGTGTCCATCAGTGGTTTTTCTTCTTGACTTCGCTTTCGAAGAACTAAAATGCCCTATCTTCAGTAGCCTTTTCTCGCCCGCGCTTCTTCGACGAATTGAATGAATCTATCGCTCGAAGGGATGAAGCCTTTTTCCTGTGTGATTCGAGCGCCGTCGCTGTCGAGTATGATGGTCGTCGGGTAGGCTCTCACGCCCATTTTGTGCGCGAACGCTTCCCCTTGCCCGCCGTCTTCCGCATCGATCTTTAGAAAGACTTCGCGTCGACTGAGTCCCACTATCTTGGGATCGGAGTAGATGACCTGATCCATCTTTTTGCACCAGCCGCACCAGTCGGTGTAGACATCGACCACGATGACTTTGTTTCCCGACTTCGCCGTTTCAATGGCGCGGTCGACATCATACTCCCAATTGATTGACCCGCTCGCAGGCTCTACAGAAGTAGAAACCGGTGTGGTCGGATCGATTTTCTTCATAGGCTCGACTATATCCCTGTTGAAGCTTTCTTTGGACTGGCCGGAAATATTTCTGATCTGAGCGAAGAAGATCGCGCCCAGCACGGCCAGAGCTACGACGATTATCGCAATCGCGGCATAACGCATAATTTTTTCCTTCCTGGGGAGCAGACCCCGTATGCAGACATTATCGACGGCGGCAGGAGACGGAGCAATAGTTTTATTCCTGACGCGCGCCTGATCATTGCAGAAAGTTGCAGCGCAGGATGAGTACCTGTATTACCCATTCTGGTAGAGGCAACGCAGCGGATTTCCACATGCGCTGCTTCTGTCTGGCCTCGTACTGTTGACGCTTTTTTTCGGCGGGTGATAAGGTTGAACCTTGTTGAAACAGATGTGGCAATCAGTAAGAGGAAAAAAGCCGTGATTGCCCCGCGCGAATTTGCAGATCGCGTCGGAAAGCTTTACGCCGCCATACTGAAAAGCAAGCCGAGACGAAAGGATTAATAAAGCAGATGACACCCGAACAGATGGAGCGAGCTATGGAGTTCCTACTCAACAGTCAGGCGCAAAACGCCGCAGATATAGGTAAACTCACGGCGGATGTTCAGGGACTCAAGGAGGTACAAGCGCAGACGAGCCGTGATGTGATGACTTTGGCCTCGGCTGTCTCTGAGCTTACTAACACGGTGGCGAGAGTTGAGGCACAGGCTGAATCTGATCGCGTAGAAATGCGGGAGGCTATAGAAAACCTCATCCTTGCCAATGAAGTAACGCGGAAACTCTCTGAAGATGTTGCGCGGCTCGCTGTGGCGACAAATCAGCGAGTGACCGATATCGACCGGCGCGTCACTGATCTTGAACCGGAGTGAATGAATCAAAGCGTGAAACCCATGTATTGTTGAAGCCATAAGGAGGCAAAAATGGGAAGATGGATAGACTGTGAAAAGGAAACGGAGAAATGCGAGGCCTGCGGTGTTCCGAAAAAAGGATATTGGGCTTCGACCTTTGGGAGCTACCGTCAACTACTGTGCGACGAATGCTTTAAGAAGCAAAGCATAAGTTTGACATTTACTCATGGTGGACAAAATCGCTCCGCAAGGCTTTTACCCAGTCAAACAGCCACAGATGCTCTTGATGAGCAGGGGTCTTCTCTTGTCGCTGCCGACTATAACAGATCAGGTGGGCCTGATTATGAATTGGTTTTAGAGCGAACAAATCAAGTTTTGCTGACCGATAAGACTTTGAACGAATCCGACGTAAAAGACGGAGATGTTCTTATCGTAAAGCAGAAGACTCAGGGTTGATTGTAACCGGGCTTCCGCCCTCCTCGATTCGAAACAAACAATGTACTCTTTGTGCGGTCATTTCTACTTCATCCATCCCGCAGCTTGCTGCCGGACTGCTCCTTTTCATTATCATCTGCGTTGAAATTTATGCCTTTCTGGAAACGAAAAAAAGAAGACGAATTCATAAGCCTCGGACTCAATCGCGCGGCCACTGTGGAAGAACAGGTCATAGCTCAAAAACCGGACGAGCCTGAAGCGGGGTTCTTCGATAAATTCAAAGCCGCAGTTACCGCCACGCGCGAAAATATCGCCGAACGATTGGACTCCGTTATCGGCAGCAGGCGCAAGATAGATGCCGACGTGCTTGATGAACTGGAAGAAGCTCTCATCGGAGCCGATATCGGCGTGCAGACCTCGCTTGAAATAATCGATAAGGCCCGACTTCAGGTGCGTCGCAATCAACTCGGAGATGTCGATGAACTCAAGCGGCTCATCAAATCCGAACTTCAGGCCATACTCGATTCCACTGCAAGCCATCGCAAACACGGGACAGTAGCCAGCGAAACCGAAGTCCCGCTCCGAATAAAGCCTTACGTGATCATGGTCGTCGGCGTAAACGGAGTGGGCAAGACGACGACCATAGGCAAGCTGGCGCATCGCATCAAGAGCGAAGGGAACGAAGTCTTGATTTGCGCGGCGGACACCTTTCGCGCGGCGGCAAACGATCAGCTTGCGATATGGGCCGACCGCTCAGGCGTGCATCTGATTCAACAGCGACAGGGTACAGACCCGTCGGCTGTCCTGTTCGATTCGATCAAGTCCGCGAAATCGCGCAACGCCGACGTGCTGATCGTAGACACCGCAGGCCGTCTCCATACTAAGACGAATTTGATGAATGAACTTGAAAAGATGCGCCGCATCGCAAGCCGCGAAGTCGAGAGCGCACCTCATGAAGTCCTGCTGGTTATGGATGCCGTTACGGGGCAGAACGGATTGGAGCAGGCTCGGCAGTTCGCCAAGTCAGTTCCGGTGACGGGTCTCGTGCTGACGAAACTCGACGGCACGGCGAAAGGCGGCATCGTCGTCGCCATAGCGAAAGAGCTAGGCATACCGATTCGTTATGTCGGAATAGGCGAACAGATGACCGATCTGGTGGAGTTTTCGACTGAAGCCTACATCAACGGATTGTTCGATTGATTCGCTGCTGCCTGAGAGATGATCGGCTGTTGAATATTCACTGTCGGCTCTCTTCGCTCCGTCGTCATCATTATCCCGCCCATGGGTCTTAGCGTGATCAGAGGCTTGGGCTTCACCTGTTGATCGGGCGCGAGATGTAATCGCCACTTTTGAACGAGCGTCGCAAGCGCCAATACCCCTTCCATCCACGCGAACTGCTCGCCTATGCACACGCGCGGCCCGCCCCCGAACGGAAAATATGAAAACTTTGGTCGCATCATTCGCGCTTCTTCAGTCCATCTTTCAGGATCGAATTTGAACGGGTCAGGATAATACCGCTCATCCCGGTGCATCACGTAAGGACTCATCAATATGATCGTCCCCGAAGGCACAATGTAGCGGTCGATTGGATAATCCTCAATCACCTGACGACCCATCGCCCACGCGGGAGGATAAAGACGCATCGATTCGGCAAGCACCATCTCAGTGTATTTCAATCGCGCGAAATCATCAGCCGCGGGGAGCCTGCCTTCGAGCGTTTCATCGATTTCAGCGTGAAGTCGCGCTTCTACTTGAGGGTGTTGAGAGAGCAGATACCAAGTCCACGCCAGCGCGTTAGCCGTCGTTTCGTGTCCGGCAAGAAAAATGGTCATCGCTTCATCGCGAAGTTGCCGGTCGGTCATACCCTTGCCGTCGCCTTCGATGTCAGTCGCCATGAGCAGCATCGAAAGCAGATCGCCGCGATCCTCTCCGCTTCGTCTTCGTTCGTTGATGATTCGATAGATGGTTTCATCCAGCCTTCTGTTCGCGCGTCGAAAACGAAAATTGCTCGGAAGCGGAAGGCGGTTGAGAATTTCGGGAAAAGGTTTGGTGATGCGATCAAACAACTGCATGATCGAAGTGAGCGACTCGCCTATCTCTTTGGCTTCCGATTCAACGTCGGCATCGAACAGTGTCTTGCCCACTATGGCCAGAGTGAGCCGCATCATCTCCTGAGCGACATCGAGCGTTTCTCCATCTCTCCATCTCTCGCCCGCCTTCGCGCTGCACGCGACCATCGATTGCGCATAAGCGTTTATTCGCTGGCGATGAAAAGCGGGCTGGGCCAGTCGGCGCTGTCGCAGATGAAGTTCGCCTTCGCTAGTCAGAAGCCCTTCGCCGAGGAATCGCTTGGCCATCTGAAGCCCGCGGCTCTTGATGAAATTTCGGCTATGGGTGACAAGCACATCGCGTATGTAATCGGGATGATTGACGAGGTAAATCTGTCGCGGGCCGAGATAGAAGAGAATCACGTCTCCGTGTTGGCGGGCTATGCGTGTGAGAAAGTTGAGCGGGTCGCGTCGGAACTCGCGGAGGTTTCCGACTATCGGCTTTCCTTTCAGCGTTGGAGGTTGAATAGCTGCGGGCATTAGTGGCTCCGAATAATTTTGATGAACGCGCACGAGTATTATGCGCGCAGTGATGAAATCCGCGCCACCCCGGTTTTTCAGAAATATTATTTGCGGAAAATGGAATAGCGAGGGAGCAGGTGCCGCGAAGCGGCCCGAAGAAGGTAGCCAGATGTTTCACATCTGGGACCCGTGTCATCATCCCCCGCCGCGTTGGAGACGCGGGAGAATATTCTGGCGCTCCACAAGAGCGCGAAAACTCATCTCTCCATACCAGACGTTGCGCGTCTGGCTACCTTCTTTGTGCGCCTTCGGCGCGCTGTCCGATTTTCAAAATACGCTAAGGCTCGATAAGCTTGGCGATTCTTTCTGCAAGCGCAGCTATGGTGCGCGATGGATTGAGTCCTATGGCTTCAGGGATGATGGCTCCGTCTGCCACATAAAGATTCGGATAGCCGAATACTTCGCCGCGATGATTGACTACTCCATTCGTCGCGGTCGTTCCCATATTACAACCGCCCAGCGGGTGCGGCGTGACGAGGTTTTTCAGCAAAGTCCATGTGGGAGGAACCCATGGGTCTCCTCCGGTCGCTTCGGCGAGTCGTTTGTGCATACTGACTATGGCCTCGATGACAGGTTCCGACCGCTTGATGTCCCACTTCAGCGCAAGCCTTCTGCGCCACGGAGCATACCAGATTCTTTGCAAACGCAGCCTCCCGTCCGCCGCATCGATGCCCTGAGCGAACCAGGGCATAACATTGCCCAGCGGGTCATCTTCGCGCACGACGAGTTTGAGCGCCTCCAGCAGCACACTGGCCAGAGGATTCTTCGCTCCCGATTTCATCTTTGTCTGAAGAATATTTCTCAGCACGTTCGGGAAGCCGCCGTCTTCGATGAAGAACTGCTGGCCATCGACTTTGCCATCCAGAAAATCTATAGCGCACGTTATGGTCGGCCCCTGAGTGGGAGAGACTTCGCGATCATCATAAAAAGCGGGCGTCAAGAAATCCCCATTCGAACTCCAGTTATAGCCGAGAAAGCGGCTGATGTTGGGAAGAGTTTTATACTGGTCACGGCATCGGAGAAGCAATTCGGTCGAGCCGAGCGAGCCTGCCGCAAGTATCACCCGGCGAGATGTCTCGCTTCCACTGATGAGTTTGCCATGTTCGATGCGGTTGAAATGGACGCGATAGCCGTCGGCTTCGGGGCTGATATATTTCACGACGTGAAGCGGACGCACTTCAGCCCCGTGCTTTTCGGCCCATGGGATGTAGTTGAGGTCGAGCGTGTTTTTGGCCTTCACCTGACATCCGATGTCGCAGTTCCCGCAGTGAACGCAGGTTCCCTGCTGTTGCCCCTGAGCATTGATAAACTTTTCAGTATTCCTGTCGCTGAACGGGTCATCGGGAAACTTTGGCCAGTTCTGGCTGAAGGACACTGCCACGGGGAGCTTGCGAAAACGGTCGCCATATCCGAGCTTTTCAGCGCCCTCCTTCATGAGATTGAAACGGCGAGTGAGTTGATTGTCAGGCAAGGTCTGGAGGTTCAGCATAACGCCGACCTGATCGTAGTAGGGCTTGAGTTCCGCGTAGGTGATTTCGGGCGGCCAGCCCTGATTGAAAAGCTCAGGCTTTGCCTCGACTGAGATGTTGGCATAGATGAGAGAGCCTCCGCCTACGCCCGCGCCCTGAGCTATCGACATATCGTCGAACATGCGAAAGTCGAGCCATCCGTTTTGTCGCTGCGGTTCATCGGGGTCGTAAATCCATGGGTCGTCCAAATCGCGCGGATACTTGTTATGTTCCCACCTTCGCCCGCGTTCCAGCACAAGCGCCTTCAAACCTTTTTCCGCGAGCCGACAGGCTGTCACCGCTCCGCCAAATCCGCTGCCGATAATGATCACATCGAAAGTATTGGGCATTATCTCCTCCTTCGAAAAGTCTGGGGTCGAGAGTCTGGAGTCTGGAGTCCGCTATTTGGAGCCATCACCTGGTTTTAATACTTTCCGAGCGTCGTCACTGACGACCGGGAAGACTCATCGGAAAATGTAGAGCCGTCGGCCAGCCTGCTGGTTCCCCGAGTCTTCTACTTTCCGCGCGTCAACACTCTGGCCGACGGTTCTGCCTGGCGACTCCTCAGAAAACAGAAGTCAGAAGTCAGAATGTGTGCGCATTGTGTGATTGACTCGTGCCTTACACCTCTTCATTCTTTCCGAGCGTCGTCTCTCGGCATGGAAGACTCATCGGAAAAGGTACAGCAGGCTGCCAGCCTGCTGGTTCCCTGATTTTCATTCTTTCCGCGCGTCAAGATGACCCGGTTAATTGCCGGGGCCGATCCTTATCGGTTTTTCGATCAGTCGGGATTTTATGCTGCTCCCGTCAGGCTCGAACCATGGTTTGCTATCACTCGCTTCGGGCCTGTACTTCCATTTCCTGCACGCCCGCGTCACTCCTATCGGATATATCGTCAACATTCCGGTTTCGTCTATTCGCAGGCGGAGAAAATTCTTGTAATCGGGGATGCGCTGCGCGGAGAATACCTCGTTGGTGTGTCTGCCCGTCAGCACTTCGCTCAACAGCAGATATCCCCCCATCAGAAACCCGCCTAGAAGGCCGCCTATGACGAACATCTCCAGTGTGAAAAGAGCGGCAAACGTCAGGTGCTCAGGCCGGTAGTTCGCTAATGGTTCCTTCAGCCATTCGTCTGCATTATTGATACCGGCGAAAATCCAGATCAAAGCCAGATTCAAGGCGACGTGAGCCATTGCATGCAAAAGTCCGGCGACTACTCTCAAAACGCCTGCGACTTTCACCCTCGATTTCAACCACTTGAACCTGCTTTTTGCATCGCTGAATGCGATCAGACCAAAGACGAGAACGACCAGAAACAGAACGGTGCCGGGACTGTAGTGGATGATGTCGAAGAACCGTTTCAGCACATAATCGGCCTGCGAGAAAGGCTTATCAGCTATGTCTTTTATGAAAGTCGAGCCTGTGGTATTTCCGGCGTTATAGCTCGCGCTTTCAAGAATCCAGGCAAATAGCGTGTACAGAAAAGCCAGCAGGAGCGAAAAGCCCCAACTCATGAAGGGAAACCCCATAATTTTCCATCTCAATCCGCGTGAAACTTTCATCGAGGGGAACTCGCTCGCGCGCTTGAATGTAGTCTTTTCAGGGTTGCGATCCGCCTCGATCTTTATCTCATCCGGCATACTATGTGTCGCATAGAGATAAGCGCCTCCACCTCCTGCCGTGATGTAGTGTCGTTTTCCATCTTCAGTCGAATAGCGGCAGTAATGATGCAGGTCTCCGGTAAGCATCACCGGGACTAGGCCCCCGTACTCGAGAATGGTTTCCCGCACGAAAAAATCAAGGTTCTGGTAGCCCGTAGCGTTTCCCTCCGCCGCAGACACCCAACTGGGCTGGGCGTTGACCAGAATTATTCTGTCTCCCTTTTCCATCTCATCATTAGCGACCTGCTCGAAGTACTCGATCTGCGGTTTATCGATGTCGGCTTCGAACTGAATATCGATTCCCCATATCCACCAGTTGTGCGGAAGCTTGATGGCGAAGTAGCTCTTGTTCTGACGAGTGCGCCAATCGCCGATCTTTCGCTGCTGGCAGAACAGGCGCAGAAAGCTCGTCAGCCCGTCGTACCAGTCATGGTTTCCCGGTATGGCGAACAAGTCGGGCGGGTCCTCGCCGTCGACGCGCGGCATAGCCGATTGATAAGGCCCGATGAAGCGATCCTGATATTCTTCGCGCTTCGCCGTCGGATAGACTTCATCTCCGCCGAGAATCAGAATTCGCCCGCGCTCAGTATGGCTGTCGCAGCCTTCAGGTTTGAGTTTTTCCTGAGCCGCTAACCACGCCATCGTGTAGGTCGAATCCCATCCGTCTCCCATGTCGGCGATGAAATCCATCCATATCTCCTGCCGAGCGGAATAATCGAATACGAGTTGCTCTTCTTCGTCAGGAGGGTGCAGGGCGGCCTGCATCTCGCGCTTGTCGGCATACGCGCCGAGTATGGCTGAGAGCAGAACTTTCACGCCGGTTTTGGCCAGTTGTCTGGGATCGAACCAGTCGACCATTTCCCTGCGCTTGAAGCCAAGCTCTTCTTCGCTGGCGGGAGACTTTCGCGTTATCGCTCTTATCTCGCCTGACGGGCTGCTTGCTACGATTTTACTTCTTGACATAAGTATCCCATAGATCGCCCATGAAGAAGCGACCGAATTTGAGCAGCGCGGCTGCCTGATCCGTCACTGATTCGGCATTGATGGCCTTCATGGTTGAAACCATCTTCGCCAGTTCCTTCACGCCAAGACTCAATACGCCTGCGCCCACCACCTGTCCGCTCTTGTCCGTCCCCTCGTGCAGTTGCGTGAAGAGCGTCGTCGTGTCTTTCCACAGATCGAATCCGGGATCGTCGCGCACTTCTTTTTTTCCAGCCAGATAGTAAGACTGGCCGCCGTGTTCGAAGGCCATCTCATAAATCATGTGTTTCATTTTGGGATCGCCCGATGGCGAAAACAGATTGAACGCGCCCCCGTGAGCAGCGATGCCATTGCCGAAAGGCGTGAAATCGATGCTGCCGGTTATGCTGCCATTGTGATTCGCGTCGGAGATGAAGCGATCAAGATCATCGATTTGGATCGTCGCGTGCAACGCAAGCTCGCTGTCCGCTTTATTACCCTTCTTTTCTCCCTCGGCGGGATCAGATTCGCCGAGAATGAATCCGCCCTTCATCGTCTCTCTGAAAGTGATTCCAAGAATTTTTTCCGTCATCACGCTCTCCTCCGAAAATGTACAGCAGGCTGCCAGCCTGCTGCTTCCCCGAATTTTCATGCTTTCAGAGTGTCAACAGGCTGCCAGCCTGTTGTACATCCGCGACTCCTCCGAAATTGTGGCGCAAGCTGTCAGCTTGCGTAGCTGCAAATTTCGTACTTTCAGGGCGCGCAATCTAACTACATTGCGCTACCGGATTCCTATACAGTTGATCTCACAGCTTCGCGCTCGACCTCTTCGACTGTGGCCGAGGGAGGATCGAGCCATTCCTGACCCAGACCCAAATCGATAACACTCTCTATGCCTTCCATAGGATGGGCGGGCATACGTTCGTAATCCAGAAACCAGCACTCGAAGTGGTCGTCGAGTATGCCGCTGCTGTCAGGGAAGAAAGCCGTAATCAGGGGATCAGGGTTGATCTCCAGATTCCTTATTGCTTCGGCGCGCGGATGGTTGCCGAGGTAGAGCCGCGCCGATCCCCTGCGTGAAAATTTGAATCCGGCCCTGCCTTTGAAATAGAGGTTGGATTTCGTGAGCAGCCCGCGAAATGCGCTGTAACTCGAAGCGCCCATGCTCACGGGCAGGCGAGTTCGTTCGGGCCGGTCGATTTCTATCTTCATCACCAATTGCCCGTCCTTGTCGTACTGGCTGCTGATGACGCGCTCACCAATTTTGAAATCGAGATTGGCCTGATGCTTGGGCATTCCCCATATAGTCTTGCCGCCCTTGACTGAAATCTCTGTGCTTACGGGCAGGTCGAGTACGAACTGCCCTGTGCCGTATCGCTTCATGAAAATCGCGGGGAGCAATCGCGGCGCAGGTTTTCGAGTGCGAGTGCAGGCGATGGCGACGCAGAACTCTATGTATTTGCCGATGACTGTCGAGCGATAATCTATCACTGTAATCAGCAGCACCGCTTTGTTCCACAGCCTGAGCGGATGAAGCTCGCTTCCGGGAAGCATGGCCCGCGCCCGGTCATAGCTGATCGAGAAGGCAGCCATAAGAGCCGGAGAATTCTCGGCCTTGACTGGAAGCGTGAATGGGATGCCATCGACGAGAGCCGAGCGTCCCGTCTGCTGCCTGAGCCGTCGCGGTATTGCCATCGTTCCTCTCAGTTTGGTTTGTCCAGTTCCGCGACCATCAGCGGAAAGACATCCGTCGATGCGTTCTTGCCCATAAAGATATCCAGATGCGCGTATTCGGGCAGCACATGGAGCGAGTGATAATCTTTGCGATAGGAGTTGAAATGATCGAAGGATTTCTGCTGGCTTTCAGCCAGAAACGTCCGGTTCAATTCTCCTGCAAAAAAAGCTATGCGGGCATCGGTCTGAGGCGGCCCGGCTGCGAAATCTTCAGGCAGTTCTTTCTTGCCTTCAACCGAGACGAGGTTGCCCCTACTCAGGCATCGCGACATCTGCTGGAAGAAGCGCAATGGCACGTGAGCGAATTCACCTCGGAGCCAGTCGTGAGTCTCAGGGTTTAGATTCTCGTGACGCCAGAGCGTTGGAAAGCCTGTGCCATAGGTGAAGCTTGCCATCCGGCACACGAGATTATCGCATTCGTGATGAGTCATCCTTACAAGCAGAGTGATGAGTTTGGCCATCATCGTCGGCGCTTCGATGCCCCACTGCGGATCGAGGTACTTGATGAACGGCCTGACCATCGGCAGCGCGACTTTGATCTTGAAAGCGGCTGTGGAGGGAACGATTGTATGAAGAGTGACGGCGTTTGCGATTATAGTTTTGACTTGAGGCACAAGCCCTGCTACAGCCGACATCATGAAGCTGGTCGATCCCTGGCAATGAATGATCGCTTTTACTTCGTCCCATCCGGTTTCTTTGACGACAGTCTTCACCGCTACGGGGTGGTCGTAGACGGCGGCCTGATCGAGCGTCCACAGGTTCGGCGCAAAATCGATGCTGGCTCGCCAGTTTTCCAGCCATACGTCGTAGCCGTGACCCACGAGGAAATCTACGATGGTCGTATCGACCGGCGCGCGAAAAATATTTGCGCGCACACCGGCCCCGTGTACCAGAATGACCGGGCCTTTGTGAGGGGGCCGCTCTCCCTGTACGTTTATCAGATTGCACTCAAGTCCGTCGCCAGCAGTAAAGTTGACGACCCGCTCCTTGAGGTTCTGCCGACGTAACTCTTGAGGCATCGAGGTTCACTCCTGATGTCGATTTTTCGCAACAACATCCTGCGATATTCACCCATTAGACATGACGCAAAAATTTCCAGAGACACTGCAAAAATTTTCGGACGCGGAGTTACAGGCGATACGGAGAATGATCAGGCGCGTCAAGTTTCTTTGAATTATTGCTCGCGCTTTCTGAGGCTGCCGACCGTGAATTGAAATCGTTCCGGTTCGCTCTCGATGGCGGCTGTCTGACTCTGATCCTGCGGCGACGCGACCGCGCCTGAAAGAAGCTGGCGAATGCGCGTCCATCGCGCTCGTTCATCGCTGACTAATCGAGTGAATTCTTCCCGCGCCTCGTCACTGGCAATCCCGCTTGCGGCAGCGGCTATTCGGTCGATGAAGGGCATCAGGTAGCCGAAATCTTTTTCAAAACGATCCTCCATCTCGTCTCCTCCCTGCGCTCGATTCTGTCACTGGAGTTTATCACAAAACTTTTTCGCGGTATCAATGCCTGAATCATTGCGCAGGGTTCCTGCAAAGTAGGATTATCGACGCAAAATCAGATTTAGCGATTCCTGGCCTCTGCCAGGTTCTGGTCTTGCCTCATCTCCAATCCTGTTATCAGGTTGTTTATCACTCCCATCACCTGCGATCTCCTCTCCTCAACCTGCAAACGTCTTCTCTCATCGTTACGCCTTTCCGTTAGGGCAACCCATTTTCTATTCCCCTATCCCTTTGGTTTGCGACCACCTGTGAGGCAAACGAGATGATAGAAGAGACTATCGAGATCAAAGATAAACGGTTCGGTTTGAACTACATTATGATATTGAACCGAGTAATGCCTATCTTTTCAACTGTCAAGCTACTTCGCAGGAATTCACGCCTTGCTTGACTACCCGTTTGAGCGTCTGTTAGATTGACTGGCTTTTAAGACAAGGCTTGCGCTCGCCTTAGGGCGTGACTCGCCGCAGGGATAAAACAGACAGGGAGGCATTGGTTTAGTGAGCACAAAGAACAAGCATTTATTCACGTCGGAGTCCGTCACCGAAGGGCATCCCGACAAAATAGCCGATCAGATTTCCGATGGTGTTTTGGACGCAGTGTTGAGCCTCGACTCTCACGGACGAGTGGCCTGCGAAACCCTTCTTACGACCGGACTCGTAATAGTCGCAGGCGAGATAACGACTTCGGCCTGGGTCGATATAACGAAGATCGCCCGCGAGACGATTCGAGAGATCGGCTACACCCGCGCCAAGTTCGGATTCGACGCCAATACCTGCGGCGTGATAACTGCAATCGACACTCAATCGCCCGACATAGCCATGGGCGTAGACACGGGCGGAGCGGGCGATCAGGGAATGATGTTCGGATTCGCCTGCAACGAAACCCCTGAGCTTATGCCTCTGCCTATCATGCTCGCTCATAAGCTCACCCGAAGACTTTCGGAAGTTCGCAAAGAAGGACTCCTCGATTACCTCCGGCCCGACGGCAAATCCCAGGTGACAATCGAATACGTTGATCGCAAGCCCGTGAGAGTCGACACCGTCGTGCTGTCGACACAGCACGCCGATTCGGTTTCGAACGAGCAGATTCGCGATGACCTTGTCGAGCATGTCGTCGGCGCGGTCGTTCCCGGCGCGATGATGGACGGCAACACCAGTTTTCATATCAACCCGACGGGCCGCTTCGTCGTTGGCGGGCCGATGGGCGACACCGGACTGACGGGCCGCAAGATCATAGTAGACAGCTACGGCGGGTCGGGCGCGCACGGTGGCGGCGCTTTTTCCGGCAAAGACCCGACGAAAGTCGACCGGTCGGCTTCCTACATGGCCCGCTACATCGCAAAGAATATAGTCGCCGCAGGGCTTGCCGACCGCTGCGAGGTGCAACTCGCTTACGCCATCGGAATAGCCGAGCCTGTCAGCGTCCTCGTAGACACCCGCGGCACGGGCAAACTCGACGAGATGAAAATCTCTGACCTCGTGCGCGAGCATTTCATCCTCACGCCCAAGGGCATAATCGAGACGCTCAACCTCCGCCGCCCGATTTACAAAAAGACCGCAGCCTACGGCCACTTCGGTCGCACTGAGCCTGAATTCACCTGGGAGCGCACGGACAAAGCTGATGCTTTGCGCAGCGCCGCAGGACTTTGATTTGTGAAGAGGTGAAGAGGTGAGGAGATGAAGAGGTGATGGAACGAGTTTCACCTCATCACCCTTTCACCTCTTCACCTCTTCATCTTTTATAACGGGAGATATTTTAATGACAACGAGTGTTCCTGTACCTAATCACGATGTTAAAGATCTGAGCCTCGCTGCTGCCGGACGGAAGCGAATCGAATGGGCCGAGCGCGAGATGCCTGTCCTCAGATTCATCCGCGAACGCTTCGAACGCGAGCGACCGCTCGAAGGCAAACGGATGATCGCCTGCTGCCACATCACGACCGAAACTGCCAACCTCGCTCGCGCGCTCAAGGCGGGCGGAGTGGATGCCGTGCTGATAGCGTCCAACCCGCTTTCGACTCAGGATGACGTGGCAGCGGCTCTGGTGGCTGAATACGGGATTCCTGTTTATGCGATCAAAGGCGAATCGACCGACACATACACCCGCCACGTTCGCATGGCGTTGGATCACGAGCCTGACCTGATAATCGATGACGGCTCGGATGTCGTAGCGACTATGGTCAAGGAGCGGCCCGAACTGCTCAGTAAAATCATCGGCACGACTGAAGAGACCACGACAGGGATCGTCCGATTGCGCGCGCTCGAAAAAAGCGGGCGTATGTCGTGGCCCGCGATTGCGGTCAATGATGCGCAGACCAAGCATTTCTTCGATAACCGCTATGGCACAGGGCAATCGACTATCGACGGAGTCATACGCGCGACCAACATCCTGATCGCCGGTCGCGCTCTGGTCGTCGTGGGCTACGGATGGTGCGGCAAGGGCGTGGCGATGCGCGGGCGTGGGCTTGGCGCAAACGTCATCGTATGCGAGATCAATCCCATTCGCGCCATTGAAGCTGTGATGGACGGCTTCCGCGTCATGCCGATTTCGCAGGCGGCGAAGGAAGGCGACATCTTCATAACCGTCACGGGAAATCATCACGTGATCGATGCGCAGCATTTCGCCGTGATGAAAGACGGCGCGATAGTGGCCAACAGCGGACACTTCGATGTTGAATTGAATCTGGTCGCTTTGGGCGAGATGAGCGAGGCGCGAGTGCAACTGCGCCCGTTCGTCGAAGAGTACAAATTGAAAAGTTCGGGCAATCGGGTCATCGTGCTTGGAGAAGGGCGATTGGTGAATCTCGCCGCAGCCGAAGGCCACCCGGCTTCGGTGATGGATATGAGTTTCGCTAATCAGGCGCTCTCGGTCGAGTACCTCGTCAAAAAGCATGGCGAACTGAGTCCTGGATTGCATCTTCTGCCCGAAGAGGTCGATCAGGAAATCGCCTCGCTCAAGCTCGAAGCGATGGGCGTGAAGATCGACAGCCTGACGCCTGAGATGATCGAGTATATGAATAGCTGGGAGATCGGAACGTAGAGCGATCCGACGGAGTTGTTTTACAATTGAGCGCGAAGGATTATCCAAGGGTGATTCTTCGCGTTCTTTCTTTGGAGTCCTGTG
>DLHY01000148.1 GCA_002483445.1 Blastocatellia bacterium UBA7656
GCACAAATTGGTTACATGAGCCATTATTTCTACTATTCGCGGGTCAACCCTCTTGGGCGCAGGAGCAGGATGACTGGGACTGGGTCAACAAACGTTTCTTCAATGTCCTTGAAGAGTTTATGCCCATCGAAGAAGTATTAGGATTCTCCATAGGTTATCGAAGCTATCGCGATCTGTATACAGATGAATTGGAATGCTCGTTCGTTTTCAACAGGGTTCTACAAGAGAAATACATAACTGTAAACCTTGTGTGCAACTTCTTCTCGTAAGTTGTTGGTTATCAACGAGCAGCTTTCAGCTAACCCAAGCTTGTCGTTGGAATCAGCGTTGAAAACAAAGGGCTTAGAATAAGTTGCACATAAGGTAACTGTAACTGTAAGGCAGCCTGACTCTATATCGCTCTATGACCAGATTATGGCGTTACACCGCAAGAACCCGAACGACGATATCGAGACTATCAAGAGGCAGTTGAAAGTAAAAGAGAAGCATTTTTCGGAGCAAACCTGTCCTGCTGTAAGAAGACAATACGATGAGTTTTATAGGCTCACTCTCTCAATGCTTTCAGCCAAAGATAGAACGCAACAGGCTAAGGGCGAGTTTACAATCACATTGCATCCAAGAGTACATATATTCAAAGCAGCTATATCTGGAGGGAGCTTGCGACTTGTCATAACGGAACAAGAGCATCCTTTTGTAGATTGGGCCAAAAGAACTCGTGAGGTGTTAGAACGTTGCGCTTCAGGCGACACTAAAACAGGTAAGAGGGAATGAATGGCTCAGGTATCAAGCGAGTAGTGAAAAGACAGTAGAACTGACCTTATGAACATAGAAAACATCACTGTCATAGGCGCAGGCACCATGGGACACGGCATCGCCCAAGTTTCGGCGCAGGCAGGTTTTCAGGTCACGCTCGTCGATATCAGCGAGGAAATTATCGCTCGCGCAATGGCCGCCGTCGAATCGAATCTCCGTAAAGGCGTCGAGCGAGGCAAAGTCACCGAAGCGGAAATGCGCGAGGCCCTCTTGCGCATTCAAACTTCGACCGATGCCGCCAAATCAGCTTCCCAAGCCGATTTGGTGGTCGAGGCCATCATCGAACGACTGGATACCAAACAGGAACTGTTCACCAAACTCGATGCTTTCTGCAAAAGCGAAACCATACTTGCGACGAACACCTCTTCGTTGAGCATCGAGAAAGTCGCTTCAGCCACGCGCAGAGCGGATCGCGTGATAGGTATGCACTTCTTCAACCCCGTGCATATCATGAAACTGCTCGAAGTCGTCATCGGGCCTGAGACTTCCGAAGACACGCTCTCTGTCGCTTTGGAGGTCGCAAGTCGAATCGGCAAGGAAGCGATCACCGTCAAAGACGCGCCCGGTTTTGCCACGAGTCGACTCGGCCTTGCGCTCGGACTCGAAGCGATGCGAATGCTCGAACAGGGCGTGGCTTCTGCCGAAGACATCGATAAAGCGATGTCGCTCGGCTACAACCACCCCGTAGGGCCGCTTCGGTTGACCGACCTCGTGGGTCTGGATGTGCGGCTCAGTATAGCCGAGTATCTTTTTACGGAACTCGGCTCGGAAGTTTTTCGCCCGCCCGACATACTTCGTCAAAAAGTAGAGGAAGGCAAACTGGGCAAAAAATCGGGCGAAGGCTTTTATAAATGGTAAAAATGTCAGTTGTCCTTTGTCCCTTGTCATTTGTTTTCGAATGAGCGAATGACAAAGGACAACTGACCAATGACAAAGGATAAACCATGGAAAATGTTTTGATCGAGAAAAGAGGAAGGATCGCAATCGTTACGGTCAATCGACCTGACAAGTTAAACGCCCTCAACATTGCCACTCGCAACGACATACTCTCGGCCTTCGATGAGCTTGCCGCAGACGATGAAGTGAGAGTCGTCGTTATCACGGGCGCGGGCGAAAAAGCGTTCATCGCGGGCGCGGACATCAATGAGTTCGCCGGAAAGACAGCGGTCGAGCAGCGAGCGGTTATGAAAGGCCGTCGCGCGTTCGATGCGGTCGAAGATTTCCCCAAGCCGGTCATAGCGATGATAAACGGATTCGCTTTGGGCGGCGGCTGCGAGTTGGCGATGGCCTGTGACATTCGAGTTGCGTCTGTGAAAGCGAAACTCGGCCAGCCTGAAATCAAGCTCGGAATCATTCCGGGCGGAGGCGGCACGCAGCGACTCACTCGCCTCATCGGAGAAGGCAAGGCTATGGAGTTGACGCTCACGGGCGATATGATAACGGCTGAAGAAGCTCTGCGACTCGGACTGGTCAATCACGTCTTCGCGCCGGAAGAGCTTGAAGCGAAGACGATGGAGTTGGCCGCGAAAATTGCCGAGATGAGTCCGGTCGCGCTTGCGATGGCCAAGCAGGCGGTCAAGAATGCCGCCCGTCTCACGCTTCGCGCAGGGCTTGAGGCTGAAGTCGATTTGTTCGCTCTCTGCTTTTCGAGCGAGGACAAGGAGGAGGGCGTAAGGGCCTTCATCGAAAAACGCAAGCCTGAATTCAAAGGCCGCTAGATGCAAACGTCTGACGCCTTATTGAAGACGGATTGCAACTAGCCGCGATTGCGCAATAACGGCGCTCCTTCGACGCTATCCGACTTTGAGTGTCAGAAGACTTTTGACTCTTTTCCCCGTGACTGATCCGGATCGATATCTGTCCTGGCAGCTTCCGGCTCGCGCGATCCTTCAATCTCTCTTATTGGGTTTCTCGCCATCAAAGACGGCTGAAATCGCGCGGGGCGTCAGTGATTGCTTATCGTGTTCATCGCCCCATCTCCACTTGTAAACTTTGAACCAGAGGAAATGAAGCAACGCGCCGCACAGGGCAAGCGTCCCCAGGTGCCAGACGAGCCACAGTCGAAGTATGTTATTGATCTCTGAAGAACCGCATCGCTCGTCCGATGGAAGCGTTCCTTCAAAAGGGGGAGCGCCTCCCACCCCCGTCACGTGAGGAATCCACAGGAACGTGCCTTCGATTGCGCTCCCGGAATCGGGATTCAAACGCACCTTGAATTCATGCTCTTTTACAAGCTGGCCTCGCAAGGTTTGCTGCGGGAAGAAAGTGATTTGCAGCCGCTTGACCTGCAACGCTCTTGCAGTCTGAAAAGCCTTGATCAAATCGGCGGAGTTGCGCGCCCTGATGTAGTTACTCTCTTTCGACCAGGCCAGGCGGCGGAGAACCTGTTCATCGATGTGCTGAGAATCCCCGAACCCTACGGTGATGATTTGAATGCCGACCTCCTCGGCCAGCCTGCGAACAGGTTGCCAGTCAGTCATCAGACCTGGGTCGTCGCCGGGATTACCGACATCGTTTTTTCCATCAGTCATTACTACAAGGAGGCATTGAGGATTTCGGCCTTTGCTTATCGCTTCGTCCCTGACTCTGCGGAGGCGGAGCAGGGCTGCCCGTGCGGCGCTGAAGAGCGCGGTGTTTGCGTCCGAGCGAGGCTCCGCGATGTTGAGAATCCTTGACAGGAGCGCCTGCTTCCCTCTCCAGAAAGTCTCCTTCTCCACGCCCCCGATGACATCGTGGCTGGCAAAGGGTATGACCGCTATCTGGTCGATGTCGTCCGCGAAATCCTCTGCGAACCGCCGGCAGGCTTCCATCATCGCCTTAAATTTTTCGCCGCGCATACTGCCGCTTACGTCGAGGAGAAGGATTGCCAGCCGCAGAAACGAAGCGTCACCGCTCGACACGCGACAGACCTCAATCTGCGAATCACCCTCGAATATGCGCGTCTGTTGAATCGCTTTGCGTGGATCCAGGAATGGTATTTCCAGAACATTTCCATCCTTATCAACTATGTTGACCGTTATGCGGAAACACGGGCGCTCGGAGCCACGCTCGTACTGAAGCAGACGTATATGGTCTGCGCCAGCGAGATGAGCGGGCGGGGATTGCGCGCGGGCGTCCTGTCGGAAGGGAAACATAGCGATCAGGGCGGTCGCTCCCATAGCCAGCATGACTTTTCGAAGGCCGTTTCTGCCTCTGAGCAGAAAAAGGAACCTCGTGTTTCCCATCAGTATTTCATCTCCGCTTTCGAGCATCTCTTTTTTAGCTACTTTGATCAAAGACTCGTGTCGGGACCTGATAATGTAAAGCGGATAGCGAATCCCCTCGGGCGAGGTGTTGTCCTTGTGCGGACTGATATAGAAGCCTTTGTTTTCTTCATGGACTACGGCATGATGCTGCGCCATGTTCTCATCGGGTGTGTGGATATACTGGGTATATTTCTTCGACTTTGGAATCCCGGACGCCCGCCCCCAAAGATACCTGTCGCGGCGAATCAACGGCCACTCCTGGCTTCTCTCCTCAAAATAAGAAGCGACTTGAGGGTCGTCCGAGCCTGTGAACTTGATGAGGGCTTTGCGCATAATCACCTCTGCCGCTGTGGAGCCGAAAGCGACGCCTGCGCCGGCTATCATCAGCCCGAATGCATGAGAGAGGTAGGGTATGGGTTCGCCGAGAGCCAACGAAGCGCCGCCGCCGATAGCGGCCCCGACAGATCCTCCGACCAGTGACAGCAGCACTCTTCGCAGCGACAGCCCATGCTTTATCGCTCCCATAACAAAACCGATCGATGCGCCCGTGATCGCCCACGCGAGAATGGAAACGAGCCAGTGTCCGGCCCATTTCTGCCACAGCCAGTACAACAACAGCCCGCCAAACACTCCAGCAAAAAAGCCTCCGACCCCGCCAGCCAGCACTCGCCAGAAGTAAGTTTTCTGAGCTTCGATGTGTCCGTCGAAGCTCATGTAAAGAGCGCCGATGAACAGGCCTATCAGCAGGAGGTCGACAAAGTCGCTGATCCAGTAAAGCTCCTGTGGAATGTTCTGCAACCTGGGAATGAGTAAAGGCATAACCGGTCTGACGGCCCACGACAGCAATCCGCCCGCAGCTCCGATAAGACTCATTTTGTACAGCTTCTCTTCGAACCTCATGGCTTCCTCCGTCTGGCGCGCGAGCGGGCGCGTCTTTGTTCGCGCGCTGAGTTCTTGACTCTGAAATTTTTATCGGTGCGGGACAGCCAAAACAATCGCCATCGGGACAATATGCCTGAACCGATTGCCCATAGTCGCGTCAGCGTATGCTTGGACCTGCTGAGCCTGGTTGCCTCGGATCGCGTCAGGCCATGGCGGATTTGTTCCCACGCAGCTTCGCGCAAAGATGAATCCTTGTCTTTTGAACACGACTGCGCAAGCAATCTTCGCGACAAAAGCGATGAATGCATCACGCGACGGCGAGTGTCCTCGTGAGGGGATTGCAAGAGCCGGACGGCTTGCGCTGAGGTCAATCGGTCTTCGATTTGCTCCCATGCCGTTAGCCGCAAGGTGGGATCATCATCGTGGCGACAATGCCTTATAAGCGATTTGCGAGACAGCTTCCCCGATCTGAGGGCAAAGAGGCGAATATCCGGGTGAGACGATTTGCTCAACAGGCGCGCCTCGCGCGGCGACAGCTTTGGGGCGATCTTTTCCCAGGCGACTCTGCGCGCGGAAGCGTCCCGATCTTTCAGGCACACCTTCATCACTGCGCGACGGGGGATGTTTGAAAGCCTGATCGCAGCTATTCTGCCTTCCGGCTGTTTTGAGTTCAGCAATGCCTCGATTGCTCGCGGCCACAAAACAGCGGGCAGCGACTCGGCGGCGGCGCGTTTTGTGTTCGTGTCGCCGTTTTCGATGAAATCGATCTTTGTAAGAATCGTGCATTCAGGGCGCGCGACGAGTTCACACCAGTTCGTTGCGCCAGCATGGATCAACACGGAATCGCGAGACCATGTGATCGATCCTGATGCAGTCAGCGCGATGGCATCGCAATCAGACAGACCCGTGGGCGAATCGAACGTTTCGCGGAAGCGTTTTCTTACCGAGCGGGCAGGCAGTCTCTTGCCTCTGCGATCCCTCTGCAAGAAGGATTGCTCAAGTATCAGGGCATTGCCTGAAATCCAGTCTTCGAACAGCAGTCTGTGTTGAGCAAGGAACAGATAGCCGCCCAGTCCGGCAAACCCCAGCATTATGGTTATCGCCGCCGCCGTTTCTGTATTGTTAGAGGATACCCAAAAAAGCTTCCACATCGCTCCTATCACAAGAAGGATCGCCGATATCCCTAACACGATGTAAAGAGCCGCTACGGGAATTTCCGAAGGCTGGCGCTTCGACCTCCCTCGCCAATACACTGTATCAGCCTTTGACGCGACTGGCATTTCACCCAGGAAAGACACGATCTCTTCTCCTATTGAGGCGATGCCGGTTCTTTCTCACCGGCAATTCTGAAGCGTTCAAAAAGCACCAGGAGCGCCAACAACCCTCCACCTATGACCACCGCGTTTTGCAGTGACAGGTTCGGCCACCAGTCAGTTGGAGGATGAAGGGCTTTGTGCAACAGGTCGCTGGCACCTTCCACGGTATCAGGGAACGACTTCTCAACTATATTGAGACGGAGTCGATAGATATCGGGCAATTTCCTTGCCCACGCGCCCAGGAAATCTGAGGTTTCTCCCCCATAAACAATTCTTTTGTTCGCGCCAAAGCCCGTTTCTTCCGTAGCTGACGGATTCACAGTTTGCCATTTCCGACCGATCTGCTCTACCAGCGGGGGCGATTGCGAGGGTGCGGCCTGAAGCCCGAACTGCGAAAGCCCGCCAACAAGGATCAGCATCAGCGCAAGCTTGTTGATCTCGCGCCCTGTCGCTGTTGTTCCGAGAAGCACAAGGCCGATTTGAATCAGTAGCGCGACCCAGGCTAAGGGCAACAGCATGGGACTGACCAGTAGCGCCTTGACTGCGCCGAGCAGCGAAACCACAGGCATGTAGAGATGAGACCATCCGTCAACAGGCAACAAAACGCTTGACAGGATCATTAAACCGACAGGAACAAGAAAGATAAAACAACCTATCCCCTCTCCCCACTCAACTTTTTCCCTGTATCGTATTCCCAGAAGTATGAGTATGTGTACTGCGAGCATTATGAGGAGATACCAGTAGGCCCCACGAGACCAGAAGACTATTCGATCCTCGCTCGATATGGCCCCCGAGATTGGCACGAACAAAGCAACTTTCCGTAAGAGAAGAAGGAGAGAAGGAAATAACAGGACTGACACATAAGGCTTTGCTCTGGAAATATGGCTGACTCCGAACAGCAAGGCGAACAACGCGACAGCAAATTCCCACCGATCACTCAGGACGGACAAGGAGTCCCTTATAACTTCGAACAATTTCAGGGCCGCGTCTGCAAAAGTCTCAGGATTCATCTTGTTCCTCAAAGAAGGTACAGCGGGCTGCCAGCCTGCGGGTTCCCAGGTTTCATACTTTCCATTTGCGCGCAATCTGGCAAATCGCGCTTCCGAAAAGACTCCTCACTTTATGGGGCTGACCTTTTCAAATAATGTGCGATTCTCGATCCGGGTGTCGAAACGTCCTCTGATGCGCTCAACGTGAGCCTCAGGCACATCTCTGGATACCAGCAACAATCGAGTTTGATTCATAAGGTGTTCTTCAACCGGATTTTCCATCGTCTTGTAATCGTCACGGATGTACATCAAAAGGGCCGCATTTTTTTCGCCATGCTGATAAAGCGCCATTGAGTGTTCGCCTTCGCGCAAAGGCTTCCACCCGCCTTTTATTTTGCTCGGCAATGAGGTTGCAACCCACACTATGACGTGGGTCGGTTTGTTAAACAGAAGGTCTGGTCTCGGCAATGAAGAGGAGCAGGTCGAACACCAGGCCAGCAGGGTCTGTTTGCGGCACGACAGCCTGAAATCACAATGAGGGCAGTGTGTGAGAAACATCCCCCATAGCCACAGGGCGAGCGCGGGAACCGGCTCGCGGCAGCGCCCGCAGCAAAGCTGCCATATCCTCGATGTGCAATGAGGACACAGCGGTTTATGGATGCGGATGCGCCTGATGAACCGTCCGTACCAGACCAGGTAGGCCGTCACCAGGGCAAGAAACAAAAATGCGCACCCGATGAGCGCATCCATCGCCAGAGCGGGCGCCAAGACAACCAACAACCCGGCAGCTATAAACTCGACAGCAATCATCCACAGGTTTGTGGCGAATCGAATGAAGCGGTTATGAGAAAGGTGATGACAAGCTTCGCCGAGCAGAAGGCCCGTGGGGGCGATGGTAATCGGAGCCGCCTTTGCTTTAATCTTGTGCTGCGCCTGAGCCATGAACACCTCTCACCTGAATAAAGGTCGCAAGAGGAACTTTTGCAGAAGACCCAAGATTCTCTTCGTCTTATCAAACGAACGAAAGGGATCGGCTGGAACCTCAATCAGAGTCTGTCGGATGAAACCTGCCTCTGCGCTGAACTGATGGAAACTCCGGCATCCCCCTTTGTCAACAGGTTGAGCAAGGGGCGGGCCTTCAAAAGAATGTCTGCCCAAATATCTATAACGACCATCGCCCGGTTCCTGTGTCCTGCCCTTTCCTTCAAACCCCGCAGCAGGCTTTCAACCTGTTCCGTTTGCTCGTTGTAGGACTTGAGGAAACTCGCCTCGGACTCATAGCCCAGACCGGTCGCCATTCGGGAAACCTCCTCTTTCGCAATCGCTCGCATCGCCCCTCCGTATGTCAAAAAAAGTTCGTTTCTTGCTTTCATGAAGAACTCATAGCTTCCGATCAGGTCTTCTTTTTCTGCCGCGCTGAACAATCCGCTTGACTCCATCTCCGCAAGAGTATCATATAACACGGAATTTGATTTTGATTGCTGACGCTCCTCATGCCTTTTCTCGCTGCCCGGATGCAAGGCCCTCACAATGGTTCCCCCCAGCATGTAAGAAATAGTTATATCTCGCAGCCATACTGACGGATCGGGCAGGTCGCCCCTTTTTACTGACCTTTTCCTTAGAGCCTGTCTCAAGTAAAGCCTCCGCCATCTTTTCAATCTCAACGCGCCCTTGTCATATATCAAATCTTCAATCAGAGCGCGGAAGCGATGGTAGACTTCTTCGCTTCCAACCTGCTCGACCTTCTTTGTGTCGAAGACCGCATGGGCGAGCCA
This sequence comes from Blastocatellia bacterium UBA7656, assembly GCA_002483445.1. Taxonomy (GTDB): domain Bacteria; phylum Acidobacteriota; class Blastocatellia; order UBA7656; family UBA7656; genus UBA7656. The sequence goes on from DLHY01000148.1 coordinate 9,021, forward strand.
GACGGCCCTGCTCGCCTCGGAAACATCTATGAAAGCGGCCTTATTGGGCGAGAACCGCTCCACGAGGTTGTCCGCCCTCATTCCGATCTCTGCCAGCAAACTGGAAATTCGGCTTGCCAGCCTCTCAAAATAGCGATTGACCCGAAACTGCTCGCCTTTGTCTGCGCTCACGAGAATAAAATCGACATCCGAAGAAAGGCTTAATCCTCTGACTGCTCCCGCGCACAGGATCAGCGCAAACCGGTCTGAAGAGAGGCCCGGCTCGTCCGTTATTTCTTCTCGCGCTGCTCTGGCGGCCTGCTCGACGCATCGCTCGATGAGTTGTCTCCTCAGACCTGACACTGTGACTTCGTCGCTTGAAATGACCGCTGGAGTTCCCTGTCGATGATTCATAACCAGTTTCCGAGTCTCTTCTTCATAATAGTGTCGAAGATCGGCTTTCTGTTTCATCCTTTTGTAATCGTCGGCCAGGGGTTCGATCACCACAGAGCCGGTTTCCAGACGCAGCAGAAAATTCTTCGCTCTCAGCTCTCCTTGAGAACGCGACGCTATGGCAAATTTTATTGCTTCTTCCAGGTCGCTTCGCTTGAGTGATCGGACTTCTTTGAGAACGATCTTCGACGAGCCGAGCTTCTTCTTCAACTTCCTCGGCACTGTCCCGCTGCCTTGCAAAGTTATCTCAGAGTTTTCGGGGACGCGGCCCATCTCGATCAGGCGAGAAATAATCTCGGCGTAAATCGAAGGACTTCTGAAAAACAAGAAAGGATTCAGGCGATTGAAGACGCGGGCCGGGAGGCTGGTTTGATGGCTCATGCCAGTTGTTTGATTATACGTTCATCCGGGTAGCGGGTAAAACGCCCGACGGCGACTTCGCGGGCTGCCCTTAGAACGGGTTCGTAAAGGTCAGTCTTCCAGTCCTGATTATCAATCCCGAGTTGAATGAGCGATCCCAGTTCCGGATGGTTCGCCGTTAGCAGGCGAGCGACGGACAATCGCTTCCGCTCATCAAGTAATTTCAGGAGGCTGATTATTTTCGAGATGGCATCAGGAGGGAAATACGAAACCTCTATGTGATGGGTATCCGTTCGCGTAGATGTATAAGACCCTCCATACGAATCGTACTCCGTATCTTCGACCTCTTGGGTTCCCACGCTTATTCTCTTCGACTTCCTGTCGATGCCAAAGAGCGTGTCTGCAATCTCTTCCGGCTCGCTGGCTCTGAAATGCGAGCCGAGATAGGCGATCAACCTGTCTTCGGCGGTCACCTGAAAAGTCGTCGTCAGCCCAAGATCGCGTATGATCGTCGGCATGTCCGAGTTTCCCGTAATCTTCAAGAACGCCTCGACCGCCTCTTGCTGAAGAGATGCGTTGGCGAGGAACGGCTTGAGCATTTCAACGGCCTGCTTGTCGCGCCTTTCGCCGAGATGGCGGATAGCGATTCGTTTGACATCATCTGAGTAATGCGAAAGAAGAGGGTTGAGTTCTTCGACCGCCATAAGTTCAATCGCTGGCAGCAACCTCCGTTCCGTCCATTTGTAGAGCAGCAGTTTATTAAGCCTCTTTCTTGAAGCCGCGAGATGTTTTTCGACGGCCCTGCGCGTATCGCGTTGCCATATCGGTATTGAGGCCCGTCTTTCTATCTGCCGCAATGCCTCTTTGCGCACCGCCTGAGCCTTGTCTTTGTGGCAGAGTTTCAACAGCGTCTTGTCAGGAAGCAGCCCTGATTCTACGGCGAAGCAGCGAGTGTCAGTATATTCGGATCGCAACAGCAAGAGGGCTTCTTTCTGCGTGAGAGGTTGAAGCCGCTCGCGGGCGGAGTGTCGCACCGACATCGCAATGTCATCGCGGCAGGTTTCGAGCAGGGCGGTTTGATCCAGTAGCCCGGACTCGACGGCGCGAACTCGAACGTCCGCGTGTGGAGAGGTCAACAGGAAAGAGGCTTCTCCCGGTCTGAGCCTCTGGATTTGCTGCCACGCTTCTCGCCTGATGCTTTCCGCCGCATCTTCAGAACAGACCTCGATGAGCCGATTGTGAGGCAGCAGGCCCGCTCGAACAACACGAGAGCGCGTATCGAGGTGGCGCGAGCGCAAAAGGTCGGCGGCCTCTGCCCAGGTTGGCTCTTTGATCTGTTGCCACGCAACCTCGCGCACATCTGGCGACCGATCAAGTCGGCAGGACTTCACCAGCAGAGCGCGCGAATAGGTCATGCGCCGGAGGGCGGCGATTCTGGCTTCCGGGTGAGTTGATTCGAGCAGCGCCCGGATTTCCCGCTGCCGGAGAAAACGAGGCAGCAGTTTTTCGGCGGCCCGTCGGGCATATATGTCGTCGCCCAGCGCGAAGTCGATCTTCGTAAGCGTCGAGCATTCGGGATGAGCGAGCAGCGCATCGGCAATCGTATCCGTGCCGAGGAGCTTGAGGATTGCGTTCCTGACCTGCTGCTGGCTCTCACTGAGGGCGAGTAAAGCCAGAAGCGATTCTTCAGTCTGATTGCTGAGAGCGTCTTCGAGATTGTCGAGCGATGCGAGATGTTCTGATAAATAGCGCGGGAGTCTTCCGCCCCTGTTGTCGCGGCCAATGAACGCCCTCGCAAGCCTCAAGGCATTGTTGCCTTTCCAATCTTCGAACAGGAGCTTGTGGATTGTGAGGATCACAGCAGCCGCAACTCCCAGGGCGCCGACTCCTAGCAAGACGGACAGACCTGTATCGATTGCTTCCGGTGCAGTCGTCCACAACGATTTACCCAGAACCCCGCCGAGCAGTAGCGTAAGCGATATGGCCAGACCGGGATAAAAAAATGCGCCGGACAAAAGGCCGCCAGCCCTCGCCGAAGGCATAATGCTGGCAGGTTGCGAGGGTGTCCCGGTGTTTTCGGCAACATCACCCAGAAGAGAGAGCATTTCTCACTCCGCCCGATCAGGAGTCGGGTGTCAACGTGATGCCATGCGCGCGGAGCTTTTCGAACAGTTGATGTCTGATCTGCATGGGGAGGGTTCCGGTTGCAACTGCGCGCGAGCCGTTTATCCTGAAAACGGTTTCGGCATTCTCGGCGCACGACTCTTCCGAGATGCGCTCCGACAAAAAATGCAGCCTTTGATTCGAACTTGAGCGATACGAACCTGCGCGCGGCAAGTCCCGCTCGTACTGGCCATCGATGAGCAGATCGATGGCTCCCAGAAACTCGGCCAGAGCAGGATGATTATCTTCCTGCCGCAACTCTTCCAGTCTGTAGCCGGAATAGCAGACAGCGGTCAAGCCTCGGTTGCCGACAGCTTTCAGAAACGGGACGAGAGCCTTAGCCTGCGCTACCGGCTCTCCTCCGCTCAAAGTGATGCCGCTCAACCCTTTGATTTCCTCTACGACGCCGAGCAGATTTTCGACGCTCAAAACACGGTTTGTCCTCTCAGTCAGGAAAGCGGCATTGGCGCAACCGGGGCATCGCTTGAGACAGCCCTGCAGCCAGACCACGAGTCGACGGCCCGGTCCGGCTGCTCCTTCGACGACATCGAGGTCGGCGATATTGAGGTTCGGAAATAGCTCCGGATAAAGATTGATCCGTATAGGCGTCATAGCCCCTCTTGTATCCCGACTCCCGGTTCGGAATCGGGCAATGACTTTTCGCCCTTCTTCAGCCGCACGGGCTGCTGGTCTCCTTCGTAACGAAAACCGCTCAGGACTCCAAGCCCGCGAAGTTTGTCTTCGATCATGGAGAAATTGACGCAGCAGGATGCTTCGATAATCTCCGACTGGGATCGGATCGTGCCGTCGAGTTGCAATCGAAACTCGATGATGCCATAGGCGAAAGTGTTCACTTCAACAACGAGGTCTTCGAGCGGCCCATTTTGCGGCAGCAGTTTCGTATCGAAAGCCATTTCACGGCAGACAGTTTTCAGCGCGTCGGCGACATACCGGCGCTCGCGGTCGAGGACTCGCCGCTCGGCCCATCTCTCCATCATCGCCTCATAGTGAGCGATCTGCTGATGGATTTGATCTGCCAGGGCGTTGATGCTGCCGGTCGCGCGAATCTGCCGGTCTGATTGCTCAAGCAGGCGGCCTGTCTCCTGGGTAAATGGATCATAAACGTCGCGCAACCACGGTTCGATCTCATCTCGGTCTTTTTGCAGGCGGTCGATGACAGCAACGAGTTCGGCCCTCAGCATAGCCGCCTCGTTTCCCGCGCGGCAACGGGTGGCGATCCGATCCAGGTTTGATTTCAACCGCTCCACTCTCTGACGTTCCTGCCGCGCGTCGGCCAGCGTGAGTCGCATCATCTGTGATTCATCAAAAGTTTCCGCCAGAATGTCGAGTTGACTTTTTATCTCGACGAGCGCGTCACGGGCAGATGAAGCGGCATCTCGAAGCGAAGGGGTCGAGCGGGCCGCTTCAACGAGCGCAACAACGAGGCTTTCGGCGCGGGCGCAGGCTTCCTCAGCCGCCAGCCGACAACGGATAGCTTCTCTCACATTGTTTGCAAGTTCCACCAGAGAGTATTTTCGTCCGCTCATAACAACTCCCTCCCGGAAAAAGTACAGCAGGCTGCCAGCCTGCGGGTTCCCCAATTTTTATACTTTCAGGGCGTCGTCTCTGACGACATCAACGACTCCTCAGTTAAAGTTACCACCATTTTCGCCCGATTGATTTCAGGATGTCGTCGGCCATCTCGTCGAGTGAATTGTTATCGCGCAACTTCTCCCTGAAATACCTGGCGAGGTCCGAAGCGTCGCCATCGTTTTTTATCGTGTCAATGAGGTCGCGTCTGCGCACAGCCGACGAGCCGAATCTCGCGGCGATGGTCCGCAGTATGTCTTTTTGCCTGGAGAAACCGGATGTGCGCAGCTTGCCGATGAGGAAAGAGAAATAATCGTCGCTGTAATCGCGGTGATAGAGGCAATCGCCAATCCGGTCTCCCTTGAGGAAGTCCGCGCCCCCTTTCCAGGCTGCTTCGAGAAGGGCGTCGTACTGACGCCTTTCGATCCGATACGCGCTCATTCGGAAGCTCCCCTCTCCTTTTCTGGAGACCCATGCGGCGAGGTCCAGGGTCGCTCGCGCGAAGGAATCCGCGCCGAGCGCGTCCCGTTCGCTGTCAAGCCATCGAGCCGGTTCAATCCAGTTTCGGTCGTCGCCGCGAATCATCCCGATCACCTGACGCGCTACGGAGTCGTGAAGTTGATTATGATAAAAAGGTTTGCCCGTCAGCTTTCGAGCCAGTTTCTGCTGATCTGACAGTTCGAGCTTACTTGCCGCAATCGTATAAAAGCGGACCAGATCGGGCGATGACAAAGAGCCGATCAGCGCAACCTCAGCCTGACCGGAAGCCGCGTGTCTGGCCAGATCAGTAAGCGGCGAATCTGCAAAGTCCGGCTGATTGAGTTGCGGAGCCGCCTTCAACAGAGGGATGAGACGCGCGTCAGGCCCGTCTTCGCTTTCCCATATCGTTTGAGTCATATCCTTATACGCCAGCGGCGCTCCCGCGCTCCTGTAAGCGATGATCCGGTCAGCATCCTTCAATATAAGGCCGAAGATGCCCGGAATTTGCAGGCTCTCAACCAAATCGCGAAAGACCTTGCCGAGCGAAAGCAGGCGGGGGAGCAAAGCTTCGGCGTCACTTAATCTCGCGGGCGCGTGGCGCATTATGTTCGCGAATTCCAAAAATATCGGAGCCTCATCAGAATGATTGAGCCATAGCAAAGTCAGGGGAACGGGCTTAGTGCGAGGAGATGGGGCTTCACCTGCGCCGGGTTCGAATATTGTGTAGTTGTAAGCTTCGACCGGTATGTGCTTTCTGTCAGGCACGAAGATGAGCCTGAAGCTCCAGGCGAATTCGGACGCATCAACGAAGAGGGTCGAAAAACTCAGACGCGAAGCTTCCTGCCGCGGCAACAGGCCGAACAATTCTTCAAGTATGGCCCAGGTGTCATCTCGTGGATCACTATCGGAAGCGACGACCAGAGGAATAGTCTGCTCGGATTTGTTCAAACACATATCGACAAGCTCAAGCGCGAGGGGTCGGAATTTTCCATCCTGCGGCTCCATGTCTGCGGGCTGGAATTCGCGCGCATCCAGCGAACGGTTCGGAGGGAGCTTGCTCTCGCTGTCGAAAAACTTGATTTCACTGTCAGAGAATGCCAGCCACCTGAGAAATGAGGCGGGCGAAAAGGAACTGATTATGAACTCGTTTTCCTCGCAGACGAAGTGATGCGCGAACGAGCCTATAGCGCCTGTTCGATCTCGCGCCAGACGACTGCGCCCGAATGCGAGAAATCCTTTTGCGGGGCGATAGAAGCTGTATCGGACTTCGTCGCCCTGCCCGCCGCGCATATTGAAAAATGAGAACCGGTTCAGTTTCTCTATCATTTCATGGTGGTCAGCAATCTCATCGCTGAGGGCGGCCAGTTGGTAGCCCGGCGAAGTGCCCTTATACCCCTTCATCACTCGGCCATAGACGTGTTGATAGAATCGCATAGATAACTCTCGACCTGGGGTTGCTTAAAAATCGATGACCCCGTTTTCCCACAGCAGCCAGAGCAGCGGATCAGCCACACGCACCGGCTGCGGCTCGAAGGGCAGACAGGCTTCCACGCCTGGTTTCTTTCCTTCTTTAATGGGCTGGAATCCGCAGGCAGAGAATCCGCAGTAGCGGACAGAGGCGAACCGTTCGGCGACCGTGACCAGGTTGGGGACTTTGGATTTGAGCCACGATTGCAGACCGAAATGCACCTGCCTCATCGCGAAGCAGTATTCTTCCAGACTGCTCCCTGCGTGCTGATTATCCGGCAATGTGTAAGGAGGCTTCATCAGTATTTTCAGCAGGCTTTCCGCATCAGCCTCAGGGCTGTGACGAAGTCGGTCGATCTGGCTGATGGCAAGGATCAAATTGATTTGCCCGATGTCAAGCGCCTTGCCTTTGAATGCCACCACGCCCAACCCTTTGACAAATTCTTGCAGATATTGGTTGGCGTTACGGATCTGGTGGGCCGGGGCAAGAAAAATGACGTCGGTCGTGGTGCTGATATTGGGGTAGTCCTTATGGTCTGGCAATGCCTGGGGCCTGGTCATCAACTCTCCCGCAATGTCGTTGAAGTTCAGGATGATCTGGCGGTTGAATGTCCACAGCGGATTGGTTTTTCGAGAGACTTTGAAAAGCACCGGGCAGCGCAAAGCGCGCTGGAGCGCAGTATTTCTTATGGGCAGATCCCCATCGATCCACATCTGCTCTGTTTGTTTCGAGATATTTATTAGCTGTTTGCCGTGTATGAAATCCAACAGAGAGCATTTGATCTGGTCGAATCCCCAATGAGAAGGGAATGCTCTGGGCAATCTGGAATCGCCCGGAGGGAAAGTCATAAGCCCCCAGAGACTCAACAGCCCGGTCGTCTTGCCTGACTCTGAAAAGCCGCTCAGGCACACGGAGCGAATCTTTGACGGGTCGCGTCTTGCAATAGAGAGGTACTCGAGTTGCACAGCTTCCACTTCATCGATGCCCGTGCGTTCCGGAGGTTTGCTATTGCTGTGCGCTCGGACTCCCTGATCGTTTTTTTTCACTTCCACATCATCCTCATCGCTCTTAGGCTGCCTCGATTCGCGATAACACCACAGACCCGCATCGTTTTGAAAAACTTCAGCCGGGACCGTCTGGTAACAAACCGGGCAGCGGTTCCCCATCGTTACCCTTGACGAGCTATAGCTGTTGAGCGCGCTTCTCGATTTGCCCCGTCCGGTTTCGGCAGGCGAGTCTTCTTCGAAGGGAAGATGGAGCGGATTTGCCGCAAGCTGAAAGTGATTAAACCCGCCCTCCGGCTGGCTGTCTGAAACCTGCGACTCTTCGTGCCACAGTCGCGCTGTCACTATGGGGAGGTGTTGCTGGAAGACGGGTCGCCATCTGACCTCGCGGCCTTCCACTGTTGGCCATAGCGCGCTCTCACCGGCAACCTGTGGTCGCCGGAGCGTCACTGGGGGGTCTTCAGTTATTTTTTGAAACTCCTTAGGGTCGGAGATCAACTCGTAAAGCCCGAGATTGATGAACGGAAGTCCGGTTTCTTCCTCTGATATAAGCTCCTCGACTTTTTGCATAAGGTGCTGGATGGCCGGAGACAACGGAAACCCCAGTCGCAACACCCCGTTGATGAGGTCTTTCGTCTTGAATCGATTGAATCGCTCCTGCGCTTTCGTCCATTCCACGAAAGACGGCACGCTCCCGCCTATCCATTTTATGAGACGCCCCCACTCGCTGGCAGGGGTGGGAAATCGGACGCCGGGCCGGATGATCTCTTCATCCGAAGCCCACAGAGTCAGGTTCGTAGCCATAAGGCCGGGCAGGTTCTCCACCCTGCATTGTGAGATCGGCACCCGCAGGAGTTTTCGGACGCTCTCAGGATATTTCCGTGGAGTCTGGCTCTGCTCTATGCGCTCCATCCGCTCGATCAAAAGAGTCGTCAGATAAGGGTCTTCCTGATGGCGTAATCCCCCTTCCCATATCCATTGTTCGGCCTGAAGCTTCGTGACCGGAAAGAGCGACACGAAGGGATCGTCATTGCTCAACCGCAAAACGGGAAAACCCGTCCTGCGATCCCTGGCAGCCTGAATCTTAACCGTTCCGTTCATCTTTTTTCACACGCGGCGTAAATAAAACGCCTCCGGGCCGGCTCGGAGGCAATAGACTCCGCTTTCATAAGGGACTTCATACACTCGCCCTCTGGTTTGCGACCAGTAGAGGCGGTCGGCGATGACGACAAAGGAAAAGCCGGAAACCTGGCATCCTGTGCGGAAGAAGATGCACTCAGGCCGGCCTTTGCGCATCAGCAGGTATCCTCCGGATAGATGGCCCAGGCTCTCGAAGACGATCCTTTCGCGGAACCTCCCTTCGGGAGTGTCCAGCAAATGCGATTCCGAAGAGCCGCAGGAAGGGCATCGCCAATCTGAAGTCTCGAACTTGCGCCACATTTCGAATTCTTCGGCCGTCAATCTGATAGTCTCAGGTGGATTGAAGGAAGGCAGCGCGCTTAGGGTGGGATGCTCGACGAAAGAGAAGCTCCCAGGGCCATTGTCGTGCCTGACTTGCCCGCTGATCCTGACCCAATGAGGGTGCTGGTTGGCCAGACGAATCCTCGCTTCGCTCCTGAGATCATCGACCTTGAATCGAAGAACGAAGCTTTCCCCGTCCATATTCAACGCTCCCTGTGCAGGCTCCCACTCTACCGGCAACTCATCTCCAAGATCGATCTGAATCTCGCTGATCGTTCCCCTTTCCCTCTGAAAGTAGCGGTCGAGCGCGGTCTGACTGAGGCTCCCGTTCTGATCGAAGAGCGCGACTTCCTGATCCTCGTCTTCAGACTCGGCAGCCATAAACAGTCGAAGATGTTTCAACGAGGAAAGATTCGGCTCCTTCAAATCATCCAGGTCTGGCGCGTCAAGGTCGGAGAGGATGTAAACGCGTTTCAAGCGGTCGTGAAACTCTCTGAGGGAAGATTCATACACGGGGCGAAAAAACGGGCCGCGATGTTCGAGCCTGTGCTGGTGTCTGATTTGCTGGATGAACGCTTCAATCTCCGAAGCCAGCTTTCCGTGCTGGACAGGGTAGAATTTCTGATGGCTGAGGAACCCGCACACGAGGTCTTGCGTTTTCGGATCGATGCGCCGATCAATTTCAAACAGCGCGGAGGTCATCCGGCAAACCCCTGTCGAGGGGGCGACGATCCAATGCTCGCTCATCTGCTCGCTGCCGTCGAGTATGACCTCGACCAGTTCGTGTCCGCCGTTTGATTCGTTTGCATCCTGCAATCCTGACAACTCAAGACTCAGCCTTATATCGAGACGGTCGCGCCAGGCCGTGGAGAGAGCATAGACGCCGCCTTCCTGCCGTCTGGGGGTCGCCCAGGCTCCGCGCCTCTCGGCCATTTTCTCGTAAACATAAGGATCGATGCCGGGGATGATGAGCTTTCTCAGGGTGCTTCTCTGGACAGGAGAGAGCAATCTGAACAAAGCCGCCCGCGCCTGATCCAGACCCCGGAAGTCATCCGATGAGAAGACGGCGGCAAGGAGTTCTTCAGCGGTGTTGACGTAATGGAGGTTTCCTGAAGCGATGCGCTGTTCCAGATGGCGCGGCAAACGGTTCTCGTTCGGCAGGACGAACCTTAGATCGGGACCGAACTCTTCGAGAGCGCAGGCGACCTTCTCCGGCGCGTCGTCAACCTGATGCACGAACCCATCGACATCGACTTCGCCTGTGAGGAATGTCCCGCATCGAGGCGCGACTACGTTGTGGAACTGCTCGCCAAGCAGAGTCTGAAAGTGAACAAGGGCGAAGGTTGCCAGCGCGGCGGCCCCGATGGATTTGCCCTCGGTAATCTGGCAACCAAACTGCAACCGATAGGTATAATGAGTCAGAGTGTCATACAACTCGAAAGGGGAGATCTGAACATAATAAATAGTCTTCATCAGAGCGGAAATGATCTTGCCGAAATAATCCTTCGTGGCGAACAACAGATTGCGGTCGCGGGTCAGGTCTTCGATGTGGAGCTTTTCGGTGACGAGCATCCGCGGCACTGCCTGAAGATAGACCATACCAGCGATGCGTGATTGACTGCTTTGAGCCATCACCGGGGCTATGAAATAGCCGTGTTCCGTCCACGCCGAGTCGTGGCTTTCAACAAAGCGATAGACCGCGTCGAGGAACGTTTTGAGGCTGTCGCGACGCGCGCCTGCTTTCTCGCTTATTGACGCGATGCGCTGACGCAGCTTCTCGGATGAAGGACACGCCGGGACAGGCATCGGAAATCCGCCCGCGATCGAACGGTAAACAGGGTCTTCACGGATACTCTTCAACGCCTTTCCCAACTCGCGCTCGCTTCCCTTGAGCGCGGACTCAAGATCGGCGAAGAGCAGGTCAAGGTGAGTGTTGACCTTTCCGAAACTGACTGTATCAATCGCCATGGCAACCCCCGCCGCTATTTTTCGTGAAGACGAATCGTTTTTGAGTCCGGGTCGAATGTCATCTCCATTTTTTTCAGATCATCGATGGAGATGAAAATGCCTCCGTACCTGCCCAGTAGCTGGCCTTCGAAGCCTGCTCGCTCGATGACGAAAGTGAAGCCTTCATGGAAGATGGGTTCAACCAGGTTTTCCTGGGCGTGAATCTGAATAATGCTGAGAGTATCGGTCTCCGTCTCAAGCATCACTTCTGTTTTCCCTTCCCCGATGGCCTTTTGAACCTCGCGATAAATCGAACTCTCTGCTGTTGAGGCGGCTATGCAATAAGCGGATTCGGATCGAGCATCCTCAAGACCGTATTTGATAATCTCGCTTTCAAGCGCGTCGCCGAGCATACGCCCAGCCATCTCCATACAGGCCAGAAAAGCGCGTTCCTGATCGGTCAAAGGCTCGCCGCGAAGGTCTCTGATCTGAAGCTCGACAAAACGATCAACCCATTCTTTTTGAAATTGCTTGTTTTCCATAACGGTCTCCTGCCGAACACAAGAACTTTTTGCGCCTGATCTCCTGCCTGATCATGTTCCCAATCATGTTTTGAGGAATCCTCCAATCTTCTTAAGCGCCGATTGTTTTATTCGAGTGATTTGGTAAGGCTTAAGGCTGGGATCGAAACCCTGATCGCGGGCCTTCGGGTTGCGAATGCGGAAGAGCACGAAAGCGCGCTCCTGTTCGTTGAGTCTGGCCCTGAAAGCCAGCAGGTCGAAGAACTTTTCAACCTCGAAAGGGTCTTCCTGCTCAAGCCGTTCGGCGTCGAGATGGTTGAGCAATCCGAGGTCGAGCAGAAATCGGCGCAGGTTCCTGTCCTCGAAGAAGGGCAGAAGCCTCCTTATAGCTTCGTCTTCCAAAGAGGTCTGACCCGCTACCCTGCTCCTCTGCCTGTGGTAGTTGCGGCATTTGAATTTGAGATAAGTGATAAATATGGCAAGAATCGCCGACCGGAGCTTCAACACGTTTTCGGGCGTGGGCTGCCAGTCGGTCAAAAGCGTCGCGACCTCGCCTTGAGGCGCGAGTTTATAGACATCCAGATACGCCTCATTGATTATGTCTTCAACGTCATCCTGCGCGACTCCGAGTCGGAAGGCGAGATTGCCGAGAAAAGTCGCTTCTTCTTTAAGGATGCTGCCGAGCAAGGGGCCGACTGTCGGGTGATATCCTAGCCTCATAACGTCAGGCTCCGTTTCTTTTTCGTTTGACTGGTTAGCTGCGCACATCGAGTTGTTGCCTCCCGCCCTTGGCGACCACATCGACCGAGAGTCTTGCTGGCCCGGAAGAAGACGTCATCTCAAAATTCAGCAAGCGTTTTGCAAGCAGCGGCAGAAGTATATCGTCGAGCGTGTTGATGACAGCGCGGCCACCAAATTCGCGAATTCCCTGGCCGTGTTCCTGTACAATGAACTTAGTGACAGCCGGAAGAGATATATCGAGCCGCAATCCCAGGTGCTGGTATTCTTCATTGAACCGCTTCTGCAGGCCCGTCAGGTAAAAGCCGACCGTTGCGCTCAACACATCGTCCTTATCGAGAAAGTTAAAGGGGACAATATTGTTGCCGATGCGGTTGAGGAGTTCGGGGCGGCTGATTTCGTAGCGAAAGAAGTTCTGAACCGATCTCACGAAATGCTGATGCACACGCGCGGGGTCGCCCGATTGCTGGGCTTCCTGCAACTGGATGATTTCGCTTGCGCGCGTTCCCAGGTTTGAGGTGAAGATGATCATCGCTTCCGAAAAAAAGACTGTCTGGCCCCGGCTGTCGGTCAATCGCCCGTCCGATAGTATTTGAAGGAAGAGATCGAATATTCTTGGGTGGGCCTTTTCTATCTCGTCAAAGAGTACCACCGAGAAGGGCTTTTCGATCATGGCATTCGTCAGTATGCCTCCCATCTCGTAGCCAACGTAGCCGGGTGGCGAACCGATCAGTTTCGAAACCGTGTAGTCCTGCTGGTATTCGCTCATATCAATCCGGTGGAATGCCTCTTCCGACCCGAAGACGAAGCGGGCTATCTTTTTGCTGAGCATGGTTTTTCCCGTGCCTGATGGGCCGCACAAAAAGAGAGTGCCGCGCGGAGCATTAGATGGTCCGCTCTGCAACAGAGCAGAGACATTGGTTCTGGCTTTCCAAAGCATCGAGATAGTTTTAGTTATGGCCTGATCCTGCCCCTTTATGCCCTCTTCCGTGATGAAAATTTCCCTTGCGTTATCGAGCTTTTCAAGCGTGATCTGCTGGTAATAGTTTCTGGTCTCGCCAAATTTGTAGAGCGAGATGATTCGCTCCCAGTCCATGAGCGATAACGCATCGAGTTTAAGCTGTCGTCGCTCGGCTTCTTCCTCGGCCAGATGGACGAGCTTTTTCATGGAACTGATGGCGAAACCGTCCGTGACTTTGGCCAACTCCAGGGAGAGTTTCTCCGGGTCGCGCGAGGGTTTTGACCCCAGAGCTTTTTCCCAGAAGGTCGTCCTCTCTTCAAACTCAGGCAGGGGGATTTTGCCAAAGGCCACGCGATGAGAGTTTCGGGAGAGTTCGATTGGAACCTGCGTGTCGGTCAGGTAGCAGAGCAGAAGTTTATTGCCCGGCGCTATATTCTCAATCATGCGCTGAAAAGCTATGAGGCGAAGGCTTTCTTCCTGAGAGTAAGAATTCTTGTACGGCAGGAGGTTGTGCATATACTTGAGCATCCAGACCGATTTCTGGGATGCCCTTTCCATATCGGCCAAAACCCTTGCCAGTGTGGGTTCGACGGCAGGATTGAAACCGAGGGCGCCAAAACCCTCGACTTCGCTCTCAACGAAGGTTCCGGCCTGACTTATCGAAAGATCGTGTACCTTCGAGAAGGGGTCGTAGCGGCGAATTGTGCCAACGCCGGGGAAGAGCAGGCGGGTGATTAGCTCGTCAAACCTTTCCTCGTAGTAATAGGGCGGATCGCTCAGTATGTACAAGTCCCTTATGTTGCCGTGAAGGATTATGACATCATGCGTCCGGGCGATGTGGAGAAGGTTTTTTTGCCAGACGAAAAGTCCTGCCATCGATGATCACCTCTGCCGGAACACCTTCCTGAGGAATAAAGACCGTCCTAGATGCTTTTTGCAGGACGGAGGAAGTTTCTTTAGGCTCGCCTCCCTGAGTCTGTCAATTGCGCCAAACCTCAAGCCTTAACCGAGGTTTCTTCAACAGGATTGCGAAAAGAGCAGTAAGGTAAGGGTCTGATGCGAGAAAAAATTACTACATAAAGACTCGTATATCAAGAACTGATCCATACCCAAGTCCGGGCGCTCTCCTGAAATCGCTCATTTTTTTATGGCAATCTTCCGGAGTATTACCAGCCGACAAACTCGCTGGCTTAGAATGTCCATGCCGCTAGATTCATAGTCTCATCGTGCCTTTCGATGAAGAGAGTAGAGCAATCGCTCGGCAGAAAGGTTGCGGCAAACTACAAGAGCGGAATCGCGGAGGGAAGCGGAATTAAAGGAAGTTGTGAATCAAAGCCAGATGGCAACAGCAGGAGGGCTGTTTGATGTGTTGTGACATTACTGTTGTGCGCCGGGTTTCGTGCGGCTACAATTATGCGTCAAGTCTGCGCCCCCACCTGGAGGCAAAAGCAATGTTCGGCAAACCCGGCCAGACTATCGATCAATATGTCCTGCTTATGCTCATCCGTCAGGATGGTATCTCGGAGCTATGGCTCGCTCGCGAAGGTTTTCCCGGCGGACGCGAAGTGTTAATCAAACTTTTTCCGACAGACTATCCCGGAAGTCCGTATTTCAAGCGCGAAAGCGCCGCCATCAGCCGCTTCGATCCGCGATTCGTCTTCTCTCCCAAGGCCAGCGGGTATGCGGTCGGTTGCGATTACTTCGCGCTCGATCTCGTCGCCTGGCGCACGCTGCGGGAAATGATCAAGGAATCCAAAAACGGCACGAGCCTTGACGCGGCTATGCCTGTGCTGGTCGGTCTGTTCGACGCCCTTGAACACATTCACTCCCGACAGGTGGTTCATCGCGACCTCAAGCCCGATAACATTTACATGATGGAAGACGGGCAGGTGAAGATAGTCGATTTCGCCTCGGCCAAACTGCTCTCGCTCACCGAGCCGGTGGCGATGCAGTTCGGCAACGGAGAAAACGCTCTGGCAGGCGCTCCAGTCTATTTCGCTCCTGAGCAGTTCGAGGGCGAATCCCTCGAAGACGAGCGAACCGATCTCTATCACATAGGCGTCGTGATGTTCGAAATGTTCACGACCCGCGCTCCGTTCAATTCTGACAGCGCGAGTGAAATGATAAGCGCGCACATCAGCGCGCCGCCTCCTTCGCTGACCGAGGCGCGGCCCGACCTCCCGGCATCGATGAATCAGTTTTATCGGCGACTGATGGCTAAGAGAAAAGATGACCGTTTCCAGACGGCGGCTGAAGCGCGCTCGTGGCTGCTTCGCGCCGCCGCAGGCGAAGCGGTGCCGGGCGTGATCGAAGAAGTTGAAGCGCCTGCCGTGGTTGAAGAGATACCTGCGCAGGCTGAAGCTTTGCCTGAAGTCCTCTTTTGCTCGCGATGCGGGACGAAGATGGAAGATGAAGAAATGACGCAGGAGGTTTGTCGAGTCTGCGACGCGGAGATGATGGCCGAATTACAGATGGTCGTCTGCCGTGTATGTGGAGCGCGTATGCCTTCCGATGCCCAGTTCTGCGAACACTGCGGGTTTGAAAAAACAGTTCCCAACCTCGAAAGCGCAGAGCCGGAAATCGTCGCCGAAGCAGAGCCGGTCGTCGAATCGCCGCAAACAGCAGCGCGCCCCGTGGTCGAAGAGCCAGCGCAGGCGGAATCTCTCGCTGATGACTGGGCTGGTCTTACGACTGAAGCGGTGTTCGGAAAAAATTCGTTCATCGGCGGTTCTGCTTCAACCGCAAACGCGGAAGCGGATAGTTCCACTCCTCTCACCTCGTCGGCAGGCGCAAGTCCGGCCCGCGCGCCTCAATCATCAGAAGAGTCTCAGGCCGCAGCCTTCGAGTCGGGCGCGATAATCGATGATCGCTACAGGGTTGAAGAGCGAATCGGGCAGGGAGGATTTGCGAATATCTACCTCGTCACCGACACCGCAAGCTACCTTAATGAAGAGTTGGTGCTGAAAGTTCCGCTCGGCGATCATGCCACGGATGATCTTGCTCGAAAGCTACGTCGGCAGTTAAAGGTCTGGAAGCTGCTCTCAGACACCGAGTCTGAAACGGTCGTGCGACTGTTGAAAGTCGAGCGCATATCTTCAAACGGCGCGTCGGCTGTGGGGATATTCATGGAACACATGTCGGGCGGCAGCCTTGCGCGTATGGTGGCTGGTAGATGGAACGGCTATCCTCGCACGCAGGAACAACTCGCCCGATTGATGCGTCTGTTTTTGCAGGTGTGCAGATCGATTCAGGTGCTCCACTCACGAGGCTATCTCCATCGCGATATAAAGCCGGGGAATTTTCTGCTCGACTCGACGGGAACTCTTTGCAAGATGAGCGACTTCGAACTGGTCGCCCGCGCCGATGCCTTCGCGCGCTCTCCGGGCGAAATCACCGGCACGCCTGCGTATATGGCCGGGGAGTGCTTCGACGGGCGATACTCGATTTCGACAGACATATTCGCCCTCGGCGCGACGCTCTATCATCTGCTTTGCGGGGCGTTGCCATTCCCCGTGGAATCGAACAGACCTGTGACCCAAGAGAGGCCCGTCGATCCTTCATCGCGAAACCCCATCGTTCCGCCTGATCTCAGTCAGGTGGTGATGCGATGCCTCGACGTGGAGAGCCGCAACCGGCCTGCCAGCATAGACGACATCATCGGCGATGTTGAGCGTCTCGGTCTGACCGAAGAAGGTAACTGCGCCGCGCCGCTCAACCTTGCGCGGCTGATGCTGGCGCACCTGAGCGAAGAAGACATAGACTATCTCACGCAGTCGCTTGAGACAGGCGGCTTCCGCTCATCCCGCGAGCAGAAGGAAGACCGCCGCGCCGATCTCGTAGAAGAGTATTGCTACACCGCGCCTCCCGATGAAGTGCTTGCGCAGAACTGCACCATCCGACAGCTTGCGGCGATGGCGAAATCGCTGGGGATAAACTCGGCTGATGCGGCCAGTCGCGATGATCTGGTCAATGCCATACTCGAAGCCGCAGGCTTTCTCACTGGCCCGCGCCAGGTGCCGGGACTTGAGGCCACGCTCGGTCATCTTCAGGGGCAGCTTCTTGAGCTTGCCAATGCTTCGAGCGGCGATGAATGCCTCGGCATAGTGCATTCGAGCCTTGCAGCGGTCGAGCGCGCGATCACGCTGCTCGTGCGGTTTTACGGAAGTATGCTCTACGGGGCAGGACTTGAAAGTTTCCTCTCGCGTTTGGCGGAGGGCAAGTCGAGCGAGCGACTGGCGCTCGATGAAAAGATTCGCGCGCTCAAAGCTCTTTGTCTCTCTCAGCCCGATGTTCCGATTCCCAATCGTGTGAAGGAGACGTTTGAATGGCCCATCATCACGGCTGATATCTTCAACCGATTCGACGAGCTTGCAAGCGAGCGCGATCAGCTTGCGCATCAGGCGGAATCGAGCGGTTTGTCCGCGATGCAGCGACTCGGTCGCAAAGTGATCTCGGCGGCAATCGATGTGATGACTGATATGGCGAGAAATCCTTACTCTCCTCGCGTGGTTCAGATAGTCTCGCGCCAGGATGATGTCTATGGTCGCCATTTTTACACGGGCCAGGATGACCGCGGACGCTCCGAGCGCATATTCACTCCGCTGCCTTTAGACGTGGGGCAGATGTACCTGTTTTATCCGCTCACCAATCCGGCGCGCATCAATCCGCTCATCTTTCCTTATGACGCTTCGCGAAAGCAGAAGTAGAAGCGAGGTTGTAATGCATCAGTTATGGGACGAGAAAGAACTTCTCCTAAGCACCTCGATTCATCGAGGTGCTTAGCGGCGTGAAGCTTACGCGAACGGTTTCAACCGTTTTCGAGATGCAAAACCGTTGAAACGGTTGGAGACATCTGTGTGATTGCCAGACACCCCGCTGAAGCAGGGTGTTAATGAGAAGGGTTGCTCACTTGTTTTTTTCCTCCCCATAACTGACACATTACCGTGAACTCCTCTTTACCCGCATTCGTTTCAATCTGAGAAATCTCGCGACTTTCCAGCAAAGTTCAAATGCATGTCTCTGGTTTAACCCGCAGGCGGCAACTTTTTACAAATTCTTGAAATTTTTTTCAACTCTTTACCTGTTGTTAATTAGATTTACACACATTCTGTCGTATTATTGACTGAGCGTCCGGATCATTGTCCGCATAATGTGAAAAAATGAGGAGGCAGTTTTATGGATGTCCTTGATCACTATCTGTCCACCACTGCGTTGCCAGCCCCGCGAGCAGACGACCTGCCGATCAGTTCGATAACGGAAAAATTGATAGGCAGTAGCGGATGGGCCGAGGCAGCCCGCCGCGCCGTGGCAGCCCATGCCGCTCACGACGGCTCGATAATACTCGAAGGAGAGCCGGGAACGGGACGAGAATTCATCGCCCGACTGATTCACGAATGCAGCCCGCGCAGAAAAGGCCCTTTCGTGGCGATCTCTTTCGACTCGGTTTCCGAAGAATCAGCCGAAGCCGTGTTGTTCGGAGTCACTCGCCCTCAATCGGAACAACACTTTACCCCTCGCAGCCTGCTCGAAGCGGCGCACGCAGGCACGCTCTACATCAACGGGTTGATGGAGATGGGCGCGGGCCTGAAAGCGAAGATCGCGCACTTCATACGCCGCCGCGAGTTTCGATTGCCCGGAGAAGAGTTTTTTGAAACCCGCTCGCCTGAAAGCTCCAATGTGAGAATCCTGCTCGGAGCTATGCCCGGAGATGAAAAAGACACGAGCGATTTCCCCATCAGCGATACCCTCTCGATTCCTCCCCTTCGCAAGAGGCGCGAGGATATAGAACCGATGATCCGCCACTTCGTTCGAAGAACGTGCGATCATCTCGGCAAAGAATCGAGAGAAATCGCGCCCGACGCAATAGCCATTTTGCGCGACTACGACTGGCCGGGAAATATAATCGAGATCAAAAGCGTCACGAGCGATATGATCACAAAGTCCGGGCCTCCCATGCTCCACTCTTCGCTCATACCCAGCCACATAGCCGAGTCGTCGGGGTTTGCGCCGCGCTCGCTTCCACCGTCGGGAATAAATATGGGTGATGAACTTGAGCGAATAGAAAAGACCCTCATCATCGAAGCGTTGAAGATGGCTCACGGCGTTCAGTACAAGGCCGCGCAACTGCTCGGACTCAAGCCGACCACTTTGAACATGAAAATTTCGCGCTTCGGGATCGATCCGAAGGTGAATCCGTAACTCTCATCAAAAAGAGTCCAGAGAGTCTTGAGAGTCCAGAGAGTCTGAAAAGGGTATGACCCGCAAGACTCTCAAGACTCTCAAGACTCTCTGGACTAATTGCGCTGACCTTTTGCAACTCGCCAACATCTTTTTCAAATTTTCACACGCTTTCAACCACATTAACATTCCAGAGGACTAATCTATTTATCGCGTGTCCCAATGCGTCTCGGACTCTTCCGCTCCAGTCCCGCTTTCGAAATAACGCGGGCCGAAGGTCTGCAATGAAAGATATGTGTCGACCACATTCCGACATCTTTCTCTGACGCAGAGTCATGACCGGAATCATTTTTTTGACTCCAGATTCAAGACTCCAGACCCGCCACTACTCATGGAGGCAGCAATGAAAAAACTAAAACGCACCGCTCACGCGCTCATCAGTTTTGCGCTGATGCTGGCGCTCACTTCTCCCGCTCTCGCTCAGGGAACTACAGACGGCACCATCGCCGGAACTGTTTACGATCAGCAGGGCGCGGTCATCTCCGGAGCAAAAGTGACGGCGAAAAACGCCGCCATCAATCAGACATTTACCGCTCAGACCACAGACAACGGCGCTTTCAGGATCAACAACGTTCCGGTAGGCGTCTACTCAGTCAAAATCGAAGTCGAAAACTTCAAGGCTTATTCCAACCCAAACGTTCAGGTTCAACTCAACCGCGTCACCGATGTCAACGTCACGCTTGAGCCGGGCGCTGTGACGGAGGTCGTGACAGTGACGGCGGGCGCGGCTGCTGAACTTGTCGAAACCACTACCTCTCAACTCGGAAAGAGCTTCGATGATCGCAAGGTCATAGAACTCCCATCAGGGTTGAACCTCAACTCGCTCGCTCTGCTTGCTCCGAACGTCGTCACCAACGGCGCGGGTGTGACAGGCGCGGGCGGATCGATTGGAGGCAATCGACCGCGCAACAACTCCTTCACCCTAGACGGAATCGATAACAACGACATCATACTGACCGGCCCGCAGATCGCGCCCATTCAGGATGCGGTCAAGGAATTCACGGTGCTTACGAATCAGTTCACCGCCGAATTCGGCCACTCATCAGCCGGTCAGTTCAACGTCATCACCAAGAGCGGCACGAACGAGTATCACGGCGATCTTTGGTGGTACAACATCAACAAAAATTTTCGCACTCTCGATCATCGCTTCAAGGAGCAGATAGCCGCAGGCGCGCAACCCGACCAGCGACCGAGAGATGACTTCAATCGAGTGGGCGGCGACTTCGGCGGCCCAATAATCAAGGATAAGCTCTTCTTCTTCGGAGCCTATCAGTACCAGACTCGCGGGCTGGCAGGAGCGACGACCACCTTCGGCGCTCCGACGGCGGCAGGTTTCGCGAGGCTCGAAACTTTGAGCGGCATAAGCCCGTTCACGCTCAACCTTCTCAAAAATCATGTCGCGCCTGCGCCTTCGCAGACGGGAACGATCACTGTTCAGGGAACTGAAATTCCTGTCGGCCAGTTATTGGTGCTGGTTCCTGATTTCTTCAACCTGCACCAGTGGCACGCAAACATCGATTACAACATCTCTCAGTCGGATCGACTCTACGGCAGGTTCTTCTATGACCGTTCGCGCGCGCCTCTGCTCGGCACGCCGGGAGCGGAGTTTACCGGCGCGCAGGGCGCGGACAACCGGTTGTTTTCCATAACCGAGAATCACAACTTTTCGTCGAGCCTCATCAACGAATTTCGATTCGGTTATCGCCGTCAGAATCAGACGTTCGATGTGCCGACCGAATTTTCGGATTTTCCGGGCCAGTTTCCCAACATCAGCATCGATGAGATAGGACTCTTCATCGGCCCGTTCTCAGATGGCCCGCAGAGCAACATCACCAATGTCTATCAGGCGTCGGACACCATAAGCTGGACGCGAGGAAGGCATCAGATGAAATTCGGCGCTGATTATCGACGAGCAATCGCGCCGAGCGATTTTCTGCCACGCGGTCGCGGCGAGTACGCTTATGCTTCGCTTGAAAGATATCTGCTCGACCTCAAGCCCGATGGATCGAACGGCGGGCTTCGCGGCGTAGGCTCAGGCTCTTTCGTCGGGAATCAGTGGGCCGCTTATGGATTTTTTCAGGACGACTTCAAACTCCGTCCCAACCTCACTTTGAATCTCGGCCTGCGATACGAGTACACCTCGAACGCCCGCGATGCCTCACTGCAAAATCTCAATCGCATAGCGGACGTAGACGCGAACGATCCGACCTTGCAGGCGATCCGTCAAAGAACAGGCATCAACCTTTTCGCTGACGGAATCCATTTCCGCGAGCCTGAGACGGACAAGAATAACTGGGCGCCGCGAGTCGGTGTTGCATGGGCGCCCGATTTCAAAAACGGCTGGCTGCATCGCATATTCGGAGACGCGGGACAATCATCTCTCCGCGCGGGCTTCGGCGTGGCTCACGATGTTCTGTTTCAGAACCTCGTGAATCTGCAACTGCCGCCGCAACTGCAATCGGAAATCGACGCCACGTCGGGCAACGGCGGCATATTCGGATCGAACACGCGCTTCCTTCAAAACGGGGGCATCCCGTCAGGCGGGCCGGTCGATCCGGCGTTGTTCACCGATCCGGCGACGGCTCGCGCTCTGACGCAGGCGATCATACTCGACACCCAGACGCCTTACACGATGTCGTGGTCGCTCGCTTATCAGAGAGAATTCTGGAAGAACTGGTCTGTTGAAGCTCGTTATCTCGGCACTCGCGGAGTTCATCTGTTCGTGCAGTCGCGCTTCAACGGCGGAGTCCCGCCCGACTTCAACCTGCCGACATTCCTGAGCGCGTCCGGAGTGCCTGATCGCGCGACCTTGAGAAATCTTCCATCGCGCGAAGACTTCATCAACGCGCAGGGGCGACTGCTCGGCGACCTGGGATTTGCTGGTAACATCACAGCGTTTCCGGCTCAGGGCAATTCCATCTATCACGGCGGATCGATCAACGTGAAGAGAAGGTTTGCGCAGGGACTCACCTTCGATGCTACTTATACCTTGAGCAAGAACATCGATGATGGGACGAACGAATTGTTCACGAGTTTCGTCAATCCGCGTCGTCCGCAGGACAACTTCAACCTGCGGAACGAGCGGGCTGAATCCGTTCTGAGCCGAAGGCATCGCTTCTCAGTCTCGTGGATATGGGAATTGCCATTCTATCGCGACGAGAAGGGATGGATGGGGCGACTCTTGGGCGGCTGGCAGATAAGCGGCATCTATCAGGCCGAAAGCGGTCAGTTGGTTGACGCTTTGAGCTTCACCGACGCGAATGGCAACCTGGACGGCGCGGGAGACCGCACGGTTCTCAACGCTGCCGGAGACCCGCGTCGCGGAAGCGCGGTGAACTGGCTACTTCGCAGCGGTCGGATAGTGCCGAGCGGCAGCGCCGCAGACAGCGAAGTTGTTGGGTATGTTGCAATCGATCCGCGTGCGATGTTCGTGCTTGCGGATGTTGGAGCGAGAGCGAATGCCGGAAGGAATCTTCTGAAAGCGCCGGGTATCAACAACTGGGACCTTGCGTTTTTCAAGAAGGTTGCCATAACCGAGCATCAGGTACTTGAGTTCCGGGCGGAGTTGTACAATGCGTTCAATCATCCGCAGTTTGTCATCGATGATCCGTTTGCGACGGACTATGTCGATGTGGCGAGTCCCGATTTTCAGAACAAGCGATTGTTCAGCGGGAATCCGTTCGGCACAGTCTCCACATTCGGGCTTATAACCGATCCGATAGGCGGAGGAAACCCGCGCGTCATTCAGCTTGTCTTGAGGTATCACTTCTAAGGGCAGGGTTAGAGGTGAAGAGAAGGGGAGGGCATCGCTCTCCCTTTCTTCATAAAAACTCGTTTGAATACTCCGCCGCCTGTGGCCGGGATATCTGGCGATATTCAGCTTTCTTCTATGCGTTTCTTCATCTCCCAAACGAGAATCGCCAAATCGATGCCCCATATCAGAAAGAGAGGTTCTATCGCCCCGGAGAACTGATAAATGAGCCATCCGGCCAACAGTAGTGCAATCATTACATAATGAACGATCCGCCGTTTCGATCTTCTAACCAAAGTTTTGACAACAGTGCCGGACATACAGATTCACTCCATTGTTTGCACTATAAAGCGAAAGGATGTGAGAAGCAACAGCCTCAGTTCGCTTCGATTCCGAACTTTCCAACACTCACCATCCCATCCGATTGCGAAGCGCGGCGATCTGCGCCGTGTGGTGCGATCCGTGCCACGCATAAAGCGAGAGATTCTGATCGAGCCTCACCAGCCCAAGCTCAGGGTGGCGAAACGCGCGCTTGAAATCATCTTCAGTCATCGAGCCGAGCAGCGTCACCCAACGTCGGTGCAGATTTTCAAGCAGCGCGAGCGACACTTCAACGGGCGTAGCCTGTGAATCCGATAGCTCTGCCCATCGCGCTTCATCGTAAGGTTTGATCTGAGGCTCATCTTCCGTGAGCGCGAGCTTGAAGCGACAATAACTATTGATGTGACTGTCAGGCACGTGATGGATGACCTGACGCACCGTCCATCCTCCCAGTCGATAAGGCGTATCGAGTTGTTCTGTTGAAAGTCCCTCGACGGCGGCTCGAAGTCGCGCGGGAGTGGCGGCTATCGTTTCGATGAACTGCTCGCGCTCCGCCTCGGTTATTTGATCCTTCATCTTGAAAGGGCCAATTGGATAACGCAGATCGTCTGTCATCTTTTCCTCCTGTGTCCGTTGTCAGTTGCTCATCTCTTCAAAGCATCGTTGAAAACGAAGTGAATGACTCCTCAAAAAACATAAGCCGTCAGTTCGAAGTCGGAAGATAAAATATAGCAAATGACAAATGACCAGTGACAAATGACAAATAAAAATAGGCCGCTGCGCGCGGCAGCGGCCAGGGCAACTCGGAGAGGGAATGCTTCCCGCGGGGGAAGCTAGTCTGCCTTCTTGCGAATGAAGGCTGGAACGTCTACATCGTCGCGGCGAAACTCGCTGTGTCCGCCGCCACCGCCGCCGCGCGGATCAGTGCCGGTGTTTTGCGGTCCCGGAAAAGCTACTGCGCTCGCCGCGCGCTCGAACCCTGTTGCGATGACCGTGATCTTCATTTCGTCGGCGAGCCGATCATCGAGAACCGCGCCGAAAATGATATTCGCTTCTTCATAAGCCGAGTTGTGAATGATCGACATCGCTTCGTTGACCTCGAAGAGCGTCAAGTCAGTGCCGCCTGTTATGTTGACTAACAATCCGCGCGCACCTTCTACGGAAGCTTCTTCGAGCAGCGGACTTGAAATAGCCCGCTGAGTGGCTTCCATCGCGCGATTGTCTCCCTTCGCCATCCCCGTACCCATCAGAGCCATGCCCATTCCGGCCATGATGGTTTTCACATCGGCGAAATCGACGTTGATCAATCCCGGCACCGTGATGATATCGGATATGCCCTGCACGGCCTGACGCAGCACTTCATCGGCCACCTTGAATGAGTCGCGAAAACTGGTCGTCTTCGACACCGCGCTCAACAATCGCTCGTTCGGGATGGTGATAATGGTATCGACGCAGTCGCGAAGCTCGGCCAGTCCCTGCTCGGCCTGCCGTTGTCGGCGTTTCCCCTCGAATGGAAAAGGGCGGGTCACAACGGCGACCGTCAAAGCTTCAAGCTCGGTTGCAAGACTTGCGATAATAGGCGCGGCTCCGGTTCCCGTCCCGCCGCCAAGTCCTGCGGTTATGAAAACCATATCGGCTCCCTCGATGGCCTCGATGATCTTTTCAGTATCTTCGAGAGCCGACCGCTTTCCAATTTCCGGGTCGCCGCCCGCTCCCAGGCCGCGAGTGAGCTTTTCGCCGATTTGAATCTTTATCGATGCGCGGGAGTTTTTGAGAGCCTGAAGATCGGTGTTTACGACGAGGAACTGAACTCCCTCGATGCCGGATTCGATCATCTGGTTGACGGCGTTGCCGCCGCCTCCGCCGATGCCGATCACTTTTATGTTCGCACCGTTGACTGTGTGTTCGTGGTCGTCAAAGGTTATGATGCTGCGACTTTCCTTGCGTTCATCCGCTGCCATAAAGGGCGCCTCCTGCAAAAGTGGTCAGATACCAGGCAAGCGACTTGAGCCGCCCGCCGGAAACAAACTTCTGTTTGCTCCCAAGAACATTCAAACACTGCCAAGCGTTCCAAGACCGCCCCTTACGGAGCGGGGTGAGGATAAACCAATACAGACAACGCCTCTGCGGGCGCTTGAACGCTTCGTCCACCGGGAGGGGGGTTCTCCTAACAGTGCCGTTGAGGCTGGCAGCCGGTTGCTACAATATGTGGTAGACCAGGTCGCTGAAGACACGTCGCATAGTAGCACAGTCGCTTTGCCCCTACAACTACTTTTTCCCCTCATCGGTGATTTTTCCTTAGAATTTTTTGCCAATCGAGTGACGCAAGCTAACACGACGCGCTACCTTCTGGCAAACATTCTCTCCCACCATTTCGACTGCCTCGGAGTCGAGTCCTTGAACGAGTGAATCCGCTTCGAATTCATCTGTTTATGGAACCCGTAGAGCAACGTCCCCACTACCGTCGCATAGATGGGACTGTCGATATCGCCCATCAATCCGCCGACGAAATCAGGCATACCGTGACGCGCCGGAAGGTCCAAAACCTGCTCGGCCATCTCGACTATGCCGTCCATCATCGAGCCGCCCCCGATCAGCACCACTCGCGAAAGTATCTGCCTCTCGAATCCGGCCCGCTGAATCTCTTCGAGCGCGTGCGAGAATATCTCTTCGGCGCGCGGCTGAAGTATCTCGCATAGAATCTGACGGGAGAGCATTCGCGGCTGGCGACCACCCACAGACGGCACCTCGACCATGTGCAGCCGCTCTTTGTCTCCCATCAGCACGGCCATCGCGCACCCTTCGACTCTCTTTATGCGCTCGGCTTCCGGCACAGGCGTGCGCAGCCCCACCGCGATATCGTTGGTGAAGTGATTGCCGCCCATCGGAAATACCGCCGTGTGGCGGACGGCATCGCGATGAACGATAGTCAGATTCGTCATGTCAGCGCCGATATCGATTATCGCTGCGCCGTACTCTCTTTCGTCAGGCGTCAGAGTCGATTCGGTCCCCGCCAGATGAGTCACCACCGTATCGGACGCCATGATGCCTGCGCGATTGAGCGCGCTGATGACGTTCTGACGCGCAGTGATGGGAGACGTGACGATGTGAACCGCCGCTTCGAGTCGCATACCGAGAAAGCCGACGGGGTTGCCTATTCCGTCCTGTCCATCGACGGTGAACTCCTGCGGCAAAACATCTATTATTTCGCGGTCGGTAGGCACGCTGACGGCTCGCGCCTGCTCGATCACTCGTTGAACGTCTTCGTCTAAAATCTCGCGGGTGCGACGGCTGATGGCTATCACGCCGCGAGAGTTCATCCCCTTAACCTGCACGCCGCCGAGGTTGACGAAGGCCGCGTCAAGAGTCAGCCCAGACATCATCTCGGCTTCTTCACTCGCCTCCTTGATCGCATCCACCGCGGCTTCGATATTTACGACGACGCCCTTGCGCACGCCGCGCGAAGATGCGCGACCTATTCCGACGACTTCGAGTTGATCCGCGTCGGTTATCTCTCCGATAATCGCCCGCACCTCTGTGGTGCCTATGTCGATTGCTGAAATCTTTCGGTGTCCTTTAGACATCAATTAGCCTCCGGCTGAATGTTGGGGGATGGGGGATAGGGGATGGGTGATGGGGAAGAACAACTCTTCACCTTTTCACCTCATCACCTCATCACCTCTTCCCTGTTCCCTGTCCCCTGTTCCCTGTTACCTTCTTCGGTTCCTGCCGAACAGTTTTTCTGACAGGGGGCTGCGGATTCGGTTTCTGACTGCTCACCTTCGGCGGGCCGTCGGATTCCTGTTTCTCCCTGCCGGGGGTGGAGAAACTCAAAACTATGCGATCACCGCGCGATACATCTATAAAGGATATGTTGTCCGCGTTCTCGATCAGTCGCTCAGGGTCTTGCACGCGAAAACGTCCGAGCGTCTCGATGTCTCTGAGCCTGATGGCCGATAGCACCTGATGCGCCATATCGAACCGCTGGCGAAATTCCTTGCCGCCTAAAACGACTGTGACTGGCGGAGAAGTGAGCCTCACATTCACATTTTTGGGAAAGGTCAGATCGATTTCATCGATCATCTTCCATGCCTGACCAAGCTCAGTGTGAAGCTGTTTGTAAATGGATATGCGCTCGCGGTCGTCGGCCACCGCCGCAGCGGTGCGAGCGCCTTCCGAAAGCCCCTTTGCGATTGGCGGAACTTCTTCGCCTGCATCGAAACTGGTTATCTCGCCAAGCTCGACGCCTTCTTCATCGAGCCACATTATGGTTTGCGATTCGCGACGCGCCAGTATCGCCGGTTGTCGCTCGGTGACGCTGACATAAACCGCGTCGGGAAGCACGCGCGCAACCATCGCCGAACGCACGCGCGTGATCGCTTCGACTCTCTGTTTGATGGTCGCAAGATCGACATAGAGCAATCTGGTCTGACCCACAGCGCGCCGGACTGTGTTCTCGATGTCACTGGCGAGAGCCGCGCTTGCGCCGATGACTTCCACTTTGCGCACTTCGAAAAGCCGCGAGCCTGCCAGCGCGTTGTATCCGATTATCAACAACGCTGCTACGACGAGAACCGCCGCAGGCTTGGCGAAAAATCTTGCCGAGCGCAGCAAGTCGCTCAGGTCGGCTCGACGGCGCGGCTGCGGGCGAGAGCCGCCTCGACGCGGCTTTCGCCTTGAGACGACCTGATTGATTACCCTCGGCTCACTCCTTTTCGTTGCCATCCGTTTCCCCCTTTGAGGATGAATGGGAGAGTGGGGGAGTGGAAGAATGGGAGATGGATATCCGTCTCTCCCACTCTCCCATTCACCCATTCACCCATTCAGAAGATTCAGCAACTCATCTCCTGCCTGATTGACGTTGCCTGCGCCGAGCGTCAAAACGAGATCGCCCGCCTGAGCGATCTCTTTTATTCGCGCCGCGCCGTTTTGAACTGCGCCGATATATTCGACATGGCGATGTCCGTGTCGCTCGATCATCTCGACGAGCGCGCGGCTCGTGATTCCTTCTATCGGGTCTTCGCTCGCCGCATAGATATCGCAAAGGAGCAGGACGTCCGCGCCGTAAAACGAGCGCGCGAATTCGTCCATAAGGTCGCGCGTGCGCGTGTAGCGATGCGGTTGAAACAAAGTAATCACTCTTCTGCCCGCCGTTCGCGCCGCTTCGAGCGTGGCTCGGATTTCCGTCGGATGATGTCCGTAATCATCGACTACCATCACTCCGCCCACTTCGCCTTTGATTTGAAACCTTCGCTCGGCTCCGTGAAATTCCATCATCGCCGCCGCTATCTGCTCGAAATCCAGATTGAGATCAAGCCCCACAGCCACAGCCGCAAGCGAGTTGTAAACGTTGTGAAGTCCTGGCACT
This sequence comes from Blastocatellia bacterium UBA7656, assembly GCA_002483445.1. Classification (GTDB taxonomy): domain Bacteria; phylum Acidobacteriota; class Blastocatellia; order UBA7656; family UBA7656; genus UBA7656. The sequence continues at coordinate 37,823 of DLHY01000148.1, forward strand.
CGGATTTGCATCCTTCCCATATCTTTTCCGAAAGCGCGCACGGTGAACTCCGAGCCGAAGCTTTCGAATTGCTGTATCTGCCTCGCCGAGACATCAGCCTGCGCCGCAAGCCCGTAGCTTATGGTGCGTCGCGCAATATCGGGAATGATCGCCTGCACGTTTTTGTCGTCGAGGCAAATCACTATTGTTCCGTAAAAAGGCACGCGGTTGGCGAAGGTCGCGAAGCATTTTTTGATCTGCTCTATCCCGCCTGAAAAGAAATCCAGATGATCCGCATCGATGTTCGTCAGCACCGCGATAGCCGGCGTGAGCAGCAGCAACGATCCGTCCGATTCGTCAGCTTCAACGACTATGTATTGCCCGCGACCCAATCGGGCGTTCGACCCTAAAGAGGCAACACGACCTCCGACCACTACTGCGGGATCGAGATGAGTCGCCGTCATCAGGTGCGCGATCATGGAAGTCGTCGTCGTCTTGCCGTGAGTGCCTGCTATCGCGATTCCGTGTCGATAGAGCCTCATCAACTCGGCCAACATTTCTGCCCGCGGGATGACGGGAATCTTTCGCTGCCGCGCGGCCACGACTTCCGGGTTGTCAGCGCGTATGGCCGAAGACGTAACCACAACGTCCGCCCCTGCGATGTTGTCGGCGTTGTGACCTTCATAGACGGTCGCGCCAATCGATTCCAGTCGGTCAGTTATCTGCGACCGGCGAGCATCGCTTCCGGTCACGCGAAAATTTTCGCCCAGCGAGAGCAACACCTCGGCTATGCCGCTCATACCGATGCCGCCGATGCCGACGAAATGAATGTGTCTTACTCCTCGAAAAAGCATGGTCAGTTTTCAGTTTTCAGTTTTCAGTTTTCAGCAGCCAGACCATCAACTTCTGACTTCTGACTTCTGACTTCTGACTTCTACAAGACTCATCGCCAGATCAACCGCGCGCTTTGCGCTGTCAGGGCGCCCGAGTCTTCGGCTCGCCTCTTCCATTCGATCTATCTCGTTCGCGTTATCGATCAATCGCTTCAACTCCTGAGCCAATCTTTCGGGCGTTAGTTCCTGTTGCAGGATCATAAGGCCCGCGCCCGCGCGCTCGAACGCTTCGGCGTTTTTGCGCTGATGATCATCGGCAGCGAAAGGGAAGGGGACGAGTATCGCCGCCTTCCCTGCCGCCGCTACTTCCGCCGCAGTCGTCGCGCCCGAACGACAAATCAAAACATCAGCCTGCTCGAACTGCGCGGCCATGTCGTGAATGAATGGTCGCACGTCTGCGCGTTCGAATCCGGCTTCGTTGTAACAACTTCGCACCATTTCAAAATCCGCTTCGCCCGTCTGATGAACGAGGGCGAGTCTGTCGGTGTGAGAAGCCAGCAGAGGAAGCGCGCTCACCACCGCGTTGTTGATCGCCCGCGCGCCCTGACTCCCGCCAAATATCAAAACATTCAATCTGTCGCCTCGCTCCTTCTTTTTCATCTCGGCGAAGTCGCCCCTGATCGGATTGCCGGTGACTTCCGCGCGTCGGCGAAAATATCTGCGAGCCTCTTCAAACGAGAGAGCCGCCGCGTCACAGAATCGCGCAAGCACCCGGTTGGTAAATCCCGGCATCGCGTTAGGCTCGACTATCATCGTCGGCGCTCCTTTGAGCGCAGCCACGAGAAGTATCGGCCCTGATGCGTAGCCGCCAACGCCTATCACTACATCGGGCTTGAATCTTTTCAGAAGTTTCAACGCCGCGATGAAACTCATCGGCAGTTGAAAAAGCGATTTGATTCTTTGAAAGATCGAGACGCTTTTCAAAGCGCCGACGTTCATCAATTCAAGCGCGAATCCTTCGCGCGGAACTATCTTCGATTCCAGCCCGCGCGGAGTGCCGACGAAAAGTATCTCCGTCTGCTGATCGCGCCGCTTCAATTCATGCGCGATGGCCACTCCCGGAAAAATGTGACCGCCGGTTCCTCCCGCAGCTATTATCACTTTCAATTTTCAAACCTCAGACTTCAGCCTGCGAAGCAGGGCTATGATCCCCGCTCTCGGTTCGCTCGCTCTGCCGTGCTTCGAGATGTTGAGCAGTATGCCTGTAGCCATCAGGCTGATGGCTACAGACGAGCCTCCGGCGCTGATGAACGGCAGCGGTATGCCTTTATTGGGAACGAGCGAAAGCGTCACGCTCATGTTGAAACACGCCTGAGCCACCAGCATCACCGTAATCCCTGCTGCCAAGAGTTGCCCGAACAGATCAGGCGCAGAGCGAGCCGCGCGAAATCCTCGCCAAGCAAGCGCGCCGAACAACGCTACGACAGCAAAGGCTCCAAACAATCCCATCTCTTCGCCTATGATCGCGAATATGAAATCGGTGTGCGCCGAGGGCAGAAAGAGCATCTTCTGCCGACCCTGAGCGAATCCCAGCCCGCCGGTTCCCCCGCTGCCTATTGCTATCATTGATTGCACCACCTGATAACTCGAATCGCTCGTATCATCCCACGGATTGAGAAAAGCCAGCACGCGACGCCATCTCCAATCGACGAGAAAAATCATCGCCGCAAGAACGGGCGCAGCCGCCAGCGCGAGGTAGGCGAGATGTCGCAATCGCGCGCCCGCATAAAACGCCGCTGCGGCAAATATCACAGAAATGACCAGCGCGGTTCCCAAGTCGGATTCCGCCGCCACCAGCCCCGTTATCGCTCCGGCGACTATCGCCGCAGGCAGCAACGTGCGTTTGAAACTCTCCAGGTCGCTTGCGCGCTTCTCGAAGAAGTAGGCGAGGAAGATCGCCAGCGCCAGCTTTGCAATCTCCGACGGTTGAAGCGAAAAGAATCCGCCGAATCGAATCCAGCGATTCGCGCCGTTGATCTTGGGGAAGAAGAAAACCACTGCGAGAAGCCCCAGCGTCACCATCAGCGCGGTGGTGACGAAAGCTGGATTCTTCAGCCGCCGATAATCTATAGACATCGCCACGATCATCGCCACAAACCCGAAAGCCGCCCACATTGCCTGACGGGTGAGGAAGAAGAATTCATCGTCGTGAGTTCTCTGCGCGAACACCGCCGAAGAACTGTAGATCATCACCAGCCCGAACAGCACGAGCGAGATGACTATGACGATGATCGCCTTATCGACTGAAAGCTCGCGCTCTCTAGTCCGCGCCTCGTCACGCCTCCACCCGGTTTTTTCAGTTCTGATCATCGATCAACCTTAGGACTTCTTCCTTGAACACGCGGCCCCGGTGTTCGTAGTTGTCGAACATATCGAAGCTGGCGCACGCGGGCGCCAGCAAAACCGTGTCGCCGCCTGTCGCCGCTTCTTTGGATTTCATCACCGCGTCTCGCATCGAAGAGGCGCGCAGAAGCGGGCCAGCGAGTTGCGACGCTATCTTGTCGCTTGCTGCGCCAATCAGAATTATTTGTTTGACTCGCTCACGAATGAGCGAATCGAGAGCCGTGAAATCGCCCCCCTTGTCTTTGCCTCCCAGAATCAAAATGATGTTTCCCTCGAACGCTTCCAGCGCCTTGACGGTCGAATCGACGTTCGTGGCTTTCGAGTCGTTGTAAAACTTCACGCCATCGATTTCCGCCACGAACTCGATGCGATGCTCGACGCCCTTGAATCGGCGGATCGCTTCGCCTATCGCCGGCAGGGAAGCCTCGTGGCCCAGAGCGCAGAAAACGGCTCCCAGAGCCGCACACACGTTTTCGACGTTGTGCATTCCGGGAAGCTGAATGTCTTCGAATGCGATCACTTCCGCCTCGCCTCCCATAATCGTCGTGAAGATTTTGCGGTCTCGCGCAAACACTGAAGCCGTCTGATCGCCTACTCCTCTCACGCTGAAGAAAACTTTTTTTGAGGGAATGCCGAGCGCGACCATACGAGCGATGCCTTGATCTTCGCCGTTCAGCACTGCCCAGTCTTCCGCAGTCTGATTCATCACCAGCCTGTGCTTTGCGCGGACGTAATTTTCAAAAGAGCCGTGCCGGTCGAGATGATCCGGCGTTATGTTCGTAATCACCGCGACGCGAGGCCGAAGGGTTTCGATGGTTTCAAGCTGAAAACTCGAAAGCTCGGCCACGAGCCACGACTGCTCCGTCGATTGATCGACGAGACTCGTCATCGCCGTGCCGATGTTGCCGCCAACCAGAGTTTCTGCCCCTGCTGCTTTCATCAGTTCACCGATCAGTGTCGTCGTCGTGGTCTTGCCGTTCGATCCTGTGATGGCTATCAACTGCCCTTTCAAAAAACGGAATGCAAGCTCAGTCTCGCTGATTATCTTCACGCCCGCGCGTCGAGCAGCCTCAAGCGGAGAGATATCGGAAGGCACGCCGGGACTGAGAACGATCAAATCGGCATCAGTGAACAATTCCTGTGGATGCCCGCCGAGTGAAAGCGTGACTCCGATGTGTGAAAGCTCGCGCGCTTCATCTGAAATCTCCGATTCAGGCTTCGCATCATTTGCCGTCACCTCCGCGCCGCGCTGCGCAAGAAGTCGCGCCGCAGCCACGCCGCTTAGGGCCAGTCCGACAACCAGAACTTTTTTGCCTTCAAGCTCCATAGAAACATTCAGGTCAATATCCTCAACTGACCACCGACCACTGCTTTCATCTCAGCTTCAAAGTCGTGAGGCTGAGGAGCGCGAACAATATCGCTATTATCAAAAAACGAAAAACTATCTTAGGCTCCATGCGCTTCGACGTTTCGGGGGGAAACATCAATTCGAAATGATGATGCAGCGGAGCCATCTTGAATATGCGTTTGCGAAACAGCTTGAACGAAGCTACCTGCAATATGACCGACAACGCTTCGATGACGAACACACCGCCGATGACTACGAGCAGGAATTCCTGTTTTATCATCACCGCGATCACTCCTATCGCCCCGCCTATGCCGAGCGATCCGACATCGCCCATGAAAACTTCAGCGGGAGGAGCATTGAACCATAAAAAGCCGAGGCTCGCGCCCGTCAGCGCCGCGCAGAAAATCGTAAGCTCCGAAACCGGCGCGTTATGTTCAAGGCCGAGATAATCGGCGAAAATCCTGTGTCCGGTCACGTAAGTAAACCCGGTGAGCGCGCCTGCCGTCACCACTGTCACTGATATTGCCAGCCCGTCAAGCCCGTCAGTGAGATTTACCGCATTTGAAAATCCCACCAGCACTATCGGCGCGAAAGCCAGCAGATAAATCGGCCACCATATCTCAGGATGAAACCACTCCCTCTTAATGAAAGGAACGCTCAACCTTGTGCTGTAATCGGTCAGAAAATGGAGCGCAAGCCCGACGGCGAACGCGGTCAGAAATTGAAACAACAATTTCTGCTTTCCAGTCAACCCCAGATTATGACGACGTTTGACTTTCAGATAATCGTCGGCGAAACCTATGCTGCCGTAAGCGAGCGTGGTTATGACTGCGATCCACACATAAACTACCGAAAGATTCGACCAGAGCAGAGTCGAGACGGCTACCGACGTGATGATCAGAACGCCGCCCATCGTCGGCGTTCCGCGTTTCGATTCATGTGTGCGCGGGCCTTCTTCGCGAATCTGCTGGCCTATCTGAAATTTTTTCAGAAACGCGATCATCCTCGGCCCAAGTATCAGGCTCATAATCAGAGCCGTCATCGCCGCGCAGGCAGCGCGGAACGTGACATCATCGAACACGCGCAGAAACGACAGGCTGCTGTGAACGTCCTGGAATAGTTTCAGGTAGTAGAACATCCTGTTTTATAGAAAGGGGGAATGGGAGAGTGGGAGAGTGGGAGATGCAGAGCCATCGCTCCCGTTCCCCCTTTCCCCATTCTCCTACTCTTCTTTTCTCCCATTCATCCCCTCATCTCCTTCATCCGCTCCACCACGATTTCAGTTTTCACTCCGCGCGATCCCTTGACTAATATCAAGTCGCCCGATTTCGCTTCGCGCGCAAGCAGGAGTCCGGCTTCATCGGGGGTTTCGCAAAAAAATGTCGCAGCTTCGCTCATGCCTGCTTCGCGCGCTCCCCGGATCATTTCGCTCGCAAGCCCGCGCACGCCGATGAGCATATCGATTCCCAAATCGGCCAGTCGCCGACCGCTCTCGCGATGAAGTTCGGCGGCGCTTGCGCCGAGTTCGAGCATCTCGCCCGCAACGATGATTTTTCTCTCGCCGTGGGCGGCGGCTATCGCGCTCGCCATCTCGAATAGAGCAGTCGGGTTCGAGTTGTAAGAGTCATCGACCAAAGTGAAGCTTTCCTGAAAATGAATCACCTCGCCGCGCATTCGCGGACTCGAGCTTTCGGCCAGAGACAGGGCGACAGCTTCAATCGGCGCTTCATAAAAATCGGCCGCCGCCGCCGCCGCCAGCGCGTTGTAGATGTTGTGTCGGCCCGCAAGCGGCAACCTCACATCGCATCTTCCCCGCGGCGTTTGAAGAAGGAAGCGCGTATCGTTCAGGCCCGTTGCTTTTATGTCTTGCGCCATCACGTCCGAGGCGTTCGCTATTCCGAAAGTCCTCACTTCGATGTCGCTGCGCAACTGGCGCATATTTGCTACGCGCGGATCGTCATTGTTGAGCGCAGCCGCGCCGCGCGGCTTGATGCCAAGCACGAGTTCGGATTTCGCCTCGGCTATTTCGTCGAGGGAAGAGAAAAACTCAAGGTGAACCGCCGCGACGTTCGTCACCACGGCGAGATCGGGCGGCGCTATGTGCGCAAGCCGGGTGAGTTCTCCCCGATGGTTCATCCCCATCTCAAGCACTGCGAAATCGAAATCCTCAGCGCGCGAGCCGTCCGTTTCCATTTTGAGAATCGAGAGCGGCAATCCGAATGCGTTGTTGAGATTGCCCGTCGTCCTCGTCACTCGCCCGCAAGTTGAAAGCGCGGCGGCTGTCATCTCTTTCGTCGTCGTCTTGCCCATCGAGCCGGTGATGGCGACTTCTCGCCCGCGCCATTTTTTAAGAACTGTAGAAGCGAGGCTCTGCAATGCGTCGAGCGTGTCGCGGACGGGAATCAGTTTCGATCTCTCCGCCTGAGCCTCGAAGAAATCGCGCGACACGACCGCAGCTATCGCGCCTTTTGCAAGCGTGTCACTGACGAAGCGATGCCCGTCGTGAACTTCTCCGCGAATGGCAAAAAATAAATCGCCTTCGCGCGTAGTGCGCGAATCAATCGAGTAACCGCGCGGCTCCCGGTCGGGCGTCTCCGCCGACGAAGATGAGCCGAGTATTTTTATGATCTCGCCGAGTTTCATTTTTCAGTCATCGCTTCGCGCGCAACTTCCCGATCATCGAAGTGAATAGTTTCTGAGCCGATGATTTGATAAGTCTCATGTCCTTTGCCCGCTATCACTACGATGTCTCCGCGTCGGGCTTCTTCAATGGCTCGAAAGATGGCTTCGCGCCGGTCAGTCATACGGATGTAATCCTTGCCGGTTTTTTTCAATCCCACTTCGATATCACAGATGATGGCTTCAGGGTCTTCGGTGCGCGGATTGTCCGAAGTCACTATCGCCACATCGCTCAACGTGGCGGCGATTTCTCCCATCGGCGCGCGCTTGGTTTTGTCGCGGTCTCCGCCGCAACCGAAGACGGTGATTACGCGGCCCGCTGAGGCGACTTCGCGGGCGGTCTGCAAAACATTTCCGAGCGCGTCATCGGTGTGCGCATAATCGACGACGACCAGAAAGCCGGGGTCAGTGTCGACTCTGACCTGCTCGAAGCGGCCCGCGACGCCCGGACACTGGGCGATGCCTAGTGCTATGGCCTCCAAACCGAATCCCAGAGCCAATCCTGCGGCCAGCGCCGCAAGCGCGTTGTAGACGTGAGGCCGACCGACAAGTTGTGCGACTATCTCAATGCGGCCCGCCGGAGTCGTCGCCGTGAAAGTCAGGCCGCGAGCGGATTGATTGAACCCATCAGTTTGCACATCCGCGCTTCCGCTCAATCCGTAGGTGATTTTTTCGCCCTCGATTTCGCTCACGAGCCTTCGCCCGTATTCGTCATCGATGTTGATGACTGAAACTTTTGGAGCGCAGCCTAGACTGCCATCGAACAATTTCTTCTTTGCATTGAAGTAACTGTCCATCGTTTTGTGATAATCGAGATGATCGCGCGTCAGGTTGGTGAACACCGCCGCCGCCAGTTCCAATCCGTCAGCGCGATGAAACTCGATGGCGTGCGAGGAGACTTCCATCACTGCCGAACGGCAGCCCGCATCGACGGCGCGGGCGAGAAGGCGTTGGATGTCTGCCGCTTCGGGCGTGGTATGGCTGGCGGTGGCGGTCTCGTTGCCTATTCGATAGCTGATCGTTCCCATCATCGCCGATGTTGCTTCGCGGGCGCGAATGACGGAATCGATCAAATGAGCGGTCGTCGTCTTTCCGTTCGTGCCTGTTACTCCGACGAGTTTCAATCGCCGCGACGGATAATCGTGAACAGCGGCAGATGCAAGAGCGAGCGAGCGACGGGCGTCCGTGACTTCGATCCACGCGGGCGCGGAAAATTCGCCCGCTGCCTGCTCTGAAATTATAGCGACCGCGCCTTGCTCTACGACCTGCGAGATGAATTGATGTGCGTCGAACCTCTCGCCGCGAATGCAGACAAAGACGCTGCCCTCCCGGCATGTGCGCGAATCGTGCGTCACGTCGCGAATTTGCGCGTCGAGATTTCCCGTGGCGGCGCGAGCTAGTATTTCTTTTGCCAGTTGAGCTATAGTCACTTCATTCCCGCTGCCGCTTTTCGCGGCGGGCTTATGAATTGCGATTCCGGCCCTGCTCTCGTTTTGATCCGCTTCGAAAGCCTCACGATGCAAACGGTGTCGGGCGCAACTAAGGTGCCGGGCGGCGGACTCTGGCTTGATACGATGCCGTCGCCCGCGGCTTTGATCTTCAACTTCCGGTTTGCAAGCAGCGCCACCGCTTCGCGAAGGCTGCGTCCGGCCAGATCAGGCACGGCCACCCCTTCGCCGTGATTGGATGCCGTAAGAGGCTGATCGTTGGCGGCATCCGTTTGATGCATTTCTTCCGCTCTGTTTCCCTCGTCCGGCGGATTCGCGTCGGCGATGATTTCGGGAAGAATCTCGTAGCGACGGAAGCTGCCCGCGGCCAGTCCTGCTTCGGGATTGCCTTCGGTCGGCACTCCGAGTATCTGCAAGGCTTCGGGTACGACTTTCGAGAAGATGGGGGCGGCAACATCTCCGCCCATGCGCGCGCCCTTAGGCTCATCGATTGAAACGATGCAGACGATCTCAGGATTTTCTACCGGAGCGAAACCGACGAACGAAGCCATGTGAAGAATCTTCGAATAGCGTCCGGTCGCAGGGTTGAGTTTCTCCGCCGTGCCGGTCTTGCCTGCGGCGCGATAGCCGCCGAGTTGAGCGAGCTTGCCTGTTCCCTGAAGCACGACGCCTTCGAGCATTTCTTTGAACGTGTCTGCGGTTTGCTGGCTCACGACGCGGCGCGTTTCGGGTTTGCGTTCATCGATGACTTCGATCTCTTCGCCCGATCCACGGGTTATGCGGCTGATCAGATGAGGCTGCACCCACACGCCTCCGTTGGCTATCGCGGCGAAGGCCGCCGTCGCCTGAATGGCGTTGACGCTTATTTCATAACCGATGGGGATTGCGCCGATTGAAATCTGCGACCACTCGCTGACGGGGCGCAGCAACCCGCGCGATTCGCTTGGAAGTTCTATGCCGGTGCGACGGGCGAATCCGAAAGCCTCGATGTAGGCGGCGAGGCGCTCTTTGCCGAGTTTTCGAGCGATCAGAATCGCCGCCGAGTTCGAAGATTTGATGAGCGCCTGCGCGGCGGTGATAGAGCCGTAGGGCCGGTCGTGAATGACGCGACCGGGAAGGTGGATCACCCCGCCGCCGCAATCGATTGGGGAGTTGCGACGGATTTCGCCTTCTTCCAAAGCCGCCGCGTAGGTGACTATTTTGAATATCGAGCCAGGCTCGAAGACGTTTTCGACCGCGCGATTTCTTCGCTGCTCGTCAGTTGACACTGACACATTGTTGGGATCGAACGATGGGTAATTGGCGAGCGCGAGTATCTCGCCCGTCGCGGGACGGATCATCACGATGGTTCCGGCTCGCGCTCCGCTCTGCCGGACTGCGTGAGCGAGAGTCTTTTCGACATGTCGCTGAATTCTCGAATTGATGGTGAGATGGATGTCGGCTCCGGGCTTTGATTCTTCAATCGCGTGATCGTAAGGATTTCTTTTCGCATCGACTCGGACGATGAGGCGACCGGCCTGCCCTGATATCTCTTTTTCGTAGGAACGCTCTATTCCCGACTGACCTTTTTCGTCGAAGTCTACGAACCCGACGACATGAGCCGCGATGGGGTCATTGGAATAAACGCGCTTCATCTCTTTTGCGAAATGAAGTCCGGGCAGATTGAGTTCTCTGACGCGAGCGGCCTCCTGCTCGGAGAGCTTGCGCTTGACGGCGACGGCTGTCTTGTCGGATTGAAACCGTTTGATGAGTTGCTCGCGGTCGAGGTCGAGAATTTCGGCCAACTGACGGGCGACTTCTTCAGGATTCTTGAGATCGGCGGGCGCGGCGTAGAGCGACTCGACTGTGATAGAGCGCGCAAGCGCGTTATGGTTGCGGTCGTAGATGACGCCGCGGTCGGGAGTGAGATCGATTTTGAACTGCTGCTGTCGTTCGGCGCGCTCGCTCATTTTGCCGTGTTGAAACACCTGAAGGTAGATGAGCTTCGCCCCTATGGCCAGCATCCAGATGACCACCAGGAGCCGAATTGTTTTTATGCGTCTCTCCGTCATCTCTTGTTTTGGAGTAGAAAAAGAATTGAGTGGGAGAGTGCGAGATGAAGGCTCATCACTCTGATTCACCCATTCACCCATTCACCCACTCTCCCATTCTCCCGCTCACCTTGTCACCTCTTCACCTCTTCGCTTGCTGGTCGGTCTGCGAATTTTGCGCGAACCCGAGGCGGGGCGCTTGAATCCCTTGTCGAGCGCGCGCTTTTCGATGTCGATATCTGATGAAATGCTGTCCATTTCGCTTGCAAGCTTGTCGCGTTCCTCTTCGAGTTGAGCCGCCTGACGACGAAGCTCCCCGCTCTGGTATCCGAGACGGACAGCCTTGAAGTGCTGCCGCGCGCTGATGACGAAACCTGCGGCTACAATGGCTCCGGCTACTGCGATGACCGTCAGCCAGACGAAAACTCGCGCGTTGATGGGTCGCCGGACCCGCGCGTTGTTTATCTGTTTGTCGGGGAAAAAACGCCCTGTCATAAACTGTGCCTCAACATTGACTGGATTTCGCATCAAGGATGAGTCGGGGGGTGAGAGTTGTTTTCATCCTTGTCACGCTGCCTGCACTCGTCAGGGGGGCGAAGCTAAATCTTTTCACACACTCGAAGGCGGGCGCTGCGAGATCGACTGTTGCGCTCCACCTCTTCAGGGTCGGGACGAACGGGCTTTCGCGTCAGTACGGAAACCTGCCTGCGCGCGCCGCATCGGTTGCAAACCAAGCCGCTCTCCTGAGTCTCCCTGAAAGCCGTGTGCGGAGACTGGCAGATGCAGCGGCCTGATTCGCGCTGAAAACTCCGCTTCACTATCCGGTCTTCCAACGAATGAAAAGATATGATTGCCAGTCGCCCGTTTGATTCGAGAGTAGATATAGCCGCGGGTATGAACTCTTCGAGCGCCGTAAGCTCATCGTTGACTGCTATGCGGAGCGCCTGAAATACCCGCGTCGCCGGATGAATGCGCCAGCGACCGCGAATTCGAAGAGCGCGCACGACTACAGCAGCAAGCTGGTCGGTCGTAGCGATGGGCTGCTTCTCGCGTTCGCGGATGATGGCGCGCGCCACGCGGCGCGAAGCGCGCTCTTCTCCGTATTCAAAGATCAAATCGGCCAGTTCTTTTTCATCCATCCTGTTGATGAGATCGGCAGCCGTCTCTCCGTGGCTTCGATCCATTCGCATATCGAGCGGGGCCGACGCCGAGAAACTGAATCCGCGCTCTGTCTCATCAAGCTGCATCGAAGAGACTCCCAAATCGGCCAGCGCCCCGCGAATATAGGTAAGGTTCAAATCCGCCACGACCGAAGCGATGTCTTTGAAATCGGCGTGCGCAACTTTGAACCTCTCTCCGAATCGGGCGAGCCGATTTCGGGCCATCCCTATGGCTTCCAGGTCGCGATCCAGCCCCACGACTTGAGTCTGTGGCGACGCTGCGAGCAGGGCTTCTGCGTGTCCGCCTGCTCCGAGTGTGCAATCAATGAACGTGCCGCCCGTTTGCGGTCGAAGCCAGTGGATGACTTCTTTCAAAAGCACGCTTTCATGTACGAGATGCTTTTCGCGCACTTTCTTCGATTCTCAAACTCCGAGGGCGGCTAATTTCTTCGCGTCTTCAGCCGTGTAAGGCTCGGCATTGAGCCGCCGACGGAAAAGCTCCAGTTCCCAAACCTCAAGATATCGCAGATAGCCCAGCACAGCCACGTCTCCCGACAACTGGGCGCTTGAGCGAAGGAGAGGATGCACGAGCAGTCGCCCCTGCGAATCCATTTCGGCGTTCTGGCCATAGTAATTCGTGCGGTCCAAAAACTTCCTCACCGATTCATCCTCGGTGCTTTGCGATTGAAGTTTCTCTTCGATTGCTATCCACTCTTTCATCGGATAAAGTCGGGCGCTTTCGCCCGCCATACTCGTAACATAAAACTCCGATCCGTAATGCTCATCTATATAACGGCGATAGGCTGCCGGCAGCTTGATGCGCCCCTTCTCGTCCATCCTCACCGTGTAATTGCCTCTGAGCATTTGCCGGATTCATGTAAAATAGTTAAAGTTTTCGTTTAAGTGGCCTCGTCTTAATTCTCTTTTCAAAAGTAACTCCACTCAAGACCACTTTAGACCACTTCGGCAAATGGTACGCCACGCGCGTAGGAGTGTCAAGAAGTAGTTTTGTCGAAGGGCATTTATCGTTGAGGCAGGTTATGAGGTTGGGATGATCGGGGGGTGGAATTCTGATTGGGGTAAAGAGCCGAGGTTATGAAAGGAAGAACAAACGAAGTTCCATCGAGTGTCGGAGAGGATCAACAATATGTCATCTCAGAGCCTGCCTTCTTCCAGATTTGCGGGCGGTTCAATGCCAAGATACTCTCTGTATATGCGCGCTTTGTACTCCTCGCCTATTTCATTCACCGCATCGATGAATGCTTGATAAGTGCCTAAGCCGCCGATCTTCTCCCAAAATTCATCGCCTATTAACACAACCCCATCTTCCCGCATATTGAACCAGCGAGATGGAAAACTCCATGCATAATTTTCTTTGCGCCCATAGGGATTATAAGGCAAAGCATAGTAGGCCCCATCTATTTGCAGTGGGTCCATACTATAAAGCTTCAGAATTTTCTCTTTGCTGACCTTGGTTATATCGCTATTGGGGAGAGGCGCTTTAAGCTCGAACGCATAGCGTTTATTATCAGTGTTGCGAGCTTCTGCATAAACATCGCACACAACCTGAACAGGGATCATAGCGCCCCTGCCGCGCAAAATATATTCCAACTCGCGGTTCCAGTCAGGTCGAATACGCTCTTGACCCGGCTCTGGATGTTCCAAACGATTTAGCACCTCGGAGATTCGCCTCAAGCGTTCTTTCCTTACTGTTCCTCTGATGGTGTGGTCAGTTACTCCATACCCTAAGCCTTCGTTGGCTGCCACTACGGCGAGTCGTTCCCATACTTTGCCGAATGGAGTTACGAATCTCCTTTCAAAATGAGAACCTTTGAATATTTCATCCGGCACGAGCGCAGCGTAAAGGGGCGTTTTAGCTTTATGCTTTTCCTTGATGAAAGGATCTTCCTGGAGAACCTTATTCATCACCCTATCCATCATTTCTTTAATGACGGACTGAATGGCCAGCTTCATTCTATCCTCAGCCACGCCTGAGTTCCTTTCCGATGGTTGATGCTACTTTGGCTCCCATATAAGAATCTCCTCGAAGAAATCACCGGCTCGCCTTCCGGTTCGCCGATTGACGTGCCGCTCATACTTTTCTTTCAGCCGAAACCCAACCTGCGAAGCGAGGTCTTTATAAAGCCCGTTTTTATCGTGTACTAAAATGACAACCACACCATTTTTGTTCAAACACTTTCGGATGTTGGAGAAGACCTGTTCGATCTGTGCGATGTAAGCTTCCTGCGCCCGTTTTGATGACCCTTTGGAAGCTGCTCCTATTTCTTGTTCATTCCTGATCGGCAAATCCAAAAGCTCGTAAGCGTATCGGTGCTGCTCGTGGTAATCAATCAGCCCTACATAAGGCGGGGAAGTGATGACGGCATCTATTTCGGGAAATGCTGCTTCTCGCGCATCGCCGTGAAGGATGGTGACTTTGGCATCCGTCCGTATTTGCGAAAACTCCCTGATTCTCCGCAGAGTATCGAGACTATATCGACTTAAAAACTGGAGTGCGTCATCAGTGGGCTGACAAATCCGGCTGTGTTTGTAACACTCGTAAGGCGTCGTCTGAGGAGACTTGGGAAAGTCGAGATCGAAATGCGTCGTTAAACGAGATGAGCGGGCCGAGCGCGACAGTATAACTTTCAGCACATCCTGATAACGGTAGTTCGGTATAAAAGAACGGTAGTAGAGCAACTCGCGCAATGCCTTGGGAGCGAACCATCTTTTGAGGTACTCGTTGTCCGTATCCAGATCATCGAGGCTTTTCGAGAAGAGCGGAAATGCAACACCCAATCGAACCTTCTCGATAATGTCGAGGATGTCCCTCTCTAAAACAAACAAATCATACCTGTCGGTTTTCACTTTCATCAGCAAACAATTGAAGGCTGAGATATCACAGCCGACAGAATCAAGGCCAAGCGCATTCGCTTCGACAAGCGTAGTGCCAGAGCCGCCAAAGGGATCACAAACAACCTTAGGCTGATATTTCCGCAAGAATATTTCAGCAAGCTGAGGGACGAATTTACCGAGGTAAGGATGCAAACGATGCACATGCTTTGTTCGAATGCGCTCAGGTAAATCTCGCTCTCGCCAGTTGAGGTTCAATGCTTCCAGAGGAGTCGAAGGAGTCACTTGCTCAAAATCAGTAAATGGTTCTCTTTCATAAACAGGATTGTATGTCATAGTTGTATGCCGATTGGGATTTTAATGATTTATCAATTTTGCCGCCACTTAAATCAATAGACTTCATCCGTATAAACGAAGTCCGGCGCAAATCTTCGCTTTGTTCTGTCAGCAGGGTTGTGATAGAACTCGGTGACAGTTGGCAGGATTTTTGTGGAGGCTCGATTATGACGAATCGTTTTGCTCGACGGGCGAGCTTGTCGATCTTTCTCGCTCTTTTTTTTATAGCGACCGAAGCTCTCGCCGATTCAGTGTGCAAGCACATCGTCTGGTACAAAATCGACGCTCGCCTCAAAATCGATGACCGAGGGCGGCCTACCACAATCGAAGGTCGTGAGACTTTAACCTGGCTCAACGATTCGCCCGACCCGGTTTCAGAGCTACAATTCCATCTTTATCTCAACGCATTCAAAAATGAAAAAAGCACCTTCTTCAAGGAATCGAGCGGCACATCGCGCGGCTTTTCTTTCGAAGCTGGCGAATGGGGCTGGATCGATATCTCGTCGATGAAAGTAGTCGACGGCGAAGACCTCACCGCCAAAATCGAATTCATCCATCCCGACGACGACAACGCCGACGATCAAACTGTGATTCGCGTCCCTCTCTCCAAGCCTGTGGCTCCGGGCGCGAAGATCACGCTCGATATCGATTTCATTTCACGCCTGCCCCGCGTGTTCGCAAGGTCAGGTTACTGTGGCCGGTTCGCTATGGTCGTTCAGTGGTTCCCAAAGATCGGAGTGTGGGAGAAGGCGGGCGACCGACGCAGAGAAAAAGCCGGATGGAATTGCCATCAGTATCACGCCACGAGCGAGTACTACGCCAACTTCGGCGTTTATGATGTCAGTATCACCGTGCCGCCTGAGTACAAAGACAAGATCGGAGCGACCGGACGACTGCGCTCGGAGCGAAACGAAGATGGCTTCCTGACTTACAACTACTATCAGGAAGACGTTCATGATTTCGCGTGGACTGCCGACCCGGATTACATCAAGGTCACGCGCTCATTCAAAGCTGACGAGCAGGTAAGCAGGGATGAAATAAACGAATGGGCCGCGAAGCTTTCGCTGCCCGCTGATCAGATCGCGCTCAGGGATGTCGAAGTGACGCTCCTGATTCAGCCTGAGCATGAGGATCAAATCGACCGTCACTTCCGAGCGGCGTTCAACGCGATAAAGTATTTCGGCCTGTGGTACGGCAAATATCCTTATGACACTCTGACCGTCGTCGATCCTCCTTACGGCGGAGAAGGCGCGGGCGGGATGGAATATCCCACGTTGATCACGGCGGGGACGAGTTGGTGGCCGGGGCGCGATCAGAACCCGGAGGGCGTCATCGTTCACGAATTCGGGCATCAGTTCTGGTACGGGCTGGTGGCCAACAACGAGTTCGAAGAGTCATGGCTCGATGAAGGATTCAACACTTATTCGACGGGCAAGGTTCTGGAAGTGGCCTACGGATTGGATCATCTGCCGATTCGACTCGCCAGCGTGCCTGTCGTCTACCTGCCCGTCGCGGTGCCGCACCCGGTTGAAGATCGCATCATTACGCTTCAGGGCAATTTCAGCGATCCGATCCTTACACCCTCATGGAAGTTTTTCAATCAGATGAGCTACGGCATCAACTCTTATCCGCGCAGTGGGCTGACACTTCGCACGCTTGAGCGATACCTGGGCGAATCGGTGATGGCCCGCGTGATGCGCGAGTATTACGGGCGTTGGCGTTTTCGCCATCCCGCGTCGCAGGACTTTTTCGATGTGGTGAATTCCATATCGGGACAGGATATGAACTGGTTCTTCGATCAGTTCGTCAAAGGCACCGGGACGCTCGATTATGAAATCGCGCAGGTGACAAGCGAGCGGGCAGCGGCGAAAGCGGGTCTCTACGATGGCGACGGACAGAAATCGGAAGTGAAGGCGAGCGAGAGCGAATCCACCCCTTATGAGACGGAAGTATCGGTGCTACGAAAGGGAGAAGCCTGGTTTCCCGTAGAAGTGTTGTTGAGATTCGAGGATGGAAGTCAAATCTATGCGCGCCCTGTTTCTGTGCGCGATGGAGTGATCGAGTATCAGATGACGAGCAATCGCGACGAGCGGGAGTGGAAAGAGACATGGGCGGTCGGGGATCACTGGAAAAAATTCAAGCTCACGACCCCATCGAAGCTGAAGTCGGCTTTCGTCGATCCTTATGAAAAAGTCATGCTCGATGCGTGCGCGATCAACAACAGTTGGACGCCGGGATCAGGCATCAGTTCCGCGACGCGATGGTCTTCAGGCGGGATGTTCTGGTTTCAATCTCTGTTGCAGTTTTTCGGTTCTCTGGGGTGAGGCTTTATGCTCAGATCATTCATCAACGGAATCACGCAATCGAGTCGAAGCTGGAAGATGATACTGCTTCTGGTTGCGGCAAACATTCTCTTCGCCCTCCCGATGGCCGTGCTGGTCTTTTTGTTCGTGATGAAATCAGCGGGCGGGACCATATTCGCGCAGAGGCTGTTTAATGACAACCTCGACGCCCTGTGGTTTTCGGATGTGATCAACGACCGGATACCGGGCGCATCGCTCGCCGGTTTCGGGATCGACCTGTTCGTGATGATGTGCGCGATGGGATTGATCTATCTGGCGGTCAGCGCGTTTTTGGCCGGAGGCATAATCGAAGTATTTGCTTCCGAAGACGGTCGCTTCACTATGAAGAAATTCTTTTCGGGCTGCGGCAACAACTTCTGGCGTTTCCTTCGCCTGCTCATGGTGTCGAGCATTTTTTACGGCATAGCAATCGGGATTTTCTTTTTGCTCACGCTCAGGATCGACTCTGCGGATAAACTGGCGACCGTCGAGCGGCCCGGAGCATTGAAGACTCAGGCAGCCGCATTGCTTATGGTGGCTCTGCTTGCGCTTGTCGGCGCGATTCAGGACTATGCCCGGATATGCGCAGTTTTGAATGATCGCAGAAAGATGTTCCGGGAATGGTTCAAAGGGGCGCGCTTTGTTTTTCGCCGATTCCTGAGCGCATACGGTCTTTATGTTCTGATCGCGATTGCAGGACTCGTGGTGTTCGCGCTCATTGCCTGGGTGCGCGGAGGGGTGAATCAGAATTCCTACCTGAATGTTTTTCTGGCGTTCGTAATCGGACAGATAGCCATCGCTTCGCGGGCATGGACGCGGATGACTTTTTACGCCGCCGAAATCGATCTTTATCGCAAGCTCTCTCAAGCGAGCGCAACAATTGAAGTCGCGCCAATCGAATCGGCACAGCCGGGGGAAGCCACAGCATGATTTTCTAACTCAAACCTGAGAGGTCTGCCTATGCGCAAAATATCTTTTCGTTTCGCTTTGCTCCTCATTCTCTTCATCACTCAATCTCCACTTGCCGGGCAGCAACAGCCGTCTCCGCTCGCTCGATTGCAGTCGAACATCGAGCGCATAACCCGCTCAGTAAACGCCCGGTGGGGAATCTATATCAAGTGCGTCGAGACGGGCGAAGAGATCGCTATCAATGCCGATGAAGCGATGGACACGATGAGCGTCATCAAGATACCGCTTATGGTCGAAGTCTTTCGCCAGATCGAAGAAGGCAAATTCGCGCTCACGGATCGCGTCACTCTCAAAGACACAGACAAACGCCCCGGAACGGGAGTCATTCGCTCGCTCGACGTGGGCGCTCAATTGACGATCAAAGACCTCATCACACTGATGATAATCGTGAGCGATAACAGCGCCACCGATATGCTCTTCGAAAAAGTCGGCGGCGTGGATGCGGTCAACAAGTTGATGCAGAGTTACGGACTCTCGACCATCAAAGCGACCGGAGCGACTGATGTGTGGTTCAAAGCTCTGCGCGCATCGTCAGACGCTTTGAAATTTCACATGGAAGCGAAGACTCCGTTCGGGCTTTCATCGGCTAAAGACATGGGCCGGTTGCTCGAAAAGATTCAAAAAGGCGAGGCTGTGAGTAAAAAGGCAAGCGAGCAGATGCTTGAGATCATGCGCGGGCAGGTCTATAACACAAGGCTTCCGAAATATGTGACGGGCTTTCGCGTGCCCCACAAGACGGGAGATTTTCTTCCCTACATCGGCAACGATGTCGGCATATTCGAGAGGCAGGATCGCCACGTCATCGTGTGCGTCTTCGATGCCCGCCACACAGGCATAGGCGCGAACCTCGAAGACGCCATCGCGCGCATAGGCGAACAGGTGGCGAATTATTTCGGATATCGTTAGAAAGTCTGGAGTCTGGAGTCTGGAGTCGAGAGCCGGAACATCGGACTCCAGACTCCAGACTCCAGACTCCTCATTCATTTTCTTACCTCACGCGGAACCGAGGGTTGACTCTTCAATCTGAAAACCGGAAACGCTGCTGAAGAGTGTTCCTTCATCGCGCGGTCTATTTCTTCATCGAAAAAATTCCAGTTCGCAAATCCGTCGTCGCTCTCAGGCTCAAGCAGGTAAAACGCAAGCGGCGCTTTCGGCTGTCGCATCGAAACTATGAATGAACCTGCCGGGAATTTTTCCTGCGCGTCCGCCTTCACTACTTCAAACTTCGCTTCCCTGTGTCCCTGAAACGGTCGCTGCGCCCTGGCGACTGACTTGACTGTGTATCGCTCTACGTCGAGAGTTTCTTCCTGTCGGGTGATTTCGACCGTGATGCCGTGAGCGAGAAGTTTATCGATCACCTGCTTTTGATCGGGCTTGAGAACGTAAGCAGCGGGCGCGCTCAAGCGGCGAGTGGCGCGGAACTCGCCCCACTCGGCCATCCTCACGGGCCGCGCTTCGTCTGTCGCCTGAAGCCGCGGGCGATTATTTCGCGGGTCAACGGTTCTCGTTACTGATCCGACGAGAATATCTACTGGCTTCGCTGAAGGGTTTAGCTCGAAGTTGATTCCAAAACCTTCTTCGTTGCCTGCCGTCAGACCCGCTGCCGTCGCTCTGCGGTCGGCTTCGCGAATTACGGAGACGACTTCCGCCGCGTGATCGGCGATGTATTGCAAAGTGGTTCGCACGAATTTGTCAGTCACATCGACGCGCGTGCGGAAGTCGAGATAAGAATAAGCCTCGCTGAGGATCGCCAGTCGGTTTCTCAATCCGATGTAGTTGGTTCCGAATCGCGGGCGATGATCGAACGTCGCCCACGCTTTTGGAGTCCCCTGACGGTCTCCGCCAAGCTCATTGGTGGGCCGCTGCGGATCGACGAAGTTGCCGTAGTAGTAAACGCGATAATTGTGTTTGGCCTTGAGCGCGCGGGTGACGGCGGGCAAAAGTTTTTCGCGGGCGAACGAAGTGATTCGCGCATCGGTGTTCGGATTGAGCGGCGGCGCGTAAGTGAGATGATAGCCGTGATAAGAACCATTCGTCGTGTGAAGATCCATCACGACATGCGGATCCCAGCGATTGAAGGCATCGATCAATCCGTGAGCTTCGGGCGATTCCAGCTTCATGAAATCCCGATTGAGATCAAGTCGTCCGGCGTTTTCTCTCGTGCCGACTCCGCCCGCGGGGCCGTTTTGCGCCGAGCGGTTGTTGATGTCGATTCGCTCATTGCCGTCGGCGTTATAGATCGGCGCGACGAGCAGAATGATTTTATCGAGTAGAGCGGCGAGCGGGCCTGCCGCCACATCGCGCATTAAATGTTGCGCGGCTTCCTTGCCTTCGACTTCGCCCGCGTGAATGTTCGCCATGATGAAAACAACGGGCTTGCCTGAAAGAGCCGCTTCGCGCGGACTGCTCAGTGCGGGCCGGGACAAAATGACTAGAGGAAGCCGGCGGCCTTCGTTGGTCGTGGCAAAAGATTCAACCTTCACTGATGGATTGAGCTTTTGAAGCTCGCCTATGAAATCAATCACGTCCGCGTAGCGCGATGTTTCGGTATAGTTGGATCGCTCGGCGCGGGATTTTAAATCGTTCACACTGGCTGATGAACATAGCGGCAATATCAAAAGACAAACGAGCGCGGCTACTTTTTTCACTCAAGCCTCCTCCGACGAGGTACAGCAGGCTGCCAGCCTGCTGTTTCCCCAATTTTTCTACCTTCCAAGCGTGCGCAACCTGGCAGGTCGCGCTACGACTCCTCTGTTCCACTGAGTTTGATTTCTGCCGGACTGAAGTTGATGCTGTCGGCGCTGACCAGATAATACTGAGTGCTGCCTTGAAGCCCGGTCAAGCCGTTGGGGATGTCCTCGCCATGCAGATGCCCGTAAACGCAAACGTCCGCCCCGTAGCGGTCTATCAATTCGGTGAATCCGCTAGGCTCGTGTTTCTGATTCACGGGCGG
The DNA here is from genome assembly GCA_002483445.1 of Blastocatellia bacterium UBA7656. Lineage (GTDB taxonomy): Bacteria > Acidobacteriota > Blastocatellia > UBA7656 > UBA7656 > UBA7656. Next base: position 59,156 of record DLHY01000148.1, read on the forward strand.
ATAATGCAGGGCGACTATCAGGTGATCGAACTCCTGCTCGCGCCCGCGCAAAGACTCAAGCGCGAGGCGAAGCCTTTCGATTTCGCGGCGATAGATTTTTTCGTCTCTCTCTTCGAAGTATGAATCATTCGGGCAGACCCATCCGCGAGTGGCTGCCACGGCGACGCGGTTTATGATGATGGAGCTTGCGTGCAATATCTCTATTGAATGACCGAGCGCGCGTTTCATCCTGGCGAGAGATGCCCACCAGTAATCGTGATTTCCCTTGAGCATCAGTTTGCGCCCTTTCATCCGGCATATCCGCTCAAGATCAGGCAGGGCTTCTTCAAATCTCATCGCCCAGCTTGTATCGCCGACGAGGAGCAGCAAATCCGTATCGCGGCCTTCGCGCTCCCACGACTCGAAAATCTTTTGATCGTGGTTGCGCCACTGCTCGCCGAATATGTCCATCCGTTTGCCTGTCCCGCTTTCGAGGTGCAGGTCTCCGATAGCGAATACTCTCATCATGATTTTTTCGGATAAGACAGGATTGAAATGCATGAACAGCGAAAGGGGTTCCTGACGCAGAGACGCGGAGACGCAGAGCTTACGCAGAGAAAAATCTTTGCGCTGACTCTATGTCCCGCAATCTTATCAATGTCCCGTTCACGCATCTGAATACCGTTAAATCCTGCCCGATGTTTTTTACAATGGCAGCCGCAGGCTTGCGCGGCACCCGGCAGCGCCCTTTCGGTTTTCGAGTGCGAGGCTTCCGCCGTGCGCTTCGGCTATCTGTCGACACAGCACAAGCCCTATGCCTGAGCCTCCCGGTTTGGTTGTGAAGAAAGGCACAAAAAGATTCGCCGTGTTCGAAAGCCCGTGGCCTTCGTCTTCCACTCTCACTTCGATATGTCCGCGATTCCGTGACCAGCTTATCTCGGCGCGGCCTCCGGTTTCGAGCGATGCGTCAACTCCGTTGCGAACGATGTTGATGAGCAACTGTTCGAGTTGATCGCTGTCGGCGCGAATCATCACATCCGGCCCTTCGACGACGCTCACGGCCATGCGGGTTTCGAGTTGAGCGACTCGCCTGATTATCTCGCCCAACGCGACCGGCTGAAGTTTGGGCGGAGGGAGCTTTGCCAGCCGCGCGTACCCTTGCATAAACCGCGAGAGCGCCGCCGACCGCGTTGCGATCACGCTGAGACCTTTGAGGCAGTCGTCCCTCCAGTCTTCGGGCAGATGCTCGCGCGAGATGATGCTTTCAAGGCTTCCGGCAAGCGAGCGAATCGGGGCGAGCGAGTTGTTAAGCTCATGGCCCAGCACGCGCACGAGGCGTTGCCACGCTATGCGCTCTTCTTCGCGAAGAGCGCGGCTGAGGTCTGAGACGACCAGCAGATGATGCGGAGCGCCGCGTTCGCGGAAAGTGGTGCGATGGATTTCCCACCGCGACGAGCCGCCGGGAAAATTTTTCTGAATCGTGCGCGTCGCTTCGCCTTCGAGGTAGTCGGCAAGGTCAAGCGATGCGGCGCTGCGACCGATCACGCGCTCTTCTATCTGTCCGAGCAATCGCTCGCCAGCGCGATTGACCAGCCGCAGTTTTTGATCCGTGTCGAATGCGAATACGGCAACATCGATTTCAGCCATCACGGTTTGAAGCAGAGCCGTCGCTTCCAACGCGCCCAATCTCTGTTCGCGCAGTGTTTGTCCGAGGGAGTTGACTTCCATCAACGCTTCGCCCAGCGGGTCGTCGTGACGCGCGCCGCGAGCGCGAATGGAAAAATCTCCCTCGCGAAGCGCGGCCAGCAAGTTCGATAGCGTCTGAAGCGGATAGATGATCTTTTCTCTGACGGCCAGAGAAAACCCCAGCCAGAAGCCCACGATCAAAACCGTCAGCGTCCATTGAGCTTTCGTCGTGTAAGCTCCCGCCCATAGAAAATACATCGCGGTGATGATCGCGGGCAGCCCCGATGTGAGAGTCATAATGAATACGCGGCGGTCGTGGCCGTATTTGTGATGGGGGATTTTTCTGGCGCGATCCTTTTCTTCCCGCTCGAAGCCGAAAAGCCGCATAGCCATTTCTTTGACGTTCATAAAGCAATCTCATAAATACCTTGATTCATCGAGGTGTTTAGCGGTGCAAGGCTCTTCCGAACGGTTTCAACCGTTTCGAGAGGCAAAACCGTTGAAACGGTTAAAGGCACAGGAGCGTCGCGACTCACCCAGATGAAGCAGGGTGTTAATGAGAAAGTCGGCTCGCTCATTTTTTCTCCCGTAATTGTGCGACTGCTCCACAATCTTATAGTCTTAATCAGGAGCAAGGCGATGCGCATACTCGAACCGAACAGAATTATATTCTCTCTCACGGCAGTTTGCGCATTATTTATCGTCGGGGTCGCAAGCGCAGGCAGTTTTCAACGGCAGCCGCGCGATGTAGTCGATCATTACCTGCTCGTGCCTGATCGTTATCTCACGCTGGGCGGCGGCGCGCAGGAACGCGACACCGCGATAAAAATTCGCGATATCAAAAACGGCTACCTTACGAATAGAAGGCGCGTGGGAAGGCTACACTGAAATAGCTCTTTTCAGAAACCCCGACAGAAGCGCGCTCATCGCCATAAGCAATGTCAGCTTAGGGCCGGGGCCGGAGCAGAAGATTTATTCCCTCAGCTATGATGGCAGAGCGTGGATCGATAAAACGAAAGAAGTTTTCAGTCGTGTGCCTCAGTCTCAAATCGCCGACCTCTATAAAAAGAAGAAGAGCCGCGAGGATGAAGACTACGGCGAAGACGTGCCGCACGTTTATCTCCTGCCGCGCATCGGGACGACGATCAAGGTTGCGACCGCGCCCGGTTTCACCGCAGTCGAGATCACTCTCGCCGAATTGAAATCGACGAACGGCAGATTTGAAATCACCCGTCATTAAGAGACATTAAGAAACAATTCGATTCAATGTCGTGTATGAATATTCAAGAAATAATCCAATCCTAATCCTTTCATAAAGACTCTAACTCGCCCTGCCCGATAATATGGCATTTGCATAGGCGCAAGCTCGCGCCTGCAAAGGCGTCCGATTTCAGATTTTGAAGTTCAAATAAATGAATCACCGGGACGCGATTCTGCTTTAGCGGGCAGAACGAAAGAAGAGCAGGGCGAAAGATCGAGCCTCGAAAGAACGGCTTGATGGAAACCTGCCTGAGAAGGATGTGCCTGCTAATAGATAAAGCTCCAGCCCAAAAAAATTTAGGAGGCACGAATCAGTATGAAAGGATTACGCACACTCAAGCGGCTGACGTCTGCGCTCGTCTTTATGATAGTCGCAACGTTGGTCATTCCCGTCACCGCCTTGCCCGCAATGGCGCAGGCCACAACGGGCGCGCTCCGCGGCGTCGTCACAGACCCTTCCGGGGCAGTTGTGACCGATGCCGATGTGATCGTCAAAAACACCGCCACCGGAATTGAGACTAAAACCCGTTCCAACTCCGAAGGCATTTACAATTTCCCGCGACTCGCTCCCGGCAAGTACCTGCTTACGGTCGAAAAGCAGGGCTTCAAGAAGCAGGAGTTTCAGGAAGTCATAATCAATCTCGCTCAGGACCTCACCATCGATGCTTCGCTTCAGGCCGGCCAGGTCTCTGAAACCGTAACGGTCACGGCTCAGGGCGAGCAACTGATTCAAAGAGAGCAGGCTCAGGTGTCGAACTCTTTCGAGAGCCGAAAGGTCGCGGAGCTTCCTTCCAACGCCGCCGCCGGAGGCATAGACACTCTCGCGCTTCTGGCTCCGGGAGTCGTTCCCGGTTTTGGCAACGTCAACGCAAACGGCACGACGCTTTCGGTCAACGGCCAGCGAGCGCGCTCGAATAACTTCACCATCGATGGTCAGGACAACAACGATCTGTCCATCGGCGGCCCCAACTTCTTCCTCACCAACGCGGATGCCGTTCAGGAATTCAGCATCACGACGAATAACTTCTCTGCCGAATACGGTCGCAATCAGGGCGCGGTAGTCAACATCTCCACCAAGTCGGGGACGAACGACTATCACGGCACCGCCGCATGGTTCCACAGAGACCAGAAACTGTTCGACTCGATGAACAACATCGAGCGCAGGACGAACAACAACGGCAAGGGAGAAAATGACCCGCTGCTCGATAATGTGTTCAGCGGAACTTTCGGCGGCCCGGTCAAGCGAGAGCGGCTCTTCTTCTTCGGCAGTTTCCAGTATCACACGCAGAGGGCGCTCGGAAATCTTCAAGCCGCAAACCCGACCATCGCGCGTGAGGAACTGGCGCGACTGAGAGCCGATTTTCCAAACAACGCAGCCATTCAGGCGCTGGCCAACTTCTCGGCTTTCGCCGTCAATGATATAGGCAATGTCTCCGAGCGAACCGATTTCTCGCAAACCGAGAGGATCACCATCGGAGGCAGGTCTTATCGCGTGGCCTATCCTCAGCGCGAAGTGTCGTTTCCAATAGACGATCCCGAATGGGGCGCGAGAGTTGATTACAAAATCAATGATCGGCACAACGTATGGTATCGCCATCTCTATCAGACATTCGACGGCAAAAACGGTCTGGCAGGCTCAGCCGGCTTCACCGGCGATATTCCGGCGACGGGAAATATCGGCGGCGCTCAGTTCACCTCCCAGATATCGAATACGGCTGTCAACGAAGCTAGATTCCTCTTCAACCGCCTGAGCGTCATCTTCGGCGGCGGCTGTGAGGGACTCAAGGGTTGCATTCCTCACCCTGACCAGATCGGCGACACCTTCACTCGGATCAATTTTCCCGGAGTCGCCACTGATGCGGGCAGTCCCTTGCAGTCGATAGGGGCCGCCACGAATCTGCCGCAGGGCCGAGTAGTGACCGTCTATCAGTTCTCGGATAACTTCTCGAAGACCATGGGCCGTCACCAGATGAAGTTCGGCGTCGATGTCCGCAGACTGACCAACTCGGTTCCGTTCCTGCCCAACATCAACGGCGCGTTTTCTTTCAACACCATAAGCCAGTTGGAGAGAAACAGCCCCGGCTCGGTCAACCTCGCTGCCGGTCAACTCACCATCAAGTACAACGAGACTGACCAGTTTTACTACTTCCAGGATGACTGGAGAATAAGCGACAACCTCACTCTCAACCTCGGCGTCCGTTACGAGTACACGGGCCAGCCTGTCAACACTCTTCACGATATCAGTCTTGCCAATGAGTCCAATCCTCAGACCGCGTTGTGGAGACAGAATATCCCACTTGAGGCGAGGACTGCTCCCAAGATTGCGGCTGACAAGAATAACTGGGCTCCGAGGCTTGGATTCGCGTGGCGTCCGGCTCTGTTCAAAGACAGCCGTCTGGGCAAGTGGTTGTTCGGCGAACAGGATTCGACCGTGATTCGAGGAGGCTACTCGGTGGCCTATGATCCGGGATTCTACAACATCATGTTGAACATCTCGACCTCTTCACCGCTGGTCTTCCTCAACACGACGAACAATCCGGCTGCCGGCCCGGCGCTCTTCCCTGTGCCAGCGAACGCGACGGGAGCGGGAGTTCAGCAGTTCGCGCAATCGAACGGACTGATAGCCTTCAACAGGTTCGATCCGCGATTCTTCAACCAGACGGTAGTCGCGCCTGATTTCCATTCGCCTTATGCGCAGAACTGGTCATTAGGCATACAGCGACAGATCAGCCGCAGCAACGTCGTGGAAGTCCGCTACGTCGGAGCGCACGCCGTCGGATTGTTCCAGACTCTCAATCGCAATCCGCGAGTAAACAATCTGATCAACGGATTCACGGCGGGCGGCTTCACCTTCCCCGGATTCCCGAACCTTGTTCCGAGAGGAACTACCTTCCAGGTGGCGGGACAGGGGGCCTGTGTGGATGATCCTGCGACTACCACTCTTAACGAAGCAGCGCAGTGCAACGGAAGAGTCCTGCCGCAGGCGTTGATTCGCTCGCGCGAAAACACCGCCCAGTCGCTTTATCACGGCTTGCAGACGGAGTATCGCGGAAGGCTCTTCAATCAGTTGTCGATAGGCGCGGCCTATACCTTCTCGAAGTCGCTCGATAACGCGAGCGAGATATTCTCGTTCTTCGAGTCGGCAGGCCCGCAGAATCCGTTCGACGCGAAAGGAGAACGGGGATTTTCCGGATTTGATCGCCCGCACGCGCTGGCGATGAACTGGATTTGGGACGTGCCTGCGTACAAGGATCAGAAGGGGATGCTTGGCAAGGCGCTCGGCGGCTGGCAGGTGAACGGGACTTATTTCCTCGCCAACGGTCAGCGATTCACGCCGACTCAACTGGGCAACTCCTTCTTTGTAGGAGCAGGCGCCACCTACATGGATCGAGGGTGGGAGCGAGCCTTCCTCGGACTCGACACCCTGCGCCCGTTCCGCGGAAATCCCAACGCGCCGAGCGATTCGGTCGGCATCAGCCAGATCGATGCCTCGCTCATCTTCGGCGTGCCGGTAGCAAACGTGAACGGCTTCTACTCGCTCAACGAGCTTGCCAATAAAGGCAATGTCGTAACGGTGGGCAAGAACGATGTTCGCTACATCTACAACGGAGCGGGAGCGGCCAGAATATTTGGCACTCCTTACGGCGATGCGCAGAGGGGAGAGGGACAGGGTCGACGACTCAACAACCTCAGCCTCGGACTGGCGAAGAACACGAACGTAACGGAAAACATCAGATTGCAGTTCCGTGTCGACATGTTCAACGCTCTGAATCATCCCAATCCCGGAGTCGGTTTCAACGCCGCGCCGGGAGGGCCTGCGCCGAATATCTTCATAGAAGGAGTTCCGGCGGCAGGAGTGGCGTTTGCCGACAACGGCGAAGTCGCCATGTCGCGCCGCGCTATGCAATTCAGCCTGAAGGTGATCTTCTAGCCTTTGTTGCATAATCGAAAACCTTTGGGAGGAGTCGAAAGATTCCTCCCGTTTTTTCAATCGCTTCGGAGCCTGACGATCAGGAGTTGTTATGATGACGAGTGAAGCAGCGCATAAACTGTTTGAGATGCCTGACATTGAAACGGGATTGACCAGTCGAATAGAGGCGCTCAAGGAACTGGCGCAGAATTTGATGGCGGAAATAGAAGCATTGAGGCAGGCAAAGCCGCTGGATTTTTCGCGTGGCATCGATTTTCAGGAAGAGATCAGAATGTATGAATCTGCTCTCATCCGACAAGCACTTCGCCTCACGCGAGGCAATCAGAGAAAAGCAGCATCCCTGCTCGGCCTTCGCCACACGACGCTCAACAGCAAGATCAAACGATATAATATCTCTTAAAAAAGTCTGGAGTCTGGAGTCTGGAGTCTGCCATCGGAATGCTTGAAGGACGCCGCGGCGTCCTTTTTGATTTTCGCTCCTCCGACGAGGTACAGCAGGCTGCCAGCCTGCTGTTTCCACATCTTCATACTTTCCGCGCGTGCGCAGGCAGGTCGCGCTACATCACGAACTCCTATGCTTACTGGGCATAAGATGCCGCGATCTGATCAATCATCTTGCGAAGATCGCTTTCCGTCATCCACTTCCCGCCCAGCATCACGCCCGCGCGCTTCGCCACGTTTCCGATATCCTTGAGCGGATTGTCATCGATTAAAATCAAGTCCGCCGCCTTGCCGACCTCGACCGTTCCGAATTCTTTTTCCGCGTTCAGGTAGACAGCCGGTTTGCGCGTGCCTGACTCGATGATCTGATAAGGCGTCATCCCTGCCTTGACCATCGCTTGCATTTCGCGGTGCAGAGAATAACCCGGCACGCTGAATAACTGCGGCGCATCCGATCCCAGAAGAATCCCCGCGCCCGCGTCCGAGAGAGCCTTCAACAAGCGATTGCGAAACTCGATTACTTTCAAGCCTGTCTGCGGATTTTGGTTGTTGGCTATCTGATTCGTTCGCTGCTGCGTCCATTGATTGACCATCTGCTTGGGCATGTATTTCAACTCAGGTCGCTGGCGAAGAGATTCGACCGTCTCCGATCCCATGAAAGTCTGCCACAAAGCCATCGTCGGCGTGACCCAGGCGCCCGCTTCCTTAGTCATCATTGCAAGCTTCTTTAACGTGTTTTCATCGACCGTGTTGATGTCGACCGCTTCGAGATAACCGTCTAAGTAGGTAGCCAAAAATT
>DLHY01000089.1:0-12164 GCA_002483445.1 Blastocatellia bacterium UBA7656
GCCTCTGACCCGACCCGACGTTGTACATGGCTCCGAAATGATCCGTGCGGATGAAGACCTGTTGATCTGCTGCATCCTGAATCAACTCGACTTCATCGTGGCCCGACCAGAGTTTGGAGTTGTAGCTCAAGGCGAGAGTGTAAGATACAGAGCCTCGCCCGCCGATGGTGACGAGAGGGATGTTGACCGACAGGTTGCCGTTTGCGAGGTTGACGGTCTCTACTTTTTCGTGAGCGTAAGTCGAAAACCCCGAAAGGCCGCTCTTGCTCTCAGAGGGCGTGCCTTTGTCATACGCGCTGTAGCCCTGGCTCGTTTGTGCTATCCCGCGCGCCGCAGCAAAGAGCATCGCGGCGAAAGCCAGAGCCATCAACGTTCCCTTGCGACCGATTACTTTCGACTTCACTCTGTTCATTGTCACCATCCTCCGTATTGAGCAATGACGCTCATCAACTTCTGACCGATGGTCAGTGTCGAGCAATAACTCCTTTGCCCGTCACCCATCACCCATCACCCATCACCCATCACCCACAACTACTGATCCTTGCTATGCTCGACGATGAGCTTCGCCCGGTACTGCGGCTGCGTCTCTTCGTACAACTCGTACTCGCCCGGCCCGAGCCTCATCTCTTCGCCGACCCTCTTGCCTTTCCTCTGTGTCCCAACCGATTTCACCCTGGCGTTGCCGCTGCCGGGAATTGCTCGCTCGATGACGAGCGATATGTCAGATTGAGTCTCGTTTTCGACATTGAACAGAATCTTTCCCGGCCTTGCGTAGAGTATGGGCGGCTGTATGGCATCGCCGTGAACCCACACCCTCACTAACTGGCGATGCTCGACATCGGGCTTCGACTGATTGGCGCTCGCCGTCGCCGAAGGCATTACGCTATTGCTGCCCGCTCTCTGAGCGATGAAGACTCCCGCTGCCATCAGCGCGACGACTGCGCCGAGCAATACTGCCCGCCTTGATGAAATGCGTCTTGCTGCCATTGCGATACCCCCTGAGAAACAGTTTTCAGTTTTCAGTTTTCAGTCTTTCACGGCGGTGACGAAGACCGCATGAAAGATTCCTCAGAAAATGTCCGGCAAGCTGCCAGCTTGCTGGTTCCGCGATTTTCATACTTTCCTTGCCTGCGCAATCTGGCAGATCGCGCTACATCAACGACTCTCAGGGCTATGGATTCTGAGTGACCGTATGCGTCTTTCCCGCTATCGTCAGAGTCCCGACCCTCTGCGCTCCTGTGCTATTGGCCGCCACCTGATACTTCGTCTGCCCGTTGCCGCTCCCCGTTGCTCCCGATGTGATCGTGATCCATGTCGCGTTGCTTGTGGATGTCCACGCGCACCCCGCTCCGGCGGTGATCGTTACTGCTGCCACTCCTCCTACCGAGGTGAACACTTTGCTCGTCGGACTGATTGAGTAAGTGCATCCTCCTCCACCCGCGCTTTGCGTGACGGTGAAGGTCAGCCCTGCGATGGTCATCGTCCCTGTGCGGCTCGCTCCCGAATTCGACGCGACCGTGAATCCCACTGTCCCGTTGCCGCTCCCCGTTGCTCCTGATGTGATCGTTATCCATGCGGCGTTGCTTGTCGCACCCCACCCGCAGCCCGTCCCGGCTGTCACACTCACGCTTCCCGTTCCGCCGCTTGAGGCGAAACTCTGACTCGAAGGACTGATCGAATACGAACAGCCTGAGCTTTGATTGAGCGTGAAGGTCTGACCTGCGATGGTCATAGTCCCGCTTCTTGCCGGCCCTGTGTTTTGATCGAAAGAGTAGCTGACCGAACCATTGCCTATGCCGCTTGCGCCTGCCGTTATATGAATCCATCCGACATTGCTTGTGGCGCTCCACGCGCACCCGGCTTGCGTCGTAACAGAAATCGGCGTCGGCCCCGTACCGCTGCCTGCTCCGACTGACTGGTTCGTCGGACTGATCGAATAAGTGCAGCCGCCAGATGCAGCATCCTGCGTGACGGTGTAGGTCTGTCCTGCTGCGGTTATCGATCCTGATCGCGATGATGCTGTCGAATTCACGCCGACTGAGTAACTGACTGTCCCCGGCCCGCTGCCCGGCGTGCCTCCGGTGACATTGATCCACGAGGCATTACTCATCGCAGTCCACGCGCAGCCCGCCGTAGTATTGACATTGAAACTTCCGCTCCCGCCCGAGGCCGCGAAGTTCTGGCTCGCAGGATTGATCGAATAAGAGCAGCCACCCGATGCTTCCGCCTGCTCGGTGGCGACGAGCTTTCCGCCCGCGTAGTAATACTCTTTTGCCGGCGTACTCGGAGTCAGCGCCATAGGCGCGATCTGTTCCCCTTTCTTCGATGAGAACAAACCGGACCATCCTGCAATCGACACTCCGCCAAGCGCGAGGCTCAGGATTACGATCATTGCCGCGACTTTGCCGCGTCGCGGGTTTGATTTTTCTGCGCGGGCTTTCTGTTTCATAAGGGCGCACCTCTCGCGGGGCGCGAATCTGCTTCGCGCTGTCAGCATTCATTTCTGTGTCAGTCTTTCGTTGAGAGGAGACCGGCGGGCGTACAACTATTGATGCGTCCGAGGTCTCGACCCTGGGGCAATCGACCTACCCCGCGCGCTAAGATATAACCGAACGGTTCAGCAATCAATACCCCTTTCCTATCTTTTCCCGCTTCTTCCCATCTCTTCTTATGGGGAAAAGATGCAGGGGGTCATCTCTGGTCAAACGTGTTTGAGCATTGCCTCACCATCGAAGGTTTGCAGACGAGCTTTCGCCTGCCCGGAGTTTCTAAAACGTGAAGCTTTCCACTTCGCTTCCAGTTATGAATAGTCCGGGGGGTGACATCAGCGGCATTGGCCGCATCCTGAATGCTCAACATTTCAGTCTCTTTTTCGCACTGCGGACAAAAAAATAAGCTCATAACGAAGCCTCTTCGCTCTTTGAGACATTGATGCACGGGTCTTGATAGGCGCTCGGTCTACGAAGGGTCGAGCGGCTGCGGATTTTGAACCCCCTGCTCCGCTTCGTCCCCTGGCGGAAAAGGAATAACACATTGCGCTGAGAGATCACAAGGAAATTTGCATTGCGCCCCGCGCGCTTTCACGGATATGAACCAGCCATTAGGAACAGCATACCTGACATCACGGCACGCATATCACAGGTATCTGAGTACCGCGCAGAACCTTGTCAGCCGTGCCGCCGAAAAGTAATTGCTCAAGCGGGCTTGCGCTTCCGCGTATCCCCATCGCAATGAGGCTGAAATCCAGGTCCTTGGCTATGCGAAGTATCTCCACGAACGGAATGCCGATGACGATCATCTTGTTTATCTTTCCGCCAGCCTGTTTGTCGGCTATAACGGAATCGAGCCTCGCTTCCGCTTCGCTCCTCAGCTTCGTCGTCACCTCATCGCGCTCGCCCAGATTGTGCTCGGCCACTCTGTTAAGGAAAGCGTTGTCGATTACGTGAAGCAGATAGATTTCGCCGTCCTCGGAAACAAGCGAGAGCGCGAAATCCAGCGCGCGGAGAGAGCAATCGGAAAAATCAACGGGAACCAGCACATCGCCTATATCCATCTTCGCCTCCTCCGAAAATGTACAGCGGGCTGCCAGCCTGCTGTATTTCAAATTTTCATACTTTCAGGGAGTGAACAGGCTGGCAGCCTGTTCTACATCCGGGACTCCTTGGTAAAAGTCTTGAGAGTCTTGAGAGTCCGAACCCTCGATTGTTTTTCATCACCTGATGACTCCTCGAACAATGTACAGCGGGCTGCCAGCCTGCTGTTTTCCCAATTTTCATAATTCCGGGGCGTGAACAGGCTGGCAGCCTGTTCTACCAGGCGACTCCTGACAATCAGGACTGCGCCCCTGTTGCCAGATAATACAACACATCGGCCCCTTCCTTCATCGCTTTCGGCTGCCGTTCGGCGACTCATCTCGCCGTTCACCGATTAAACATTCACCTGCCAACCATCATCGTCTATTCTGATTCAGCGAGATGCTCACACAGGAGGTTTTATGAAAATAGTTTCAATGCTCGTCTTTCTGTTCGCCATCGCGGGCCTCACTCTTCTCGGCTCGGCGCGCGCCGAAAATCCTGAAGAGGCCGCCATTCGTCAGGCCATCGATCATTACTTCCAGGGTCACGCCACCGGGCAGGGCGATCACTTCAGAAAAGTCTTTCACCCGGAATCGAAACTCTTCTGGATTCGCGACGGCAAGTTCAATACCCGCACCAGCGAAGAATACATCGCTCGCGCGTCGGGCAAACCCGCTGACGATGAAGCCAGACGCAAACGCCGCATCGCAAACATAGACGTCACAGGCAACGCCGCTGTGGTCAAAATCGTGCTTGATTATCCTACAGCCACTTTGACAGATTACATGTCGATGCTCAAAATCGATGGCGAGTGGAAAATCGTCAACAAGATTTTCTTCACCGCAGAAAAAGCGCGTTGATATAAACGCCGGGGTTGATGGCCCCGGCTTCATGCTTGATGGATGATCGACAGGTCAATGTGAAAAACCGACTGTCGCCTTTCTGGAAACTCAACCTCGCGGGCTGGGCCGTCTACGGGCTGACCGTCTACATTAGCTTCCTGCCTGTGCTGTCCGATGAGGGAAGCCCTTTCCGACTCCTTGAAATCAAGGGAGTCCGTGTAGTGATTGGCTTTGCTTTGAGCCTCGCGCTGCGCGAAATCTACAGAAAACTCTGGTCGAAGAATCCGTCTCTTCGCCTGCTCGCGCTCGTCGCCGTTCTATGCTCAGTAGCTTTCGGCATCGCGTGGCTGTGCGCTGCACAGTCTTACGCCTGGGCGAGAAACCCTCAAACGTTCGCGCTCCATCCGCTGCCCAGATACACCAGAGAAGCTCTCGATTATTCTTATGTACTGTTCGGATGGAGCGCGTGTTATTTCGGGATCAAATACTGGCGCGACCGCGAGCAGCAGAAAGAGCGCGCCCTTCGCGCCGACGCCCTCGCCAATCAGGCGCAAATCAAAATGCTCCGCTATCAACTCAATCCGCACTTCCTCTTCAACGCGCTCAACTCCATTCGCGCATCGATTGATGAAAACCCGCAAAGCGCCCGCCATCTCGTCACCGAGTTTTCCGAATTCCTCCGCTACTCGCTTTCGAAAACTGACGCGTCGCTTGTTTCGCTTCGCGAAGAAATCGAAGCTATGAAAAGCTACCTCGCCATCGAAAAAATAAGATTCGATGACCGACTCGAAGTCCTGTTCGATATCGAACCGCTCGCTATGAATTGCGAGCTTCCATGCTTCCTGCTCCATCCGCTAATCGATAACGCGATCAAGCACGGTCTCGGAAATGACCAGTTGCCGATGACGATTAAAATAACCGGGCGCGCAAAAGGAAATCATCTCACAGTCGAAATCGCAAACACGGGCCGCTGGCGCGAGTCCATCGAGCAGGACGACACTCGCATAGGGCTTGAGAACATCCGCTCGCGCCTCAATCAGATTTATCCGCAGAGAAGTTCATTCCATGTGTCGGAAGATGGAGGATGGGTGCGCGCGCGCATTGAAATTCAATCGAACGGCAGGGAGCAGTGACGAAAGAACTGAAAGCCATAATCGTAGACGACGAGAGGCTCGCGCGCCGCGAGCTTCGCTCTTTGCTCAGTCATCACCCCCGGATAAAAATAATCAATGAAGCGAATTCTGTTCGTCGGGCGGCTGAGTTGATCGCTGAAGCGAAGCCCGATGTTGTGTTTCTCGATATCCAGATGCCGGGAGAGTCAGGCTTCGATCTGTTCGAGATGACCGACGCGGATTTCGATGTGATATTCGTGACGGCGTTCGATCAATACGCCATCCGCGCCTTCGAAGTCAACGCGCTCGACTATCTTCTCAAACCCATAGCCCCGCGCCGACTGGCTCAGGCAATCGAAAAATTATCCGAAAAGAAAACTTCTCATCACGACTCGTCGAAAAAGCTCGAATACGACGATCATATTTTTCTGAGCCTCGATGATCGATTCAGGTTTATCAAAGTGAGCGCGATCAGGTGCATCACCGCGCAGGGCGACTACACTGAAATACACACGACCGTTGATAAGAGATCGCTTGCGCTCAAGCCTTTGAGAGAATGGGAAGAGCGGCTTCCTGAAAAGCATTTCGTGCGCATACACCGCTCAACCATAGTGAACTTCGAGCATATAGAGAAAATAGAAAAGTGGTTCAATAACTCCTACATCGTTCATATCGCGGGCATCTCTGATCCATTCGTATTGAGCCGTCGCTATGCGGCTCGACTCAAGGTCAGATTCGCATGAGCCTGTCAGCTTGCCTGCGCCTTGACTCCCCCGCTCAACAGGCTTATGACTATGGGCTGTAGCATTGTGGAACCCGGCCCGTCGTCGCGGCGTTTGAGCTATCGGCTTTGACGCTCGGTCTGCCTGTTGACACATGAACCCTTTTCCGTTCGGTGGTAAACGCCCTTCTCCAGGGCGCAAGACAAGGAGGAGATTGATGAGATTAAGATCAAGTCCGATCCTGCTTCTGATCTTAGGGCTGATGCTCGGCCTTGCTGCAATGGCTGCGCAGTCGCCTGATGCGAGGAAGCATTACAGCGAGGCGCAACGGCTCTTCGCGCTCAATGAGCGTGATCGAGCCATGGAAGAATTGAAAACAGCCATTCAACTTTCGCCCGATTATGTCGATGCTCAACGGCTCTACCTCGACAACAACCGCGAGAAGGCGAAAGACCTGATCCCGCAATACGAAAAATACGTTCAGGAAAACCCCGCGAGCGCGGCCTTTCGTTACCTGCTCGGCAAGGCTTACTCGAACGCCAATCAACGCGGCAAGGCCGACGCTGAATTCAACAAATGCCTCGATCTCGATCCCAACTTCGGCTGGGGCTTGCTTGCCGCAGGGACGAACGCCTTGCGCGCAGGCAACAAGGAGAAGGCCATAGAGATGTGGCAGAAGGCGCGCCGCAACGCGGGCGACAGCGTTCAACTCCGTTCCGCTGCCGCTCAGAATCTTCTGAGCAATCGCGTCTATGATGCGGCTCTCGAAGAAGCGGAGAAAATTCTTCAGGCCGATCCCGCTTACTTCGACGCCTGGAGAATCAAGTGGCAGGCAAAGCTGAATCTCGCATTCGGTTCGGATGAATCCCGCGCTGAGGTGCTGAGAGATATAAAGAAGCTCGAATCCGAACACGGCAGGGATATCCGCGCGCTCGCCGTCCTTATGGATGGATATCAGTCGCTCGATGATGAGCCGAGGGTCGAAAAAACCAAACAGGCCATAATGGCCATCGATGCAAAATACTTCGAGCGCCAGCCCTTCAACATCGGCTTCGGCACTCCGACCGGCAAAGTCATCCGGCTCACCGGCATCAACGCCCGCCGCTTTATGGATGTAAACAAGCTCAAGGATGAAAAAGCCAAACTCGAAATCTATCGCCAGATGGAAAGTGAGCTTGAGGACGCCGACGCCAGACTCTATGCCGTTTATCCCGGAATGCTGCGCTCACTGATCGCGCTCGGAGAAGTTGAAAAAGCGAAGCAGATAATCACGAAAATGATCGAGGGCAAAATCACGGGCCGCGATCTTGCCGGACATCAGGTCGCATTCGCCCGCGCCTCGCTTGAGAAAAAGAGCGATCTCGATCTGGCTCTGGGCTATGCCCGCAGCGCAGTAGAGGAATTGCGAAAGCCCATGCCAAAGATCGAAGACAACGGGCCTGACGCCGCCGCCTCAGCCGAAGCGATGGCTGAGTACGCAAAATCGCAGCTTGCCGAAGCTCTGCACCTCGAAGGCCAGCTATTGCTGGCAAAGGGAATGGCCGCCGAGGCCGCCTCCGCGCTTGAAGAATCCATTCAGCTAAAGGAAACCGAGGCGAGCGCGATTGACCTGGGACTTGCAAACGCGAAGTTGAACCGTGTGGATAAAGCCATCGAGATGCTCGCGAGAGGTTACGCCTGGGAAGGCAAGCGCAAGGCGGAAGCGATGGCTGCGCTCAAACCCATCTACAAAGACCGCGAAAAGACCAGATCGATGAAAGCTATGCTCGATGAAGCTGTCACCCGCCATCGCGCCCGTGTGCGCGAAGAGGCAATAAGCAAAGCTCTGCGTGAGATGGGCCGGACGGAAAAAAAGGCTGCGCCTCTGTTCGCTCTCAGCACGCTCGACGGTCGAAAGCTCTCGCTTTCCGACCTCGCGGGCAAAGTGGTGCTGCTGAATTTCTGGGCCACATGGTGAGGGCCATGCCGTGAGGAGTTTCCTCACTTGCAAAAAATTCAAAGCGATTACAAAGACAAGGGCGCTATCGTCGTGATGGTCAACACCGACGTTGAGATATACAAGGTCGGGCCTTACCTGAAAAAAAATCCAGCCTCGGCAACAGTCGTACTGAGCGACGGAAAGACTGAAACCAGTTACGGGCTTCAGGGCATCCCGCTCAATTTCATCATTGATCGAGACGGCGTGATTCGATTCCGCAAGGTCGGATTCGGGCCGGGAGGCGAAGAGGAGCTTCGAGCCGTAATCGATGCCTTGCTGGGTGAATCAACAAAGCCTGCCAGCGGCAAGACGGGTGAGAAAGAAGAATGAATCTGTGATTGACAACAGGCGTCAATAAAAAGAGGGCAGGCCCGTCGAGCCTGCCCTCTTTTTTCATCCGGTAATGAAGCCGCGATAGTTCGATGGGTTTGGAGTGAATCCCGGAAAGATCGCGTTCGGGTTTGCCGCTCTCAAGTGACGCGCGGCAACTTCAGCGAACACATCGCGGAAGTCCGTCGTCAACGTCAGATCGCGGCCTTCATACAACTGCTCGGTCGCAAGTCCCGGCCACTTGCCGTAAACCTTCCCGCCCCTGACCGGTCCGCCGAGCGCGAACAAACAGCTTGAATGTCCGTGATCAGTTCCGCCTGATCCGTT
This sequence comes from Blastocatellia bacterium UBA7656, assembly GCA_002483445.1. GTDB lineage: Bacteria > Acidobacteriota > Blastocatellia > UBA7656 > UBA7656 > UBA7656. The sequence goes on from DLHY01000089.1 coordinate 8,887, forward strand.
CTGGCGAATGGTTCGCCCGAATTCGGTCATCGTCAGTATGACGATGTTGCTCATACGGTCGCCGAGGTCTTTGTAGAGCGCAGCTATCCCCTGCGCGAAATCCTGCAATCGATTGGCCAACTGACCGCGCGCCGCGCCCTGATTCGAATGCGTGTCCCATCCGCCGACATCGGCGAAGGCCACTTCAAGGCCGACATCGGCCTTGATCAACTGAGCGATCTGCAACAACGACTGGCCGAACCCGGAGCGCGGATAAGCAGCGCCGTTCGATGCCGCGAACTGCTGCGGGTTCGCTTTGCGCAGCATCTTGACGGCTTCGAATGCCTCTTTGCCAGTTCCGTGAAGCGCATCATTCGAATTCCCCGTGTAGAGAGCTTCGAAGCTTGAAGCCGACGCGCCGCCCTGCCCGCCTCGCACGCCGAAATCAGAAATGCTTGTCATCGCTATCGCGGGCGCATCGCCTATAAGCGAGCGCGGCATGGTCGAGGTCATCGATACGGCGCGGAAAGGCGACGCCTTCGCGTCTTTCTTCGATTGCATATACCTATTGAGCCACCCATCGGGCGTACCCTTGCGACCGGGCGTCGCGGATTCCATGTAATCCTGGGCGTCGAAATGCGAGCGCGTGTTGTCGGGCGAGCCGACCGCATGAACGATTGCCAGATGGCCTGCGTCATAGACAGGTTTGAACGGCGCAAGCGCGGGATGAAGCGCGAAGAATCCATCCAGATCGATTGACGTGTCCGCGCTTCCACTCCTCGGCGCAGGTATCGCTATCTGAGGCCGCGCGCTCGCATAATTTTTATCGCCGAACGGAACGACCATCGATATGCCGTCCGCCGCGCCGCGTTGAAAGATAGCTATTATGATGGGCCGGTCTTTCGACGCGCCGACTGACTGAGCGACAGCGCGTTTCAAAAACGATGGCGCAATGGCGAAACTCGCCAGCGCCAGCCCTGATGATTTGAGAAAGAATCTTCTGTTTACTGCCATGATATCTCCTAATCGGTGGTCAGTGGAGGGAACAGGTTACAGGCCCGGAGATTTCCCGCCTGTCCCCTGTCCCCTGTTCCCTGTAACCTGCTTCATCTCCTCTGAAACTCAGGCGAGCCGAGGACGAGGCCGAATACTTTGGCGATTTCCAAGTCAGCCGCCGACATCCGTACAGGCGACGGAGCCTGCTGGCCGAAATACGCCTGCCTGCGATCACGCCCGCCCTGAATGCCGGGGCGAGGCCGCTCGTCCGTCATCATAGCATCGTCCTGATCGACTCCGGCTGCGCGCATCGCCGCGTTCATCTCTCCAAGCTCGCCTTTCACAGGCACACCCTCTTTCAGTTGTTTGTTTAGTATATCGCGTGTCTGCTCGGACACTTCACCATTGAGCAGCAGAGCGACGGCGCGATCCATAATGGCTCTCGCGTCCGAACTGTTTACGCCCGGAGCCACTCGTTTCATATCGACCGCCGCGCCTTGAACGCGATTCGCGCTCAGTGCTATGCCGAAGTTCAATCGCTCAAGGAGCGATCCGGTGTTGACCCACTGCTCGGCGCGGTCTGGGTAGCCGGTCGGAGCCTGATAGAGATAAAGCGGCTGGCCCATGCGGGCTACGAACTGGCTCGCGTCAAAAGAGACGCTCAGATCGGCTCCCATCGCGCGAATAGCTGATACTGCAAGTTCGAAGGGTGATTTGATCTTTGCGCGATATGCTTCCGTCGAGTTGAATTCGGATGAAGTGAGGATCGTTCGCACCATTTCGCGGATGTTGCCGTCTGTCTTTTTGTAAACAGCGGCCACGCGATCAACGAGCGCGGGCGGAGGATTATCGCTCACGAAGCGGCGAACGAGTTTCGTCGAGATGAACTTCGCCGTGTTCGGATGACGGGCGAGGATATCGATTACCTTTTCGCCGTCACGGATTCCGCCTTCGTTGATGCGCTGACCAAGCACTATTTTTTCGCCCTTGTCATGCATGAACTCGCGGAATATGAAATCGCCTCCCTGCAGCGGGCGATCAATAGTCCAGCCTGTCAGACAGCGCGCAACTTCCTGAACATCTTTCTGAGTGTAGCCGCCATCGACTCCCAGGGTGTGCAATTCCATCAACTCGCGGGCATAGTTTTCATTTATGCCGCGCTGGCGATTGCGCAACTGATTCTGTATCTGCGCGCGTCTCTGCTCGTCAGTCATCTGACCGTCCCCGCCCTGCGGATTATTCCGAGGCGGCATCTGCCCCTGATTACGGCGAAACTGATTGCGACGCGGGAACTGTCCGCGACCGGGCAACTGCATATCGGGCGTAGTCGATTGAAAGTTGTCGAGGTAGAACATCATCGCGGGGCTTTTCGCGGTCGCCATCAGAAGGTCTTTGAATTTGCCGAGCGTGTTGGGCCGTATGGCCCGCATCTCGAAATCGGTCGTCAGCACGCGATCAGCGCCTTTGGTCCAGAAAATGTTGAAGTGGTTGAACCAGAAATCCGTCATCACTTCCTGAAGCTGACGGTCGCTATAGGCGGCGCGGATGATCTTCTGTCCCTGAAGCTCCTGAAGAAGCATCTGAGGCGGCTTGAGATTATGCTGGCGATAGTAAGCGAAAAGCTTCTGCCGGGTTTCTCTCTGCTCGCGCTCCAATTCGGGCGAGTCGGCTTCTCCCGGCGGGGCTGGCTGGCGCAGGCCGAGCCGTCGCGCGAGGAATTGCGGCTGGGGGTATTTCTCGCTGATTTCACCATTGCTCATTTTCAGAGATGGGAAGGCCACGAGCCGCGCATCGATGGCTGAATCGTTGATGCGGTCGGGATGGAGTTGGAGATCGATGTATTTATCGATTCCCATGCGTTTGACTTTTTCCACATCGCCCTGCCGAGGGCCGAAGCCCGCGCGGTTGAGCAGATGAACGATCTTCTGCTCTTCGGTCAGCTTCTTAGGGCTGACGCTCATTTCGGCAAATGACGGAAAGACGATGCTCAAAGTGAGCGAAGCCGCGATTGCCAGGGCAAGGGCGCGGCTGCGGGCGATAGCGGGCATAAAGGTTGATTTGCTCATAATAGTTCCCAGTCTCAAATGTGAAATCGCGTCGCGCCAACAAGTTGTTTGCTTGTCGAAGGCTTAGACTTGGGCCTGTAGGTTTTGGTCTGAAAAGTTAAAGCGGTTTGCGTTTGATTGTCGCTGAAGAGCCTGAGATTTTGCCTTTTCAGAATTGGCTCACCGCAGAGCCGCAGAGGTTGCGCAGAGGCTTTTCTCTGCGTTGTCTCTGCGCTCTTGTATGTTCGACAAGCTGCC
>DLHY01000089.1:12216-27237 GCA_002483445.1 Blastocatellia bacterium UBA7656
TGTCGTTGCTTCGAGCAAAGGACGTTGCTTTCCAGAGGCGAGAGGTGAAAGCCTGCGGCAAGCTGGCAGCTTGCCGGACAACGCGGCGCCTCTGCGGTTCAGCGGTGAATGGGCCTTCGAATAAAAATCGTTGAAGCAAGATCGAGCCTATTCCGCTCCGTCGCGGAAAGCCATCTTCACCGAAGAATCCGCTGACCGGCAGGCGTGTTCGAGGTGCGCCGTCGAGCGGGCCTTGATCGTCTCAAGGTGACGCCAGTGGATGCCGTGATCGCGGCGGAATATCCTGAGCTTGAGGTTCGCCACTTCGGTGTTGAGGCAATAGAGGCTCTCGCCGTCCGGGTCGAGATAATGAGCCTGCAACATATCGCGCAACCTGCTCTGCGCCGTGCCTTCGATGTAGACCTTCGTGTTCATCGCCGAGAACGACCACACTCCGATTCCGAGATGACGCCGCCACTGCTCTTTGAATCTCAGCCGAATGAGGTGATGCTCCTCGCCGCGATGACGCAGGAAGAGCGATTGAATAGGCGGAAGCGTGACGCCTGCAAAGCGAGACCGCGCGGCGAGACATTCGAATACGGTTCCGGGATGATTCTCAAAAGCGTTTGAATGCGCCCACACCCATTCATCGACCTGCTTGCGCCCCCATAAGTGCGACTGACATCCCGGCGCATCATCGAGAAAGAAAGTTTTGCCATCGACTTCGACTTTGCCATTGAAACGAACATCGAGATTCGGAGAGCAGACGAACGATGAAGGTCGAGCGAGTAATCGCACGCTGCGGGTGATGTGATTGTAAGTTTTTTGAGAAGGCGTAAAGCTCAAATCCCAGAGGACTGAGTGCTGATCGTTTTCTATGCTGCCCGTTGCGCGCGAGGGAGAAAAAAAGCTGTCTGATATTTTGAGTTTGAAATTCTCTCCTGCTTCGAAGGAAAACTGATCGATTGGATATTCGCGCCTGATGCCGAAATTTTGTTGAGGCGTTGAAGGATTGAAGACCGCCGCCCACAGCATGGCGCGCGGATTGTCTGATGTGTTGAGCGGAGATAAGAGGGTATATCGAAACCAGAGGCCGAGTTTGCTCATGGGGTCGTTTAGAGTGAGGAACCAGACTTCGAAGTGACCCTTCGCGGCGGCGTCCCAGCGACAGATATTATCCGCGTAATTGGCCGGAGTAACGAGAGTGGATTGACCAGCAGACATGGGTTACTCTCCCGTGAATTGAGAAACGCGACCGTTTGCTACAAGCCTCCGTGAGTGTGAGCGAATCTACTCCATCCGGTTCACAATCTCTACTTCACGGCTGGTATCCCAAGGTCTTTGCATATCTTCTTTGCCAGAATATCGCCTATTTCGTTATATCTGGGAACCGCAGACCTCTTGTTGAGCGCCGGGTTGTGCCACCAGGAATGACTCCCGCCTTCCCTGAGCAACTCGCAGCCGTGAGAACGAAGATGCCGTATTAGCGCGCTCCGTTTCATACAGCGATTTGCTCTTCCTGATAACTACCTTCGGCTGCGGCTATCGCATCCTGCCTGTTGAATTCCAATGCTTCCTGTAGAGTTATTTTCAGGCTTTCCAGTAACTCATCTCGCGAGGCTTCCTGGCAATTGACGCCTGGAACTTCCTCTATCCAACCTATCCACCAGTCGCCATCCTTTTTTATTACGGCTGTGTACACATTGTTCATAGACGCACCTTCAGATATGGGATGATTTATGCCTGAGATTTTCGGCATGGTCAAACAGTGACTTCCACTTCCCGGACTTCCGCATCCTGAATCAAAAGATCGACAGCCTCAAGGTATTCCTTTATGGCGTCCTGGATATTCTCCAAAGCCTCTTCTTCAGTCGCCTCCTGTGACCAGCATCCGGGCAGGCCGGGGCAAGACACGCTATAGCCTTCTTCGGATTTGTACAATGCTATTTTGTATTTCATTCTATAATCTCCATCCCGATTATACTGATGACGGTCACGGCTTCTCTCTGAGCCTAAATCTGAGATCAACAAAGTGTTCTTTTCCATCTATCGCGGCGTTGCTCGCGTTGCCAGGATGCGGGGTCGGAGATTTCAGATAACGAGCCGGTCGCCGCAAGTTTGTTCAACGCTTCGGCCATAGCTTTTCCATCAGACGACGCGATAGATATCGCAGCATTGCTTTGCAGGATCGTCACAAAAACTTCGATTCCCTGCTCTGCGTCATCTCGCTTTGGAGCATCTCCGCTCCATTCGAGTTTGTCGCCCCGGAGAATCGCTCTGTAGGTTTCAACCATAATTCACCTTCCCACTGTCGGGATAATCCTTGCACAGTCAGAATGCTGGCGCAAGATTCGATCTCGCAGAGATTGACGACCGAGCGATTCGGAGTCAATAATTAGCCCTTTCTTATGCAAAGAGCTATCACACAAAGCAGCCTTGAAATAGAAGTCAAACTCGCCTGCGATGACCTCGACCGATTTCGACGCGCGGGCCTCGATTTGAAACTCACAAGCCCTCGTCACTTCGAAGATAACTGGCTGCTCGATTCAGCCGACGGCAAACTCTTCAACACGGGCGCGGCCCTCCGCGTCCGATTCGTCAACGGTCGCGGGCTTATTACGTACAAAGGCATAGTTCGGGAAAGCGCCCGCTCGCCCCTGAAAGTCAGAGAAGAAATCGAGTGCGAAACCTCAGACCCCGATAGCCTGATCACCCTCTTCGAACGGCTCGGCTTTCACCGCTCTTTCCGCTATCAGAAATATCGCACCATTTACAGCCTCCCCCTCGACGGCGAAGAACTCGAAGTCGTCTTTGACGAAACTCCAATGGGAAACTTCATCGAGATAGAAGGAGATGAAATGCGAGTCCTGCGCGCGCTTGAATCGGCGGGCTTTACCACAGCAGATTCTATTCGCGAGAGCTACCCCGAACTTCAGGCCGCGAGATGCCACGAGCGCGGCGTCCCGCTTGAAGATTTGGTTTTTTAGTCAGTTGTCCGTCGTCAGTTGTCCTTTGCAACTGACAACTGACAACTGACAACTGACAAAAAGATGAAAGCAATGATTCTGGCCGCCGGGTTCGGCACCCGCCTCTGGCCGCTCACCGAAGACCGCAACAAACCTGCTATCCCTTTTCTCAATCGCCCGCTCATCTCTTACTCGGTCGAATACCTCACGTCGTTCGGCCTCACTGACATCATCGTCAATCTTCATCATCAGCCCGACTCGATTCGCGAAGCTTTAGGCGACGGCTCACGATTAGGAGCGAGCATCCAATATTCTTACGAAGAGGAAATACTCGGCACATCGGGCGCGATGGATCGCGTGCGCGATCAACTCACGGAAGACGATTTCATAGTCATCAACGGCAAGATAGTCACTGACATCGATCTGCACGCCGCCATACGCGATCACCGCGAGCGCAACGCAATAGCCACTCTCGTTTTGAAACCGAACACCGCCCGCGAACGATTCAGCCGAGTCGAAACCGATGAACAAAAGCTCGTCACTCGCTTCGCCGGATTCCCTTCAGATTCAGAAGAGGGGGAGCCGCTGATGTTCACAGGCATTCAGGTTCTCTCTCCCCGCGTGTTCGAGTATATTCCCAGAGGGCGATTCTCTCATTCGACCGTTGACGTTTACCCTCGCGCCATCGAAGCGGGCGAAACGATCATCGCTCACATCTCGGAAGGCGACTGGTACGAGATGAGTACGCTCGACCGCTACCTTGAAGCGAGCATACTTTTCATGCGAAAGCGCGGTATGCGGGTCGTCGCTGGCGCAGGCTCGATCATCGAAGAAGGCTCACAGGTTCGGGACTCAGTGCTATGGGAAAATGTTCGAGTAGAGAGCGGGGCCGAGGTTCATCGTGCGGTGCTTGCCGCAGGAGTTCGCATTCCTTCGGGAGCCTATATAAAGGATGCGGTCGTCGCCCGATGTGACCTTGTGCGACAGATCGAGCGCGGCGAAGTGGTTGGAGAAAATATAATCGTTCCCTTGCGGTGATTTTTTATGACATCAACAGCCGGAAGAAATCCGTCGGCGCACGTAATCGAGATGGCAGCCGAGCATCTCGACGCGCCCGTCGATCAAATCATAATAACCCGACTGACCGGAGACGCTTCGACACGCTCTTACTTTCGCGCCGCAAGCCCTGCGGCCAGCCTTGTCATCGCGCTTTATGACGAGCCGTTCGACGAGTCAGAGCGGGCAGGTCATCGCCTTGAGCGAGCGGAGCGTAGGAATCCGACCGCGCGTCTGACTTTCGCAAACGACCCCTCGGCGCACACCGAAGTGACGGAACTTTTTATCAAAGCCGGTCTGCCCGTCCCGGCTCTCATCGGCGTTAGGGGCGATGAAGCCGCAATACTGATCGAAGACGTTGGAGACATAAAACTTCAGGACTGGCTCGAAGGACGCTCAATGCCGGAAGTGAAGGAAGCGTACAGTCGAGCCATCGATTTCATAGTAAGAATTCAGGAAGCTACGCGGCTGGCTGTTGAGACTGATTCCATCTGCTCTCGTCTGGCGTTCGATGAAGCGAAGCTCCGATGGGAGCTAGGATTTTTCTTCGCTCATTACTTCAACCGTTATCTGAAAGTGAAACTCGACCAGGCCCGCTCGAATGCCGCGCAGGAAGATTTTCGAGCGATATGCGCGGAGCTTGCGTCGCGCAAACGAGTATTGACGCATCGCGATTATCACGCGCGCAACCTTATGCTCATCGATGAAAACATGTTCATCATCGATCATCAGGACGCGAGGCTCGGCCCTGAAAGCTATGATCTGGCGTCGCTCATCGCAGACCCTTACACCACGCACGATGAGCGGGTGACGGAAGAGTTGATTGAAAGATTCATCGAGTTGAAATCCAAATCGAGCGCGCCGATTTCGGACGAAAGCGAATTCAGAAAAGAGTTGGATTTGATGACCGTTCAGCGAACGCTCAAAGCCGTCGGCACATACTCGTTTCAGGCGGCGATGAAGGACAATCTGGTTTACGTGCAATACATCGCGCCTGCGCTTGATCGCGCGATTGCGGCTATGCAGAGGATTGACAGATTCAACCGCACGCGGGCGTTGCTTGAAGAGACGAGATTATAGGGGTGGCCATCTCTGGACACCCCCAGCGTTCACTTGTGTCCGCAATCTGGGGCGGTCATAGGCCGAAAGGAAGAAACCACAGATGAACACAGATAAACACGGATAATAGGAGAGAGAAAAAACCATAAGAATCTTCGGTTTTTTTCTCTATCTGTGTCCATCGGTGTTCATCTGTGGTTTTTCTCCTTGACTTCGCTTTCGAAGAACTAAATGGCCCTAACAGTTCACCGCCCACCCGACACAAACATCTTCATTTGATCTTGCCAACTTCAGCGAGCAGGCTGTCATCCGGCGGCCTGACTTTGTAATCGTCAGCCACCCACGCATATTGCACTATGCCTTTTTTGTCGAGAATGAAAACTGAGGCCCGCGAAATTTTCCCGTTCGGATCGAGTATGTCATAAAGATCGATGACTTTGTGATCTGTGTCCAAAAGAACGGGAAAGGGAAGTTTGAGCTTTTCCGTAAGCTCGCTGCTCTTGTTCTGCGGGTCAACGCTGATGGCTAGGATTTCCGCTCCTGCGGCTTTGAATTTCTCGTAGTTTCCGGCCAGACTGGCCAGTTGCTTCCGGCAGTAGGGTCACCAGTAACCGCGATAAAAAACCAGCACGACTTTTTTGCCCGCATAATCCTTGAGCGAAACGGTCGCGCCTGACGCGCTCGGCAAACTGAACGTCGGCGCAGGGTCTCCGACCTTAGGCGTCGAAGCAAACGCGGTCATCGCCATAAAAAGCGCGACGACCGACCAAAAAGCAAAACGCTTCATTGTGTCTCTCCTCTGAGATCGTGGCGCAAGCTGTTAGCTTGCGCTGTCCCAATTTTCTTACTTTCAGGACGCAGCGCAATCTGACAGATTGCGCCACATAAACACCCCTTGAAAATATTTTCTGACGGCCCGACAGGCCACCCCTTTATATATCACATCCGAGAGCAAAACTATTCCCGGCATTCAAACATCAACGAACCCTGCGCGAAATCATTTCGTATTTCAGGCTTGAAGGAGTGATAAGGAAATGGTCAAGTTCCTGCTCTGGTGCATACTGTTCGTCTTGTGCTGGCCGCTGGCTCTCGCGGCGCTCATCCTCTATCCGATTGTCTGGCTCATACTGCTCCCGTTCCGATTGATCGGCATCGCAGTCAACGGCGCGCTTGAACTCATACGGGCGATAATATTTTTCCCCGTGCGATTGTTGAGAAGACAGCGACGCGCTTAGTTCGCTTTCATCCCCATGCGGCGGAGCAAATCACTGAAGCGCGGATCGTCACGCACGCAGTCAAACGCCGGGTGCGCATTCATCAGCAACGCAACGTGATCGCGCGCCGTGACGGATTTTTCCAGCCACTCGATTGTCAAATCCCTCTCTTCGAGCAGGGCATACACGAAAGCGAACTGAAAAGGGATGACCGCTTGATTCCGGCTCATTTGTTTCAATTCTTCAAGCTCGACTCTGCGAAGATTTTTCAAAGCGAGTCGAGGGTCTGCCAGATTGAGTGCGGCGACTCTTTTATCCATGCCTATCGCCGCGAAGAATTTTTTCGCCTTCGATCTGGCCTCTTCGAAACGGCCCATCTTTTCGAGAGCCTGAATGATGCATATCTCGGAGCTTGAAAACTGAGGCTCCATTTCAAGCACGCGCCTGCATTCATTGATCGCTTCTTCATATCTTCGAGCGCGATAGTAGAACCATCCCGCGTCCGAATTTATCGTCGCCGAAAGCGGTTCCATCTCCTGCGCTCTTTTGACCTCCGTGATCGCTTCATCGTGTCTGCGCATCTCTGAAAGAAAATGAGCATAGCCGTGATGCGCTGCTGCAAGCCCCGGATTGAGTTTGATCGCGCGGAGGAATTCTTCTTCAGCCTCTTTGAAATTCCATTCCCAGTAATACTTCACCTGAGCAAGCGCCACGTGAGCTTCAGCGAGACGAGCATCGAGAGTGAGCGCCTTTTCAGCCGCTTCCTTAGCCAGAGAGAAACACTCAGCCGGGGGGCGGATCCCGTATCGCCCCATCATCACCCACCCTGCGGCCAGCCCCGCGAAGGCAAGCGCGAATTGATCGTCGGCTTTCGTGGCGGCCTGATAACTCTCCACGCACTTTTCGAATCCTTCGCGATTTCCTCTGTTCCATTGATAACGCCCTCGCAGATATGCCTCAAGCGCGACCGTGTTATTCGAAACCGCTCGCGCCGGGGATTCGCTATCGAGCAATCTGGTTCCAAGCGAGACGGCAACGAGCCTTGAGACTTCCGCCTGAAGGGCAAGCGCGCCGGGAAGATCGCGATCATAGCTTTCAGCCCACAGATGCGCCTGGTCTCGCGCATCGATCAACTGAGCCGTCACTCTCACTCGGTCGCCTTCCCTCCGCACGCTGCCTTCGAGTATGAAATCGACATTCAATTCATCGCCTATCTGAGCAATGCTTTTATCAGTCGATTTGAATCGCGCTGACGAAGTGCGACCGATCACAGCGAGACTTTCGGGTCGAAGACCGGCGAGTTGAGTGATCATCTCTTCGGTCAAGCCGTCCGAGAACCACTCCTGCTCCGGGCTGAGATTTTTGAACGGAAGCACCAGCAATCTTTTTTTGGCAACAGGCAAATCAGTTGTCGCGCTCCGCCGCCCGACGACATAAGCGACCGCGAGCAACCCGATCAACAAAAAAATGAAAACGGCGATTGCAAGCGTTCGAGTAGGGATGCGAGGCTTTGCCTCCGGTACAGCATCAGGCGGCCTGCGGCGACCCAACCAGTCGTCCATCTCGCCCGTGTAGGCATAGACAGTTCCCGATTTATCATGCTGATGGCGATGGACGGGCAATCCCTCGCGCTTCTCCCATCGCTGAACGGTGCGGACTTCCCTTCCGAGATACGAGGCTATCTCTTTCCACGAATCGAGTCGTTCTCCGTTTGATGAATTGATCGCGTCGGCGTTTTCCAGTCTCTTCATACTCACTGATTCTACCGCATGACGCGCACGCGGCGTCAAAGAACGACTTAGCGGCGTGTCGTCACTTGTCGCAGGCTTTTGCCGAACGGGTTTCGTTATTCTACCGAAAGCTTTTTCCGTGAAAAAGAAATATTCAAAGGAGCAGCATAGTGATAAATCGTCTTCCCGCATTAGCATTCGCAGTTTTCTTTCTCTCTTCTTCATCCGCAGCCCAGAGCAGCATGTTCAGAGGGAGCCTCTCTCACACAGGCGTATTCAACACGAAAGGCGTTACGGGGCCGGTCGAGGTCAAATGGAAATTCGAGACGCGAGGGCCGATTCGTTCTTCTCCAGTTCTGTCGGACGGCGCGATATTCTCAGGCAGCAGCGACGGGAATCTTTACGTGGTGAACGCCGAGACCGGACAGTTGAAATGGAAATTCGAAGCCGCACGCGGCATTCAATCCACGCCAGCCATAAACGACGGGATGGTTTATTTCAGCAGCACGGACGGAATTTTTCACGCCCTCGATGCGCGGACAGGCCGTGAAGTCTGGCGACACACATCAGCCGATTCACATTATGATGGAGGCTGGGATTATTACACTTCATCGGCTGCCGTATCAGGCGGCATGGTTTATTTCGGAAGCGGCGACACGCACATTTACGCGATGGATGCCCGAACGGGAAAAGAGCGGTGGAAATTCAAGACCGAAGGCGTGGTGCGGTCTTCGCCTGCAATCGCTGATGGCGTGCTTTATTGTGGCAGCAACGACGGGAATCTCTACGCGCTCGATCAGCAGACCGGACAACTGCGATGGAAGTTCAAGACTCAGGGCAACAGCTTCTTTCCCAAAGGCGAGGTTCAATCTTCGCCCGCTCTTGCTCAAGGAGTAGTCGCCTTCGGCAGTCGCGACTACCGCCTCTACGCTCTCGACATCAGCACGGGCAAAGAGCGATGGAACTTCGAACACACGAATTCATGGGTTGTCACTTCTCCCGTCATTCACAATGGCGTGGTTTACGCGGGAAGCTCTGACGGTCATTTCTTTCACGCGGTCGATCTCAAAACGGGGCGCGAGAAATGGAGGTTCAAAACCGAATCGAACGTTTTAGGCTCGCCCGCTTACGTTGACGGATTGATTTATTTCGGCTGCTTCGATTCCCACCTCTTCGCGCTCGATGCCGAGACAGGAACAGAGCGTTGGAAGTTCAAAACCGGAGACAGCGTGATGTCATCGCCTTTCGTCTCGGACGGAGTGATTTATTTCGGCAGCGATGACGGCTCTCTTTACGCGCTGTCGTCAAGGAAACAACCAGCCGCGCCCGCGAATTTGAAGCGCGCGGTTTTCTGGGATGGCAGAGTGGTCTTCAAATGGTTTCGCGGCCATGAAAAAGTGCGCGATTATCTTTCATCACACGGCTACGAAACGCTCACGGTCGGAACTCTGACAAAATTCTTGAAAGACCGCATCAGCGACCGCGTTCCGAGCGTCGTGGTTTTCGCAATCGATACGGTGCCGCAGATGGTGGCGGGAGATACGCCGGAGAATTCCGTTCTGAGGCAATACCTCGACGCGGGCGGCAAGGTCGTCTGGATGGGCATCATGCCTTTTGCCATAAAAAGAAACGCCGATACCGGATTGCCTGTCGAGTACGATTCGAAGATAGGCGAAAAGATTCTCGGAATGAAACTGGCGGAACCACAGGGCGCATACAGAACCACAGCGACGAGAGAAGGGCGCGAATGGGGTTTGCCAGAATGGTTCGTCAACGACGGCGGAGTTGATCCTAAGGAAGTGACGACTGTTCTTGCAACGAACGAAAACGGGCGGGCTGCCGTGTGGGTGAAAAACTATGGCGGGCGACCGGGAACAGGCTTCGTTTATCTATGGGCGAGACGCGAGCCGATAGATGATCTCGAAATGATCAGGAAGGTCGCCGAATACGGATTGTGAGATAAATCGAGCCTGAGAGAATGGAACGCGGATAACACGGATTGGGCTGATTTTCACGGATCAGATCAGCGTAAATCCGCCTGATCCGCCTCATCCGCGTTCTATTCCTATCAGAGACCTGTTTGCGCGCCCGCCGCGCCGCATGTAAAATGCCGCCGTTGACTGACGGCACATCATCTGAAAAATTGCGGCAATCGAACGCGAGCGCAGAACGCGCGCTCCTGTTCGTTTCAATCGCGGTGCTGCTCGCCTCAGCGACATGGTTTTCCGGCACCGCGGCTGCTCCTCAACTTCGCGCCTTGTGGCAACTCTCTGATTCTCAAAGCGCGTGGTTGACCATCTCCGTTCAACTCGGCTTCATCACCGGAACATTTCTTTATGCCGCGCTCAACCTGTCCGACCGATTCAACGCCCGAAAAGTTTTCTTCGCCTCTGCGCTTGCGGGCGCATTGTTCAACGCCGCATTCGCATGGCTTTCCCCACATCTCGCGGCAGCTATAGCTTTTCGATTTCTCACAGGGCTGATGCTGGCGGGAGTTTATCCGGTCGGGATGAAGATCGTGGCTTCCTGGTTTCAAACTGGACTGGGCTGGCGATTGGGAGTGATGGTCGGCGCGCTCACCGTAGGGACGGCTTCGCCTTACCTGATACTCGCCCTTGGCGCTCCCCATTGGCAAATGATGACCACAGCCGCGTCCGTATCAGCCACAGCGGGCGGCCTTCTGATCCTCGTCGGAGTTGGGGACGGGCCATATCTCAAAGGCCGCGCTCGCTTCGATCCCGCGATGATCGTGAAAGTTTTTCGCCACCCTCCTTTTCGTTACACCGCGCTCGGATACTTCGGCCACATGTGGGAGCTTTACGCCTTCTGGTCGCTTTCATCTTTTTACCTCACCGCGAGGTTCAAGGATCAAATCGCGTTGAGCATCCCCGTGATTTCTTTCCTCGCAATCGGAGTCGGCGTCGTGGGCTGCGTCGTCGGGGGATGGATATCGCGCACCGTAGGAGAAAGACGAGTCGCTCTCGTCTCGATGATCATAAGCGCGTCGTGCTGCCTCGCGTCAGGCTTCGCTTATGAATTACCCACCCCGCTCGTCATCGCCTTCATTCTTATATGGGGCATATTCGTGATAAGCGATTCGCCACAGTTTTCGGCTCTCGCCGCGCGTCACTGCCCGCCCGACTACACAGGCACGGCGCTCACGGCGCAAAACGGAATAGGTTTCGCCGTCACCGTTTTTTCAATTCAACTCCTCCCGCTCATTGCGAGCAAGGTCGAGTGGCGATGGGCTTTCACTTTTCTTGCGTTCGGCCCTGCCGTGGGAGCTTATTTCATGAGTCGATTGGATAGAGATTGACGCGCGGCAAGAGGATAAGGCAAAAGTAAAAAGGCAAAAGGCAAAAATAGATGCACAGTTGGCAGAGGCGTGAGAGGTTTCTTGATACGGCAAGACTATGGCCCGGACAATTATGAGCAATCAAATGCCTGAAGAAATCGAAATCTTCCGCGATCACAATTGGCGTCGCTCGCCCGATCTGCGCATAGAGAACGGAGTCGATGCGGAATCGCTTATCGAAACCGCAGGCTTTTGCGCGGCTCTGACGGATGCGCGGCGAGGAGGGCCTTCGATCTACATCGCCGTGTGCGGGCGGCGCGACGCCCACATGCCGCGCAATGTTCAGAAAGACCCTGAAGCCAGCCTTGCCTGGGTGATCAAGGACGAAGTGATGAAGCGCGGTCGCGTCTATTACGCAAAGCTTGCGAAGAACCGCGCGACTTTTCTCGCGCGTCGCTTGATTCCTCACTTCAACGCGCTGTGGGGCATCCCTCGAAAAGAAGAGGCGAACAAATTATCGGATGAAGCGAGAGCGATTTTGAAAGTGCTTCGCAAGGAATGGGAGATGGCCACGTGCGATTTGCGGCAGGAGTCGGGCGTCACAGATCGCACGCGATTCACCCGCGCGATGGATGAGCTTCAATCGGCTATGAAAGTCATACCGGCCGATGTTTTATATGAGCCATATTTCACTTACATCTGGACGCTGGCCGAGGGGAGATTCGCTGAAGATTTGAAAGTGAAAGTGAAACGCGACGTGGCTCTCAAAGAAGTCGCTCGCGCATTTCTCGATGGCGCAGGCATGACCCTGCGCGGGGAGCTTGCGCGAATCACGGGCCTCTCGCGCCCCGACGCCGGACGCGGCAATCAGTTGCTCGTCAAAGAAGGCCACGCCGAACAACTCGATGTCGGCGTTTATCGTTTGAAAGATTTTGAGGCGCGGGCAGGAGCGAATCAATGAGCCGATGGCTCTCTCTTCAAAGCGCCGCCTTCACAAACGGCAATCTCTTCCTCGCTCAGAGCCGATAGAATCTTCGCTCGCGTGAGGCTCATCAACTCTGCGATGTTCTCCCTCGAATAACCCGTCGTAGGTATAGGCTCATGAACCGTCAGCACGACAGTCGATGGAGTGAGGCGGATTTCGCCTTTGGGCATGATCCGTGAGCCGCCCGATATAGTCACAGGAACAACGGGGACGCCCGCTTCTATCGCCATCATAAACGCGCCTTTCTTGAATGGCAGCAACCTTCCATCGGGCGAGCGTGTGCCTTCCGGGTAAACCATGAAAGATTTTCCCTGTTTGAGTTTTTCAGTAGCCAGCCGCGCGCTTTCGACCGCCGCTACCGAGTTCGTGCGATCAACCCGGACGCATCCCATCAAGCCTATGCCGAAGCCGAATATCGGATACTTGAATACTTCCTTCTTGGCAAGATATGCCGGATTGCGTCCGAGATAAGTCACGAACAGCGGCACTTCGATGAAGCTCTGATGATTGGGCGTAAGTATGTAAGCCTGACGGGGGTCGAGTCGTTCAAGTCCCGTAACCTTGACACGCACACCGACGAGAAAAAGGCCGAGTCGAATCAACGCGCCCGAAGGTTTATAAATATAATTTTCGTTCTTTGTGATGAGCGCGGCCAGGATCATAAACGGCGCAAAGAATATTATCAGCGTGATCCAGAATGTAAGAAGAAACAATCCGCGCAGTCTTGCCATGCGGCCAGAAGTTTAATCACCCTGCCTTCAGTTGGCAAACGAGACGCGCGGAAAGTAGATGCCGAAGAGAGGTAGAAGATAGAAACCACAGATGAACACAGATGGACACAGATAGAAAAAAACAAAGATTCCTCTGTTTTTTCTTTCTCATCTTATCCGTGTTTATCTGTGTTCATCTGTGGTTCCTTTGCTTCACTCGCTCACAAATGAGTAAGGTCGCACGGCGAAATCTCCGAGCGTGACGGTGAAGCTCTGACGTTCGCCCGTCGCGGCAAACCGCGCTATGACTTCCGAAGCGACAGCTACGGTCATCATCACGAGATTTCGCGCAAGCGGATAATCGCAGTTGTCTTCGCCCGCGTCCGAAGGCACGCGATAGATTTCGTTCCAGATAATTTCCGAATACTCGCTCGCAAGCCCGACGTGAAGACACGCGGCACCCGTGTTATCACAATAATCTTTTACAACCTGACGCGATGCGGAGTTGTCGAAAGCGTCAACGACGAGCGCGACTCCACCGAGCAGTTTCGCGGTGCTGGCCGCAGTGAGTTCTTCAGCGCGGGCATCTACACGGACGCCGAGCGCGCGATAAACGGAGTTAGCGAGTATCTTCGCTTTGAACGCGCCGATGTCCGATGCGTAGTAAGGCTGAGTGGAAAGATTGCGCTCTTCGATGCGATCAAAGTCGATTGAGCGAATATGAGCGAATCCCTGACGGGCGAGATTTTCAACGATGTTTGCGCCAAGCGCGCCCGCGCCGCACACGGCTATCGCGAGGTCGCGCATACGTTGCATCGCTGATTCGCTTCGATGAAGAAATTCGTGATAGAAAGCGTCTCTTCTATTCATATCACCATCTCTGCTCAACTACTCCGACGAGCGATTGAAGATCGAAATCGCGGTCGCGTCCGCTCAGACAGATGCCCGCGCTGATGACCGTAAGATCGCTCCGAGCGATGGCCGAAGTGTGAAGCTCGCCTTCGGAGGTCGTCCATTCGACTATCCAGTAATCGCCCCGTTCGTGAAACTGCGAAAGCGATGCGCCAGCCCTTCGCAGCGCATCTTCAAGCCTACGCTCATCGCGTTGCTGTTCGGTGACGGGGTTGAATTCTTTCGCTTTGTTAGGCCGCCTCGCAGGTTTGACCTGATCGAGTGGCTGAGTCGAAAGAAAATAAGCGGTGCGCATTTCAGGCGTGATGCCTTTGAAGTTCAACTGATCGAACGGGGTCGTATCGCGCAGAGCTTTTCTCATCCATTCAGCAATTTCAGGGTCAGCGCGGCGATCCAGTTCTTCGAACCAGAAAGCTGCTCCGTCCCAGCGGGCCGTGATTTGTTCAAAATCGGCGGCGGCTTCAACGAGATGAACCATCACAGGCCGGGGAGCGCCCCATCGCTGTCGGGCATCGCTTTCATTGACCGGATAGGCAAGCCATGTTTTGCGATGCAATGGACGAGCTAATCTGAGCCGAACGGGTTTGAGCAGCTTGAGATATTCGGTGATTAAATGGAGGTCGGCTTCTTCGACAACGCCCGCGATTTTTTCATCCACAGGCAGAAAGACACCCCAGCCTTCGAAGTCACGCGGATCGGGAGTGAAAGTGTAGACGAGACCGGCGACTTTAGCTTTGACCAATCCGCCTCGAACGCAGGGCGCGACGAACTGAGTCGAGCGGAGTCGATCCTCCTGCTTCGAGATCGAATCGAGAAGGCGTTTGATGTCGCTCATAATCAGATGGAGAAGGATAACACTTCGCGCACAAGTTGGTTATAGCTTTATTCAGATGGGTGAAAAGGAATCTCTCTCATTAACACCGCGATTGATCGCGGTGAGTGAAGAGGCTCAAAATCCGTGAACTGTTTCAACAGTTTCCCTCCGCCGATCTTTAATTCGTCTGTTATGTGTCGGGTGCGCAGGTGTTATTGAGAAGAACATCTGCGCGAGCAGAAAAACTGTTAAAACAGTTCCAGGTTGAGTGCGGCTTCTCATTAACACCGCGATCAATCGC
>DLHY01000151.1 GCA_002483445.1 Blastocatellia bacterium UBA7656
CAAAGATCACGTAGGGAGTACCAATCGAAGAGTCCTACAGGGGCATCTTGAATCGAAGAATGGATTATCGCTTCTATTCGCCATACCAGATCATCCCTGGGTGGATTCAGCCGAAGGAGCAGATGTTAGAATTGCGATGACTGTTGCGCAATCGACCTCAAGTATTGGGATTCTTTTGCAAATCCATAGCGAGCGAGAATCGGGTAGTGGTGAAAAGAGTTTAGAATTTAGTGAAGCCAGGGGCGTAATAAATGCCGATCTAACTGTAGGGGCGAATGTGGACGGTCTTACACAACTGGAAGCAAATAATACTTTGTCATTTCAAGGCCCGATTCCTGTCGGAGAAGGGTTCAGGTTAGAGTTGTCAGACTTGGATCGCTTGGGGATCGACCGCAAGGCGCTTCCGCCTACTGTGCGCAGATACATGATAGGTCGTGATTTGATGCAATCCCCTAAAGAGCGATACATAATTGATTTCTATGGTTTCAGTAAAGAAACTGCGATGGCTCAATATCCAATGTTAATGCAAAAGATAATTAGAGACGTAAAGCCACACCGCGATGCAAACAAGGATAAGAACTTTAGGGAGCAATGGTGGATATGGGGTAGACCACGACCTGACATGCGCAATGCACTCTTAGGATTGAGCCGGTTCATTGTAACCTGTCGCACTGCAACGCATAGGGTATTCAGTTTTATGGAAGCCAATGTCGTACCAGATACAAAAATTATTGCTGTTGCATCAAGCGATGCTTTTCATTTAGGAGTTTTGTCTTCGCGTCAACACGTATTATTTGCTATGCGAACAGGTGGTTGGCTTGGTGTGGGAAATGATTCAACCTATAACCACGCAACCTGCTTCAATAAGTTTCCATTCCCTGATTGCGATGAGCAGCAGAAAGCCCGCATACGCGAGCTTGGCGAGGCACTTGAGGCTCATCGTAAACGGCAACAAGCCGCGCATTCTGATTTAACCCTTACAGATATGTACAATGTGCTTGAAAAGCTGCGCGCGGGTGAAGCTCTCACTGAAAAAGAAAAGATCACTCATGAGCAAGGGCTTGTCTCTGTACTCAAGCAAATACATGACGACCTCGACGCGGCAGTATTCGAGGCTTACGGATGGCCCGCGACTCTGACCGATGAAGAGATTCTCGAACGCCTTGTCGCGTTGAATGCCGAACGCGCCGCCGAAGAACGCAACGGCTTGATTCGTTGGCTGCGGCCTGAGTTCCAGAATCCACAAGGGGCCGCGCAGGGCGCTCTCGCTGTCGGTGAAGCTGAAGATAAAACAGCGGCATCTTCCAAACAGGAAAAGACCATCTGGCCGAATACTCTGGCAGAGCAGGCCAGAGCCGTGCGCAGTGCGCTTGCCGGACAACCCGGCCCGGTCACGCCTGAACAGCTTGCAAAGAATTTCAAAGGCGGCAGAGACAGAACGATTCGTGTTGCCGAGTTGCTCGATACGCTCACGTCTCTCGGACAGGCGCGCGAAGTAGAAGCGGGAAGGTTTGTATCATAGCCAATCGGTTGCATCTCAGGATTTGTTTTCCTGCACATTCACCTGTTGATTGCCGATGTTGACTTGTGCGGCATTGTTGATCGTCACCGGGTAGCGCCGAAGGTCTCGCATCTGGCGAAGCGTCCGAAGAAACAGCCGGTTGAATCTGTCGGCCATCTGCATCGCATTCTCCACTGTCTCGGCTGCTGTGATTGTCGGCGGCTTCCATCCTATGCCCATTTTGATACTTTCTTCGATTGCGTTATACGAAAACTCTGCCGCATGATTGGCTACTTTCAGCCAATGCGTGTAGCTGATGAATGCCTGCGCCAACATCTCAACCATTGATTGCTCGATTGCGTGTTGCGGCTCCCAGGAATCTATGAAGCTTTCGACGATGACACTGTATTCGGCCATCTCGAACGGCGTGCGATCCGCAAGCAAGGACGTGCAGCCGGGATTGCCTGCCGCCAGATTCGCGCGGGCCACTCGCTTGATCGTTTGCCATACTATCGCGCCCGCGTCTTCGCCTTCCTTCTCGACAAGGGATTGCAAATCACCCCATGTGAAATCTTCCGCGCGACAATTCAGATTGACCTCGCCACTTCTTGCGCGCTGCTCTATCGCTTCCGCTGTCAATCCCTCGCGCCGTGGATCCCCGGCAGGAAGCGAGAGAAGAGTTTTTCTGATCGAGCCGACGCGCGCCGCGTACTCATCCCCTATCTTCTTGCCTATGGCCCGCGCTTCGCCTTGCTGCCTGAGAGTCAGTCTGTCCATATCAGGCAGATTCCTATCGAGGCGAAGCGACAGCCGCTCCGAATATTCCGGCTCATCGTTTTGATAAGGCTCTTTGCTCATTTCCACTCCCTGAGCAATGCGCGTAAGGCTCGACATTCGCGTTTTGATTCTTCGATAATCCATCGAAAGGCCGCGCGCTGCTCTTTGTAGGTCGAGATCGCTTCAAAGGTCATCTGAAAATCAGCCTTTCTGACATAGAACTTTCGCAAGCGTCCGAACTCTCGCACGAAGCGGCAGAAGTATGGCCCGTGTAGAGCGCCCCTTGCGCATTTACAATTAGGCTTGCCGCAACGCATATACTGAGCGCAGAGAGAGCCGGGCAATCGCCCAATCTTATGTAACGGATTTCGATTTTTTTTTGGAGAGGCCACACGCGACCTAACATCTTTTTTGCTCATGCTTTTCCGCATAAAATCTTATGGCTCTTAGGGTCGGGCCTAATCAAAAGTCTCCATCTGTATAGATGAGAGATTTCCTCTGTTGAAAGGCTATGTGATATTAACCGCGCTCGTACCACAGATGCTTGCCGGTTTTTACCACAATAAGTACCACAATAACTTGCCGGAACGGGCCAAAACGGGCTACTATCGGCTTTGTAAAGCGTTGAAAAGAAAGAACGGGCAGGGATGGAGCAAATCTCCGGAACCTAATGCCGCGCGTTCGAATCGCGCCACTCGCACTGCCTTTCACTCCATTTCGCCAATTCGCTTTTACCTCACTCGCTTCTGAGCGCAGTCATCGGGTCGACTCTGGTCGCTCTTCGCGCAGGCACGAAACAGGCTCCCAGAGCCACTAAAACGAGCAACGACGAAATTCCCGCGAATGTCACGGGGTCGGTCGCGCTTACTTCGAAGAGCAGACTTTCCATCAATCTGGTCAATGCAAACGATCCTGCAAGTCCCAATGCGACGCCGACCGCCGTCAGTCTTATGCCCTGACCGAGGATCAGGCGAAGCACCTGATTGCGATCAGCCCCCAAAGCCATGCGGATTCCTATCTCGCGGCGGCGCTGCGTGACCGAATAACTCATCACGCCGTAAATTCCGACCGCAGCAAGCAGCAGCGCAAGAAGCGCGAACACCGCGAGCAAAAACATGATCGCGCGTTGTCGGACTACTGTTTCCGCGATCCGCTGTTCGAGCGTTCTGATATCAGAAAGCGGCTGATCAGGGTCGATCAGTTGCACCTGAGCGCGAATTGCAGCAATCAGACTGGTCGGATTTGTATCAGCGCGCACCATCAGAGTCAATCCGTTGCCGCCTCCCTGAGAGTAGGGCATGAATATCTCCGGCTGGGGCGCGGAGTCGAGCTTTTCGCTTCTCACATCTCCCACCACGCCGACGATCACCCGGCACAAATCTTTTTCGCAGTAAGCCCCGATTCGTTTGCCAATCGGACTTTGATCAGGGAAGAACCGCCGGACGAAAGCCTCGTTGACAATCGCCACGGGCTGAGAATCGGCTCGGTCCCGCCCGTCGAAGTTTCTTCCACCGATGAGCGGGATTCCCGACGCGCGGAAATAATCCTCGCTCACGACGCCCAGCGGGAGCGGCGGGTCTTTTTCGCGATCAGGTTCAATCGCTCCCTCAATGCCGCAATACACGATCATACTGTAGTCGGCAAGCGGCGTATGATTGATCGTGCCTGCGGCTTCGACTCCGGGAAGCGAGCCGACACGTTCGAGCAACTGACGATGAAACTCCGAAGCCCGGTTGCGTTCCCTGTAGCGCGAGCGCGGCAGTTCGATCCTCGCCGTCAAAACATTTTCCGCGCGATAGCCGTGATCTACTTCCATCAATCGAATGAAACTCCTCATCATCAGCCCCGCGCCTGAAAGCAGTATGATCGCCAGCGCCATCTCTGCCACGACTATCCAGCCGCGCAAACTCCGCAGTCCCGATCCTGATGACAGGCTTCTCGATCCTTCCTTGAGCGATTCATTCAAATCAGGCTTCGACGCCGCCAGCGCCGGAGCCAGCCCGAACAGGATTCCTGTCAAAAATGACACCGCAAGGGTGAAGCCCAGCGCGTAAAGATCGATCCCTATCCGGTCGATGCCGGGAAGCGAAATGGCGAGGTCTTTCGGAAGGTTAGAGACAATCAGATCGATGCCCCACAGCGCGAGCAGAGCGCCCGCTGCCCCGCCGATAAAAGCGAGAAGGATGCTTTCGATGATGAGTTGACGGGCGATGCGCCATCTCGTAGCCCCAAGGGCAGCGCGGATGGCTATCTCTCGTTCTCTTTCAGCCGAGCGCGCCAGCATGAGGTTTGCGACGTTGGCGCAGGCGATCAAAAGAACGAATCCGACCGCTCCGAACAGAAGCAACAGCGCAAACCTTATATCACCGACCATCTGACGATGCAGAGGAACCACCTGCATCTGACCCGAAAAAGGCATGTCCGTATGCTGCTCGGCGACGCGGGCCATTATAATATCGGTGTTCGCCTGCGCGCTCTCGACAGTCGCTTCGTCTTTGATGCGGGCGAGGACTTCGACCAGCGACACCCTGTCGCTTTTGAGTTCGGCTTCGAAGTCTATACCTGATGTCACCCAGATTTCATAAGACCGCGGGAATCGAAACGAGGCGGGCATTATTCCGACGATGGTGTACGGCTTGTCGTTGAGCGTCAGCGTGCGGCCTGTCGCTTCCTCATCGCCTCCGAATCTGCTTTTCCAGAAACCTTCGCTCACAACGGCGACCTGGCCCGCGCCGGGGCGGTCTTCCGCTTCAGTGAACGTGCGGCCACGGAGGGGTTGAACTCCGAGCAGCGGGAAGAGAGAGGCCGACACCTCGGCGCAACTGATTCGCTCAGGTTCGCCTATGCCGGTGAGGTTGAAGGTGTCTGATGAGTAAGCGGCAACCTGGTCGAAGACTTCGTTCTGCTGTTGCAAGGCAAGGTATTCATAGCTGGCTGTGCCGGAAAGCCCGCCCTTCGTAGCGTCGCGATTGAGCGTGACGATGCGATCAGGGTCTTTGTAGGGAAGCGAGCGGAGCAGCACCGAATTGACGACAGTGAAGATGGCCGTCGTCGCGCCTATCCCAATAGCGAGAGCGATAACGCCGATTGCGGTGTAAGAGGGCCTTTTGAAAAGCGTCCTCAATGAGTAGCGAACGTCCTGAAAGAAATTTTCCATCGTTTTACCTTTCTGTGCCTGATCGCTCGGTTATCGGGAGAAAAGATATCTCATTAACACCTCGATTCATCGAGGTGACGGACGGCGCGACAGTCTCCCAAACGGTTTCAACCGTTTTCTACCGCAAAACCGTTGAAACGGTTGAACGTATCCGTCCGACTTCGCCTCACCCAGCTAAAGCAGGGTGTTAATGAGAGGAGATGCTTACTGACTCTTTTGTGCGAGCGATGCGGCAAGCGCATCATCGCTCGCGAAAGATATGAAGCGCGAGCATCTCTTCATTGTTTTTTGCCATCTCGGCGCGATCTTCGCCTTCCTGCACCGCCGTGTAATCTTCCTCAGTCAAGAGCGCCTTCAACCACAACTGCAAGTCGCGGCTTCCGAGCGCAAGCCATTGCCCGCGAGGACTGAAAGCCACCGAGTTATAGCTGATCTCGGTGAAGCGCACAGTTTTTATCACCTGCCCCGCGTCCAACTTCCACACCTTGACGGTCTGACCGAGGCTTCCGGCGGCGAGCAGCTTTCCGTCAGGGCTGAAGGCTACAGAAGACACATCGTTTTGAAGCCCCGTCAGCGTTTGAATCTCGCGCCCCGATCTCACGTCCCATATTTTTATCGCGCGATCCTGCCCGCCCGATGCCATCAGTTTTCCGTCGGGACTGAAGGCGAGGGATTGCACCCCTTTCGTGTGGCCTCTGAATATATGCGCCTCGCTTCCCGTAGTCACGTCCCACAGCTTGACGGTTTTATCGAGGCTGCCCGACGCTATCCATCTTCCATTGGGGCTGAAGGCCGCTGATGTTACCTGATGATCATGGTGGCCGAGTATCTGCACCTGTCTGCCGGTAACCGCTCTCCACACCCGCACCGTGCGGTCGTGGCTGCCCGAAACAAGCCAGTCGCCGTCAGGGCTGAAAGCTACGGCGCGCACTTCGCCATAGTGTCCTTCGAGAGTTTGAATCTCAAGGCCCGACTCTGAATCCCAAACCCTGATCGTTTTATCGCGGCTGCCCGATGCCACCAACTGACTGTCAGGACTGAATACAACGGAGTTGACGCTGGCAAGATGGCCTTCGAGTCTGAGCGAATTCACCCCGGAATAGACTTCCCATATTTTTATCGCCCCGTGCAGAAATCCTGCGGCCAGCATCTTTCCGTCGGGGCTGAAGGCAATCGTGCGAACATAATCGTTGAGATTGATCTGATACTGCTTGTAAAAAAAGTGATCGATGTCTTTTAGCTGTTGTTGAATCCGCGAAAGGGCTTCTAAAAATTCCAGACTGCTCCGATAAGTTTGCGCCTGCTCGATTCGCCGCTCGATGTCGCTGAAGAGCTTTTTGATTTTCTCCTCGACCGGCCTCGCTATCACATAGCCGTCTTTGATATGAACATCGCGCCTGATTTCTGCGAGCTTTTCCTGAATCGGCTCCATCAGATGGTCGAGCAGCAGTTGAACCCGCGGGCGGATTTCATCGAAGGCCCCTTCATGTCTTGCCCTTTCATAATAACGGGAGTCGCCGAGTATCGCGCATTCGAGTTCCGGAATCGCTTCTCCCTGATCGCCCAGAACAGCCGAAAGACAGGCGCGCTGATAATGCGCTTCGAAGAAGCGGGGATTGAGCAAGGTAGCTTCCCGGAAATGATCCATCGCCTCATCGATCTTCTTTTCGATCAAGCACACGACCCCGGCGAAATAATGCGCTTCAGCAGCCCGACGCGCATCCGAAGGGCGGGCATACTTGGCCGCTTTGCAGAAGTATTGCTCAGCCTTCACGAGATCGACGAGGTGATAGAGATAGATGTTTGCAATCGAGCGATGAACGGCGAAGTCGGGATAGTTGCGCTTTTCGGCTTCGAGAAAATCCGTGAGGGCTTCCCTGTGCCAGCCGTTGAGATAAGCTCTTTCAGCGCGGCTGCGATATGCGCGGGCTTCGCGCTCGAATTCGGCCAGTCGGATTTCTTCGAGTATACTTCGAAGCGCCTCCTCACGCATCTCAAGTTTCCATATCGCATCGCCGAGAAGCAGATTGAAGTCAGCGTTCAGTTTATCGATTCCCCCGGCCAGCTTTTCAATATCAATCTCGATGCTTCTCTGTCCCGAAGCGCGAGCTATCTCTTCTCCGACAGCGCCGAGTCCCGCTTCGAGTGCGGTCGCATAATCGCGCTCATCGATCGGGATCATCAACCGAGCGCGCGCTTCGTCGAGAGCGTATTCAATGCCTTCAAATCGGGCCAGGTTGTTTATGAACTCGGCCCAACTCAGGCGACCGTTGTAGATGTCGAGAAGGTTCATGCTTTGGTCAGAAGTCAGAAGTCAGAAGTCAGAAGTCAGAAGTCAGAATAAAACAACTGAAAACTGGAAACTGAAAACTGAAAACTGAAAACTGAAAACTATTCATACCTGAGCGCGGTCATAGGGTCGACGCGCGTGGCCCGCATCGCTGGCACATAGCACGCGAAAGCCGCGACCAGCGCGAGGAGCGCCGAGACTGCGCCGAATATCAGCGGATCAGTCGCGCTCACTTCGAATAACAGAGATTCGATCACCCGCGTGACGGCAATCCCGCCGCCAAGCCCTATGACAATGCCGACTGCGGCAAGCGCCAGGCCGCGACCCAATACCATCCTCAGCACATCGCGGTGCGTGGCTCCCAGAGCCATTCTTACGCCTATCTCGCGTGTGCGCTCGGAGACCATATAGGAAATCACGCCGTAGACTCCGACTATTGCCAGCACGAGTCCCACGATGGCGAACAGGCCCAGCAGCAGCATGTAAAATCTGGGCTTTGCGACCGAATTGGAAATCATCTCGTCGAGAGAGCGGACTCTGTAAATCGGCTGATCCTTGTCAATCGAGAGCAACTCCGCCCGCGCAACAGTGGCGAGGCTCTTGGGATCGCCCGATGTGCGAATCGTCATATAGCCCCAGCCCCACGACTGCTGGCGAATGGGAAAATACATTTCGGGAAACGGTTTCTTGTCCAGCGCGACATGCTTAACATCTCCAACTATGCCGACTATCTCCCATACCTTAGGCTCGTTGTCGTGGACTGTGATGCCTACTGAAGAGATGCGCTGGCCAAGCGGGTTTTCATCAGGCCAGTAACGGCGGGCCAGCGTTTGATTGATGATGACCGCGCCCGTCCCTCCCTTCACGTCGCGGTCGGTGAAGTGGCGACCCGTGATGAGCGGGATTTTCAGGACGTTGAAATAATCTGTCGTGACTCCGTGAACCGCTGCTCCCGGCTCCTGTCCCGGAGCCGTGGGATGACCTTCGATTGAGAAACTCGTTCCGAGTCCGTCTCCGCTGAATGGCGGAGGAGTCACGAAGGCCGCAGACTCGACTCCGGGCAGGGCTTTGAGTTTATCGAGAGCCTCATCGATGAAGCGCAGACGTTGATGATCTTCTTTGTAATTCGGCCCTGAAAGATTCACTCGCAAGGTCAGCACGTTTTCCGCGTCGAATCCGGGGTTGATCTGGCGCAGACGAAGAAAGCTTTTCATCAGAAGCCCCGCGCCTGCGAGCAGCACGAGCGCAAGCGCGACTTCCGCCACGACCAGCGCGCCGCGCAGAGATCCCCGGCCCGCGCTTGCCGAAGACCGCCCGCCTTCCTTGAGCGTTTCATTGAGATCAGGGCGCGACGCCTTGAGCGCCGGGGCGAGGCCGAATATCAATCCGGTCAGAATCGAGATCAAGAGCGTGAAGCTCAAAACGCGGGCGTCTATGCCGATTCCACTCAGTCGCGCGATCTCTTCGGGGAGGTAAAGCACGATGGCTTCGATACCCCACACGGCCAGAAGCAACCCGGCTCCGCCTCCCACTAGAGCGAGCAGGATGGATTCAGTCAGCAGTTGACGCGCGACTCTCCACCTCGTAGCGCCGAGAGCCGAGCGAATGGCCATCTCTTTTTGTCGCCGGGCGGCTCGCGCAAGCAGCAGGTTGGCGACGTTCGAGCAGGCTATCAGCACCACGAAGATGACCGCGCCGAGCAGAATCCACAAAGCAAGCTCTATGTGGCCGACAAGCTGATCGCGAAGCGATAGGACCCTCACGCCGCTGTCAGTATTCGTTTCGGGGTACTGCTGTTCGAGGCGGGCGGCTATGGCGTCCATCTCCGGTTGAGCCTGATCGAGTGACGCTCCATCTTTGAGTCGGGCTATGACGCTGTTGGTGTGCGCTCCGCGTTCGTTGAGGTTGTCGCCTTCGAATGCAGTGGTCGTCCAAAGTTCTGCTTCTTCGACTTCGAAAGGGAAACTGAAGTTAGCGGGCAGAATTCCGATGACGGTGTATGGATTGCCGCTCAGGGTGATCGTCTGGCCGATGATATTTTCATCCCTGCTGAATTTCCGCACCCAGAGCTTGTGGCTCATCACGACGACGCGCGCTGCGCCCGCCGTGTCTTCTTCGGGAAGAAATGTGCGACCCAGCATGGCCTTGGCTCTGAGCAGAGGAAAGAAGCTTGAACTCACGACAGCGCCTTCGATGCGTTCGGCTTCGCCAAGTCCTGTGAGCGTATGTCCTCTGGAGCGCACAGCCGACATGTCTTCGAAGACTGTGTTTTGCGCTCTCCAGTCAGCGAGATTCGGATATGAGGCAACACTCTCAGTCCCTTCCGATTTTGAAATTTCCCATACGGCGACGAGTTGCTCCGGGTTTTGATAAGGAAGAGAGCGCAGCAGCGCGGCGTTTACGACGCTGAAGATAGCCGTCGTCGCGCCTATGCCGAGCGCGAGGGCCGCGACCGCCGTAAGCGTGAAGCCGGGGCTTTTGAAAAGCATCCTGACGGCATACTTGAAATCTTTGAGCAGTGTCTCCATCTGTGTTTTCCTCTAACATCCGGCCTGGGAACGCACGCTTCCAGCGTGCAAGGCTTCAAATCAAGAGCCTATAAAAAAGCCCGTAGGCTCACTCCCTCAACACAGGCAGGCAAGATGCCTGCGCTCCCAGGCGGTCAATCGTCAATCGAGACGACGATCATCGTTGCGTCGTCGTGAAGGCTGCGTCCGCCGAAATCGATGACTGCGCGGAGTATCTCTTCCTTCAAACTCTCCGCGTCCAATGTTTTGTTTTTTCTGATCGTTTCGATCAATCGTTCTTCGCCGAATTCCTCTTCGCCCTCGTTGGTCGCCTCGACCACTCCGTCGGTGAAGAGCGCGAGGCGGTCTCCCGGCTTCAGATCGATTTCGCCCTGCTTGTAACTGTAATCCGCGAGAAAGCCAAGCACCGTTCCGCCTTCGCTGAGTCGTATCACCTCGCCGCTTGCGCGCAGCAGAACGGGTTCATTGTGGCCCGCGTTCGAGTAGACGAGCTTGCGGGCCTGGGTGTCGAGTATGCCGTAGAAGAAGGTTATGAATTTGTTGGAAGCTGTGTTGCCGCACACCACGCGATTGACTCGCTCGCACATCTCGCGCGGGCTTATCCGTTCCATAGCGAAAGCGCGCAGCGCGGCCTGCGCGTTCGACATCAGCATGGCGGCAGGAAGCCCCTTGCCTGAAACGTCGGCGATGGCAAGCGCGGCGCGGCTCTCATCGAGTTTGATCACGTCGAAGTAATCGCCGCTCACGCTGCGAGCGGGCTGCCACGCGGTCGCTATCCGGCATCCGCGAATCTGCGGAATCACTTCGGGAAGCAATCGCTGTTGAATCTCGCGGGCTTCGAGTATGTCGCGCTCCTGCTCGCGCCATTGCAGATTGTTTATCGCCGCGCTGACCTGATCGATTATCTCTGAAAGAAACAAAAGCTCGTCGGCGTTGTACTGCTCGCCCTCAGCCTTATCGCCCAATCTTATGAAGCCCGCCGGAGCGTCGTTGATTTTGATCGAGAGCGCGAGAGCGGGAGTCTGATTCTGAATGAAACTGTTGTGGTCATCCGCGCTGTCGAACTGACGTTTGAGACTGGCCAGAGATTCGCTTTCGATGCCTGATCCGGCGGCGAATGAAAATGTCAGGTCGCGCGGCGAGCGCACTATTATGGCTACAGACTCGCTCGCTATCTGCTGATGCAATCTTTCAGCCACCATTGCCAGCATGGCAGAGAGATCTGCCGACTGAGCTATATCTGCGGTTAGCTGCGAGAGAGATTGTTCGAGCGATTGTTTTTTGCGAACCGCGCGGCCCGACTCCACGTGCGTGCGAATGATCGAAAGCAGGCGGGGGTTGTCCCACGGTTTGAGAACGAAATCTCTAACGCCTCGCCGCATCGCTTCGACGGCAATCTCTATGCTGCCCCAGGCGGTCATCACGACCACCGGGAGAGTTTCATCGAGGTCTTTGATGCGGGCGATCAGATCGAGTCCTTCCTGACCGGAGGTGGTGTCGCGGGCATAGTTGAGATCCATCAGCACGAGGTCGAAGAACTGAGTTTCAAGCGATTCGATTATGGCGGCGGGAGACGTGACGGCTTCGGCACGGAAGCCTTCGGCCTTGAGCAGCAGCCTGAGAGCCGCAAGAATATCTTCCTGATCGTCGGCTATCAGTATGCGAGGCGGATTGAAACCATTTTGCGACACCGTGATGACCTCACTTTACCCCGGAATCATTAACCAACTCGCGTGCCACTCGCGCTGATGAGGGTAAATCTTTGGAGGGCTTGCTTTGAATCGAAAGGATCGGATTTCAACCGTCTTTGGTGTGTTCGCTTATGGGAAAGAGTTTTCCCATCATCGCTCAATTATCGCTGCTCGCCCGATTCGCGGTTGAAGAGGATGACCGCGCTATCTCCTCAGCACAGGCAGCCTGACCAGAGAAGGGAAGTCTCTTCCGTAATGAATCGTTATAGTAGAAGGCTGATCGTCGTTCGCACCGGGAGGGCGAAAGTCGGGAAAATCTATGTTCGATATTTTGATCCGCAATCTGTGACCCGCGCCGAATATCCAGTGATCGCCGAAATCCCTGAACGTCACTTTTCTGATTTCGCCCGATTGCAACCCGGAGACGCGCATCACGCCAACCGTCACTTGGGTTTCCGTTCCGTCCTGAGCCACATCATAAGATCGAACGATGATGTCGATATCAGATGACGTGTCGCTGCTGACGTAAAAACTCATCTCGCTCGATCCGAAAATTTCCGTATCCTCCGTCCACGGCGCAAGCGTGTAAACAAGCTGGCGCGGTAGCGAAGAGACTGCTTCGACAGTCGCGCTGAACATATCCGCTTGAGTCGGTATCTCAGCGCCAAGCCGCGAACTGCGAATGCGTTGGCGATGAAACGCGCCGCCTGCCGTGTCCGCGCCCGCTTTCTTTTTCTTCTTCTTCTTCAAAAGCGCGCCGTTCGGCTTGAGGTAGAGCGGCGTCATCTCGACACGCGGCGACGGAAGAGAAACTGTGTTGTAGATATTGTTTCCAAATGGCGCGGGCGCGCTCGACACCGCGCGCGAGTCCTTGCCGCCTATGCCTCGAAGGAAGTGATCGAACCAGCGTATCACCTGCGCGCCGAAATAAATCTCTTCGCCTTCATAAGCGTGGCCTCCGGGCGGGTGTCCGCTTCGGCCCAGATAAATCTGTTTGGGCGACTCGATCTGTTCGTAGATATCCATCACCTGAGTCGCGGGGAACAGATAATCATCCCACGATTGAATGATGAATAGGGGAGCCGTGGGCTTTCGCGTCTCGATCAAAGATTCACGCGCGTTTTCATCCCTTCGCGCGATTGAACGATTCGAAAGTTTGCGTTTCACCTGCTCCGAATAAGGGCGACCTTGAGCAGCGGCGTCGAACATATCGAACTGGAGTTGGCTGTAGTTGTAAAACGGCGGCGAGGCCGCATCGCGATCAAGCCCCGCATAAAATTCCGCCAGTCCGAGTTTGTAGTTTATAACGCCGTTCGGATAGAGCGACTGTTCAAGGTCAGTCCAGCCCACAAGCGCGCACACAGCCGCGACGCGCGGATTGGACGCTATCTGAAATCCGTGACCTCCGCCGTAGGACGCGCCCACGACTCCGATCTTTGAAACGCGCGGCCCGATCACCCGGTCGGGATCATCAATCAGCCAGGCGATGATTTCTTCGAGGTCGTTGATTTCGTTCGGTCCGGCAAGCGACACCTGCCCTCCCGATTCTCCTCCGCCGAAACCTCGCGCAGTGTAAGACAGCACCACGTAGCCTGCGGCGGCTATCTTGTAGGCGAGGTTGTCCGTTCCCGTCAATCGTCGCCCGCCCCAGCCGTGAATGTAGACAACAGCGGGAGCCGAGGGGAAAAATCTGGGCTGATAGAGCGTCGCCGCCAGAAATATCACGCCCTGTGAAGGCGCGCTGCTGTCTACGGGGACTCGAATGAAGTGCGTCGAGACATCGACTAAAAAATCCAGTTGCGCAGGACGGGGCGATGCGGCGACCGAAACGAGAAATAAAACGACGGTCAACGACATTACTCGAATCTTTGTCATGTCAGCGCACCAGTTGAGACAGGGTTTTCTCTCGAAAGAGATGAGGCAGCTTCGACAGGAGATAAATACCAGCCTGACGCATCAGGGTCAACCTCCGGCCTTCGATGATTTCTTCAATAGCTCATTGCGCCAGCCCTCGGAGAGCAGGCTGCACGATGACAACTCTTTGATGTCTTCTGCTCTGCCCTTGCGACCATACATCAGTTCATTGGCCGCAGAGACGCTCCACCGGGGATGATGTCTTTCCATTAATTCGACTCGCGCCCCCGCTTCCACCTGACCTTCTTTAATGACTCTCAAGTACCAGCCCGTGAGTCCCGTTTCTTCCATCCTCAGGGCAAACTCTTTGATCTGCCACCAGCGGGCAAGCCTCCAGCAGGGCGGTCTAGGCTGGGAGACCTGCACTATTGCATCCCCTACTGCAAACACGTCTCCGATGCAGACCTGATCTTCCGTCAAGCCTTGCAGGGTGAAGTTCTCGCCGAACGCTCCATAAGCCAGTCGGGGAAGATCGAATTCGTGTTGCCAGCGCGAGTAATGTTCGAAGGGATAAGCGCAGACGGCTTTTTCAGGGCCGCCGTGCGTCTTGCTGGCCTGACGGTCTCCGTCGAGATTCGTTTTGCCCAGCCAGACCCGGCCTGTGACGGGCTGTTTGAAAAATGACGTGACCCATGATTTTTCGGCAGGGCCGATCATCTCGCGCGCAGTGTGAGTCTGCGGCAGTCCGACCTGAATGGAGAGCAGTTGTATTTCTTTCATGCAGAATCCGCCTCTTGCCCATTTTCATTTTCTGTCGCTTCCCCTTCCGGTTCGCTCGCTGTTGATTCTATGACCTGCTCTTCTGCGTTTTCCTTTGGCCTCTTGGCGCGTTGCAGTTTTGCCAGAACCTTCTGCACTTTCCTGCGAGCTTCTTCCGCTTTCTCTCCTTCTACCACTTCGCGCTTGAGAACTTCGCTCATCAACGCCGACCTGATTTCATCGACGCGCACCTTCACATCAGGCGCTATCCGTCTCAATTCGCGACGTACTGTGTCAAGCACAGGCTCGCTCAACATTATAGCGCCCAGGAAAAAACGATTTGTGGCCTGTTGTTGTGTGTGATAGGCAGGCAGCGCACCCTTCAAGAGTCCTTCGCGTGTTAGCGGGTAGAGTATATGAGCCGAGTTGCGAGGGCTGAGATTGAGTAAATCGATATCCATCACAAGCTCTTGCTCGATAGGCTTGCCGAATAATACCTTGAAAGCCTTCCAATTTATTCCATTGGTCAATATCACCCAATCAACGCCCTGATTCGCGGCGTAATCTATGGCTTGCTTGACGTGAGCATCTCTTAGCTCAATGCCAATCGCTTTCACTTCAATGAGGAATTGAAGTTCTCCATCGATCTTTATTGCGAGATCGCAGAACGTGCCGCGAATGGCATGCTCTCTGGTTATCTCAGCATACTTGTCGTACCCGAACATGTCCGCAAGCATGTCCGTCACGATTATGGACGTATCGGATTCATTCACATCTCTTGATCGAGCAGAAACGAGAACAGGCTGAAATCTCTTGAGACTTGAAGAGAGGCGATCTGCTACCTTGGTTGGAACTGGAATCATGGTCGGACTCCTATTTCTTATTCACAAAGTTTGGACTAGCGGCGAAACGGACTGCACAAGGTTTGTGCTTTTTCAACTAACAGCAGCCGTCTTTTGCTGAATTCTTCTTCCGACAACGCAGGCGATTGAATTCGACCCAATTCAATGCTGACAGGCTTGCCGTCTATATAGCGATTATAGGCCCATCCATTAAGCCCGAAGGTTGTTGCGCCTGTCGTGAAAAAAATCGCCCCAGTTTCACAATGAATACCCAAGCTTCCCTCAGCAACATTGAAGGGCCATGTTTTGGGATAATCTTGAGACTTTATCGCTATAGATTTGATTTCGGTTGATTTTAGAAAAGGCTCTTTCTCTTTGGCCTCTTTGATGCTTTCTTTGGTGGCTTTAGGCCAGCCTGTGTTATCACTGATGTTACGCGGTG
>DLHY01000090.1 GCA_002483445.1 Blastocatellia bacterium UBA7656
TCGACTCCAGACTCCGGACTTTTCAAGGGAGAATTATGATCGTAGGGCTTCCGAAAGAAGTTAAGGATAACGAATACAGGGTGGGACTCGTGCCTGCGGGCGTCAAGGCGCTCTCGTCGGCAGGCCACACGGTTTTGATCGAAACGGCTGCTGGTGATGGGTCGGGCATAACGAATGAGGAATACACAGCGGCGGGCGGTCAGATAGTAGATACAGCAGCAGAGGTATGGTCGCGGGCCGATATGATCGTCAAGGTCAAAGAGCCGATTGCTTCGGAATACAACCTGATGCGCGAGGGGTTGATACTGTTTACTTATCTTCATCTCGCTCCTGCGCGGGAACTCACTCGCGCTCTGCTTGACAGGGGAGTGACGGGCGTGGCTTACGAGACGATAACCAACGACTTGGGTCACCTGCCGCTGCTCACGCCGATGAGTGAAGTTGCGGGAAGGATGTCGATTCAGGTGGGCGCTTTTTACCTCGAAAAAGTCAACGGCGGGCGCGGCGTGCTGCTTGGCGGGGTGCCGGGAGTCGCGCCGGGAAAGATAACGATCATCGGCGGCGGCGTTGTCGGGACGAATGCCGTCAAGATGGCAGTAGGTCTGGGCGCTGCGGTCACGATCATCGACCGCGATATTGAGAGGTTGCGCTATCTCGATGACATATTCGGCAGCCGCATTCGCACGATTGCATCGAACCCTTACACGATAGCGGAATCCGTAGCGGTTTCCGATCTGGTCGTAGGAGCCGTGCTGGTTCCCGGAGCGGCGGCTCCCAAGCTGGTGACGCGCGAGATGCTCAAATCGATGCCTCGCGGCTCAGTCATAGTAGATGTCGCCGTCGATCAGGGAGGCTGCATCGAGACTACCAAACCGACGACGCACAGCGAGCCGACTTACTATGTTGAAAACGTGCTTCACTATGGAGTGACGAACATGCCGGGGGCAGTGCCTCGCACTTCGACCTTCGCGCTTACGAACGTGACCATGCCGTTTGCGGTCAAGCTCGCCAGCTATGGCGCAGTCGAGGCATTCAGGCGCGACCATCATCTCAAAAATGGAGTCAACACCTATGGCGGAAAAGTGACATACAAGGCTGTCGCTGAAGATCAGGGGCTTGAATACACGCCGATTGATGATTTGCTCTAGCGTGGCGAGGCATTGACTTCGCCACCCTGCCCGATATCTCCGCTCTCTGCTATACTCCTCAACTTATGTACAGTGAAATTTTCGAAACTATTTATCCGATCAACATATCGAAGCAGGAAAAGGGCGTCGGGGTGACGGCCGTAGACCCTTTCGGATTGGGTGATGAAATCGGCCTTGAACCAGGCGACCGGATAATGAAGATCAACGGCAATGAACTGCGCGACTTCATAGACTTTCAGTTTTATACCGGCTCCGAAGATCGCGTCCGCCTCGACGTAATCAAAAAAACAGGCGAGGCATTGGAGGTCGAAGTCGAGATAGGCGAGGGAGAAATCTGGGGACTGGATTTTGAATACTTCTCGCCGCGTCAGTGCGCCAACGATTGCCTCTTCTGCTTCTGCAATCAAAACCCGGCGGGCGCGCGCGAATCTCTTTTCTTCAAAGACGAGGACACGAGGCTTTCGTTTCTGCACGGCAATTACACAACGATGTCTTCGATATCGAAAATAGAGTTGGATCGAATAATCGAGCAGCGGCTCTCGCCTCAATATGTTTCAGTTCATGCTACGGACCCGGAAGTGCGTCGCCATCTGCTTGGCCGCAAGCGAGCCGATGATGTGATGGCCAAGATGCGTTATCTGGCCGATCATCAGATTGACCTTCACGCGCAGATAGTGCTATGTCCTACGATCAATGACGGAGATGTTTTGAAACGCACCGTCAGCGATCTTTCTGCGCTTCACCCTCAGATTTCAAGCGTCGCCGTTGTGCCAGTCGTATTCACAAGGCTTCACAACTATCATCATCTGCTCACTGCGGTGACGGACGAATTCGCCAGGGAATTGATAAGACAGACGCGCCCCATTCAGCGCGAGTTTCGCCAAAGGCTCGGCTCTACGTTTGTGTTTCTCGCCGATGAGTTTTATCTGCGTGCAGGGCTGAAGGTTCCCGCGCGTGAGCATTACGGCGATTATCCTCAGATCGAAGATGGCGTAGGGATGGTGCGGCGATTCATCATCGAATCGAAAAGCGCGATGAGTCGCGATCTCGCTTCGAGTCTTGGTATCGGTCGCGGCTCGCTTCACGGCACAGTAGCGACGGGCAGATTGTTTTATCCGATTCTTTCGAAGTATGTCTCCGAATTGAATGAGCGAATGGGAACGCGATTGAAGGTTGTGAGCGTTGAAAATCGTTTCTTCGGCGAGGAGATCACGGTGGCGGGGCTTATAGGGGGAAGAGATTTTCTTTCGGCTCGCGACGAGTTCGAGGGCGATTTCCTCATCGTGCCGGAACAGGCGTGTTTGAAGTCAGGCAATATTTTTCTTGACGATTTCCGCCTCGAAGACCTTGAGCGCGAGCTTGGAATGCCGGTTTCTCACGGCGGGGGGTCGCTTGTAAGCATGATCGAGTATGCGCGCGAAATGGAATCGAAATGCGCTTCGGCTCTCAATTGACGGCTTTTGTGATCGGGCGTAGAATGCGGCCTATGGATGACAAAGAAGCGACGACCAAACCAACGCTTGAAACAGTCATCGAGATGCTGAAGCCCCTTCAGCTTGATGTCGCGCAAATCAAGGCCGAGCAGAGCCGTCAGGCTCGTCAGCTTGATGCGATAGCGAAGGATATGTACAAATTTGCGAGCGACCTCTATGAGTTGCGGCTCGACTTCCGCGAGTTTCGGGAGACTCTCCTCGGCTCACAGCCGCAGATCGGAAAGTAGGGCTGGCATTTCAAGCCTTTGAATTGCGTACAAAATACTGGAAAAAAATCCAAAATCTCGGATAAACCCATCCTTCCTGCCTCTCGAAAGCCTGAAACATAATGTTTAATAAGTCGATTAACCTGCTGAAATAAAAGAGCTTCATCAGTCTGATTTGATCGCTTCATAATCTGTGGGGGAAGTGGCATCAGCCTTGCGAGGTTATTTTTTCCGATTCGCCTTTTTCGAAATCAACCAACAACCCTTAATTCAACTCTTGGAGGACAAAAATGAGAAAACTCCGAAAAGCAAAGGCGCTGGCATCTATGCTGACGCTCGCACTGGTTGCGATGGCGTTGATGCCATTGTTTAGTCAGCCAGTCCTGGCTCAGGCCACCACCGGCAACATCAAAGGATCGGTGACTGACCAGACTGGCGCGGTAGTTCCAGGCGCTTCAATAGTGGCCAAGAATCAGGCGACAGGGGTTGAGACCCCGGCCTTTAAGTCCACAGGCGAAGGTCTCTACACCATTCCCAACCTCATTCCGGGTACTTACACCCTCACAGTTGAGGCTCAGAACTTCAAACGCGGAGTTGTTACCGACATTGTGGTAAAACTCGGCCAGGACGCATCGATTAATGTCTCCCTTCAGACGGGCGGCGTCACCGAAACGGTGACTGTCACGGCGGGTACTGAAGAGACTATCCAGAAAGAATCCTCGCAGATTTCGGCCAACTTCGAAGCGCGCAAGGTGGCCGAGCTTCCCAGCAACTCTGCGGGCGGAGGCATTGACACTCTGGCGTTGCTGGCTCCTGGAGTAGTTCCCGGTTTTGGCAACGTCAACGCGAACGGCATAACCCTTTCGGTCAACGGCCAGCGCGCTCGCTCGAACAACTTCACCATTGACGGTCAGGACAACAACGACCTTTCGATAGGCGGCCCGAACTACTTCGTCGATAATCAGGACATCGTTCAGGATTTCCAGGTCATCACGAACAACTTCTCGGCTCAGTATGGCCGCAACCAGGGCGCTATCATCAACATCGTGACCAAGTCGGGAACCAACGATTTTCACGGCTCGGCTTTCTTGTTCCACCGTAATGACAAGGCCCTGAACGCCCTGAACAACAACCAGAGGCGCTCCGGCACCCAGGATGACCCTGACCCGTTTATCAGCAACGTCTACGGCGGCACGGTCGGCGGCCCGATCATCAAGGACAAGGCGTTCTTCTTCGGCAGCTATCAGGGCATCAAGCAGCGTCAGAGCGCCATCGTTCGCTCAGGCAACATTGCTCTGTTGCCCAGTTCGGCTGCTGCGCTGAAGGCAAGATTCCCCGGCAACCATGCGATTGCGGTGATGGCCGATTTCAGCGCGTTCAATATAACCGATCTCGGCGACGTTCGCCCGCGCACTGATCTGGGCAACCCGTTTGATAACGTTGTCATCAACGGCGTGTCTTATGCCGCGGCGTTCCCAGAGCGCACCATCAGCTTCCCTTTCGATCAGGAAGAATTCTCAGGTCGTGGCGACGTCAAACTCGGTGAAAAAAATGACATCTGGACACGCTACCTCTTCCAGGATGGAAACTCCAAGAACGGGCTTGCCGGAACCAACGGATTCACGGGCGACATCCCGTTCCGCAGCCAGAACCTCGGAGCCAACTGGTCGCGTCAGGTATCGAGCAATGCGGTCAACGAGTTCCGTTTCGCTTACAGCCGCCTGTTTGTCAAATTCGGCGGCGGCTGCGAAGGACTCAAGGGCTGCATCAACGATCCGGCAGAAATAGGTCTGGCTTTCACTAACATAAGCTACGCTGGCGTTCGCGGCGCAGCAACCAATGCAACTGTTCAGGGCATCGGTCCGGCCACCAACCTGCCGCAGGGTCGCACGGTTGAAGCATTCCAGTTCGGCGACAACTTCTCGACCACGCGCGGCAGACACGCATTTACCTTTGGCGTTGACGTCCGAAGGTTGCGCAATGAAGTGCCGTTCCTGCCCAACGTCAACGGCTCTTTCACAATCGGCAGCGTAGCTCGCCTGGTCGCCAATGCTCCGCAGACGGTTCAGTTGGCTGCCGGCCAAGACACGATTGCCTACAAAGAGACCGACCAGTTCTACTTCTTCCAGGATGACTGGAAGATCCGCGACAACCTGACCCTCAACCTCGGCGTCCGTTATGAGTACATCGGCCAGCCGATCAACACGCTCAACGAAATCACCGCTACGCGCGAGGCGAATCCGCAGACGGCGCTCTGGCGTCAGAACCTGCCGCTCGAAGCGCGTGTGGTTCCCCGCCTCCCGGCTGACAAGAACAACTGGGCGCCGCGTCTGGGCTTTGCCTATACCCCGCGCTTCTGGAAATCGGTCTTCGGCGAGGATGCAACTGTCATTCGCGGCGGTTACTCGATTGCTTACGATCCTCCGTTCTACAACATCATGCTCAACATCTCGACCGCCGCCCCGTCGGTGTTCCTCAACCTCACGAGTAACTCGGCGACCGCTCCGGTCTTCCCTGTTCCGAGTTCCAACCCGACTGGCGATGTGGTCAGAGCTTTTGCCCAGAGCGCAGGAATACTTGCGGTCAATACCTTCGACCCGAGGCTCCTGAGCCAGACGAAGGTTTCGGGTAACTTCTACAATCCCTACTCGCAGCAGTGGTCGCTTGGAATTCAGCGGCAGATCAACAACAACAATGTCGCGGAAGTTCGCTATGTCGGCAACCATGCGGTGGGATTGTTCCAGACCAACAACGGCAATCCGATTTTCTCGAACCTCTTCAACGGGTTCACCCTCGGCGGCATAGCGTTCCCGGCCTTCCGCAACCTCCTGCCTCCGGGACTCGTTCCTCAAAACTGCGTCAATAACCCGGCCACTCCCGACAACGAAGCCGCGTGCAACGGCAGGGTGCTTGCCGGACAGGGGCTCGTCCGCAACCGCGAGAATACGGCCAGCTCGAATTATCACGGCCTGCAGACTCGCTACAACGGGCGTCTGTACAATCAGGTGACCCTGGGCGCGTCTTATTCGTACAGCAAGACGATTGATAATTCGAGTGAGATTTTCGGCTTTGGCGAAAACCCCTCCGGGCAGCATCCGTTCAACGTCACCTCTGCCGAGCGCAGCGTGTCAGGCTTCCACCGCCCGCATGCGTTTTCGCTCAATGGCATCTGGGACATCCCCATTTACAAGGATCAGCAGGGCGTAGTTGGTCGCCTGCTTGGCGGCTGGCAAATCAATTCCACTTACGTGCTGACAAGCGGCAGGCCGTACACCCCGTCTCAGAACTTCCTCAACCGCGCGATCGGCGGCGGATACTTTGACAACGGATACGCTCCGTTTGTCGGCGAGGTTGCCCGTCCGTTCGTAACCAACCCGAATGCGGATCGCACGCAGGTGGGTATCAGCCAGATCGATGCCAGCCTCTTCTTCGGCGTGCCGGTGAGGAATGCAAGAGGCTTCTATTCGCTTAACGATCTCAACAACGGCACGGTCCGCGAAATAAGCGCGAACGATGTCCGCTACGTCGTCAACATGCCCGGCGCTGCCATGATATTCAACAATCCGTTCGGCAACGCCGCGCGCAACAGCGAGAAGGGACCGCGACTGAATCAGGTCAATCTGGGCGTCTTCAAGAACACTCGCGTGACTGAGCAGGTAAGAATTCAGTTCCGCATGGAGATGTTCAACGCGCTCAACCATCCGAATCCCGGATACGGCGTTGCTGCTGGAAACGACTTGCCGAACAGGTTCGTTGACTTTGCCGGCATCGAAGGCACGGGCTTCGCCGACTTCACGGAAATGGCTCTCAGCAGTCGAGTCATTCAGTTCGGCCTGCGCATTATCTTCTAATCGCAGCGTCGAATCTCAAACTAAAAAGGGGAGCGACTGGCGCTCCCCTTTTTGTATGGAGTTGATTGCTGATAGCGATCAGTCAACGACGGTAAAGTCCAGGCTGCGGGTCAGAGTCTGCCACTTCTTGTCCGCAAACGGATCGGTGATCGTAAGCGTGATTGTATACCTGCCGGGTTTGACTCGCGAAAGCCCCAGTTGCCCCATCTTGACGAACTGGTCTCCACTATGTTGCACCGTCTCATCCGGGTCGGTGTAGAGGGTCTTTTCATTCTGGCTTATGCTCATCTGAGCGCGGATCTGAGGCTTCCCGCCTTTGAGCTTTGCGTTGTAGATTGCCACCATGTAGCGCAGGTCGCGGCTGCGCGAAATCTGCCGGTCGGCGCCGATCGCCAGCGTCTCGGATGGCTTGGTGTCGTCGGGTTGAGCGGCAAAAAGCAGGAGGCTCGATGCCGCAAACCGGCCCTTTGTAAGATCGGGTACTTCCACATACCGCGCCAGAGTTCCTGCGTTACCGGTCTTGCTGTCGCGCACCGCCACTCTGATCTGATAGGCCCCTGATGGCAGCGTGGTGTTGGCGGAATAAGTCAGGCCGCCTTGATTCACTCTGCTGAATTCTTCAGGCGAGAGATTCGCGTTGATCGTCTCGTTGAATCCGCCGCGCATCTCGCCAAACTCGTCAAAGACGAATCCCGCAACATCAAAACTGGTCTGATGTTTCCCATCTGCCTGGTCGAAGCTGAGCGTCTTAGGATCGATCAACAGATTTATATCTATCGCTCCCTGTTTGGGAGGCAGGGCTTTGTAGGTGAGCGCAGCCTGGACTTTCACGTCGCGTTGAGCAAGCGGCGAGCGGATTATGGCAAGCAATTGATCTCGCTTTGTCGGCGTTGAGTTGGCAGGCGCATCGTCCTTTGCTACGTAACCTTTTCGCGCATAGACCCTGTATCCTCCTCCGCGCTTGAGCTTCACCTCTACCTTGCGGAACTTGCCATCGAAATCGGCGTCTGCGGGTGTGTAGGCAAGTACGTAGTACCCATGGCTTGCCGCAATGATCTTGCCCAGACCGCTGCTGAAATCGTTTTTGTTGAGAATAGCGATTCCTCCTGTGCCGGAGGCCAGCGCCCTCAAACCGAGTTGATCTTCGACCGTGCTTGGCCCGAACAACTTCTCGTTGGGTCCGCGGGTGCTTGGTAGCTGAGCGTTGCCCATGGAGCCTCTCATGGTGGTGAAGTCTGTCGGAATGGCGCTCTTGCCCGGAGTGTCAGTGAAGCGGGCTACGTCGGCTGCCAGCCCGCGCACGTCCATCGTATGCACGGCGACGCCCGCCCGTGTAGCCCTGTCCGTAAGCCGATTTATGAGCGACGTTATATCGATACCCGACGTGCTGGCGTCGGCGCTTAACACCGGCATCCCGCCTGAGACAAGCACAAGAGATTTGCGACCGGGAAGTTGCTTCAGGCTTTCGATGATAAAACTGGCAGTGCCGAGCGTCATCAGCGCGCGGGTAATCTTTACCGTGTCGTCGACGGCGCTTGTAAGGTCTCTGACGTTGTTGTCGAGCAGGTTCGACTCAAGGTCATTTATCTCTGCTCCGGTGTCGGTCAAAGGCGAGGGGGTTCCAGCGGCCCTCGTATCCCTGCCGCTCATATCGGCAGAGGGGTTCGTCGAATTGAGCGGATGGGTCGTTACTGTAAGAGAAGCGATTGCGCGATGAAGCAACTGCTTGTTGGATGTCAACTGTTGAGTCAATCCCTTTCCTCCGACAGCTCGCACTATGGCTACGAGATCATTGTCGCTCATCTGCTCGTTGACAAATCTGGTGAGCATCTCGCGAACATTGACCAGGTCTTCAAGCCGTATCGTCAGATCATCGACTACGAAAGCTATAATGCGCTTCACATCAGCTTCTGATATGCCTTCCTCCTTCTGTGCAGGACGGGTTGCGTCGGAGATTTTACGGTCTTCCTGCCTCCTGCCTTTGATCGCGTCGACAAACTCGAAAAAGCTGACAAGCTGTTTTTTGCCTTCTTCATAAAGCTCGAAATCGTCGCTGGTCAGCCCCTCAACAACCTGTCCGTTCCTGTCTGTCACCACAACATCCCATTGCACGAGTTGAGTGCTGATACGGATAGGCTTATCCTCAACGGGCTTCTGCTCCTTTTTTTGCGGATAGGCCGTTAGCGCGAGCGACAAAAGAGCCAGAACTGCAATCGCTTTACGTGACATGAAAGTACCTCCTTACCTGTAGCGTTGCGCTTCTGATGAAGCTTCATCGGAAGAAACATATCATCCGCAGGGCGGCAATATGCTTCAACCACTGGTCGGGCTGCGTCGACTCCGGGCATCGGCAACGCAACCCGGTCATTGAACGAAATGGCGTGCGGAGATTATATCACTTGCCCGATGAATGGGTGAAAAAATACTTCGCGCAAGAATGCGAAAAAGAGAGGCAACCGCTTTCCGCTCTTTTCCACCCAGCCAATAAGCGGCGGATTTCCAATTTTTCGTAAAGGCTTCCAGAATCATGGAAAGTTCCAACGTCCGGCATTCGAAGCCTTTTTAATAACCGCTTATATATCTGTGGTTTAACGGCAAGGCACTTCGCGGTATCGCGATTGCTTATGTTAA
Source organism: Blastocatellia bacterium UBA7656 (assembly GCA_002483445.1). Lineage (GTDB taxonomy): Bacteria > Acidobacteriota > Blastocatellia > UBA7656 > UBA7656 > UBA7656. Next base: position 9,330 of record DLHY01000090.1, read on the forward strand.
AGACGCACATCCTTAGAATCTCTACCATTCTGTTCTGAACTTGGGGAGAGGTCGCTGCTCGGGCACAGTGGCGACCTCCAATTTTTTTCTACCCGGCGATTTCTAATACCTCAACCACCCCCCGCGAGCTCCGATGTTTCCGACGCCAAAGTTTTGATAGAATGTGAGGCGAATTGTAAGGCCGTCTCTTCAGACGCGACCAGACATTGAGATCAAGGAGGGATTATGAAACCTGCATCTGTAAGTTTTCTCCGTTTGACTGCGCTCAAAGCGAGCGCGATCCTGATTATAGTTCTGCTCATTCAACCAGTCATCACCCATGCTCAGTCCAGATCGCGAACGCGCAGAACGCCTGTCGGCGTGCGCAAGGTGCCGGTCGGCACGCAGATGAAAATCAGACTCGAAGACACTGTCGATACAAAAGAGGCGCGCAGCGGCGACAGGTTCAAAGCCACCGTGCTTACGCCCGCCCGCTATGATGATTCAGTCATCGAAGGACATCTGGCAAGCGTCAAACAGTCAGGCAAATTCAAAGGGCGCACTTCGATAGTTTTCGTCTTCGACCGCATACGCTATCGCGAAGGCGGAACCGCGCTCCTACGGGCGCAGGTCGTAAGAGTTTATGGCGAGGATGATGCGAAGGTCGATGAAGAAGGCCGCGTTGAAAGCGGCAAGCAGGGATCGAAGACAACCAAGAGAACTGTCGGCGGCGCTGTCGTCGGGGCCGTCATCGGCGGCGTGGTCGGAGGCGGAAAGGGCGCGGCCATCGGCGCGGCAGTGGGCGCTGGCGCTGGCGCCGGATCAGTGTACATTCAGGGAAGTAAACGGGTGAAACTCGAAAGCGGAACAGAGATGCTCATTCGCGTCACGCGATGAGAAAAGGTGAGAAGTAGTGATTCGCTTTTGATCTCTCTTTCCGCGCTTGAGCGTTTCAGCGCGCGACACAGTTATTTTTTGCATTAACAGTTGCTCTTTGATTCTCTGTCGGGGAAAATAGGTCGCGAAGTGGGTCGCCAATAATTTTTCGAGGTTTGCACATGAAAACCAGCGACCCGATTCCATCGGGGTTGAGATGGCTCCTGCCCTGTTTGACAGCAACTGCACTTATACTTAGCGCACAGACCGCGCTTGCTCAACAGGACAATAAAGCCGTTCAATCAAATTCTTCCGCTCAAACATCGGCCGGTCCGAAAGAAATCAAGATCGGCAACGTGCTTTTCTCCGGCAGCCTTCGCGCGAGGCTTGAAAACTGGGACTGGTTCGACACCTCAGCCGCAGACGGCAGCTACACCTTCGGCGCCGCCTTGCTGCGCCTGAGCCTCAGTCAGAAAACAGAAAAAATCGATTGGCAGATTGAAGGCGCATTCCCCGCTCTCATCAATCTTCCCGACAAAGCCATCGCGCCTGCGCCGCAGGGACAGCTTGGGCTTGGCGCATCTTACTTCGCCGCAAGCGGCACGCAGGACGCAACCGCCATTTTGAAACAGGCATTCGTGCGTTTCAAAATGGACGGTCTCGCGGGAGGAAGCAGTTTAAGAGTAGGCCGCTTCGAATTCTCTGATGGCAATGAAAAGGTTTTAGCTGATCCGACAATCCTGACGCTCAAGCGCGACGGCATCTCTCAACGACTGATCGGGCCGTTTGGCTTCTCTCACGTTCAGCGCAGTTTCGACGGAGTTGAGTTCTCGCTCAATCTCAAGAAACATAACCTGACTCTTTTTGCCGCGCGCCCAACGGAAGGCGTCTTTCAGTTGAACGCCAACAAGGAACTCGACGTCGATCTCTATTACGGCGCGCTCTCAAGAGCTTTTCCGGGCAAGAAGGCCAGCAGCGAAGCTCGCGCTTTCGCCATTCACTATCACGACGGGCGCAATGCAATCAAAACCGATAACCGATCTCTGCTTGCGCGTCAAAGCGATGGCGAAAACATTCGCCTCACGACCCTGGGCGGTCATTTCATCAGCGCAATCAAAGCGGGAAAAGGAACCGCCGACATTTTGCTCTGGGGAGCGGGGCAGTTCGGCCATTGGGGAAGTCTCGATCACCGGGCGGGCGCGATAGCGGTTGAAGCGGGCTATCAGTTCGCGTCAAAGATCAAACCGTGGGTTAGAGGCGGCTACTTCCGCAGCACGGGCGACGGCAACGCGGCGGACGACGTTCACGCGACATTTTTTCAGATTCTTCCCACGCCGCGCGTCTACGCGCGATTTCCCTTCTACAACCTGATGAACCTTGAAGACGCTTTCGCCCAGCTTCGACTCAAACCGCACGAGCGAGTCTCTCTCAGAACCGATGTTCGTTATCTCAGATTGAGCGACGAAAAAGATTTGTGGTACGTTGGCGGCGGCGCGTTTCAGAAAAACAGTTTCGGTTACGCGGGGAGACCCTCAGGCGGAAACCGCAGTCTGGGGACGCTCTTCGATCTGAGCGTCGATTGCAATATCGCGAAACAATCTTCGCTGACGTTTTACATCGCAGGCGTTCGTGGAGGCGGCGCGCAATCGTTCGTCTACCCGGCTGGCGGTCAGCATCCCGGCGCGCGGTTTTTATACCTCGAATTCACGCAGCGTTTCTAGCACGGGAGGATCATCAATGAAGCTACGCGCCATAAAAGGCATAGTCCTCGGCGCAGTGATCGGCCTCGCGGTCGGAATCTGCGCTTACACGTTCGTCTACGCTCAGGGCTGGTCTTATCTGACGGATGACTCGGCGGCCTGCAATAATTGCCACGTCATGCGCGAGCAGTATGACGGATGGGTCAAGTCTTCGCATCGCTCAGTCGCTCGATGCAACGACTGCCACACGCCCTCGGGCTTCGTCGGCAAGTACGCAACGAAAGCCAGAAACGGCTTCTGGCATTCTTTCTATTTCACCACTGGCCGATTCGAAGACAACATCCGGATCACCCCCGCCAGCCGCGAAATCACCGAGCAGTCCTGTCGCAAATGCCATCAGGAAACTGTAACGGCAATCGAAGGGCCGCACGCCGTGCGCGAAGGCGAACAGACTTCCTGCATACGCTGCCATAATTCAGTGGGACACATGCATTGAATGCGCATAGTCGCAACACACGGAGAAGAGAACATGACTGAAACGAACCATACCGACGACAAGGAAACGAATCAGACAGACAATCGGCGCAATCGACGTTTCTTCCTCATCACGGCTCTTCTGGCCACGCTTGTCGCAATAGGCGGCACGGCGCTGCTCGTCAACATATTCGAGCGCAAACAGGAAGCGAGGAATCCCTTTTATCGCGTGGTCGAGTTGACGGACGAGACTGAAGACCCGGCTGTATGGGGCAAGAATTTTCCGCTACAGTACGACGATTATCTCCGCACCGTCGATCAGGTGCGCACACGTTTCGGCGGAAGCGAAGCCATCCCGCGCACGCCCTCCGCAGTCGATCCGCGCTCGGTAGTCGCGCAGTCGAAAATAGAAGAAGACCCTCGATTGAAAATCATGTGGGCGGGCTATGCTTTCTCGAAGGATTTTCGCGAAGAGCGAGGCCACGCCTTCATGCTCGAAGATCAGACCTACACCGAACGTCAGCAGGTCGTAAAACAGCCCGGCACCTGTATGCACTGCCATGCATCGGTCTATGTGCCATACAAGACGCTCGGCGGCGGCGATCTGATCCGTGGGTTCGAGCAGATGAATCAGATGCCATACACGGAAGCGCGCAAGCAGGTCACGCACCCCGTAGCCTGCATCGATTGCCACGATCCGGCGAATATGCAACTGCGGGTGACGCGCCCCGGATTCATCGAAGGCATTCGCGCGCTTAAAGCCTCACAGGGCGTTCAAAACTATGACGTGAACAAACAGGCAACACGTCAGGAGATGCGCGCCTTTGTGTGCGGCCAATGCCACGTCGAATATTATTTCAAAGGGCCGGAGAAGCGACTGGTTTATCCGTGGAGCAAGGGTCTGAAAGTCGATGACATCCTCGCTTATTACGAAGAGGAGAAGTTCAAGGACTGGACTCACGCCGACACGGGAGCGCCCGCGCTCAAGGCTCAACATCCCGAATTCGAATTATGGAGTCAGGGCATTCACGCGCGGTCGGGCGTGAGTTGCGCCGATTGCCACATGCCTTACAAGCGCGAGGGCGCGCTCAAGATCAGCGATCATCACATTCGCAGCCCGCTCCTTAATATCAATCGCTCATGTCAGACGTGTCACAAATGGCCCGAAGAAGAACTCAAGGCCAGAGTCGGGACGATTCAGGAGCGTACTTTCCGTTTGCGCAATCTGGCGATGGACGCGCTGATGGATTTGATAAGCGACATCAAGGCGGCTCGCTCGTCGGGGAGGAGCGAGGCGGAGCTTGCAGCGGCGCAGTCGTTTCAGCGCAAGGCGCAGTTTTATCTCGATTTCGTCGAGGCGGAAAACTCGACGGGCTTTCACGCCCCCCAGGAAGCCGCCCGCATACTCGGCGAGTCGATCAACTTTTCGCGCCAGGGTCAGATCGCTTTGCGAGATGGAAGAGCAAGCCCGCCTCCGGTCGCGAAGAAGTGAGGGCGGCATAGGCGCGAAGGTCTCTCGTCAAACCTTCGCGCCTTTTTCTTTGGAATATCTTCTGCGCGTGACTTTGCCCCGGCCAGATAGTAAATTCCCTCTCTGGAATCACAGCATCGAGAGGTGAGACAAATAATGAGGCGACTCGTTCTGCTTAGACACGGCGAAAGCACATGGAACAGGGAGAATCGATTCACCGGATGGACTGATGTGGGATTGAGCGAAAAAGGCGTCCGTGAGGCTCTGGAAGCCGGTCGCACGCTGCTCCACGAAGGATACATCTTCGATCTTGCTTTCACGTCCGTACTCAAGCGCGCGATCAAGACTCTGTGGCTTGCTCTCGAAGAAATGGATTCGATGTGGATTCCCATCCATCTCGACTGGCGATTGAACGAACGACACTACGGCGCTCTGCAAGGGCTGAACAAAACTGAAACTGCCGAGCGACACGGTATCGAGCAGACTCAAATCTGGCGGCGCAGCTACTCGATTCGCCCGCCCGCTCTCGACCCCGAAGATCAGCGAAACCCGGCCCGCGACCCGCGATACGCTTCGCTCAGCCCGGAAGAGATTCCGCTCACCGAATGCCTCAAGGATACCGTCGAGCGATTCCTCCCTTACTGGCATGAGAGGATCGCGCCCGCTCTCCGCGCGGGTCAGCGCGTGATCGTCGCCGCGCATGGGAACAGCCTTCGCGCGCTGGTCAAATATCTCGACCAGGTTTCTGACGAAGAAATAGTCGGCCTCAATATTCCGACAGGCATTCCGCTCGTCTACGAACTCGATGATGATCTCAACTCCATTCGCCATTTCTACCTCGGAGATGCTGAAGCCGTCAGACTCGCCACCGAACGGGTCGCCGGACAACTGCAACGCAAAGACTGACCGGGTGCGCGCCCGATGGAATCGACTCTCACCGGCATACGATCTTTGCCCGGTATCTCAATCTCAAAGGCAAGGCTATGAAAGCGAACTTTCCTGCAAAAGTTTTCTGCGCGCTGTTAGTGGCGCTCGTTTTTTCTTTCAATTCTTTTGCGCAAACCGCCGAACAGAAACGTCCGCGCATAGGTCTGGTGCTGAGCGGTGGAGGAGGGCGCGGGCTGGCTCATGTGGGCGTGCTTGAATGGTTCGAGCGCCATCGCATCCCCATCGATTACATCGCCGGGACGAGCATCGGGGGGCTGGTCGGCGCGCTGTACTCAATCGGAATGACGCCCGATGAAATGCGCTCTTTTCTCAAAAGCATCGACTGGGAACAGGCATTCGGCAACGGCCCTACTTACGAGCAGCTATCTTTTCGCCGCAAGGAAGACCGACGCAGTTTTCAGGTCGACGTCGAAGTGGGACTGCGAAACGGAGTGTCGCTTCCAAACGGACTGAGTTCGGCTCATTACATCGGCCTCGTGATGGATCGCCTCGCGCTGCCTTATTCTTCCGTCGCAAACTTCGACCATCTGCCCATCCCTTTTCGCTGCACGGCGACGGATTTTCTCAAAGCAGAATCCGTGACGATCAAAGACGGCCCGCTCGCTTCGGCCATGCGCGCGACGATGTCTATCCCCGGAGTGTTCCCTCCCGTAGAACGCGACGGCAAAGTACTCGTAGATGGAGGACTGCTCAACAACATTCCGACCAACATCATGCGCGAGATGAAGCCCGACATAGTGATCGCTGTCGATGCAGGGACTCCACTCGGAGACTTGAAGACAATCGCATCGCTCACAGGAATAGTTCAACAATCGATTACTGTGATGACTATCGACAATGACCGCCGCAATCTGAGGCTGGCCGATATAATAATCGCGCCTGAGCTTGGCAATCGCTCGATACTCGATTTTTCCGACATCGATAAAATAGCCGATCTTGGATTCGAAGCCACCCAACAGAAAGCGGCGTTGCTTGAAAAACTCTCGCTCAACGAATCAGACTGGCTTGAGCATCTCGCCCTTCGCCGGTCGAAGCAGAAGAGAGAAACGCTTGTGCCTGATGAAGTGCAAATCGCGGGCGTCGACAGAGAGGCGAAAAAGCGCATTCACGAAAAACTCGAAGATCACGCGGGCAAGCCGCTCGACGTTGACAAGCTCGAACGCGATCTTACGCGCATAACCGGACAGGGAAGATACTCAAGCCTCGATTATGTTTTCTCACGCGCTGATGATTCGAGCAGGAACATTCTGCTCGTCACCGCCAGAGAAAAGAACCACGCGCCGCCCGTGATCAACGTCAGCATCGAGATAGAAGGCTCGGATGTAAACGATCTGAGCTTCACGATAGGCACGCGACTGACTCTCTACGACATTGGTCGCTACGGGGCCGAGTGGCGCAACGACATGAAGGCTGGTTTCAGGACTCTGTTTCTCTCGGAGTATTATCGCCCGGTTGGAGATGGCGGTTTCTTTATCGCTCCGAGAGCGTCGTATCGAAGGGAAAGGCAGTTCTTCTTTCTCAACGGGTCGCGCGTCGCGGAATTTCAAACTGATCGACTGGGCGCAGGAATCGATTTCGGATTTACAAACACGCGGAGCGAATTTCGCGCAGGCATAGAAACCGGCTATTTCGATGCGCACCCGCTCACAGGAGACGGGCCGCCGGGATCGCTCGCGGGCCGTGTCGATCTTGCCCGTCTGCGCTGGGCTTATGACGATCAGGACTCCCCGACCGTAGCCACGCGAGGTTTGAGGCTTGCGACCGAATGGCGATGGTTTTTCAAGGCTCCGGGATCAGAGGACGGATTTCGACAGGCTGAGTTGAGCGCATCTTTTTTCCATCCGGTCTCGGATCGAGGCTCATTGTTTTTGTCCGCGGCGGGCGGAACTTCCTTCAACCGCGCAGCCACGCCCGCGCAGCAGTTCACGCTCGGCGGGCCGTTTCGTCTGGGAGCTTATGATCGAGACGAGTTTCGCGGCCCTCATTACGCGATTGCCACTCTCGGCTATCATCGTCGGATTTACGATCTCCCTACTTTGCTCGGCGGAAAAATATTTGCGACAGGCTGGTACGACATCGGCGGAGCTTTCACGCGGCTTGATGCAGGACAACTGCGCAATCAGTTTTCAGGCGGCCTGATCATGGACACGCGCCTGGGGCCGTTTTCTTTGATCGGAAGCTTTGGCGAAGGCGGTCGCGGCAAGGTCTATTTCTCATTTGGGAAATTCTTCTGATCGCAAGAAAGCTTTTCACCTTTACGGCGATTTCGGGTAAAATAGCGGGGTCATAAAATCCGACTTTCGGCATACTTTTACCATTTCGCATCGAACACTTTTTGAATCTGGAGGATGAAGCAGATGGCAAATCGAGTCATTCGAATCTTCCTGTTTGCCGCTTTCACTCTTTGCGTCGCCGGTCTCTGTCGAGCGCAAACCCAACCCCCCCCGGCTCGATCAACTCCGTCAGGGCGCGATACTACAGGGAACGGGAGCATCGCCGGCCGCGTTGTTATGCCGTCGGGTCATCCTGTCGGCGAACGAATTCGCATCACCCTCAGCACCTTGAGCGATCCCGGCCTCGGTCTCTACACCGATGCAAACGGCTACTTCAACTTCGATGGTCTCGCTCAGGGAAATTACTACGTCGAAATTGCAGGCGATCCCAAACGCTACGAGCCTGTTACTGAACAGGTGCGGCTGATGCGCGGCATGAGAGTCAATCTCGTCATCCCGCTCAGGGAAAAAGGAACGCCCTCGAAACCCAATACCGGCAATGTGGTCTCGTCCGCCGAAACGGATCAACACGTTCCTGATCAGGCAAGGAAAGAATTTGAAAAGGCCACCGGGCTTGCCAATGAGGGGAAATTACTGGAAGCCATCGAGCGGTACAAGCAGGCCATCGAAATATATCCGCCTTACCTGATGGCTCGCAATGACCTCGGCGTGCAATACCTCAAGCTCAAACAACTCGATGACGCCATCGAACAGTTCGAGGCCGCAATCGACATAGGCCCGAAAGCCTTCAATCCACGCCTCAACATCGGCATCGCTATGGTCGAGAAAAAACGATTCACCGACGCAATCGATCAGATCAACGAAGCTCTCTCCATCGATAGCTCATCGCCTGCCGCGCATCTTTATCTCGGCATAGCTTCGGTCGAGACTGACGATCTCGATTCAGCTTCCCGCGAGTTGGGCAAAGCATTAGCTTTGGGCGGGACGGAGTTCGCCGTCGCGCATTACTACAAGGCTCACCTGTTTCTGAAAAAAGGCGAGCGCGATCCTGCCGTCAGCGAATTGAAACTTTATCTGGAAAAACTTCCCAGAGGCGAGTACGCCGACAAAGCGCGCGCTATGCTCGATAAGCTGAAAGATGCGTGAGAGGATTTCGGCCCGCTGCTTTCTGTGATCGAAGGCAGCGAGCCGAAGTTGTGTTATCTATCACGGCTGGCCTTTGAGGTGTTTATCGAACCATCCCATCACGGTGTCGTACCAGAGCTTGCTGTTCTGCGGCTTCAAAATCCAGTGGCCTTCATCAGGATACACTAAGAGCTTCGAATCCACGCCCTGACGTTGAAGGGCGGTGAATAGCTGCAAGCCTTCGGTGTAAGGCACTCGATAATCCAACTCGCCGTGAATGACGAGCGTGGGGGTTCGGAAATTTTTTGCCGCCAGATGCGGCGACCATCGCGCGTACATCTGAGGATTAGTCCACGGCGTCCCCTTGAATTCCCAGTCCGTAAACCATAACTCTTCGGTCGCGCCGTACATGCTAGTCAGATTGTAAACTCCCGCGTGCGAAACCAGAGCTTTGAACTTCACTCGCGGGTCTGTGTTGTGTCCCAAAATCCAATTGACCATGTACCCGCCGTAGCTTCCGCCCGCCGCGCCCACGCGAGCGCGATCAATGTAAGGCTTCGACGCTATGTGAGAGACGCCGTTCATCAGATCGATGTAAACCTTTCCGGCCCAGTCTCCCGAAATCTCGTCAGTGAGTCGTTGGCCGTAGCCTGTAGAGCCTCGCGGATTCGGAGCGAACACGACATAACCTGACGCGGCGAATACCTGGGGGTTCCAGCGATAGCTCCAACTGTCGTTCCACGCGCCCTGCGGCCCGCCGTGAATCAAAACTATCAAAGGCCATTTTTTGTCGGGCGTGAAATCAGCGGGCTTGATGAGAAAGCCATGAATCTTCGTACCCAAAGCGCCCGTCCACGTCACGTCTTCAGCCGCCTTGAGATTGAAAGGCGCAAGATAAGCTTCATTGACCGATGTGAGTTTTTTAACCGCGCTGCCGTCCGCCGAAGCGCGAAATATCTCGACCGGATGCGTGAGCCTGTTGCGAGTGAAGATCAAAGTCCGGCCATCGGGCGTGAGTTGAACATCATCGTTCACTCCTTCACCGATGATCTTCTTCGCTTGTCCGCCGCTCGTCGAAAGGGTGTAGATACACTGACGCCCGCGATCCAGCGCGGTGAGAAAAACTTTCTGACCATCGGGCGAGAAGGTGAAGCTTTCGACTGATGAATCGAGAGCTTCGCTGATCGAACGGCTCTGGCCGCTCTTGCGGTCGTAGAGCATCAATCGCCATCGATCTGATTCGAAGCCTGCTTTTGCCTGCGAGCGATAAGCCAGATAGCGACCGTCGGGCGAATACTGAGGCGAGAGGTCAGCGCCTTTGTTCGCGCCTGTTATGCGCTTCGCCTCGCCGCCTGACGTTGGGACGATGAAGATGTCGCCGTTCGTCGATGTGGCTTCGACTTTGTCGGTATTGCGCGCGAAGGCAAGCTCACGCGAATCGGGCGAGAAGGCGTAATCCACTGGCCCGCCGAGGCTGAACGGCGGCGCGTCCCAATCGCCCGGAGTCATATCTTTCGCTTCGCCGCCCGACGCGGGCGCGACGAAAACGTGTGCGCGCTTTCCGTCTTCCCATTGATTCCAGTGACGATAAAGCAGGCGGTCTGTTATGCGCGCTTTGACTTTGCTCGCTTCCATCTGCTCATCCCGCTTACGGTTGCAATCATCCGAGGCGCAGTTGGGATAGATTTCCGAAGTGAAAGCGATCCAGTTGCCGTCGGGCGACCAGACTGGCCCATCGGCTCCGGTCGAGATGTTTGTTATTTTTTTGAGCGGCCCTGTTGCGACTTCGGCCATTTCGAGAGTCCAGACTTGCGGCGCGCCGTCGCGGGCTGAGATGAAAGCAAGGCGTTTTCCGTCGGGCGACCAGCGCGGCGAGACGGATGACTGCTTTTCTTTCGTCAGTTGTTGAATCTCTCCGCCTTCGACGGAGACGAGATAGATTTGAGTCGAGCGTCGGTTTGCGTCAAAGTCGGTGTCAGTGATGGTGAAAGCGATCCATCGACCATCGGGCGAGAGTTGCGGGTCGCCGACTCTTTTGACAGGAATCAGATCGTTTATCGTAAACGGTCGATAGCTCTGGGCTAAGGCTCCGCCAAGCGCAAGCACGAGCATTAAGGCTGAGGCAAAAAGGCGTTTCATAAATCCCCTCCTCTGAAAACAGTTTTCAGTTTTCAGTTTTCAGTTTTCATCGTTTCAGCATGTCGTCCCGGACGACATCGCCTACTCCTCTGGAATGTGGCGCAAGCTGTTAGCTTGCGTGGCTCCAAATTTCGTATTTTCAGGGCGCACAACCCGTCAGATTGCGCTGCATAAAATCGCGCGTGGACGGCAAGCGCGAGCAGTGATTTGGTAGAAGGCGAGCGCCGACTGAAAAGTTAGGCTATCAGTCGGGGCTTCTCCATTCAAGCGCCGAAATGGTATATCTAACAGCGGTGAACTACATCGGCTCGAAATACTCGCTGCTTGGTTTTCTCGATCATGTATACGGTCGAATTTCCGACGGCAGCGAAAAAGTTTTTTGCGATCTGTTTGCAGGAACCGGCGCGGTCGGTCGCCACTTCAAACGACGCGGTCTGAGAGTCATCGCCAACGACATTCAGTATTACGCCTACGCTTTGAACAAAGCCTACATCGAAATCAATCGCCCGCCCGCATTCAAAGAGCTTCGCAGCAGATATGAGATAGCGCGTTCAGGAAAATCCATCGACGCGGCGATTGAATTCTTAAACAACCTGTCGGGCGCAAAAGGATTCATCGCGCTCAACTACAGCCCCGCAGGAGACAGACTTTACTACACCGAGCAGAATGCCGAGAGAGCCGACGCCATCAGACAATCGATCAAATGCTGGCTCGAAGACGGAATCATAAACGAGCAGGAGTATTTCTACATCCTCTGCTCGCTGCTCGAAGCCATCGATCAGGTTGCAAACACGGCAAGCGTGTACGGAGCTTATCTGAAAAAATTCAAAGCCAGCGCACTAAGGCCGCTCTCTCTCAAGCCGCTCGAATTGAGCGACAAGGTTCGACAATGCAAGGTCTTCAACAGAGATGCGAATGAACTCATCGAAGAAATCGAATGCGATATTTTGTATCTCGACCCGCCTTACAACCATCGCGAGTACGGCGCGAATTATCACGTGCTTGAAACCATCGCCCGCTATGACGACCCTTCTCTCAACGGCGTCACCGGTATGCGCAACTATCCGCGCAGCCGTTATTGCCGAAGGAATGCGGCTCTGGAAGCTCTCGAACACCTCGTCAGAAACGCGAAGGCGAAACATATCCTGCTCAGTTACAACGACGAGGGAGTGATGAGTTTCGACGACGTGCGAAAAGTCCTCGCTCTTCGCGGCAAGCCTCGTATATTCAAAAAGCCTTACAGCAGGTTCAAAGCCGACAACGGTCGCCAGTACAAACGCGATTCAACAATCGAATATGTTCACCACGTCCGGGTCAAACACGCAGCCGCGTGGTGATATCCGAAAATTCAAACTGTCGGGCGGTGCCGCGAGATGCGCCCCGCTTGTGCTTGATCTGAAAAGACACGATTGTTCGACCATCTATTTTTATGCCGAACTCCGACGCGATTTCGTGACCGCGCGGGCGCGAGGGCAGAAGCGAAATGCGGTCGGCGGTGAGGCTGTCCATATCGATTCCTTCGAGCGCGGATTCCCATTTCACCTCAGCGGTCGAGCGATCAAAGATGATCACGCGGCTCTGGTCATCGCCGTGCTTGAAGCGGAGCAGTTGATGAAAAAGATATTTCGCGGCTTCGAGGTTCGTCACCTTCGCTCGGCTGAAATCCGTCAGCGTGGCTCCTTCAAGTCCGAGTTTGCGAATGAGAATCTCCGCGACGAGGCGCGAGACATTCAGATAATTCGATTTGAGATCGGTCAGCGATGAAAAGCCAAGCTCTTTTATCATCGCCTCAAGCTCGTCGGCGGAAACTCGAAAATATCTTTCGGCCCATTTCTCTCCGATGTCAGGCGTCTGGCCTTCCGAGACGGCGACCTTGCCCGATTTGTCGGTTTTGACCGAGACGGGCAACGCCGCGCGGCCTTCGCATTCAAGCCTTATATCGCCCGCCTTCGCGTTGCTGAATTCTCTCGCCGTGTGACGAACCCGCAGGAGTCGCGCGGGTTTTATGAAATCAAGAAGCGCGGCGGCTCCTCTTTTCGTAGCCGATTTGATGTTTGCGATTTCGCGTTGAAAGACGGCGCGCGAGGCGTGCTGCGCGGGAAGTCGGTCGACGGCCTCTTTCATTTTCGCTTCGGCGCGCGAGGTATCGAAAGGAGGCTGATTGATTTGCGCAAGAGTTATGAGATCGTTTGCCAATGACAATTCCGCGAATGTTCCGAGTCCGTCGTGAAAGATGCCTTCCGTGATTTCGAACTCAGTCTTCGAAGGCGTTTGAGCAAAAACGACGCTGGCCAGGAGCAGCGCGGCAAGAGGTTTAAGAAGAAACCTGTTTTTCAATCGAGGCTCTTTACATCGCTTTTCAAATTTGTCAACGGAAGGGGACTTCGACGCAGAGACGCCGAGACGCAGAGTAAACGCAGAGAAGAAAACTTTGCGCAACCTCTGCGCCTCTGTGCCTCTGCGGTTTCTACCCCTTCCGCTGTTCATAAATTCGAAGCTCTCCGTAGCGCCCGCGGAATAACATGAGGAAATCTTCTCATCATTCGACCAGTGAAAAATCGATCAGGTGTCGCTCGCGGTCGACTCTGTCGACAGAAACTTTTACCGCATCTCCAAGTCGAAACTTGCGCCCCGTTCTAGCTCCGATCAATCGATGTCTGCGTTCGTGATATTCATAGAAATCATTTTTCAGAGTCGAGACATGCACAAGCCCTTCGACGAAAAGTTCGTTCAACTCGACAAAAAATCCGTACTCTTTCACCCCGACTATCACGCCATCGAATTCTTCACCCACTCGATCAGCCATGAAATCCGCTTTGCGCCATCCCATCAACTCGCGCTCTGCATCCGCCGCTGCCCGCTCTCTTAGACTTGAATGCTCTCCGATCATCTCAAGCGCGCTTCGCAATTCTCCCTCGCGCTGTTCATCTAAAACCAGCCACGAAATTCGCTTGAGAGATCGCCTGCTTCCCAAATCTAATTGCTGCCACTCTTCCTCGCCGCTTCGCCCGCGCTCGATCACTTCATGCAGAATTCTATGCACGACCAGATCGGGATAGCGGCGAATGGGCGAAGTGAAATGGGTGTAGGTCTTCATCGCAAGCCCGAAGTGGCCCGCGTTTTGCGGCGTGTAGCGAGCGCGCTGCATCGAGCGCAACATCAGGTAACTGAGCATTCGCTCTTCGGGGCGGCCTTCTATCTGGCGCGAGAGATGTTGAAACCCGCGCTGCGGAATTGTTCCGTGCATGGAAAATTTATACCCGAAAGAATGAGCTATCTCGGCGAACTCTTCCACTCTCGACAATTCAGGCTCTTCGTGTATGCGATAAAGCGACGGCACACGGAGTCGTTCGAGATGACGCGCCACGGTTTCATTCGCCAGCAGCATGAATTCTTCGATCAACCGATGCGCGATGTTGCGCTCACTTCGGACGATGCCGCCTATCTGCCCTTCGTCGTCGAAGAGAATTTCGGCTTCGGGCAGATCGAAATCAATCGCGCCTCGCTCCTCGCGCCGACGAATCAGCGCAAGCGTCAATTCATGCATAGCCGCGAGCATATCTTTGACGTGAGCGTAATGCCGGGCGGTTTCGCCTCGCGGGTCAGAGAGAATTTCATTGACCGCCGTGTAAGTCATCCGCTCGCGGCTGTGAATGACGGAAGGCGTCAATCGATAATCCAAAACTTTCCCGTCGCGGCTCATCTCCATCAACGCGGACATCGTGAGGCGGTCTGCGCGCGGATTGAGCGAGCATATTTCATTCGACAACTTTTCGGGCAGCATCGGTATCGCCCGCTCAGGAAAATAAACCGACGTGCCGCGACGGAAAGCCTCTTCGTCGAGATAGCTCCCTTCGCGGACGTAATGGCTCACGTCGGCGATATGCACGCCGAGCCGCAATCGCCCGTTGGGCAGAGTTTCGAGCGATACCGCGTCATCGAAATCGCGCGCCGTTTCTCCATCGATGGTGACAGTCAAAGACTGGCGCAGATCGACGCGATGGGTGAGGTCAGCGGCGCAGATCGTTTCGCTTGCGGCTTCAGCTTCCGCGATCGCTCGTTCGGAAAAGCGATGCGGCAGTTGATGTTTTCTGATGATGATTTCGATATCGATTCCGGGCGTCTCTTCAGAGCCAAGCACTTCCACGATGCGGCCCCAGGGCGGGCGGCCTGCGATGGGAGGGCGAGTGATTTCGACTGTGACTATTTCTTCATTCCGCGCGCCGAGAGTGTCCGAAGCGTTGATGTTGATGTTGTGGAGAAATCTTTCATCGAGCGGCGAGACGAGGGATTCTTTTTTGAGTCGCACGAACTTTCCGACTATAGAAAGGTTTTCGCGATGAAGAACTGATTCGACGCGGCCTTCGCGTCCGCGCGAGGTTGAGCGCGTTATAAACGCGATGACTTTATCTCCGTGAAGAGCCGCGCCCATCCCGTGTTCGTTGATGTAGAGATCGCCTTTCGTGCGTTCGCGCTCGTCATCAGGGATGACGAAGCCGTGACCTGAGCGCGTGCCTGTGAAAGTTCCTATCAAAAAATTCGAGGATTGTTTGCGCCAGTATCGCCCGCCTTTCGATGCGGCCACGCCTGCGCGGACGAATTCGGCGAGGTAAGTGTCGAAACTGCCGCGTTGTCTCTCATCGAGACTGAGAGCGCGCGCGAGTTGGTCTGCCGTGATTGCGCGCTCGCGCGATTTGGGCAGGGATTGAAAAACTTTTTGCGGCGATAGCTTCGTAATAAGCAAGTCGAAGGCACTCCTGCTTGACACTTTTTACGCCTGCTCAGTATATTGCCTTTCTCCGTTGACCGGCAAAGGGATGATTTGACCAGCGGGGCGACATGATGCTAAAGAGTATAGGCGTAGAAGGAAGACAGCTAATGGGTAACAAGCCGAAGTGGTGAAATTGGCAGACACGTGCGTTTCAGGGGCGCATGACCGAAAGGTCGTGGGGGTTCAAGTCCCCCCTTCGGCATTCACAATCTGAAAGCGTTTGAGATACCTGCTTTCAAGTCCTCTCATCCGCATCAACTCTTAGCGAGTCACTTGACCTGAACGACCATCAGACCTTTCAAACCTTCTTTCGATAATTCCGTTGCCACGCGGTCGGCGTCCGCGCGTGTGTATGGGCCGATGACTACGCGATAAAGCGTGTCTCCACCCGCGGGCATCTTCACGTGCGCGGAGTAATACCGACGATTGCGAAGTTCTGCCTCGACCTGACGCGCTCTGGCCAGAGTCCCGTAAGGCGCAACCAGAATTTCAAACTGCAACTCACTGCCCGATGGCTGATCCACTGATTGCGCTTCTCTTGCCGCGCCGTTTTGAACGGGAGTGAGCGGGTCTTCGACAGCCTGTTTTTTGATCACGCTCAGACCGGCGGCGAACGCGATGAGCAAAAGCAGGACTCCTGCAACATAGATTGCTGCGACCTGACGATTGCTCATCGTCCGACGGGGCGCGGCCCCTCGCGGGTAAGGCTGCATCTCACCTGACTCCTGCCGGGTCGCGCGGCTGAACGGTCACGGTTTTTTGATTGTCGCCCTGGTTCATCATCGCCTGTATCAGATCGATGGGGATGGGGAATACCACAGTCGTGTTCTGCTCGACGCCGATTTCGGTCAGCGTCTGAAGATAGCGCAACTGAAGCGCGATAGGCTGGGTCGCTATCTCGCGCGCGGCCTTGACCAGTTTTTCGGCGGCCTGATATTCGCCTTCAGCATGAATGATCTTGGAACGCTTCTCGCGCTCGGCCTCGGCCTGTTTGGACATCGCGCGCCGCATCTCCGAAGGAAGATCGACTCCCTTTATTTCGACCATCGAAACCTTTATGCCCCAGGGATCGGTCTGCTCGTCGAGTATCTCGCGGAGCCGCGCGTTGAGGCGTTCGCGTTCCGAGAGCAGATCGTCAAGCTCGACCTCGCCAAGCACGCTGCGCAGCGTGGTCTGAGCAAGCTGCGAAGTCGCGTAGAGATAATTCTCGACTTCGAGAATCGCGCGGTTCGGGTCCATAACTCTGAAGTAGACCACGGCGTTTACGGACACAGTAACGTTATCGCGGGTGATGATGTCCTGTGGCGGAACGTCGAGCGTAACGGTGCGGAGGCTGACGCGCGTAATGCGATCAATGGGTCTGAAGACAAGTATCAGGCCGGGGCCTTTCGCATCAAGCAGCACGCGACCCAGACGGAATATGACAGCGCGCTCATATTCGGGAAGGATGTTGATGACGCTGAAAATGTAAAGCAGCACTATCGCAATGGGAGTTATCAGAAAAATCGGCAGATCGTTCATGTCGTTCTCCTCGTGAAAACAGTTTTCAGTTTTCAGTTTTCAGTTCTTGATCGTTTCCGGGCGAATTGGTCGAGATCGTGAAAGACTCCTTCGAAAGCGGTCAAGAGTCAGAATCAGGGCATATCGCTCACGCTCCTAATGCTTGCGTCGGGCAAAATGCCGCATCGCGCTTCTTTCGCAACAAACATAATGACAAATTCAGTTTCCATCGAAAGCGGAGGCTTCGCGCGGAACTATGGCTTCATCCGTTTCCACTTCGACTACCAGAATAAGCCCGTCCATCCCTGTGACGCGGATGGTTTCGCCCGCCGCGATCTTCATATTCGAGCGTGCGCCCCAAAGTTCTCCGCGCACAAAGACTGTTCCCTCCGGCGCGATATCGCTCTTCGCTTTGCCGCGAAGCCCGATCATACCAGCCTGACCCGTAGTCACCTTCGCGCCGCGAGCGCGAAGCGCAAGCCTTACCATAAGGATCAGGATAGCTGCAAACGGTAGTACGACCGCAAGTATGAGGCCGATGGGAAGCCTCAGTTCAGGTATCGAAACATCGATCAAAATCATAGAGCCTATCACTGCCGCCACTATGCCTCCCAGTCCGAGTATGCCGAATCCCTGCACCTTCGCTTCGAGTACGAACAACCCGATAGCCACGGCTATCAACAGCACTCCGGTCAGGTTGATCGGCAGCATGTGAAATCCATAAAGAGCCAGCACGACGGCTATCGATCCGACCACTCCGGGGACGACTGCGCCGGGATGCTGGAACTCGAAATAAACGCACAGCGCGCCGAGAGCGAAAAGTACGAACGCTATGCGCGGATCAGCAAGAGCCATCAAGAGTCGCTGACGAAGCGACGGGGTGTACTCGACTATTCGCTGGTTCGCAGTGTGAAGCACCGCCTCGCTTCCGCCGAAGCGAATCACGCGACCATCGGCCTTTTGCAGAAGATCGGCTTCGTCGTTGGCGATGATTTCGATCAATCGCTTTTCGAGGGCTTCGCGCTCGGTGAAAGATTTGCTCTCGCGGATGGTGGATTCCGCCGCCTGCGGGTCGCGTCCGCGCTTTTCGGCGAAGCTGCGCACGTAGGCCGAGGCGTCGTTGACGATCTTCTCTTCCATAGTCTTTTGAAAGTCGCGCCCGTCAGACATTACAGGATGGGCCGCGCCCGTAGCCGTGCCGGGAGCCATGGCCGCGAGATCAGACGCCAGCAGTATCACGAAACCTGCCGAGGCTGCGCGCGATCCGCTCGGCCCGACATAGACGATCACAGGCACGCGCGAAGCGACGATGCGCTCGACGATCTCTCGCATCGAAATGTCCAGCCCGCCCGGCGTGTTGAGCGTGATGATGAGAGCCGAGGCATTCGAGCGTTCAGCTTCGCTGATGGCCGCCGCGACGACATCGGCGCTTGCCGGAGTTATCTGATCGTTGAGATAGAGACGCAGCACATCGGCTCGCGCTTCAGCGGCAAACACCATTATGAGCAGGGGAGCCGCGACGAACAGGATTCGGTTGATAAAGATTTTTACTGACATGGCTTGAA
>DLHY01000102.1 GCA_002483445.1 Blastocatellia bacterium UBA7656
CCTCAAGCTCAGGTCTGTTTTAACTATTTTGGTCAATTCGACCCTACTCTCTCAGATGATCCGATCTTTACGATGACCGGAGAAAACGCGGGACTGGAAAACAGTTTACTTGGGCAGCGTCGATATTTGTTGGATGTGGCGGCGGGCGTCACCAAAGGTCGCTTGCAGGTGATGTGGTCTTATAGCGAAAACATCTATCGTCGAGCGACTATTGAGGCTCTTGCTCAGAATTTTCTGATTGCGCTGCGCTCGATCATCGATCATTGCCTCTCATCCGAATCTGTAGGCTATACGCCGTCAGATTTTCCTCTGGCGAAGCTGGATCAACGACGGCTCGACGAACTGGCGAAAGTTGACCGGCATATCGAAGATATTTATCCGCTCTCTCCTATGCAACAGGAAATGTCGCTTCATACTCTCTCGATGCCCGAATCCGAACAGGGATTCGTACAGCTTTGCTGGAATCTCGGAGCGGGTTTTCAGCCTTCGACATTCAAGCGGGCATGGCAGCAGGTGGTTGATCGTCACCCGATCTTGCGAACTTCGGCCTACTGGGAAAATCTGAGCGCGCCACTTCAGATCGTGCATCAGCAAGCGACTCTCTGCTGGGAAGAGCAGGATTGGAGAGAAGTGCCGGAGTCCAAACAACAAAGTCGGCTCGAAGAATTTCTTAAAGCAGATCGGCGACGCGGCTTCGATTTGTCGAAAGCTCCGCTGATGCGTCTGACTCTCATTCGATGTTCCGAGGATGAAAGCCTGTTTATATGGAGTTGTCATCATCTCGCGCTGGACGGCTGGTCGTTGCCTATGGTCATCGATGAGGTGTTGACGTTCTATAATGCATTCCGGCAAGGCGAGGATTTGCATTTGGAGCGCAGCCGTCCATATCGCGATTACATAAACTGGTTAAGCCGTCGAGACCCGATGAAGGCTGAATCATTCTGGCGCGAGATGTTGAAAGGCTTCGCCTCGCCGACTCCGCTCCTCGATGGCTTCACTTCCGCCCAGGAGACCTCTGATAAAAAATATGGCGAACTGGAGATAAGTCTGTCTGAGTCGACGACCGTAGCGTTGGAATCTCTGGCGAAACAATATCAGTTGACGCCCAATGTCATTGCGCAGGGCGCGTGGGCGTTGATGCTCAGTCGTTACAGCGGCTGTCGAGACGTTGTCTTTGGCATCACTGTTTCAGGGCGGCCAGCAGAGCTTGCCGGGGTGGAAGGCATGGTCGGGTTGTTTATCAACGTTCTTCCTGTGCGGACACAGGTATTGCCTGACGCAAAACTGACGGATTGGCTGAGCGACCTTCAGGCCAGACAGGTCGAGCTTCGCGAGTATGAATACACTCCGAGGTCTCAGGCGCAGGCATGGAGTGAAGTGCCTTTGAGCCAGCCGCTTTTTGAAAGTGTGATCGTTTACGAAAATTATCCTATCGATCAGGTCTCTCTGATGAAGAAGATCGGAAGCCTCGATTTCAAAC
Organism: Blastocatellia bacterium UBA7656; assembly: GCA_002483445.1. Classification (GTDB taxonomy): domain Bacteria; phylum Acidobacteriota; class Blastocatellia; order UBA7656; family UBA7656; genus UBA7656. The sequence goes on from DLHY01000102.1 coordinate 1,481, forward strand.
TCAATCACCACTTTGGCACCAGGGCGAACACTCCCATAACACTGATAGCCGTTCCGGGACCTGAGTTGCATCTGCGAATCGCATACGATAGCCATCGCTTTGACGCCGGGAGCATCGCCAACATGCTCGGCCACCTGAAGGCTCTGCTCGAAGCTTTCGCGGCTGATTCTGACCGCCATCTGTCGGAGTATTCGCTGCTGACCGAAAGTGAGCGTCGGTGGCTGATGGAGCGGAGCGCTTCTGAAGGAAAGAGGATTCTCGATCAATTGAATGGCGATGGGAAAGGAGCCTTGTCGGTCAGCGAGTCACTTGCGGGCGGGCGGGCTTATGTTCTGGGCCGCGATTTAGAGGTGACTCCTGTCGGCGTGCCGGGTGAATTGTATATAAGCTGTCGGTTGCCGTCAGGGGCTGATGAAAATTTGATCCCCAATCCGTTGAGCGACGAGCCTGACGCCTGTCTTTACAAAACAAAGAGAGCGGCTCGTTACCTTCCTGACGGAAGGATCGAATTACTCGAACCTGACGGCGCGAGGGCGAAGGTTCGCGGCTACCGTGTCAATCTTGAAGAGATTGAAGCCGCACTGCTTCAACATCCGGCAGTCACGGATGCTGCAGTCATTGCGCGTGAAGTTAATCTTGTTGCTTACCTGGCGATGGATGGGATGTCAGAAGTTTCCATTCACCAACTGCGCGGTTTTCTCAAGGAGAGATTGCCCGATTACATGCTGCCGTCTGATTTTGTGATGCTGCCGGCCCTGCCACGCGCGCCCGATGGGAAAATAGATCCGAGCGCGCTTCCCGAACCTGACTTCGCGCACAGTTTTTCGAAAGTCCTCCTGGTGGGCGACATAGCTCCCCACGACATACTTGAATATCAACTGGCCGCAATCTGGGAAGATGTGTTTGACATTCGCCCCATCAGTCCTACGGATAACTTCTTCGATCTCGGAGGCAATTCCATGCTGGCGCTGTCGTTGATCTCCGAGATTCACAAAAAGCTATCCTTCGACCTTCCGCTTTCAATTCTTTTCAATGGGGCGACCATCAGGGACATGGCTAAAATCGCGCGCGAGCGCACCGGCTCGCTTTCGTGGTCGCCGCTTGTGCCTATCCGTCTGGGAGGTTCCAGGCGTCCTTTCTTTTGCGTTCATGCGGCTGGAGGAAACGTGCTGGGCTTCATCGATCTTGCGCGACATCTTGACGCAGACCAGCCGTTTTACGGATTGCAGTCAGTCGGACTTGATGGCCGCGAGGAGCCTTACACGCGGGTCGAAGACCTGGCAACTCGTTATATCGAAGAGGTTCGATCCGTTCAGCCCCACGGGCCTTACCTCCTGGGAGGCCTTTCGTTCGGCGGCCTGGTAGCTTTTGAAATGGCCCGACAACTTCACGCACAAGGGCAGGAGGTGTCTCTGCTGACTCTGCTCGACACCTGGTCGCCGATCTTCGAGGGGAGATTGTTCTTCTCCGAACTTCTTCCCGCTGATGACTTCGAGTTGTTGAGTTCTTTCCTCAAAGGTGTTCGAGAATTATGCGATCTGACACCTTCGCTCAAAGAGATGGACCTGAACCAGCAGATAGATTTCGTGTTGGAGCGGGTTGGAGGCCCGGATTCGTTCGGAGGCGTTTCAATAGAGCAGGTGCGCCGGGTGATGAAGATTCACCTCAACAGCGCGCGAGCGGTGCGAAACTACATCCCGCAACCATACCCTGGGCGCGTCACCATATTTCGAGCCGTTGAAGCGGGACCCGAATCTCATTATGTAATAGTTCATCCTGCGCTCGGAAGACCTGAGATCATGTCGGGATGGAGCGATCTGACTTCCCAACCGCTGGAGATATTCGACGTTCCGGGCGACCACATCACGATGATGGCCGAGCCTCAGGTTCACGTCATCGCCGAGCGCCTGACGGCCTGCCTTGATAGAGCGCAACGAAGGTAACTTGCGGAGAGGTTTTCAATGGATCAAAAAGCGGATAATCGCAAGCTGCGTACATTCATAATTATCGGCATCGGGCAACTCGTCTCGATTCTCGGCACAGGGTTGACCAACTTCGCAATCGGTATCTGGGTGTATCAAAGCACCAGGTCGGTCACAAAGTTTGCTTTGACTATCCTTGCCGTTTCCATTCCGAGCATACTCATCTCTCCGTTTGCCGGCGCGCTCGTCGACAGATGGGATCGTCGGCGAACGATGATACTGGGCGATTCGGTGGCGGGATTTTGTTCTCTGGCGATTGCGCTGCTGCTGTATTTCGAGAGCCTGCAAGTATGGCACGTTTGCTTGATCATTGCGGTCGCGGCGGCGGCGGGAGTTCTTCATAGCCTTGCATACACGGCTTCCATTCCATTGCTCGTCTCCAAAGAGCAACTCAGCCGTGTGAGCGGGATTATGCAGATAGGGCCTGCTTTGGCCCAGATAGCCTCTCCGCTGGCGGCGGGCATGATGCTCGCGTTTATGCCGGTCTACTGGGTCATGGTAGTCGATTTCGCCACGTTCCTTTTCGCCGTCTCCACATTGCTGATCGTTCACATACCGAGACCCGCCGCCACTGTTGAAGGCGAATCTGCGAAAGGCTCGTTGTGGAGCGAAGCCGCATTCGGTTGGGCTTACATCAAGGCCCGGCCCGGCCTCATCTGGCTGCTGGTCTTTTTTGCCGTCATCAACTTTAACATGGGGATGTCGAATGTAGTGCTGACCCCTATGTTGTTGGGAATGGCCTCGATCGAGGTGGTTGGGAGGATAGCATCGATTGCAAGCCTCGGCCTGCTGGTTGGAAGCATCGCTTTGAGCATCTGGGGAGGCCCGAGGCGTCGCATTCAGGGGGTACTGGGATTTACGGTTATGCTCGGCCTGTGCCTCATACTGATGGGATTGCGACCTTCAGTCGCGCTCATTGCAATAGCGGGCTTCGGCTTCGTCTTCACTGTGCCGATCATAGACGGGTGCAATCAGGCGATATGGTTGAGTAAGACGCCGCTCGACGTGCAGGGGCGCGTTTTATCGATACGGATGATGGTCGTATGGTCGGCCTCTCCGCTGGCCTATCTTATAGCCGGGCCTCTGACGGATAAAATTTTTGAGCCTCTTCTTGCCATCAATGGGCCTCTTGCCGGAAGCGTCGGAAAGATCATCGGCGTTGGAGAAGGTCGCGGCATGGGCCTGCTGTTGATCATTCTTGGAATCTTCACGTTGCTGTCAACGGCGGCTGGATATATGAATTCCCGGCTGCGGTATCTGGAAGATGATCTCCTCGATGCGATCCCCGAAGTCGTTGCTCAAGGAGGCGAAGAATCAGTGGTTGCAGACAAGACCGCCGCTACAGCATGAACGAAAGATTGAAAGGAATTAAATTTGAGCGACGGGGAAGTTACAGATGGATAAAGCTACAAACAGATGGTTTAGCTGCCCTAAACCGAATTCACAATCTGCTCTGCGCATGTTTTGCTTTCCTTACGCGGGCGGAAGCGAAGTGATCTTTCAGCAGTGGGGAAATAATTTGCCGATGGTTGAAGTCTATTCGGCTAAACTGCCCGGTCGCGGGAAGAGGGTCGATGAAGCTCCCTTCAATCAACTCGCGCCTATGGTCGAAGCTATTGCTGAAGCGATAGTTCCTCTCCTGAGCAAAGATTTCATTTTCTTTGGCCACAGCATGGGCGCAGTGATCGCTTTCGAGCTTGCGCAATTCCTGCGCAGAGAACACGGGCTTGAGCCTAAGCATCTTTTCGCCTCCGGTCGCAATGCCCCGCACCTGCCTGAGCGCAGGCCGCCGACTTATCACCTGCCGGAAGATCAATTCCTTGATGAACTGCGCAGGCTCAACGGCACTCCCAAAGAAGTGCTTGAATGTCGCGAATTGCTGCAACTGATTATGAGAATGCTGCGGGCCGATTTCGAATTGGTTCAGACTTATCGTTGCTTGACCGAGACGCCGCTCGATTGCCCCCTCACCGCTTTTGGCGGAATGCAGGACGAGGATGTATGGCTCGAAGACCTGGAAGGCTGGCGGCAGCACACGAGAGGCTCGTTCGAGCGCGTGATGTTTCCCGGAGGCCATTTTTTTATAAACACCGATCAACAGCTATTATTTCAGGAACTTTCTCGAAGGATTCATCCTCTGACACGCGCTTCCGAAACAGCACGCTTATGAGGGCTATCTCACAACAGCGGGAGCCGAGAGATTCGGCGCATCTGTTTACGCTGCCTGATGGCGATTGGGCATTGTGGCGATGGGTGTCTCTCAGGGGTACAGGATTTCCAGCCGCCTTGCCGTTAAGGCTCGCGGCGACAAAAAGCGCCGCCCTCGCCGATCTGGTCATACGAAGTGAAAGTGCAGTTTGCGAAGCGAGCAAACAGGCGCTCGACGAGGTGAATCAGTCGCTGGATCATCTGCGACAAATCTCGCCGTGGGATTACAGAAAAAAGCGCGCCCCGCTGAAGAAAGCTCTGGCTCTGTTGTCGAAAGGCGAGATGCCGACTTTCCTTGAGAGGACTCCCGCCCTGGAGACTTTAGCTTTGGCTCAAGACAGCCTGGGTTTGGCTCGGGCGCAGTTGCGCGAGGCCTTCCGCGTGGAGCGAGAGTACATATCGAGAGTGCTTCGCGAAGAGGTCGGGCGCGATCAGTTTTGTGAAGCGATAATCTGGCAAAATCGTCGCGCATTTCATTCGGGCATACGACCGTTGATCGACGGCGGTCGGATTGAGAATCGAAACTCAAGGCTTCGCATTCTCGAAGGGATGGCGGCAAGCTATCTTCAGCGGTACTGCTTGAAAAATGAGACCATAGGATTTTTCGGGCCGGTCGGGTGGGCGAGATTATCTTCGCAGTCTCAGGGTGTGATGGTGAGGCCGGGACCGGGCTTGCTTGCGGAACGCAACCTCTACTTCGAAGTATGGTGCATCGACCGTCTGGCGAAATCGCTCGACAAAATCGAGGGCATGAAATGGTGGACAGCCCCGCGCCTGATCCCTTTCGTTCGAGTGGAGGGATCGGCCCTGCATCTCCCGTTTAAAGGCTCTATCGAACTTTCACCCGAACAGGGGGCGATCCTTCGAGCTTGCGATGGCGAAAGTACCCCGAAAGAAATAGCCGCGCGAGTGTCGCTGAACCGAACGGGCAAGGCGAGCAGCGAGCAGGAGGTTTACGAATTCCTTGAGTTGATGGAGAGCAGCGGGTTGATTGTCTGGAGTCTTGAAATCCCGATGCAACTCAATCCCGAGCGCGCGCTGAGACGAATGATCGAGCGCATCGGCGACTACGGGTTGCGCCGCGCATCTCTCCAATCTCTCGACGAACTTGAGATCGCCCGCCTTGATGTGGAAAAAGCGCGCGGCAATCCTCGCCAGCTTGATGAGGCTATCGAAAAGCTTGAAACCGTTTTCACCCGATTGACGGGGGAGCCGCCCACGCGGCATGAAGGAAAAACTTATGCTGCGCGGACGCTGGTATTTGAAGATTGTCGCCGCGACACGGAGGTAGAAATAGGGCCTGAAATCATCGACTCTCTTGCGCCCGCTCTGGTGCTGCTTTTGACGAGCGCCCGCTGGCTCACCTTCGAGGCGGCTCAAAAGTGCAAGACAATTTTCAGGCAGGTCTATGACCGTCTGGCTCAAGGGTCTGACGCCACGCACATAGATTTACTGAGATTCTGGGAGCTTGCGCAACCTCTCATCTTCGATAGTGATAAAAGTCCGGTTGCGGCAGCCGCTCGATCATTTCAAAAGCGATGGTCGGATATTCTGGCCATTCCGCCCGCTCAGAGTCGCCTGCATTATGATAGCCGGGAATTACGCCCGCAGGTGCTTGCTGCGTTTGACGCGCCTCGGCCAGGGTGGAGAGAGGCTCGCTATCATGCGCCGGATATTATGATCGCCGCCCCGGATGAAGAGGCCATCAGGCAAGGCAACTTCACCCCCGTGATGGGCGAGCTTCACGTCAGCTTCAACACCCTGATCCAGGCGTTATTCGTGGCGCAACACCCTCGCCCGGAAGAACTTCAGCGAGCCATCGAGTCGGATATTTCCGAACCTCTCCTCCGCCAGGTGATTTCCAAATCGAACGACTACCTGATGAGCGCGCGGCTTATGCCCGCGCTTATGGGAGAGAAAGACTACTGGGTGGGTTTCAGTTCCGACCCCTGCGGCGCGACAGAAAAAAATCTTCTGCGGCCCGCTGATCTGGTTGTCGAAGCGAAGTCCGATGATATAAAAGTTCGGAGTCGCGATGGCCGGATAGAGTTCGACCTGCTGGATGTTATGGCCGGAGACCTTATGATAGCCGTGACCGATCAGTTCAAGATATTGCCCCCGGCAAATCACCTGCCTCGCGTGACGATAGATCGCCTCGTCGTAAGCCGCGAGTCATGGAGTTTTTCTCCCGCCGAAATGGGATTTGCCTGTGAGAGGGAAGAGGAAGAGCGTTTCATCCGGGCGAGGCAATGGGCTTCTTCTCACGGGATTCCGAGATTCGTTTTCATCAAATCCCCAACCGAGACCAAACCATTTTATTGCGATTTCGACAGTCCCATATACGTTGACATTTTTTCCAAAGCAGTTCGCAAAGTATCGGAGTCGCTATCGGCGGACGCGCTCATTAATCTGACGGAAATGCTTCCCGCTCACGGCGAGGCCTGGTTGCCGGACGTTGAAGGGAGACGCTACGCGAGCGAGTTGAGAATAGTTGCCGTTGATCTGGGGAAGGATGCCGCTATATGATGCGGCGGGTTTTATATCTCAGAAGGAGTGGAGATGGAAAAGTTAGGGCAAGACCTTCGATATGGTTTTCGCATGTTGCTCAGGAATCCGGGCTTCAGTGCGGTGATTATTTTCACGCTGGCTTTAGGGATAGCCGCCAACACGGCGATCTTCACAGTCGTGAATGCCATCTTGTTGCGCTCGCTGCCCTACGAAGGCGTCGAAAGGGTGGTGTGGATATGGGGAAAGTGGCCGGGAGGAGATCAGGCGAGCATATCGGCTCCTGACCTCGATGACTACCGCGCCCAGAGCCAGTCCTTCGAGCATCTGGGGGCTTTTGCCAATGCGCTTATCCCTTTCAATCTCACGCAAGGAAGCGAGCCGGAAAGGGTCGATGGTTATTACATCACCGCGAATTTTTTTCAGGCTCTGGGTGTAAAGCCGTCCCTTGGTCGCACGTTTCGCCAGGAAGAAGAGCAAGCCGGTCGCGACCGCGTTGTGATCCTCAGCCACAGCCTCTGGCAGCGCAATTTTGGCGGCGACCCCGCCATTATAGACAGTACCATCAAGATCAACAGTGAAGATTTCATCGTGGTCGGCGTAATGCCGCCGAGTGTCGATATGCCGAAATCAGCCGAGTTGTGGACGCCTGTACCGTTTTACCTTGCTGAGATGAAGATGCGCCGCGCTCATTCGCTTCGACCCATAGGGCGGCTCAAGCCGGGAATCACGCTTGAACAAGCCCAGGCAGAGCTTGACATAATCGGGGCGCAACTTGAACAGCAATACCCTGATTCGAACAGCGGTTGGGGCGTCAAACTTGCGCCATTGCGCGAGCAGATATTCGGCGATCTGCGTCTGGCCCTGCTGGTTCTGCTCGGAGCGACTGCATTCGTATTGCTCATTGCCTGCGCCAACGTGGCGAACCTTCTGCTGGCGCGCGCCACGGTGCGGAAGAAAGAGATGGCTTTGCGCACCGCGCTCGGAGCCACACGTGATTGTCTCATCAGACAGTTATTTACCGAGAGCATATTGCTGGCTCTGATCGGAGGGATCATAGGCACAGTGCTGGCCTTCTGGGGAGTGAAAGCGTTGGTGCAAATGGCTCCCGCCAGCATACCGCGAATCAACGAAGTCGATCTCGACGGCAAGGTGCTGGGAGTGATGCTGCTGGTGTCGGCGGTGACGGGGATTATCTTCGGTCTCGCGCCCGCAATTCAGGCCACGCGGCCCGACTTGAGCGAGGCATTGAAAGAAGGGGGCAGGAACAGGGGCGAAAGCAGCCGCAACCGCTTATTGAGAAATTTACTGGTAGGGGCCGAGGTCGCGCTTGCGCTGGTGCTTCTGGTAGGTTCCGGCCTGATGATCAAAAGTTTCCTGCGACTTCAGGAGGTAAACCCAGGCTTTAACCCGGAAAACGTTTTGACCATGCGCATCGCGCTTCCTACTTCCAGGTATGATGACGCAATGAAACGGGCAGATTTTTTTCATCAGGCTATGGAGCGAATAGAAAATTTGCCCGGCGTAGAAGCGGTCGGCGCGATTTCAGACCTTCCGCTGAGCGGGGAAAGCAGCGATACCTATTTCACTGTCGAGGGGCGCGCTCTGGCCGATCCCAACCAGAAGCCGGTCGCCAACTTCCGAGCCATAGGGCGCAATTATTTTCACGCGATGCGAATACCCCTCCTCAAGGGGCGCTACTTTACCGAGCAGGAGGCAATGGGCGCTCCGATGGTAATTATCAACAACTCCCTGGCGAAAAGGTATTTCCCGGATGAGGAACCGCTGGGCAAACATCTGATCATTGACGTGGGCGAGCCGTTGCAGGCTGAAATCGTCGGGGTAGTGGGCGACGTTCGGCACTATTTGCTCGAGCTGGAGCCGTTTGATGAGATGTACCTGCCTTTTAATATTTTCCCCGAGACTAATCTGGTCGTGCGCGCCAAGACCGACCCTCTCACCCTTATCGGCAGAGTGCGCAGCGAAATACGCTCGCTGGATAAAGATCAGCCTGTTTCGCAGGTTCGTTCTATGGAGCAGGTTGTAGCCAGTTCAATTGCCGAGCCACGCTTCAGAACTTTGCTCCTGACCATTTTTGCCGGAATGGCTCTGGTACTGGCCATCGTTGGAGTTTATGGCGTGATGTCGTACTCATCTTCACAACGAACGCACGAGATAGGCATCCGCATAGCGCTCGGAGCGCAGCGCGGCCAGATAATAAAACTGGTGATGGGACAAGGACTGATACTGACCCTGTGCGGCCTGGGAGCGGGGGTGGCCGCATCCTTTGCGCTGACCCGGTTTATTTCAAGTATGCTTTTCGAGGTGAGAACAGTTGATGCGATGACCTATCTTGGGGCTGCGCTACTGCTGGTCATAGTGGCTTTGACGGCCTGTTATATCCCTGCTCGTCGCGCTACGAAAGTTGACCCGATGACCACGCTGCGCAATGAATAGCGATAGTGACAAGCGACCAGTGACAAGAAAAAATTGAGGCTTATGTTTGACTCCAGGAAAGCCAGGAGCCTTTCTGCCGCGTAATCGAATTTCAGATAACCTGACCAGCATCTTCTCTATTGCTCATCACTCGTCACTTCTAAATTACCTGAAGGGCGTGCAAATAAAAGTTCTTTGAAGTCACCGGCGGTTCTTCTATGAAAACTGAACGCGCAAGCGATAGTTTCGCTGAGGAAGTAAAGAAGGTCTGTACTCACCAGTTATTCGAGCGACAGGTTGCCCGTACTCCGGATGCGGTCGCTGCGGTGAGTCAAGGCGAGGCTCTGACTTATCAGGAGTTGAACGCGAGAGCCAATCAACTGGCTCGCTACCTGCGACAGTGCGGAGTCCGATCAGAGTCTCTGGTCGGCCTCTTCCTCAATCGCTCGCCCGATCTCATACTCTCGATGCTGGCTTCTCTCAAAGCAGGAGCCGCTTTCGTCCCCCTCGACCCTCAATACCCTGCTCACCGCCTCGGCCTCGTATTCGAGGATACCTCTATGCCCGTCCTGCTGAGCCACTCCTCGCTTTGCTCTCGTCTGCCCCTGTTTCAAGGTCGACTCTTCTGTATGGACGAGTTGTGGGAGCAGTGCGGGGAATTGAGCCGCGAGAATCTGGGGATCGAGCTTGAGGAAAACAATCTGGCCTATGTCATCTATACATCAGGCTCGACGGGAAGGCCTAAGGGAGTGGCCATAGAGCATAAGGGACTGGTGAATCTGGTCAACTGGCATATTCGAGAGTATGGGATCAGCCAGACAGATCGAGCAACGCAGATGGCAAGCCCCGGATTCGATGCGGCAGTATGGGAGATATGGCCGTACCTGTGCGCGGGGGCGAGCGTGCATATAGTGGACGACGAGACGAGAGGATCAGTATGGAGGCTCAAGGAGTATGTGGAGAGAGAAGGGATAACGATGAGCTTTCTGCCAACGCCGCTGGCGGAGGTGATGATGGAGGAAGGGTTGGAAGGAAGCGGAGAGATGAGGGGAATGCTGACAGGAGGAGACAGGCTGAGGAAGAGACCGAAAGGGAGAGGAGGGAGCAAGGTATACAACCACTATGGGCCGACAGAAAACACGGTAGTGGCGACGGGCAGCGAGGTAGAGATAGAAAGCGAGGGAGAGGGAGAGCCGACGATAGGACGGCCAATAAGTAACGTGAAGGTGTATGTGCTGGACGAGAGACACAAGGCCGTGGCAGTAGGAGAGAAAGGAGAGTTGTACATAGGAGGGGTGGGATTGGCGAGAGGATATATCAATGATGCTGAGAAGACGGCGGAGAGTTTCATTCCGAACCCCTTGAGTGGAGATGCAGGAGGGAGGATGTATAAGAGTGGAGATGTGGCGCGGTACAATGGCTCGGCGGAACTGGAATTCATAGGTCGCAAAGACAATCAGGTGAAAGTTCGAGGTTATAGGATAGAGCTTGGAGACATAGAAACGGCGCTGATGCAGCATGCCTCGGTGCGAACGGCAGTCGTAGAGTTAAAGCAGAGCGAGACCGGGGAAGGGATATTGATAGGGTACATAGTGCCGAATCCGCTGTCGGCGCTGAGAGAGGAAGAGTTGAAGGAGCATTTGAGGGAGCGACTGCCGGAGTATATGGCGCCAGCGAGGTTTGTGATAATGGAAAACCTGCCTCTAACCGTGAATGGCAAAATTGATCGTTGCGCGCTCCCTATTCCCGGTAAAACTGCGCCGGAGGTAGCTGCATCTTTCACAGCCCCTCGTAGTATTGTCGAAGAGAGGCTGGCTGGTGTCTGGGCTGCGAGTTTGGGGTTGGATCGTGTCAGCATTCATGACAACTTTTTTGAGATTGGCGGCGATTCCATCCGTAGCATTCAGTTAATCTCAATGGCGAGTCAGATCGGTTTGCGAATCACTGCCAAACAACTCTTTCAGTATCAAAGCATCGCTAAACTGGCAGAAGTGGTAGAGACGACAGATGTGATGACAGATGTGATGAGCCATAAAGAGTCTCACTAAAAGTGGTCGAATGCCGGTCGAGCCTGATATTTTCTACCCGGCGCGCACACCTTTGCCTTAACAGTGAAAGAGGATAACAGGGATGAAGCTGTCGACTCCCAAGCCTGACCAGAAAGTCGATTTATCGCGCATCAACCTGCTTGACCCGCAGTTTTTTGCTACAGGCGATCCGCACGAGGTCTGGCGCTACTTACGCTGCAATGCGCCGATCTATTTCCAGCAGCTTGACGACGGACGGGGGTTCTGGTCGGTCACCAGATATGATGATGTGTGCCGTGTTCTGAAGGACTACAACACGTTCACATCGCAACAGGGAACCATGCTGTGCATCCTGAACAAGCCCGACATTGCCGCTGGCAAAATGATGGCGTCAACTGACCCTCCTCGACATACTGAAATGCGGAAACCACTGGAGCGAATCCTGTCGGCGGGCGCGCTCCAGTCGCACCTGCCCGGACTTCGCCGCGTAGCTGCCGATCTGCTGGCTCCCGGTTTGTCGGGGGATCTGTGGGATTTCGCACAGGCGGCGCTGATGTTTCCAATGGCATTCACAGGCGCGCTGATAGGCATCCCCGAGTCGGATTGGAAGCACCTGGCACGCCAGACTACGATGTCTATCGCTTGTGATGATCCGGAATTCATGGAGGGATCGCCTGAAGAAACATTGCGCCTCGCACACCATGAGTTGCTCGCATATTTCGCCTGCGAAATCGCCCGCCGTCGGAGAACAGGATCAGGGGATGATTTGATCGGCCAGATGATGGACATGGATGTCGGCGGAAACAGGCTCACGAATGAGGAGATTATCTTCAATTGCTACGGCCTGCTTCTGGGAGCGAATGTGACAACACCGCAGGCCGCGTCCGTCACGGTGCTGGCGATGGCGGAGAATCCTGACGAGTACGGTCGCTGGGCTTCCCGCCCGGAGCTTCTCGCGTCGGGCATCGAGGAGGGACTGCGATGGTCCTCGCCCGTCAACCATTTCATGCGATATGCAGTGCGCGACATCGAAATTCATGGAGTGATGATCCGCCGGGGCGAGGCAGTAGTTGCCTGGATTGGTTCGGCTAATCGAGATGAACAGGTCTTCGATAATCCCTATCAGTTCGATGTTGGTCGCCATCCGAATCGCCACGTTGCATTTGGCTTCGGGCCGCACTTCTGCATCGGGGCGTCACTTGCGCGCTACGCGCTTCGCGCCCTTTTCTCCGAGCTATTGCGCTGCGTGGAGAGGATCGAACTCGTCGGCCCGGTCGCGCATCTGGCTTCGAATTTCGTGGCAGGGATCAATCACATGACTGTGAGAATGATCCCCCGCTAACAGGCTCTCTGCGAGTTGATGGATGAGTCTGACTAAGCCGTTCGATTGTATTTTCATCATTGTCCGGAATCAAACCACAAGGAGGTTGAAAGTATGAGCTGGAACGATCCTGATCGGGAAGATACTACAATCTACAAGGTTGTAGTAAACGACGAGGAACAATACTCTATATGGCCGGAGTACAAAGAAAACCCGCTTGGGTGGAAGGATGCTGGCAAGGTAGGCGCGAAGGCAGAATGCCTGGCCTATATCAAGGAAGTCTGGACTGATATGAGGCCCCTCAGTTTGAGAAAGAAGATGGAGGAAATGGCTAAGAATCCGCCGCCGCCTGATCCTGATCCGAACCGGCCCCGCGAAAAGAGTTTGGTCGATAGCCTTTGTGAGGGCGATCATCCGGTCGCTGTCGCCTTGCGCCCGGAGAAAACAGTCAAGCTGTTTAAGGAAGCCATCGACCGCAACTACGTTCACATTAAATTTACCAGCACGAGAGGCGGAACTGAATTAGGAGTGAGGCTGGACCAGGATGTGTGCGACCTGAGTCAGGCGAATTTTGAGAACAGCACAGGCACAGTACATATCGAGGGCAGGCTGACTTTGGATTATGTAAAGGTCAAGTGCATTGCCGACATAGACCTCAAAACCCTTGAAGGAAAAGGTCACCTGGAAAAGGCGAAAGCGAATACCGGAGATTGAATCCTCGATATGGCCTGTGCTTGAAACCGATGCGCTGCAAACGGCCCGACCTGAACGATTCGCCAGCAGTTCGCGCTCTTTCACTCGGTCCATTGCCAGCACCTGAGATGCCAATCACGATGCTCTACCACGAGCGCCGCCGCGAAACCGGCTCCCGGAGCCAGTTCCGTCATGTGCCAGCGGGAGATATCTTCGAGGTCGATACGTGTGTCCAACAGGACTGCTGGCTCCCCCGGCGCGAGCGAAACATCAAACTGATCGAGAGGCAGCGAGAGGCCTTCGCCTCTCGCTTTTATGTATGCCTCTTTCCGGGTCCAACAATTGAAGAAGGCTTCCGCCTGAAGGTTTACAGGAAGCGCGCGCAGCATAGCTACTTCGCGGGTCGAGAAGAATCGCTCGGCAATCCCCTCCTCCGCCACATCGGGGCGTATATATTCGACATCGATGCCAAGCTCACGACCGCGAGTTATGGCAAATAGCGCCAGCCCGCGTGAATGAGACAAGTTAAAACGCAGATTGCTGCTGTTAATTTCCTCGACCAGGCAGGGTTTTCCGTAGGAGTTGTAACGAAAGCCCAGTTGATGTGGCTCTAAATTCAGATAGAGCGCCAGAATTGTTCGCACTAAGCCGCGGGCTACGACAAAGTGATCGCGGTCTTTCTGAAAATGAAATCGTTGCGCTCTCTCTTTTTCCTCTGGCGCGAGCGTGTCGAGAAAGCCGCGCACTCGTGATGGCGGCTGGTCAAGGCTGGCGCGCCATGTGTGAACCTCATCGTCAGGCAGCAGGATGCCTTTCTGAGGAAGTCGCCACGCGTGATCGAAATTGTTGCTTGATCGCATACTGAATCTCTCGCACAGTGACTGCCTTCATCCTTTCTCTCTCATCCTCTTGATTATCGCTTGCGTCAGTCGGAGGAT
>DLHY01000004.1:0-17177 GCA_002483445.1 Blastocatellia bacterium UBA7656
CATTTTGGGCATAGACAGTTTAAAGAAGTCGTCGAATCTCTCTTGTTGAAGCAAAACGACATTATCAAATCCTGTCCGATTAGCCAGAGCGGATATAAGGTTCGCATCTTCTCGAATATTTCTTGTTAAACAGTCTCGAAGTTCCCCAAGATAGACCTCACTAATATTCGGAGGTCCTATTTGCGTAGTGAACATCAAACTAAACTCATTTATCCGTTGTTGAGCCTGACTCTGTGGCGTTGTGAATGGTTTTTTCTGCCATTCAAACAACTTTCGAAGCGCATTTATTACCTTTCCCGGTAAAGGATCATTGGGCTTAAACAGAAATTCTTCAAGATCAAGATTTATCACATCGAAAGGGAATAAACTGATGAAAGATTTCCGTTGAGCTTGTATTAACTGATGCCTACGTGTCGCTGACTCATCAAGCGATTCTTCCGGAGATCTTAATGGATCATCCACTACACTTTCTTCTTCTGGATCCTCCAATAGAACGACTCTCGTAAAATCACCCGGAAAGCCATACGCACCTGGTATCCGTTTTAAGGTCTCGCTAACGAGTTCTTGATTTTTGTCGAAGAAAGTCACCGTATCAAATTGCTCATTGCTTGATCGGCGGATTATTTTTTCTACATCTAACATCAAAACGTCTATCGCACCTACAGCACAGAATGTAAAATATCGAAGCCGCCTGCTCTGTCGCGGGTTGCCAACAGATCGTATAGTTTGCAGGCGCTTCTTACACGAAGGAAGCCATCCTACCTTTCTAACATGATGTTTTAGCAGGTCATCTTCGTATTTAAATGTACCTTCAAGCATTCTCTTACCAATTGGTGAGCAATTTCAATAGCAGTTCAGTAAATACTGCTCTTTGTCTATCACAAGTCTTTTCTTGCATAGCAATTTCGTAGACAGCGAGTGTTGCTGCTGCTAGTTGTCGATGTAATTTCTTCGTTTTCAATTCCTCAATTTTAGGAAGAATTACTTCGACGGCTTTTGCTTTGTTTACTATTTCTACTTGGGGAGATTGATCTTCTGATGCAGTTTTGGGATTCTCTCTAACTTTTACAGGAGTTTTAATAGCTTCAGCGAGAACATCCCCGAGGTGTTTTGTGCGTATCTCTTCTTTTGAGACTTCTCTTTTACCAGACCTTACATCTATTTGCTTATAGACATCAGGGAATACCTCTTCTCTGAGAGTTTTATGTATATAATCTTGAATGGCGCGGAACTGTGGATGAAAACGATTGAAACTGTCTCGGTCAATGTTTAATGCATCCTCTAATCCTTCATCCACGAAAATCTCTCCAGTCAACCATCTGCTACGAGGGCCTTCATTGAATCTGTAATCAAGCATGGAAGGGTCATAGTAACCAATACTTACGTTCTTGATCCGTATTAGAATCCCGCGCAACTCATCGGGTTTGATACTCAAGCCATCCTGCACGACAATATATCCGTGAAATACTAAATCCTTACCGTAAATCTTTCGCTTTTGAGTCTCGATTCTCTTGATAGTATAGCCGCCAGGGTTACCTCTTAATTTGACAGGTTTAAACAGTTTTATACCATCTACTATAACTGTGAAGTTATAACTTATGAGCTTTTCTTGCTCCTCAACTATCAGCTTCTTTGGCAACGCTTGGTCGCTGACATATGGAATCGGACACGAAGCAGAAAGTTCCCATAGAAGCCTCCAATAATCTCCCAACTCTTGAAGTGAATGTACTGAAGAAACAATTTTCAGAGCTTTTGACCAATCCAAAGGCGGCTTTTTGAATTTTTCAAATTCAAGCGATTTCTGGAAAGTATCAACAAAAGTGGGATGCAAATCGTCTGCTATTATAAAAGTTCCGTACTTATAATTTTTGGGGTCATAGTCTTCGAATGAATACTCACCGATGTCCACCTCTGTTATTTTTTCTGCCTCCTCGCTGCTTTGGTTATTTGTGGACTCCTCACGAACCTCTACTTCTCTTACTAAATCTTTGTCATCTTTATCTAATCGCTCTTTAAGTAGATCGTAGAGATGAACACGAGACCGAAAGCCTTCACCTTGTCTTGGCTTAGAGATTACAGTGAACGCACCACATATTTGCGCGATGCCTAACATACCAATTCCAAGTCTGCCGATGATAGGACGACCGTTAATAAGGGTGGGTTCTTCGACTCTCTTTTCGCTATTTCCGATCCCCCCTTCCATCAAGTTTTCAAATTCTTCTTTCGTAAACCCTTCTCCGTTATCCTCAACTGTGATTTGATAAAAGAGAGGATAATTTGTACTAATCCTAACTGTTTTGGCGTTTGCATCCCAAGCATTGCTAACAAGCTCGCGAAGCGCACTGGCTGGGCTTCTATAAAGACCTCGGCTGAGGTGAGCAAGAGCCTTTTCATGTACTTTGATTTTACCCATTTTGATCTACTACCAGTCTTATTTTTGCAGAAAGAGAATATTTTCGGCAATTTCTTTAGAGGTAGCTGTAGAACGGCGACTGCGCCATTGTTTTATTTCTAAAGTTTTAAATCCTATCTCTTGTGCAATAGATGAAAGGATTTCAGCCGTCGGTATGTGAACCTGCAAGTAGCAAGACTGATCACCTACGACATAGGCACACTTGGCCCCGTCAACAAGAAAATTCTTTAGGCTTAGTAGGTGCCTTTTCATACCGCCGAAGTATTCTCTAATAACGGTTGGGTAAAGACGTGCAAAACTGTGTGTTTTGCTAGCAATTCTGAGATCGAGTTCTGCGGCAATCTCGTTAATTTTGGAGTGTCCATCAACATAAGCAGAGTCGGTGTCTTCTTTATAAATATTTTTGGTATTGGAGCGAATCATATTATGCTTAATAGACCGCAGCGTTCTTCGATCTTTAACAAGCTCTAAGAAAGCGAGTTCTAGGCGCGCGTTACGGGTGTAATCATGTTCAGCGGGATAAGGGGGTGAACAAATAACGGCTGCGTAAGGTCCAAGAGCATGAGAGTTGAACAACTCATCGCACTCTCTAACATCCCCCTCAATTACTGTAGCTTTTCCAGAGGCTATCGAAGATACAACAAGAAGATCTTTAGCCATAGCCTGCACGCGCTTTGCGAACCCCGAAAACACATCTGAATCAAGTTTAGCTGGTCCGCAATATAATTCTGGTCCAAACTTAACATTGGAAGAGCCAGTAATCACCTCTGCTATTAGAGCCAACATAAGGGCATTCTTATAGGGTTTAGACGTGGCTAGGTTTACTATACTGGATTTAATGGCCAAAGCCTTACGGAGGGGTTCAGGGCTTATCCATCCCCGCCTAATCATACCTGCATCTTCTAGGTATTTATAGGTAGGGTCTTGTTTATACGCAACTTTGCGCCTCAGATACAAATTTTGCTTCAATTCTATTTCTTCGAGGAGTTCAAGAAGCCTCTTGTTTTTTAGGCTCCAGTTTGTCTTTACGTGTGCGGAAAAACAACTAGACGGATTAGCATCGACTCCAACACAATCGATCCCGCGTTTCATGCATTCAACCAACGTGGTCCCTGTCCCACAAAATGGGTCAATCACTTTCTGGCCTGGTTTAATATCAAAACGATCTAGAATTTGCCCAACCAGATGATCAGAGTAACCAAGCACTATGCGATACCAGTTATGAACCTCCCCGTTTAAGATTTTCTGCGGTCCAAGAGATGGGATATCCTTCATTGGTACTGGTAATCTGTAATCGGCATCCGCCAAATCCATTTATCCAACCATAAGTTTAGTTCCAGAGAGTTCAAAGTTTTTTATTAGCTTTCCTGCCTGATTTCTCTGACGCTCGCTAGACTATACTAGGTAGCGTTACATCTCAAGGTTTTTTGTGCAAACTCAAACTCTTAAAAACGGCTATCAGACAATGACCGACAGTCGGCGAAAACAAATCGACTGTGATTTTACCCGCGAAGGTGTGAGCGCAAAAGGCGGGGGGAGGCAGGGTGATGAGCGACGAGTGAATATCTCATCACTCATCACTCATCACTCATCACTTCTAGGTCGTCGCGTCGCTTGGAACCGGCATGATGGGTTTGAGTCGCGACGGTTTGGGTTCGGTCTTGGGTTTTTCCTCGCGCGGAGTCGGCGTCTGATCTTCGTCGTCATCCAGAGGAAGTCCTGCGATGAGACGGCGAATCTGCACGCCGTCGAGCGATTCGCGTTCGAGCAGGGCTTCGGCGAGTCGAACCAGCGCGTCCTTGTTTTCAAAGATGATCTGGCGGGCGCGCGTGTACTGCTCCATCACGATGCGCTTTACTTCCTGATCGATCTTGATGGCGGTGTCTTCGCTGTAATCCTGATGCTGGGCGATCTCGCGACCGAGGAATATCTGCTCTTCCTTTTTGCCGAAAGTCATCGGCCCCAGAGAAGACATGCCGAACTCGCAGACCATCCTGCGGGCAAGGTCGGTGGCCTTCTCGATATCGTTGGACGCGCCTGTAGTCATGTGATTGAGGAAAATCTCTTCGGCTATTCGACCGCCCATCATGATGGCGATCTGGCCTTCGAGGTAATCGCGCGTGTAGGAGTGGCGGTCGGCTTCGGGCAACTGCATCGTCACGCCGAGGGCCATGCCGCGCGGGATGATCGAGACTTTATGAACCGGATCGGCGTTGGGAATCTTGATGCCGACGAGCGTGTGACCGGCTTCATGATAAGCGGTGTTGCGCTTCTCTTCGTTCGACATCATCATCGAGCGGCGTTCCGTCCCCATCATTACTTTGTCTTTGGCCCATTCAAAGTCGGGCATGGCGACCGCTTTTCGATTCAATCGAGCGGCGTTGAGCGCGGCTTCGTTGACCAGATTGGCAAGATCGGCTCCCGTGAATCCGGGCGTGCCGCGAGCGATCACGCTGACATCGACATCTTCGCCGAGAGGTATCTTGCGCGTGTGAACTTTGAGAATCCCCTCGCGGCCTTTCACATCAGGTCGATTGACGACCACTCGGCGGTCAAACCTGCCGGGACGAAGAAGCGCAGGATCGAGAACATCGGGCCGGTTGGTCGAGGCTATCAGTATCACGCCGTCGTTTGATTCGAAGCCGTCCATCTCGACGAGCAACTGATTTAAGGTCTGTTCACGTTCGTCATGGCCTCCGCCAAGTCCGGCTCCGCGATGACGACCAACAGCGTCCAATTCGTCAATAAAAACAATACATGGCGCGTTCTTCTTTCCCTGCTCGAAAAGATCACGAACGCGGCTGTTATGAAGAAGGATCGGCTTTTCTCCGCCGAAGAAGGCTTCATTCTCGCAACCGCACAAATCATAAACGTACCCGTCGAACGGCTTGACTAACACCTCGCGCACGACGGGACGTTTGCCCTGAGCGGGAATGGCAACATCAGTAGCAAACGGATTGCTCGTCTTGCCGATGATGAGATTCCACGCCTCTCCTTCGGGCAAGGGTTTGTTTTTGATGACGCGCCCGCCCGCCAGTCGCATGTGTCGCACGCCAGCCTTTATTCCATGCATAGCCGCAAGCCAGGTCAGTTCCAGTATGAGTTGTCGACTGACAGAGGTCGCGCTGAGTTTGCCTTCTCTGGTCGTATACCCGTCGCCGAGCGTGTAACCTTCGAGGTAAGCCTCGAAATAATCGCGCGGCAGGTTCCAGAGAATTTCCGGCACGTGTTTGTTGTGACTTCCTGTGCCGCATAGACGAGCGAAGAAGCGACCGAGCGGCGCGGAATAAGCCGTGATCTTCGTGCTGTTGTCTTTCGTGTTTTCCAACTTAGGCTCGATGCCGAACAAATCTTTTAACAATGCAACACAATCCGCGTGCAGATCGGTTTCGTGCGATCCGAAGGTGAATTCCAGGAAACCGTTCTCGCGCCCCTCGGCAGTGTAGTAGCCTAAAAGCCTCATCAGGTCGGGCGTGACCTCGATGCGCTCAGGCAAAACCGTATCCGTGTAGTTGGACGATAACTCTCTCGGTTGATGCTTGCCTGATTGCCAGTGGCCAACGGTACACTGCGAGACGCCGATGGTCGCGGCGATTGCTGCCTGACTCATCACGCCCTGCTGGGCAAGCGCGAAAGCGTGCCTGGATCGCGCGGCTTCATTAGGCTCGCGCAAGTCGAGAAACAGAGGTGTTGTCATCGGCGCAAACTCGTGCGCGCGAATCGAATGCGGGGTGCCTCGTTCGGCGGAATACTCCCCTCGCACTTTGAGCGGCAGATTCACAAGTACATCGCCCGGTTTGAGGTCGCGCGCCGCAATTGCCTTGATGCCGTCGCGCGTCCTTATAAAAACGCTGTGATCGGCTGTGGCGCGAATGACGCCGCCGAGATAATGAATCTCGTATATCTCTGAGACTCGATGGCGATAGACGCCTTTGATGGATTTCCACGCGCTGCCTTTCACGAACACTTTCGATGAGCCTTTGAATTTCGAATCGCGCTCTTCAAAGCCCAGCGTCTCCACGCCCTCGACCCGCACAACGAACCCTTCTTTATCGCCTTTGTAGTAGGCATCAACAAGCTCGCCGATGGGCATCAATCTCGTTCGTCCTTCGGAGCGCACCAGAACAGGAGTGTCGCCGGTAACGGACGCGCCCACACCTACAAACATTTCAACGAAGTCCGATCCCGATATCGAAAAGAAAGGCACGTTGGCCTCGCCCGCGATCGCTCTTGCCAAAAGCGTTTTTCCAGTGCCAGGCGGCCCCATCATCAGCACGCCTTTGGGGATTCGTCCGCCGAGCTTTTGAAACTTCTGAGGCTCCTTCAGAAACTCTATGATCTCCTGAAGCTCCTCTTTGGCTTCTTCGACTCCGGCAACATCCTTGAAGGTCACGCGCTTTTGCTGATTGCTGAGTAACTTTGCGCGGGATTTGCCGAACGAGAGCGCCTTGTTTCCGCCCGACTGCATCTGTCGCATCATGAAAATCCACAGCGCGATTATTATTAGCAGCGGCGCATAGCTTATAAGCCCGAATATCCACTGACTGGAAGATTCAGGATCGAAATCAAACGGAATCTTGTTCTTCGTCATCTCGTTGGCAATGTCGCGCTGAATGAACGGATTGCTCAACTCGGTGGTAAAATTTTCGTTGCTCTTGAGTTCACCCTTGATGGCGTGATCCTTTATGGTGGCTTTTTTTATTTCGCCAGCGACTATTCTATCCCATAGCTCAGTGTAGCTGAGTTGCTTTTCCGTCTTTCCGCCTTTGTTGGAAAAGAGTTGATAGAGAAGAAATGCTCCGCCGAGTATGACTACCCAGAAAACTATCTGCCTGACTGTTGAGTTCAACCTGCTACCTCCCAGTGAAAACAAACAAAAAACAAACGCCTTCGCGTTTCATCTGATTCTAGCTTACCTCAATATGATGCGCAATAACTGTGACTCGACAACTTCATTTCTCGTCGAAGGCGGCCAGATAGGGAAGCTGACGATATTGATTTTGCAGGCCCAACCCGTAGCCGAACACGAACCCTTCATCTCCGCGAAACGCGGTGAAATCAGGGTGCCAATCAACACGCCGCTCCCCTGGCTTATCTACGAGTACACAGGAGCGCAAGGATTTCACACCGCGCGCCGCAAGCTGACGAGTTATGTAATCGAGCGTGACACCGGTAGCCACCACTCCATCGACCAGAAGTATGTCGCGACCGCGCGGATCGAATTCGCTCGTAAACAGCACTTCCATCTGTCCGCCTCGAAGGTGGCGAGTCGCGTTCATAAAGCAACAACTGATTTCCATATCGAGCGTGCGAATCAGGTCGGACAAAAACACGAACGCATCATCGAGTATCCCGACTACGGTAAGATCGCGCGCCGAGACGACGCTGCTGATCTCTATGGCAAGCTCCCGAACGCGGTTTTGTATTTCCTCCTGGGAATAAACTACGCGGAGTTTTTTTTCCATAATACCCTCTCAATCTTCTTCAGCCCGCAGTATGGCAAGCTTGCGAGTCTGACGGTCAGCGATGAATTCTTCATCAGGGGGCATTCCGGGAGACCACACATAGCGGCCTTCTCTGCTTGCCACTACGGGCCAGGAGGCTCGACGGCTGGCCGGAATTTTATGGTCTATCATAAGGCTTTTCAACTTCTTTGCGCCCGTGTTTTTTTTCACACAAACGCGCTCGCCTTTGTACCTCGGCCTCACAACCAGACTTTCGGGCAATATATCGTCATCGAGTATCGCCATCATCCAGTCGCGCTCGGCTCTTTCGCGACGGGCTTCCTCCATAAGCGATGAGAAAAGGTTTGCGTCCTCCCTGCGCTTCAGAGAAATTCTCAAGCCCCCTGCCACGATCCGCGAATGATCAGGGTCGAATCGATATCGATAATCATCGATCTTTTTTGAGCGACGCTTAAAAACTATTCGGTCGAACTCGCGCCACGCTTCGATATCTTCCGGCAACTCGATTCTACTGCCGCTTCGGCTTTCTTCCAACAGTTCATCTGCCGCCGCGACATGTTTCGATTCGATCCGCCGATACTGCGCGCCCATCCGATAGACGGCTTCGACTATCATCCGCCGCCTCAAAGCCGCAGGTTGAGCCATAAACGCGGCGACTGAATACTCATCGCCGCGAACGCGAGCGGAATCGAGCAGCGAAGAAACTATCGCGCAGACAGCGTCTTCTTCGATGGCGATCATCTCTGCGGTTCGGGCTATCGATTCGACGATGCGGGGATTTAGTTCTCCCATCGCAGGCAGCACGCGATGGCGCACGCGATTTCGCGTGTAATCCATATTCGTATTCGTCGCATCCTGTCGGAACTCAAGACCGCGCTCGCGGCAGTACCCTTCAACCTCTTCGCGCGTGATCGCCAGCAGCGGACGTATCAGCAGATGAAGAGGTGAAGAGGTGAAGAGGCGAAGAGGTGAATCAATACCTGCTTCCACACTCCCCCACTCCTTCTGCCTGTCGAATTCATGAGCGGGAATGACGGGACGCATAGCGGCCAGCCCGCGGAGGCCCGCGCCGCGTGCGAGTCGCATCAGAAAAGTTTCAGCCTGATCGTTCATCGTATGGCCTGTAGCGATGCGGTCGCACTCGGTCTGACGCGCCGCGTCGAGCAGGAATCGATATCTGATCTCGCGCGCCGTTTCTTCCAGCCCGCGATGCGAGGACTGAGCTTCCCGGTTCACATCGATTGCGCTTATGCAGGCATCGAGACCCGATCTTTGAGCCAGCGCGCGGACGAACTCGGCGTCTTCGGCAGATTCTCGCCCGCGCAGTTTGTGATCAAGGTGCGCGATGTGAAGCCGTAATGAGGCAAGCGCGGGTTCTCTCTCTCGAATTCGCATGAGCATATCGAGCAGCGCGACTGAATCAGGCCCGCCCGATACGGCGACCGTCACGCCCGTTGATCCATCAAACATCGAGTGACGGCGTATGAAGCCTCGCACTTTTTCAAAAGTTTTATTCACGACATCAGCGGAGGCTTTCGCCTGCTCGACCCCAATGCCCGGAAACGATGACTAACTGAAAACTGGAAACTGGAAACTGAAAACTGTCTTCTAGTTGCTGCCGACATATTCCCAGTGCCAGGGTTCATAGAAATAAGGGCGGAAACCGTAGCGCGAGGCGTTTTTGACCAACCAGCGATAAGCGGGCGTGCGGGTTTGAATGGCCCGATTTTCGTATCTGGTGCTGACAGGCTCGCCGCCTACATAAATGTCGAGCGCGCGCCCTGTGAAATGCGGGCTGTTTAGGGCAAGCCCCGCCCGTGTGCTGTTGGGCGAGCGGCGGCGAAGTTCTTCCTGATATTCGCGGGAGCGAAAGGCCGAAATTATTTTGAAAAATTTTTCACTCGTAGCGATCCCACCGTCTTCACTCGTCGCAAGTGCGAGGTCGCGGGCCGCAGCGCGCGTCATTTTTTTATATGATTCATAAGCCCGACGTTCCGCGTGTCTGAGTTCTTCGGGCCGCTCCGGGTCATAACAATCTTCTATGGGGATGGTGACGAGTTGATCAGGCGAAGGATAGTCGTGATTATTTATTCGCCGCGACTGCCAGAAGGAAACCATCTGCATCCAGCTTTCAGTGTTGAGTACGCCCGACGGTTTCAGATTTCTCTGAGCCTGCCAGCGCGCAAGGGCGCGAGCGAAATCGCGGCTCGTCGGGTCCTCGCCTGCGCCTATGAGACTGGAAATCAGCGGCAGGTAGAGATACCACCCCCGTTCGGTTCTTCCGCCAAATCCCCATTCAAGCTCTGTTTGAAGTTGAATGTTTTTCGCGACGGCTTCGGCGCTGACGCGATCAGGCGCAGAGAGCCTTATAACAGGCTTCGTGCCGGAGTATTTCTTTTTTTGATCCGATTGCCCGACACTCGTCACCGAGTCGCCCGAAGCGACTGTTATAAATAAAATGATGATGAGCGCGCGCCTTGACATCCCACTCCCGCGTCTTAATTGATTCCCTCGGAGGCAGGGCTTTGTCTACTTTAGCCCTGACGGGCGACTTAAATCAACTGTTTGACAGCCGCCGTCGGGTTTGTGTAGTCTCTCTTGGTTGAGCAGCGTTCGGTATGGCTTTCCTTGCTGGCTTGCTTACTCTCCTGCATGGAAACCGAAACCTGATTCAGCTTATCTCGGAGCCTTTGCGCCGGGCCGCAGTGCGGCGCACACGACGAAATATTTCTGGAGGGTTTGAGTGGCAAAGATACTGGTTCACGATAACGAAACTATTGAAAGCGCGATTCGCCGATTCAAAAGAGCAGTCGCCCGCGAGGGCATCATCACCGACACCAAAAAGCACGCCTTTTATTTGAAACCGGGCGAGCGCCGTCGCCTCAAATCGCAGGTCGCAAGACGACGCGCAAGAAAGAGCCTCAAGAAACGTCCGAGCGAAGAATAGAACCGATTATTGATCGGGAGCGGCCATAAGCCGCTGAAGAGCTTCTTTCAAATGGGATTGAGTCTCTTCGTCCTTCTCACCGGCAATCGCTTCCTTGAGCGCATTAACCGCGCGCTTGTCTCCTATGTCGGAGAGCGCGAGCGCGGCTGCCGTCTTCACTGTTCTTGATTCATCTCTGAGCAGGTTCATCAACGGCTCGACCGCCTGCTTTGTCTTGAGGCTTCCGAGCGCGGTGGCGACCGCCGCGCGAACGTCGGGAGCTTCGTCTTTCAGTCTGGGCAGAAGTTCCGACTCGGCGCGCTGATCTTTGATCCCTCCCAATCCCATAGCTGCTGATCCACGGACGCTCGAACTCGCATCGCGCAGCGCAGCTATCAGAGAATCAACCGCCCGAGCATCTCCAACCTGACCCAGCACGCGAGCCGCCGCCGCGCGCACGAAAGCCACTTCATCTTTCAAAAGAGCGATCAACGGATCGACTGCGCGTTTGTCCGCAAGCGAGCCGAGCGCGTTTGCGGCAGCGGCCCTCGTGTCAGCGTCCTGATCCTTGAGCGCAAGGATGAGCGGCTCGACTCCGCGAGCGTCTCCCAGATCGCCGATCAACTCGGCTGCCTCGCGCCGCTGTTCCACGGTCTGACTCTTGAGCTTTTCCAGCAGCTTCGCAAGCTCATCAGGTTTCTGAGCCGCCTGATAAAATTGCGCAACGGGCGCAGCCGTGTCGAAGCCGGTTACTGCGGCGCGCGGAAGCAAAGCTATGAGAGCAAGCACTAGGCTCATACGAGACTCCAGACTTCAGATTTCAACTTCCGAACAATCCGCCGAGTTTGTCAGCGATCCCGCCCGCGCCGACTTTCGCGAGGTATTCCTGAAGCTGCTGCGGATTGTTCTTGATGTAATCCAGCACCGTATCGATTGCCTGATTGGCTTTTTCTTCTTCGATACCAACCTTCGATGTGAGCAGAGAAACCAGTTGCTCTTTCATTATGATGTCCTTTCTTTTTCAAACGATCTCAGGGAGAAAACTTTTGCCTGCGCGCAATGTAAGTTTGAAGTTTTCGGCCACCGTCTGCCCGATGTCTGCAAGCGATGAGCGGATTCCAAGATCGACTCCCGCTCGCGCTCTTCGGCCCCACGCAAGTATGGGAACATATTCGCGAGTATGGTCAGTCGAGATGTCTCCCGGATCGCAGCCGTGATCGGCGCTGATGAGGAGAAGGTCATCATCTCTCATCGCTCGCTGAATTTCAGGCAATCGCTGATCGAATCGTTCGAGCGCGCAGGCATATCCTTCAACGTCGTTTCGATGGCCGTAGAGCATGTCGAAATCGACCAGATTGGTAAAGATCAAACCGCGCGGCGAATGGACCAGCGCGCGAAGAGTCTGATCTATACTCGCTTCGTTGTTTCCCGCTGCAAGTTCTTCGGTCGTTCCGCGATGGCAGAATATCGAGCCGATCTTGCCGACCGCCGCGACCGCAAGCCCTGAAGATTTCAGCAGGTCGAGCAGCATGTTTTCAGGCGGATCGATAGCGTAATCCTGGCGCGCTTCGGTGCGGCGGAAATCGCCCGGCCCTCCGACGAACGGGCGGGCGATGACTCGGCCAACCTCGTCGCGGCCCGTGAGAAGGCGACGCGCAATCTTGCACCAGCGATAAAGCTCTTCGAGAGGAACTATGTTTTCATGCGCGGCTATCTGAAAAACGCTGTCAGCCGATGTATAAACGATCGGGCAGGCCGTTCGCAGATGCTCTTCGCCGAGTTCCTTGATTATCTCAGTCCCCGAAGCCGGTTTGTTGCCGATGATTTTTCTGCCTATAGCTTGCTCGAAAGGCTCGATTATGCGAGGAGGAAAACCCTGCGGGTAAGTCGGAAAAGGATTCGAGGTGATGATGCCGCTCATCTCCCAATGGCCTGTGGTCGTGTCCTTGCCGCGAGAGCTTGTCGCAACGCGACCAAACGCGCCTGATGGATTCGTCACAGGCTCAACCGGTAAGGGCCGAATGTTTGCAAGCCCCATCGCTCGCAGGTTAGGGATAGCGACCATGCGCGAGCCGAGCGTGTGACCGAGCGTGTCCGCGCCCGCATCGCCGTACTCCGCCGCGTCGGGCATCTCGCCTATGCCGAGGCTGTCAAGCACGATCAGAATTATCCGGTTGAATATCATTGTTATTTCTTTCGCTTCGATTCTAAGTCCGACTCTCGGAATTATCAACGCGAGGGTCTGCATTACTGACGGGCCATTCTTCGCCGCACAAGTTCGGTGATCGCCGCATATAATTTTTCTAGCGCGCGATTGCGTTCTGCGCCGCGAAACCCTAAAGCCGTGAGAGTCAGTTCATCGAGTCGCCTGCGGTCACGGCGATGAATTTCTTCGAAGATGGAAAGCGCGGGACGGCGCGCGAGATGGTCGAATGCGCGCTCAAGATTTTTTTTCAGCCGCTCGGATAATCGGCGCGGATCGGGTATGAGTATCTGCTCGGCGACAGCCACGTCGATATCGGCGATGGCCTGTGCGCCGGTCATCTGTCGACAGGTCGATTCCGCGAAGTATCGCGCCCAGGTCGAGTTGAGCAGAGCCGCAAGCGCGAGGGTCGACGCTTTGTCTTCAGGAAAAATGCCGTAGAGTTTTTTGTCTTCGAAGACGCGGGCGCGATTTATCGCTACGGCCCAGCGCTGGCCTATCTTCGAAGGAAAAATTATCGGCGCAGGCTTCATCCCCTGCGCCAAGCTGTACCACACTCTCCGCGCCGCGCACGTAGGCCGCAGGTTGTAACCCGCCCGCTCTCCACCCTCGATATATTCAAGAGCGCGCGTATCGCGGAGAGACGCGCGCTCATCCGCGCAATGGAAAAACAGCCTTCCGGTTTGACTCGATTCGATTACGAGTCCCGCGATTTCCTTGAGCGAAAAGACGACCGGCGCAAGATACTTCCGCTCGATGAGGTGGCGCGCGCCCCGTCCGTCTTCGACCGCCACAAGGCGACGCCCGTTATGATTTCCCGCGACAGATTTCAGATAAAAAAAATCATTCGCGCCCGTCGTGATTCCTCTCCGCACTGCGGCCACATCGCCTAAAGCCAGGAGTTTCGATTTCGCATCTTTGAGATAAAAGAATTCGTTCGCGCCCGTCTTGACGCCGAATCGCACGCGGGCAATATCTGCAAGACGGCTCATCCGCGCTCCTCCGCGCTCCAGAATTTCAAACAGCACATCATCCGCCCTCAAATGCTTTCCCCACAACGCGCCCGGATCATCCATCAAATCCGATTGACTGACTGCTCTCACTCGATGCGTCGGGGTAGTGAGCGATGAACTGATTGCTTCGATTGATCGGGCGAAATCGAGAGCGGAGTCTCCTTGCTTCGATTGAAGAATTTCATCCGCAGGTTTGAGCAGTTGAACGAATAGCACAGAGTTCGACAATCGCGCCTCTGCATCCGTTTCGCGCTCAAGCACAGTGATCGCGGTATTGATCGAAGCGTCGGAGAAAAAACTTTCGACGGCGGATTCGATGATGGCGATGACGCGAAAATTTCTGAGCAGAAACTCGCGCAACGCCGCTCCGTACCCGGCATCGAGCCAACTGCTCGCCGTCAGAAACACAAGCCTGCCCTGGGGTTTGAGAAAGCCTGTTGCGTGAGCGAAGAAGAAAACGTAAATGTCAGACCTTCCTGACCAGCGCGGCCAGAAAATATCCGTCGAGCGCAATCGATTGCGGTCGAGTCTCGCGCGGATGCGCCTCTTGTCATCCGTCCCCATCACTTCGTGGCGGATATAGGGCGGGTTGCCGATGATGGCGTCGAACAAAGGCAGTTTCGCGTTTGGCTCCAGGTCGAAGAAATTCTTGCGCGAGACACGCGCGCCCGTAGTGGTTGCGAGTTTTATTGCGGCGCGCGAGCGATCAATGCCTGAGAGATCGCCCGCGAGATTATCGCCTCCGGGCGAAAGGCTCTGTTTGCATTCGAGGGCGGCGGTGAGCAAGCGGCCATCGCCGCAGGCCGGGTCGAATATCAAATCACTTGCCGAGCGCACCGCAAACGCGGCGAGCAGACGGGCGACCGAAGCGGGCGTGTAGTGTTCGCCGTGTCGATGCTTTTCTCTTCTTTCGTCAGTCATCGGGAATGGTTACAATCGAACTTTGAAAACAGCGCGCTAACTTTATCAGTAACTCTCACGATGATGAAAGACATAGCCGAACGACTATCGCAAAAACCTTTCACGCCTCACCCGGCGCTGCGCAACGCTCACGCACAGACCATAGTAGGATCGCTCATTCGGCGTCGCGTGCCGCTGCTTGAGAGCAACACCGAACCTCGACTGTTCGATGTCGCGTCGAACGCCCGCGTGCTTGCGCATTGCTCGTGGCAGAGAGAAGCCCGCTCGCGCCCGACCCTCGTCATCGTTCATGGGCTGGAAGGATCGAGCATATCGCCTTACATGCTCGGAACGGCGGAAAAGGCTCTCAGAGCCGGTTTCAACTGTGTGCGCCTCAATGTCCGCAACTGCGGAGGGACGGCGCATCTGACCCAAACGCTTTATCACGCGGGGCTGACGGATGATCTGCGCGCTGTCACGGGTGAACTGATAGAGCGCGACAGACTTGATGAAATTTATCTGATGGGGTTTTCTCTCGGCGGAAATGTCGCGCTCAAACTCGCCAGCGAATATGCGGCGGACGCGCCCCGCGCGCTCAGAGGGGTGATAGCCGTTTCGCCTTCGATTCATCTTTCAATTTGCGCCCGCGCGATGGAAATGCGCTCGAACGCGCTCTATCAGATGCGCTTTCTGAGGGCGCTCAGAAGAAGCCTTCGCATAAAAGCGCGGCTCTTCCCCGACCGCTATGACGCATCGCTGTTGAAAGGCATAAAATCGATTCGACAGTTCGATGACACATACATCGCGCCGCACTGGGGCTTTCGCGATGCCGAAGATTACTACGCGAAAGCAAGCGCGTTTCCGCTGATCGGTCGCGTCAAAGTTCCGACGCTCATACTTCATGCCAAAGACGATCCGTTCATACCATTCAGTCAGTTCGAGGAGGTCGAAGAAAACCCTTCCCTGCTGCTTATGGCCGCCGAGCGCGGCGGTCACGTCGGATTCATCGCCCGCGCTGGCGAAGACCGCTTCTGGTATGAAACGATGACGGCTCAGTTCGTAAGGCTCACGAGCCGATGCCAAACCGAGGTTTGCGCATAACGCCGGGGTCGCTTTGCTTGACGTTTCCTACAGCCGACACTTAAACTGGCCCTTAATAAGTTGAGCGCTTTATCTGCCAAAACGCATTGCAATTTCGCCGCGAGTTCGACTCGCGCCATTAAAACATTTCAACCGGGGAAGACATGGCACACAATCTTTTCAATTCGCTTCAAACTTTTCAGACATCTTCAAACCGAACAGGTAAATTTTATTCGCTGCCTCAACTCGAACGAGAAGGCATAGCGGAAATCTCCACACTGCCCGTAAGCATCCGCATCGTTTTGGAAAGCGTGCTTCGCAACTACGACGAGAGTCGCATCACTGAAGATAACGTCCGACGACTGGCCGGATGGGGAGCGAATGACGAGAGGACGGAAGAAATCCCGTTCGTCGTCGCGCGCATACTGCTTCAGGATTTCACGGGCGTGCCACTTCTGGTCGATTTGGCCGCGATGCGCTCGGCAGTCGCCAGTCTCAACCGCGATCCGAAAATTATCGAGCCGCTCGTCCCTGTCGATCTGGTGATCGATCATTCGGTTCAGGTCGATTTCTGGTCGAGCGATGACGCGCTCAATCGTAATCTCGAAATAGAGTTCGAACGCAACCGGGCGCGCTATCAGTTTCTCAAGTGGGGTATGCAGGCATTCGACTCATTCAAAGTCATCCCTCCCGGCATAGGCATCTGCCATCAGGTCAATCTCGAATACCTCGCAAAGGGGGTTCAGGAACGAGACGGCCTTTATTATCCCGACACCCTCGTAGGCACAGACTCGCACACGACGATGATAAACGGACTCGGCATTGTGGCTTGGGGCGTGGGAGGCATCGAAGCCGAAGCGGGAATGCTTGGGCAGCCGATTTATTTTCTCACGCCTGATGCCGTGGGAGTTCACCTGAGCGGAAAACTCACGGAAGGAGTCACGGCGACCGATCTCGTTTTGCGCGTGACTGAGATGTTGAGAGCCGCGAAGGTCGTCGGCAAGTTCGTAGAGTTTCATGGCGAAGGCGCCGCCTCGCTTTCGCTCACAGACCGCGCGACGATTTCAAACATGGCCCCCGAATACGGCGCGACGATGGGCTTCTTCCCTGTGGATGAAGCAACCTGCGCATACTTCAAAGCAACGGGTCGCTCGGATGAGCAGGTCGATTTGATTCG
>DLHY01000004.1:17199-93235 GCA_002483445.1 Blastocatellia bacterium UBA7656
CTTGATCTTGCGACGATAGAGCCGAGCGTATCAGGGCCTAAGCGCCCGCAGGATCGAATCGCGCTCGGCGATCTCAAAGAAAAATTCAAAACGCTTTTTCAGAAACCGCTCACTGAAGGCGGCTACAACAAATCGAATGATGAACTGAACAATCGGCACGAAGTCAGAATTGGCAACATCACGTCCCGCTCTTTGCCGATTCTGGGCGGCGGCGCGCAGGGTACAGAAACCGCGCCTGCGGTAAAGCAGAATAATCAGAGCGACAAGAACACGAACGTCTGGACTGAAACCGAGATGATGAACAATCGCCCGACGCCTGACCAGATCGAAGAGGTTCAGGCAGAAGAATTCCCCGAAGTTAAGACCAACCTCGGTCACGGCGATGTGGTCATTGCGGCGATCACTTCCTGCACCAACACTTCTAACCCTTCGGTTATGCTGGCCGCCGGCATACTGGCGAAAAAGGCTGTGGAAGCCGGTTTGAAGACTCGACCCGCGGTCAAGGCTTCGCTCGCTCCCGGCTCGCGGGTCGTCACCGATTATCTGGAAAAGTCAGGGCTTCAACCTTTTTTGAATCAACTCGGCTTCAACCTGGTCGGCTACGGATGTACCACTTGTATTGGTAACGCTGGCCCGCTCGACGCAGCTATCGAAGAGACGGTCACTAAAAACGATCTCGTCGTGGCAAGCGTCCTTAGCGGCAATCGCAACTTCGAAGCCCGCGTTCATCAGAACGTCAAAGCCAATTTCCTGATGAGTCCGCCGCTGGTCGTCGCGTTCGCGCTCGCAGGCACCATCGATATCAACCTCGGCGAAGAACCTATAGGCGAAGGCCGCGACGGGAAGAAAATTTATCTGCGCGATATCTGGCCCAGCCTGGAAGAGGTGCGCGAGTATCTCGGCCTCGCGCTCGATTCGGAAACTTATCGCCGCCTCTACAGCAACTTCGTCGAGCAGAATCCCATGTGGAACGAAATTCCATCTTCGACGGGCGCGGCCTACGAGTGGGATGACGAATCGACTTACATTCAGGAGCCGCCTTACTTCGATGGCTTCGGGATGCAGCCCGGACAGGTGAGCGAGGTTCGCGGAGCGCGCGCGCTTGCCGTTTTCGGCGATTCGGTCACGACCGATCACATCAGTCCCGCCGGCGCGATCAAGCCTTCATCGCCTGCGGGCGTTTATTTGCAGGAACGCGGAGTCGAAGTCAAAGACTTCAACAGCTATGGCTCGCGTCGCGGAAATGATCGCGTGATGACGCGAGGCACTTTCGCAAACGTCCGCATCAAGAATCTGATGGTGCCGGGAGTCGAAGGCGGCGTGACCGTGCATCAGCCTGACGGCGAACGGATGAGCATCTATGACGCGGCGATGAAGTATCAGATCGAGAATATCCCGCTCATCGTGATGGCCGGTCAGGAGTACGGAACGGGAAGCTCAAGAGACTGGGCCGCGAAAGGCACTCGACTCCTCGGCGTGCGCGCAGTCATCGCTCAGAGCTTCGAGCGCATTCACAGAAGCAATCTCGTCGGTATGGGAGTGTTGCCGTGTCAGTTCAAGGAAGGCGCAAACGCGCAGACCTTGAAACTCGACGGCAGCGAGACGTTCGATCTCGTCGGCTTTGCTGCTGCGATACATCCGCGACAGGAGTTGATGCTCGTCATCCATCGCGCAAACGGTGAGACAGAGCGAGTGCCGGTCACGCTTCGCATAGACACTCCCATCGAAGTCGATTACTACGAGCATGGCGGCATCCTGCCTTACGTGCTTCGTGAGTTGCTCGCGCAGTAGAGCGTATCGAAGCGATGGAATGAAATCCTCTTCCGCACGGTGGAGGATTTTTTGGTAGCGTCCTAATCTTGTGTTGCTGGCCTAGCAGCTTGAATAGGCTGTTCGGCGACATCGGTATAGGCTTCGCGAAGTTCTGACAAGTGATCATCGCACACTTTTGCCCTGCGGTAGTGCAGTCGAATTTTCCAGCAACCTTCCTGCTCGTCGAATCCTTGTTGTTCCGGTCTTTCGTCGTAGGTTACTTCCTTTGTGGCGGGCCTGTCGCAGCCCAACCTGTTACATTTTTGGCTTGTAGATTCACTCATTGTTTGCATCTCCTTCTTTAAGATTATTGCTGACCGCCTTTTTATTTCCCTTTTGTAATTCCTCGTCTGCTTTCGTCCCATGGGGACGGTTGATTTTAGGCAGGTTCTTTAGAGCCTGCACCCATTCAGGGTTATTCATCGCGTCGCGTCAGCGACGGTTGAACATCGTAAACCTGATTCAATCGTCGCTCACGCGACGCAGAGAATCAATATGGCTACCGACCCGCCTTGAAAGACCGGGCTAAACTCAATCGCCGCTAACGCGGCTGAATAGCTCAAGCCTCGCATTACTGAAGTTTTCTGTGCGAGACTCGCCGTCGCTGAGGCCATATGCGCAACGGCTTATTGTTTGGCACGCTCATCCGTCAAGAAGAGCGCCGAAGAAATTCGTCTCGCAGTTCGCTAAGCGGCACCAGACCGTTTGAGGAGCGAACGAGGATGTAGTCATAGCCGTTCACTGACCTAGCCTCGCCGCCCTTCGCGTTGATGACTGTGATAGCCAGTTTGCTTGGAATATCATAACGCCGACCACGATACTCAACGCTTCCATCCTCTACAACATTCCCTGCCTCAACGAACTCACCTGCCCCACCGCGTTGCTGGCGTCTGAGTGTTCTGCAAACTATTTCGTTCCCTGGCGCGATTAGACCTGCTCGCACCAACTCCTGGAAACTGACGCGCCCCTTCTCCTGTCGCCTAGGCACTGAGGCACTCGGAGGCACTGTAACGCCTCGGATGGGTGTGGGTGTGGAGTTGACACTGGAAGGCGAACGGTCGAAGTACCACTTCAATAGCGGAACTCGAATATCAGAAGGCATCTCGCGCAGGTCACTTTCGTTCAAGACTATACCAAAGCTCATAAAATCCTCCTTTGCTGTACAGAAAATTTGCCGTGGTAAGAACAAAGCACCGTCGTTCCTAATTTCCTTCCTTTTTACAATGAAGATAATAGCAGAGGGTTTTCCCTGTATCAACAGAGAAAATAAGAGAGGAATGATCGGCAGTGTGAGGTTCCCATCTCACGCTTCGCCGCGCTATCAGTTCCGGCGAAAGACTTGCTGTCGCTGAGGTCATACCTGCGTCATCCTCGGATCATTGTTGATGATGAAGTCAGCAGAGGCTCGCGGATCGTCTCTGTCGAAATGAATCCGCTGGGCCGGAAAATAAATTGTCTGATAAGCGCGTATCGTTTCCTCTTCAGGCAATCCTTCCTGTCCGCGCTCCAACGCCCGCTCCATCGCCGTTTCAAAAGTGCAGTCGATCCAGAAAGCCAGATCGAAGTGATGGCGATAGGCGCGCTTGAAAATGTAGATGCCTTCCAGAAGGATGATGTCGACGTTTTTGAAATGATATCTGTGAGAGCGATACTCGGTCGCCGTTTCTTCAGCGAAGTCGGCCACAAGTTCATGTGTGCGACTGGCTTTGAGCGGAAGAATCAATTGCGAAAACATTTCATTGAGACGCAGCGCATTCTCATAAAAATGTTCGGCTGGTTTCTCTGCGTTGAAACGATGGTGAGGCAGATTCAACCAACCATCGACGTTGACGCCCACAGCATCTTTGCCCTGCCGATGTAGCTCGACGACCATCCGAGATGTCAGATATCCTTTGCCGCTGCCATCGATGCCGCTGATGCCGACAAGCAGACTGCGAGTGGGCGGCGTCTGCTTTCGCTTGAGCAGAATCTCCGCTATGGCGCGATCAATGTTTATTGTTTCCTGATTCATTTTTCCCTGATCCGATTCACAGTGGCCGAAGCCACACATACGTAATCCCGTCGGCAGGGAAAAGTATTCCATTAGGATCGAAGGCGGGGTTTATGCGGTGTATCCGCCGTCGATGACCAGATCAGTTGCGGTCACGAAACTGCTCTCATCCGATGCGAGGTACAAAATAGCGCAGGCGATTTCTTCCGCCCGCGCGAATCGCTTCAAAGGCACGCCTTCGGCCATAGCCTCCCACGCGGCACTTTCGCTCCCGGTCTGCTTTTTCAAGTCCTGCCAGAACTCCATGTCTTCCCACATCGGAGTCATCACTCCACCGGGCGAGACGGAGTTTACGCGAATGCCGCGCTCGGCCATCTCAAGAGCAGCCACTTTGGAAAACATGTGGACGGCGGCTTTGCTCGATGAGTAGGCGGAAGCAGTCGCGCCAGCCTTTATGCCTGAAGCTGACGCTACGTTGATGATGCTGCCGCCGTTTTGCATAGCTGCCGCCGCATACTTCGTGCCGAGGAAAACTCCATCGAGGTTCACAGCCATCACACGCCGCCATTCTTCGAGAGTCATGTCCGAAATGGGCTTTGCGAAAGAGATGCCCGCGTTGTTGACCAGAATATCGAGACGGCCCCATCTTTCGACCACATCGCGGATGACCATCTGCCACTGGCTCTCCTTTGTGACATCGAGTCTGAAGGCGACGGCCTCGCTCCCGTGCGAGGCGATTTCATCGGCTGCGCTTTGCGCGACGGCAAGGTTGATATCCGCGAGCGCGATCCTTGCGCCCTCGCGAGCAAACAGCAGGGCTGCGGCTCGGCCTATGCCTGAAGCTGCGCCCGTCACAAGCGCGATTTTTCCGGCAACGCGCCCGACAAGATTTTTTTCGGTCATTATCTTTTCGCTTCGATCAGTTCGTAATGATTTTTCGCTCACATCCCTCCCCGTTCCACTTCGAAGGAGATGGTCTGATGCGCGGTCTTTTTCGATTTCGCGTCTTTCACTGTCACCCTCAGTTCATAGATGCCGGGATCAAGTACGAGGGCGAGTTGTCCGCCCGCTTCCATTCCTTTCTGATCTTGTCTGATCAGGCGCGAAGAAAACGGCTGCCAGTCTGTTTGATAAACCGATTCCTCGCCTCTGAGGATTTCGACTTTCATCAAAGCGCCTTCGGGTGTCGCGATGTTATAGGCGACGAAGCGATAAAAAGCCATCTCGCCGCTTTTGAATGACGCTCTGCCGGGAATTATCCTCGGCCCTGATTTCTGCTCGGAGTCTTTGCTCTGCTCTTTTCCCAGAAAGATGCTGCTCATCGCTATCCTGCCTTTGCTGAGGTCCGGGACTTCCACCCAGCAAAATGTCGTGCCTGAAAGCTGGCCCTCGGTGTCGCGCACGCCGACTCTTATCTGATAAAGCCCCGGCTTGAGTTCCATTCGCTTGTCGTAACGATAGCCGTTTTGTTTTCCCTGCTCCATCTGCTCGGAAGTGAGCGTGGCGCGAATCATGTCTGAAAAATTACCGGCGGCATTTCCTGAAGCGTCATAGACGATCCCCAGCACCTCGCAATTGAGCAATCGCTCGCTGCTCTGTTCCTTGTACTGAAGCGCGCGGCCATCGAAGTGAACCTGAAGGGAAACCTGCGACGCATCGACGCTGCTCTCGAAATAGCTGGCTGCTGAATCGACGGCGATGGCAGTCGCGGGCAGCGGAGCGTGCATGGTCTCGATGAGTTTCTGACGCGGAGTCAGGTTGGCAACAGTTTTGCTCTCTTCGGCGGGAATGTAGCCCTTCTGCGCGCGGACTTTGTATTCGGGATGATCCTTTACTCTGATCGTCACATTGCGAAATTTTTTGCGGTCGCCTTCATCCGCCGGGTAGTAAGCGAGCGCGTAGTAGACGCTGTTATTGTCGAGAACTTTTTGCAAGGGCAGGTCGAGATCGTTGCGATTCAAAAACGCCTCCCCGCCTGTGTCGGCGGCCAGCGTTCTGAGGATTTGTTGTTGATCGGTTTGAGACTGAGCCATGTAGGCTGAAAACGACAAAGAGCCTGCAAGGCCGCCTGGAGTCGAAGCCTTGAATTCTGCGGAGACTTCCAATCCTTTCGCGTCGAGCGTATAGATGACCACGCCTGAGCGCGAAGCGCGACCCGTCACCGCTCGCACCGCGTCGTTGTCCGCGCCTCCTCCATCCTCCATGACCGTGAATCCGTCCGACAGCATAGCTATCATTCGCTGACCGGGCATATCAGCCAGCCGGTCGCAGACGGCTTTGAGCGTGATCAGCGCGGCTTTGCGAAAGTATGCCTCCTGAGAGATGATCTGCCGCGCGCGCGCGTGGGCGTACTCGCGGGCGGATTCCTGACTGAGCGATATATAGCCTTCCTCGGCGACGAGTATCTGAATAGCCACCTGAGTCGCCTGATCGTTATTGTTAGTCACCTGCGCTGCAAGATATGGAGTGAAGAGGCTCGACCCACGATTGAACAGAGCGATTTTGTCTATGGCATAACGGAGCATCTTTCGATCTTTCATAAACTGTTGAAGCGCGCCGAGCGTTCCCGTCGTGACGACTATCGCGACAAGATCATCATCCGTTATCTGCTCATCGACGAACTGCCTCAGCACTCGTTTCACTCGAATCAGGCTTGAAGGAACCAGATGAAGAGTATCGACGAAAAGCACTATCGTGCGCGCGGGCGGCGCGCTTGCGGCAGGCTTAGGCGTTTCAACGTTCAGCTTTTTATCCGAAGCCATGCGGGCTGCTGCTGCGCGAGTGCGTTCTATGGAAAAGAAGCTCACAGTCTGTGGCTTGTTGTTTTCGAGGATTTCAAAATCTTCCTTCGCGAGGTTGTCGACTATTTGTCCTTTTTTATCGGTGACGACCGCGCGCAACTCCACCAGTTCGGATTTGAGCTTTATGGCCTGATCATCTTTCGGCTTCGTTTGTTGAGCGATTGCCGTCTGAAAAATCAGCAGCAGGCAGGCGAGAACCGAGACCTTGTTTCGCAATTGAGTCATGGATAAGCCTCCCATCGTTCAGGCTCGGCGGGCGCGGAATCTGAATAGCTGTTTTGCCGCCAAAAACTCCGCCCGACCTCAGCGATATGTTTACCTCTCGAAGCAGTTTGTCCTGTAGAATCACCGACCGGACATAGTGCAACATTGTAAACGAAACGGCTCGGAAAAAGGATTCATTTTCGAACCTCATCGCCGTCGCATCACCTTGAACGGACGCAAGGCTGGCGACTTGCACAGGCTCAGGTCGAAGCTTATCAAATGATGTTGAGTATGGAATTCAATCCGCCATAGTCGTCTTCTTCTTTCAGCCCGCTGGATGGATCGTCAATCCAGCGATTGCCATCGACGACGAATTTGTACGAGTATCGTCCGGGCGGCGGCAGATCGATCTCGACGCGCCACACTCCCCGCTCCTGTTTGACCATCGGCGCGGCGCTCCATCCGTTGAAGTCGCCCGCAAGCGACACATCGCCTGCGCCGTCGTCGTGAAAGACGAAGACGACTTTTCCTGCTTCGATTCGCGGCGGCCAGAAGTCGCTCTCTTCGTGCGAGTGGCGCTCGCGGCTCGCCGTTTCGACTGCTCGGCGCGCGTTGAGCATTCCGTAGCCCTGGCGCGAGAGGGGCGACTGGCGAATTCGATCCGCAGTCGAAATCAGAATGCGCTTGATCGCTGCCGGACCAAGCGACGGGTTGGCTTCGATCATCTGCGCGACGACCGAAGCGACTATGGGAGCGGCAAACGAAGTGCCGTCGACGTGCTGATAATGCGTCGCCACTATTTTGCTTTCTCTCAAAGCGTCTTCCGCAGCCTCGCGGATCGCTTCAGGTCGCTCGTCAAGAAGCGAGCGCGGCAACTGGGATTTTCGCCACAGATCGCACAGAACGTTCTTGAGCGAATGGCTCGGCTGTCCGGCAAGCCACGAGAAGCTTTTGAGCAGATAATCCGGCGACGAGGCGATTCTCGATAAAGCTTCGGCGCGATGATACGCCTCCGTTCCCGGCAGTATGGGCGCGGCAATCCATATCGCGGGCGCGATTATTTCAGGCTTGACGAGGCCGTCGAGGGTAGGCCCATAGCTTGAGCAGTAGAGACCGGTGCGACTGCGGTCGAGTTGATTCATATCATCGTATCCGCCTACGGTGATGACCGAAGGCGAATTTGCCGGTGGAAGAACGCTGGGTTTATCGGTGCAGCCCGAATTGCCTGCCGCGACCACGACGACCAATCCGGCGCGCACAGCTTCTTCGGCAGCGCGATCAGCCACGCTGTCCTTGTAAGATACGTCCTCGTCTCCGCCGAGCGATATGCTCACAACGCGAATCTGATAGCGATCCTTGTTTTCAGTGACCCAGCGAATCCCGCGAGCTATATTCTCTTCCGGTATTCGCCCGCGCTCGCTCACCTTGACCAGAACCACGTTCGATTCGCAGGCAAGCCCGCGATAAAAGCCGTCCGAAAGATGGCCGTTTCCCGCTGCCGTTACTGAAGTCTGCGTGCCGTGCCAGTCCCAACTTTCAGGCACGGATGATTCGGTGAGCGAAGCCGCGCGCCGGGTTATGTCCTTGTAGGCGAGGATGCGATTGACCGGCTCGGTGAGATCGGGATGCGGGTAGAAACCGGAATCGAGAAAAGCTATCGTCACGCCGCGGCCTCGGTGAGCGTTGTCGGCTTCGAGCCTTGCGGCCACAGGCAATACGGCAAATCGGTTCGGCGAATGAATATGTTCGTGTCTCGCCTCGGCAAGCAATCCGTCAACAGATAATTCCTTCATAAAACTTCTTTCTGTACTTTGACCGCGCTGTCGCGCTCGTTTTAATAATGA
The DNA here is from genome assembly GCA_002483445.1 of Blastocatellia bacterium UBA7656. Lineage (GTDB taxonomy): Bacteria > Acidobacteriota > Blastocatellia > UBA7656 > UBA7656 > UBA7656. Next base: position 25,851 of record DLHY01000004.1, read on the forward strand.
CCGACTGGCGAAAGTTTATTCCCTGAGAATCCATAGTCGAGAGTTTGCAACTTCCCGCCCTCCCGGCTCTGGACTACGGATTTCAATCTGATATTATTGCTCGCGCTCGTCCTGAGGAGTCGTTATGAAAGTTTCACTTCGCATCCTGCTTGCGCTGACCATGCTGATTGGAGTCGCTTCGGCTCAGTGGAATCAGAAGTCTTACAACCAGTGGACGGAAAAAGAAGCTCTGCGGGTGCTTGACGACTCGCCCTGGGGACAGACTCAGGTGTTCGCTGACAGCACATCCACGAGCGGCGGCCCCGTTCCAAACAGCGATCCCGACCGCGCAATCGATCAGGGCGGCAGCCGCGTGAATTATATATCACAGATAAATTTCCGCATACGATTCCTCTCGGCCCGACCTGTGCGACAGGCCGTCAGCCGACTGATGGAAATAAGGCGCAAAGAGGATTCGGCGGAATTTGCCGCTCGTCTCAAGGATTTTGTAACCGAAGAGTCGCCTGATTACGTCGTAGTAGCGGTTCTTTGCGATTCGCCGCGCCCGACCGCAAGGTTGCAACGAGCGATGGAGATGCTCGACCATCTGACTACTGAAAAGCTCAAGGGGAAGGCTTATCTCGCGACGAGCGATGGCCGTCGCGTTTTCGTCGAAGAGTATCAGCCTCCAGGTCGGGATTCCATAGGCGCGCGCTTTTTCTTTCCGCGAATCATCAATGGCAAATCTCTTGTCACGGGTGAAAGCGGCGAGATCAGGTTTTACGCTGAACTCAGCGACGAGTACAAGCTCGACAGAAGCTACAAAATAAAAAACATGACCTACGAAGGCAGACTGGAGTATTGACTCCTATCAGTTTTCGCTTCAATGGAGGATGGACAGATGAATTACCCGATTCGCATAGTCTCAGGCGCAGTGTGTTTTTTCCTTGCTTGTTCTGTCATCGCTTCGGCCCAATGGAACAAAAAGCCCTTCGGCGAGTGGTCGCAGAAGGACACTCAGAAGGTGCTTAACGATTCTCCGTGGGGACAGACTCAGGCATTCACCAACACATCGAACAGGTTCTCGACCGGGCCGGGAACGACTGCCGCAACGACCGCGCCCCCGGAAGCAAGCACTGACTATCTGTATGTCCGAATCCGTTTCCTTTCTGCCCGTCCGATTCGTCAGGCGCTCAGTCGCTACGCGGAAACGCAAAACCCTCCGCCCGATGAAAAGGCTTTGGCCCGACTCAAAGGATTCATCGAGACGCAGTTTACCGAGCATATAGTCATGTCGGTTCTGGCTGAGTCGCGCGATCATAAAGGGCAGTTGCAGGGTGTGCTGGCGGCTCTGCGAAATCGCACGACTGCCGAACTCAAAAACAACACATACCTCGTTCTCAAAAACGGTCAGCGGGTTTTTCTTCAGGAATACTATCCGCTCAGTTCAGACGGACTGGGCGCAAAGTTCGTCTTCCCTCGCCTCGTCGAGGGCAAACCGTTCATCACCGAAGAAAGCGGCGAGGTACTGTTCTATTCGGAGCTTGACGGCCTCACGCTCAGAATGCGATTCAAGATCAAAGATATGATCTACGACGGAAAGCTTGAGTATTAGGGCAAACCGTCAGCATAAAGGGGGAGGATCACATGAAAAGGCTTACTCGCTCAGGCGCGTCAGTCGTCGTTGTAGTTTTTCTCATCTGCTCTGCGGTCTCGGCTCAGTGGGACAAGAAGCCCTACACCGAATGGTCGCAACAGGAAGCTGAAAAGATTCTCAACAACTCTCCGTGGGGGCAGACGCAGGCGCTCACCGACACTTCGAAGATGTTCGATACCGGACGCCGACTGGATTCGGGCCAGAGCCGCGTGGCCGATGTCACACAGGCCAACTTTCGCATACGCTTCCTCTCGGCAAAGCCTCTGCGTCAGGCTATCAGTCGCTCGATGGAGATTCAGCAGAAGGGAGAGCTTTCGGAGCAACTCGCCGCGCAACTCCGAGCATTCGCCAGCGCCGATTTTCCCGATTACATCATCATCACTGTAACGGTCGATTCTCCGAATCCGAGCAGCGAGTTTCAGGCAGCCACCTCCGCGCTTGGCAAGATCACGACGGCTGAACTCAAAAACGACACTTATCTGCTCGTGAAGGGCGGCAGGAAGGTTTTTCTCAAGGAGTATCAGTCTCCGCGCAATGACGGACTGGGCGCGCGTTTCGTCTTCCCTCGCCTCGTCGATGGCAAACCCTTCATCACTGCGGAAAGCGGCGAAGTGCTGTTTTATTCGGAACTGGGCAATTCGCTCAGGGTTGCCAACAAGCCCGTCTTCATCAGTACGAGATACAAGACTGGCAATATGGTATTTCAGGGTAAGCTGGAGTATTGAGCCTTCGCGGATATCCAATAATCTGGTTGGCTGGCTACGGAAACAATTGGCATCCTGCGGCTTAACGCCGGGACACCCATTGCCACGCACCTATGCGAGGACAGGTAGGGAGTATAGATGAAAACAAAGGGCCGTTTTCCGGACGACATCCTGGCCTTATTTCGCAAAAGTAAGATACTGGGCATACGGGCTGGCATACAGCCGCATCGTTTCATCGGCCTTTGGGTGGTGGTAGTGGAAGATCGCGTCTTTGTTCGCTCATGGGGTGTGAAGCCGCAGGGTTGGCACCAGACTTTCCTCAAAGATCCTCGCGGGACAGTTCAGATCGCTGATCAGGAAATCCTCATCCGGGCTGTGCGCACAAGAAGTGAGCGTCTGAAATCTGCAGTAGACCGTGCTTATCAGGAGAAGTACAACACACCTGGATCCCTCAAGTACGTCCGAGACCTCAGACGTGAAAAATCTAAAGCTACAACCACAGAACTGGTGCCGCTTTAGATAAGCGCATCCATCGAGTGTCAAGCAAGTCAACGACGTTGACTATGAAAAGGAAATAGGGAGATGTTACATTCAGACGGAGCCTGCAATAGGGTGAAGAACCCGCTAACACTCGGTTCCAGCCGACGCGCTCCGCTACGCTCCGTGCGCCGCTGAACCACAACGATTGGCCTGCATACGAAGAAACGCGCGCCATCCTGCCTCCTCGTTTGATTTTGTTTTCGAAACCTCTTTGTCCCGTCGGCGTTTCAAATCAAAAGCAGTTAAAAGAGGAGGCTGTAATGAAAAAACTGATTCGCATTTTTCTCTCCTGCCTGGTCGCGCTGTCTTCCGTCCCGGCGCTGGCCCAATGGGACAAAAAACCTTACAACGAGTGGTCTGAAAAGGAAGCCACGAAGATGCTCAATGATTCCCCCTGGGCGCAGACCCAGATATTCAGTGATCTCTCACAGTTGACCGGCAACGCGCGGCTGGCATCGGGAGCGAGCCGCATAGGCGAGGAATTCCATGTCAACTTCCGCCTTCGACTTCTGTCGGCCCGGCCCGTGCGACAGGCCACGGCCCGCCTGATCGAGATTCAAAACAAAGGCGAACTCAGCGAGCCGCTTGAGAAACAACTCCGAGCGTTCGCCGCCGCCGATTTTCCCGATTACATAGTCATCACCCTGACAGTCGATTCCCCGCGACCGAGCAATCATCTTCAGCAGGCCACATTGATGCTGGCCAAGATCACGACCGCCGATCTTCAGAACAACACTTACTTGCTCGCAGGCAATGGCCAGAGAGTTTTTATCAAAGAGTATCAGCCGCCGCGCAATGACGGACTGGGCGCGCGTTTCATCTTCCCGCGCCTCGTAGATGGCAAGCCCTTCATCACGGCTGAAACTGAAAGTATTCTGTTTCACTCGGAGTTCGGGGGAGAAGGCGCAACTGCCTCGACCGGTACAAATACTGCGCAGCAGACCGGCCCTTCAGCGTCGAGCAGCATCACGCCATTCAGCAACTTCGTTCTGAATATGCGCTACAAGATCAAGGATATGACATTCGGCGGCAAGCTCGAATATTAGGTGATGGGGGATGGGTAAGAAAGCCATCTCTTCATCCATCACTCATCGCTGTGTTCATAGAAATCACTTGCCGCTGAAGTACACGACGTTCGGCGCGTCGCTTCGACCGGCGGCGATGTCCGGGTAACCATCTCTGTTGAGATCGCCGAGCGCAATTCCATAGACCGCCCCTTTCCCATCGCCGAAGCGCACCTGCTCGAAGTTGCGCCCGGTTCCGTCATTGAAGAAAACCGATCCCGGCGCAGTCACATATCCGATTACGATATCCATCTTGCCATCGCGATTCATGTCGCCGACAGCGATGGCATAAGGCACGAGAGTTTTTTCGCCAATCGGCATACCGTCGCTGAATCCGCCCTGTTTGTCGTTGAGGAAGACGTAAGAGCCGCTTTTCTCATCGCCGACTATGAGATCGATCCAGCCATCGCCATTGAGGTCGCCCGCCGCCGCCGTGCGAGCCGAAGATGCGGCAGGGCCGAACGATTTGGTTTTGGCAAATCCCGCTTTGTCATCATTGAAGTAAATCGCGCTTTGCCCACCGTCGCGGTGCGGCACAGCCAGATCGATGAACCCATCCCGATTGAAATCGGCAGGCACGATTGTCGTGGCTGACCCTGATGGTATGGCTATGCAGTCGTTGCGGTTGAAATTGCCTCGGCCATCATTGAGGCACACATAGCTTGGCATCCCGCGGTTGGCGGCGATCATGTCTGGCTTTTTGTCGCCGTTGAGATCCGCCGCATCCGCGTTTCTTGTCGTCCATCGGGGATCGCCCCATGTGCCTGAGACGCGGAAGTTCGCTTTCCCATCGTTGAGGTAGATCAGTTTATCGTCGGGCTTGTCATTGCTGACGGCAACATCGAGATCGCCATCGCCGTCGAGATCGGCAAGGACAGCCGAATAGGTTCTGTCAGGGGCCGCGCCGAGGTTTCGCGCCTCCTTAAATTCGCCCTTGCCGTTGTTGAGCAGCACGCGATCATGCAGCGGCCAGTGACGCCCTTTAGCCAGCACCAGATCGAGATCGCCATCGCCGTCCAGATCGCCCATACTAGCGTTGGCCGAAGTTTCGGAGGTCGGCTCAAGACTGACTGAGCGCGCAAATTGCCGCGTCGTTGCAGGTAGAGGAAACGCGACGCCCACAGCGGCGCAAAGAACCAGAACATATTTCAGCATCAGCTTCTCCTATGATGAGTTTCCTCCTTAAACGCACATGGCCTCCTGATTGTTCGTGCGATCTTTCAGGAAGGAGACTCAACACCCTCCTCCGAAAACAATTTGCTGAGTTTAGCGTCCGTTGAGATTGCCTACTATAGTGGACCCCAAAATCAAGACAAATTATCGACCACTTTTAAGGTGGGTTTTTCTCCTCTCATTTTAGTCGCATAAAGCCATTGTTCCTTCCCAATTCATAGCCCGAAACGAACTTCGGCTGGCGTTCGATACTCCGGTGCTTGATGCACTCGCTTGTCATTATAAAACCCCATATAGCTGCCAATGCCTGCGCGCGTCTCTCTCGGCGTCGTGTAACCTTTTATATAAACGTCTTCATACTTGGCCGTCCGCCATAGCCGCTCGGTAAAGATATTGTCAAAGGCTCGACCTTTCCCATCCATACTGATTCGCACTCCGGCTCATTCAACCAGAGTAATGTATGCCGCGCTCGTGAACTGTGATCCTTGATCGGAATTCAATCTCTCCGGCTTTCCCTCTCCGAAAGCCGGTTCGACTGCCTTGAGCACGAAATCCACTTCCAGGCTGTCGTCTAATTCCCAACTTACCACATAACGTGAATACCAATCGATGATCGCCACCAGGTACAGCCAACTCCCAAGCAGTCGAATATAGGTAATATCTATTCCCCAAACCAAATTGGGCCGCCTGATGGCCAGTCCCTTGAGCAGGTATGGAAAGACCTGCTGACCGGGCAAGGCCCGACTCGAATTGGGCTTTGGCGCGATCGAGAGTCCTCTTATCCGGGCGGCTATCAGGCTCTTGGAAACTCTTTGGCGCAAATGATAACAAACTCTGCTGCATCGTCCGCGATACTTCCTTTGACTCTCCTTGACAAAGCGCGCGCTCACAGTGAGCATATCATCCATTCAATAACGAATGGAGATCAGACGATGAGCAGCCAGGAGATCAAAAATATTCGCGACTTTCTCGCCGCCTCGCCCGACACCGACAAAATGACGCTCGAAGAGAGGCGCGCTTACTTCAACGATCTCTATCAGCAGTTCCCGACTCCTGAAGATGTGACGATTGAATCCATAGTCGCAAACGGCGTCCGCGCTGAATGGGTCAAGGCTCCCGGTGCGAGAGATGAAAGGGTGATCCTTTATCTTCACGGCGGCGGCTACATCGCAGGCTCGCCCACGTCGCATCGACATCTGGTTGCGGAACTCAGCCGCGCTTCGCTCTCGGCGGCGCTTTCGGTTGATTATCGCCTCGCGCCTGAACATCCGTTTCCCGCCGCTGTCACTGACGCTGTGAGCGCGTACCGATGGCTTATGAATCAAGGCACTCAGCCTGAGCGAATAGTCATCGCGGGAGATTCGGCGGGCGGAGGATTGACCGTTGCAACGATGGTGTCTCTGCGCGATCAGGGAATCGCGCTTCCGGCAGGAGGCGCGTGCATATCGCCATGGACTGATCTGACCATCACAGCCGAGTCTTACAAGACTAAGGCCGCAGCCGATCCGATGATAAACCGCGATCAGCTTTCTATGATGGCTTCAGCTTATCTCGGCGGCGCTGATCCGCGAACGCCTCTGGCCTCGCCTCTGTTTGCCGATCTGCGAGACCTTCCACCGCTTCTGATTCAGGTCGGATCGGATGAAGTGCTGATAGATGATGCGCTCCGTCTTGCAGAGCGGGCCAGTCAAGCGGGTGTCGATACGACGCTCGAAGTGTGGGACGAGATGATTCACGTCTGGCACTTCTTTCATCCGATGCTCAAAGAAGCGCGCGACGCAATCGAACACGCCGCGCAGTTCGTCAGAGCGAACGCACGATGAGAGAGCCGCAGCGGTTAATCCGTTCCGGGTTATTTCCTTTTCAGTTTCTTTTCGATAATCGGCGCTATGGACTTGATGCCGATCTTTTCACTCAACCACTGAGCGCGATCAATCAATGCCTGAACGTCGTTGAGGTCGTGGCCTGTGTCGTACCACTTCACGGTCTTAGGCTCCGTCGCAGCCTTCGCGTATCTCTGCATGGCTGCTTCGCCGAAATACTGTTCGAATCTGGCGAACTGAAAAAACAGAGGGGTCGGCGCTGCGTGTGCGACATAGTGAATCGGATCGGTGCGGGCATTTACGCTCAGATACGTTTCTATCTTTTCTTTCGACTTGCGCGAGCGCCACTCCACAAAATCGGGGTCGTCGCTCTCAAGGTATATGGCTGCTCGATCAGGAATTCCGCCGATGAGTACAGCCGCCTTGATGCGTTTATCGATGGCAGACAAAATCGCGCCCCACTGCGCGCCATAGCTGTGACCGGCATAAGCTATGCGATTTGGATCAACGTCAGAACGCGCCAGCAGCACGTCGATTGACCGGCGCAGGTCGACTACTGTTTGAACGTAAAGCTCATGATCGTAATCCGGCCCGTCTATGTCCTTGAGGCTTCGACGCCACGGAGCGGGCCGCGTCCAGGGATAATCGATCATCACCGACACGACTCCCGCTTCGGCGTAAAGCGCGGCTTCGGGCAGAAACTCCGTTTTGTTTCCGCTGCCCCAGTGTCCGAACACCAGCCCTGCAAAAGGCCCCTTGCCCAAGGGCGCGACCAGAAAAGCGGTCACCCGACCTACCTTCGGGCTTGCGTAAGAGATGTCATAAACCCTTACTCCGGCTGTTTCGCGTATGACGGTCTCTTTCAAATCGAGCGGAGCCTTCTGATCGTAGTCGTAGAGTCGCGCGAGTTCGGAAATCGAACCGACCTGCGAACTCGCCGTCGTTGAGACTAACAGCGAGAAAAGTAAAGCGCAGATGAGTTTTTTCATGTTTTTCCCTCCATTCGATGTCTGTGAATTCAGGATTATCGTTCAAAGAGCCGATGCAATAAAAACAGCCCTTCCCGCGTTGCCGAACCTTCCCCCACAGAGCCGCGCAAAAGCAGCGTCCCTTGATCGTTGAGCTTCACGCTTGAGAAAGTTCGCAAGACAGGAACTCGTTCATTGCTGGTATTACCTCCGATCAACATCAGCATGGCTTTGTTGGAAAGAATCAACAAAGCCATGCGCCCGCTGCTTAACACCACCGTAGATACGACCGTCCGGGGAGCAAGGCCCCCGGGATAACCGGCATTGCATATCGCAGGTCCGATGTCTTGTATGGTTTCATCAGGCAGTCCGGGAGCCGGGTCGCCGGTTAAGACGAACAATCCAGGAACGAAAAATCCAGTGGAGAGAATACCTCTTCGTTTCTTTTTTTTGAACTCTGCCGTTATTAAAGGTGTTTGAACGTAGATCGCTGGCGGTTCGAGCATACGTTTCAATTTTCCAACTACGGTGTAGGGTGCTCCTTCCTGCAAGTTGCTCCAATACTCGATAATACCCCTACCCCCATTAAAAAGAACTGCTCTTCTGTAGGACTTGCTGCTGTTGTTTTCGCGATGAACCTGAAGCACACAAACAATGTTGATGCTCATACGGGATATGACGAAGTCATCGATTACATCTTTCACTCCCGTTTTGAAGGTTCCCTCCAAATCGCCTGTATTCAGTTCGCCGTTTTGGCTGCTGTACGTATGTTCGAAGACGAGGGTCTTCTTGCCATTCTCCACATTGGCAACGAATGCGAGGCTATAGCCGGGGCCTCCAATAGCCGTGATGGCGTTGATGGTCAGTTGAGTGAAGGATTCGTAGGTTCGCCCGCGCGGAGACTTACCACCTGCTAGAGCTATCGCCCTGACTTCATCAGGCGTCCATAAAAAAATGCCTTCCTTCGCAGAGCCTCCTTCGATCTCCGCTCGGAACAGCAGGTATGTCGCTTCCTTTTCCATGAAAGTGAGGCGCGCGAAATCCAAATCTCCGAATGTTTTGTACCTCCCGCCTCCGGGCGATGGTTCTCCTGAGCGCAGGAGCGCACGGGTCTCGTCCTCCGATATGCGTATGATCGCGCTGTCGACAGAGGCTCCCGCAAGGTTCGCGCTGAAGACCACATCGCCTGAGTTGTTGATCGAACTTGCAACGATTTTGGAATACGCGCCGCCCAGATCAGCGGGCGCGGCATCTCCTTCCAATGCGACCACACGAAAGTCGCTGCCCTGTTCCGGCGAAGAAAGATGGTCGGCGCGAACTTTTACAGGAGAGGTCGTCGCTGTGATAACGACGATCATCACCGCAGCCAGCGCGACGCTCCGGGCTTGCGCGCAGAAATTGTAAATCATGTTTTTCAAGGTTTCTTCTCCTTTGGCGGATCGATCTTGTAGTTTTCTATCGACGTGTTGAATCGCTTATAGTCGCTCCATTCAATGACGAAGTATGTTTCTGCTCCATTGAACAGGCGCGCTTTGCCTATGGTCTTGACCTGCATCAGGCTCGGTATCAACACTCCGTCGGACAGGCGCGCGACTTCAAAAGCGAGAGATGGGTTATCGTCTAGTCGGTCGGCATTCGGGTAGTTTTTCTGCGCAGGCCGCGCCTGGAGGCGGATGACGAACTTCTCGACCGGATCAATCCACACTCTGCCGACGAGATTGAGAATCACTTCCTGGGAAAAATCTTCCGGGCGAAAATCAGGGCGCGGACGGAAGTCGAAGACCATAGCCTCACGGTCGCGGAAACGCTCGCGGCGAACAGGCGTAAACTGACAGGCGCGCAGGAAATCAAGGATGCCCAGAGTGAAACCTTTGCCCCGGCCCTGTTTTCGATCCTCATCGTTGTTTCGGCCTTCGCGCTCCATTTTTTCCAGCGCGCTGGCAACCCGTTTCAATTCTTTCGCCGTTTGCTCCTCCGAAAGCCTTACCCCGTTTCTGCTCACAAGTTTTCGAAGGGGCCGCGCTGTGCCTGACACAGGATAAACCTCGTAGAAAGCAACCGTTTCTTTCGTCACCTCTCCGCGCCTGTCGAACCTGCGCTCGGTTCGTTTCTCCGTCCAGCCGTAATCGAGCATCCGCTTGGGCATCGCTTCGATATTTCGTTCACATTCGCGCAGGAGAGCGGAAACATCCTCCTGTGGAATGGCTGCCTGAAGAATGGAGAATGATAAGAAAACAGCCGTTGCCAACATTCGACCCTTCCCCGGAGAGTATGTTCGGGATGCCAGGTTCCCACTCTGAACGATAAATCAGACGCCAGACTAATGCTATTGCTTTGGCATGAAAGCGGGAAATGAAGGATTGAACCGACAGAAAATAGCAACGAACAGTCAGATCGAATTGCCGAGCAGTTCCGAAAGTTTCTTTCTGTAGCTGCGACTCAGAGTCAATTGATCGCCCGTCTTCATCACCACCCGATATTCGTTATTGAACCACGATTCCAGTCGCTCTATGCGATCAACGTTGACTATCACGCAGCGATGAATGCGCGCGAATTTCTTAGGATCGAGTTTCGATTCCATACTGCTTATGGCTTCGCGCACGAGGTGAGATTGTTTCCCGCAGTGCAGGCGGACGTATTTGCCTTCGGCTTCGATCCAGTCTATTTCTTCCACGCGGATGAAAAAGACCTGACCGCTCGATTTTATGGCCAGCCGGTCGAGCGAATGCGAACGCGAACGCAACTCTTCCAACAGCGCGAGCGAAAGCCTTTCGATATCGCCACGATCTTTTCTCAATCGATCCTTCGCACGCGCAAGAGCCGAGTCGAATCTATCGCGGCTGAATGGCTTGACCAGATAATCGACTGCGCATACGTCGAAAGCACGGAGCGCGTAGATGTCGTAGGCGGTCACGAAAATCACCAGAGGCAGCGGCTCAGGATCAGCCCGTTCGAGAATTTCAAAGCCGTCCATTTCGGGCATCTGCACGTCGAGAAAAAGCAGATCAGGACGATGCTCTCGAATCAACAGCACAGCCGCTCGCCCGCCCGCGCTCTCGCCCGCGATTTCTATGTCGCGGTCTCGCTCCAAAAGCCTGCGCAATCGGCGACGGGCGAGCGGCTCGTCATCTACGATCAAAGCGCGTATCTTCGCGTCATCGGTCATACGTGTACTGTCGCGGGAGCGTCACTGGTGACGAAAGGAATCTCTACGTCAACCACCAGTCCGCCTTCCTCCGCGTTTTTCAACTCGAATCGGTGCGCGTCGCCGTAGAGACGTTCCAACCGCGCCCGCGTATTTGCAAGGCCGATGCCTTCGCGAAAGCTTTCGCCCAGCCCTGGCCCGTTGTCCTTGATTTGAATCGAGAGCATATCGCCTGACCCGTGAGCGCGGATTTCAATCGAACCGGGAGTAAAGCGCGGCGCGATGGCATGACGGATTGCGTTTTCGACTATGGGTTGAAGCAGGAGATTCGGAACTTTCGACGCGAGCGCCTGCGGCTCGATGTCGATTGTCACCGACAACCGATCCTGAAAACGCACGCGCTCGATATCGAGATAGCAGCCCAAAGATTCAAGCTCCTGGGCGAGCGTGACCTGCTGCGCGGCAGAGGAGTCGAGCGTCATACGAAGGAAATCTCCGAGGCGCGCGATCATCTCGTCAGCCGCTTCCACGTCTTCTTCCAGAAGCGCGGAGATGGAATTGAGCGTGTTGAACAGGAAGTGCGGATGCAGTTGAACGCGGAGGGCGTGGAGTTGAGCTTCCGTAGCCTGAAGTCGGGCTTCGGCAAGCTCGGCTTTGAGTTGCGAGGCTTTCAATTCTTTTTCCTGAGAACTGTGATAGAAGTCCACGACCTGACTCACCAGCAATATCGTGCCGTAGCTCATAAACCCGGTCGGCAGATTGAAGAAGAAAAGGAAGCCATAGAGTTCTGAAACGGTAGAGACCCTGCGAAAGGCGGCGACGTGAAGCATCCAGCCGAGGATCAGGTAAATCGCGCGATGAATGATCGAGAGGAACACGCAGGCCGAGAGGTGAACCATCAGGCTGACGGGCCAGTTGTCGCGCTCCAGCCTGAATCGGCGCGTGAGATGAAGTATTATGGGCGCAAGCCCTGCCCATATGATCCAGTAGGGAAGCTCCCAGAGCATCATCTCGCTGAAGGTCGGCGGTTTTTTGAATATCTCGACGTAGTGATCTGAAAAGAGGTAGTAGTTGAAAGTGAACGAAAGCCCTATGATCATCCAGGCGGCGAAGACCATCATCCACACGAACTGTGTTTTGAGAGTCTGGCGCAGTCGGATTTTTATCTTTGACAATCTCACGCCCTAATGATGCGCGATTCACGGGTGTGACTCAAGTGGGATGATGCTGAGTGTCCGAGCTTTCTGCCAATGCAGCCACTAAACGAATTCAACCCAACTCAGGCCGAGGAACTCAACATCATCTGCCCAGTCCCACAAACCGACCTTTTGTTCGATTGCTTTTTGAGCGGCGCGAAAAGTGGTGTGGCGAGTGTCGCGCCGGACGATGACGCGCAGTCGGCCTCCGCGCCCGACCATAGCCGCGAGGCTCGGCCTCAATTCGAGCCAGCCGCGATAAGAGAGAAAGGCGACGGCGATGTCTATGCGTTCGGCGGCGGCGGCGAGATCGCGGATGGCGTCAATGGCCCGCGTCTCGAAGTTGTCGATGTAGTCTACGTTGAGCATTTCAAAAGACCCGGCTTGAGACCGCTATTTTACATCTGCCGGGTTCACGACAGTGATGCCGGTGATTTAGTCGTGATCGAAGTAGATGTCCTCGCGCAAAAAGTCAGGCGGCAGGGGCGGAAGATTTTTTTCAGCCAGAGCTTTCATATCCGCCTCAAACTCTTCGACAGTTGGTTGAGTCACGCTTCTCTGTCCCGCCACACCGAGCAAGCTTTTCAGATAATCATCGACTGAAAGCCCTCTGGCTTTTGCCTGAGCTAAAAGAGCCTCGGCTGTTTCTTCGCTGATTTCATCAGGGATCGCGCTCATTGCTTTACTCTCATTCAAAATTGCTCTGTCGGATTTTATCACAACCGACAGTTGGCCGGTTGATGCTTCTATTCTCGCGTTGAGCCGCGTCTTGAAATAGTCAACGCAGAGCATCATTCATCTTCGTCTTTCTGCGCGCTGCTTTGCGCCGTTTTGCTTCGCTTGCTCTTCAGAGTATCCGCGAGGGCTTTTTGAATGGCCTTCAATTCCTTATCGGTGATGCCCCAAAGATGAGCCGCAGCTTCGTCGATTTCGGATTCGAGCGCGGCTATCTGGTCAAAGTCTTCTCCGGCTGCGGCAGCGCGGCATTTTTCAGAGAGTTTTGAAAGCAGGTTGTGAGCTTTGTCCAGCTTCACAAGCTCTTCGTACAATCCTGTGTGCAGCATATCTTCGTTTATCGTCAATCCTTCGTCGCGGCATCGCGGCAGCGGCTTTGATCTGATCAGCGAATTCGGCTGCTCTTCCGGAGATGAGTTCGTCGAGGGAGTTAATCATTTCCGATTACCCGCGTGTTGGACTGTTAAAAAGTCGTGGCTTACCTGCACGGGCATATATACTCAAGATGAGCTTGATTACGCAAGCGGCCAGCATGGCGATAGGCACAACATATTCATTTCACACCGCGACACGCCTCCATGTCCGGCATTTTGCCATCGAGCAACGACGCTGCTATGCACGCCCAGACGGGCGCAAGAAGCGAGCTTGCCGAGTTGGTTTCGTGATAATGATCGGGAATGCCTTTCGACTTGCACGGGTCTTTGGCCTTGCGAGGCCCGGAAAGATCGAACGAGGGCTTGAGAAAATCATATCCCGGCACGATGTAGCCGAATTCATCGGGGCAAAGTCCCAGCACGAATTTATATTTCTTCTTCATCCGTTCGCGCACACTCGGCTCCACGGGTCTGCGGGTATCGGCTTCGGGGCAATCGCGCCGCCGATATTTTTCGACGCCATAAAAAACTTCGGGGAACAACTCTCCCGGCGTGGTGATTATCTGAGCGTCTCCGAGCGTGATCGCGTAAACCCATGTCTCGATAGTGTAGGGCTGGCCTTCAGCAGGCTTTCTGCCCGTGTCGAGGACTCCTTTGCCGAGAAGAAACATATAGCCCTGATTATCCATCGGCAGCGTGATGGGAGCCCTTTTGACTTCGACCCCTGTGACCGCGCTCCACTGTGCGCGACTGAGCGCGTCGAAGACTGCTCTGGCCACGTCGCGGCCTATCGCGTCGGTGCGCTCGAAGGTGAAAGCGGGCCGGACGCCGCGTTTGATGAGAGGAAACTCTTTTCCGTCAAAACGTGTGCGGTCGCCGCTTTTGTTGTTCGAGTCTCCTATGATCTCGACCGCGCCTATGTCGCCGCTCACATAAACGGCTGTGCCGCCCAGTCGCTTCTCCACCGTCTCGCGCGCAGCGTGCGGAAAATCGGAAGTCATCAAGGTGTTTTCGTCTTCCATAGATTCCGGGTGCGTGTTCCAGTTGATGAGCGTCGCGATAGTTCGGCCTCTAGCTCCTGCGAACTGCATCACGCGCAATTCCTCATCGAAGACGAGCGGGGGCCGCCCGTGCGTCCGCGTCTGCATACCTGCAATGGAAGGCGAAAGCGTGGGGTCGGTGACACCGATCTTCATTCGCGCAATCTCGGCGGAGCGCGCGGCTTCAGTGATGGCTTTGGCTATCTGCCGGTCGATGAATTTCAAATAGCGCGGATACTTGCCGTCGCTCAAAGTGTTCGCGCCCCACGCGCCTATGGTGTCGGGCGCTTCGTGATTGTGAGTGCTTGTGATGAGTATGTCGGTTATGCCGAGACGCGGATCGACGAGTTTTTGAATTTCTTCGAGTCCGTAATAACTCGCCTTCGAATAGTAACCTATGACATCGATGGAAACTATTGCCAGCTTCGTCTCTCCGTATTCAAGCACGATGGCGCGCGCCCAGTAATCATCCCTCTTGCCTGTAGCGAGTCGGTTGTCGCCGAATCCAGCGAGATAGATGCCGTCATATTTGTCCTTCGAATCCGCGTCGAGCGCGGTGTTGCCGGGATCGTCTTCGAAAGGCTCTCCCTTATCCCAGCGACCGTTGTTGTTTTGATCCGTGAACCGCTCGCCCCACACTCCCGAAGCGGTGATGTCGCCGTCCCAGTCCGTGTGCGGTCCGAACGGAGTGATAGCGACTTTCGACACGCCGACCTTGAATTGAATTTTCGGAGGGCTGAAATAAACGGACGCGCATGTGAGCGCGATCATCAAAAACGCGCTGAGAATGGATGAAAGCACGACTGGCTCCTCCTCGAAAAAGTGACGCAAGCTGTTAGCTTGCGTGGCTCCCGATTTTCCTGCCTTCGGGGCGAAGCGCAATCTGACAGATTGCGCCACATCAGACTCTTGTTGAAATTGCGGCGAGCGAATCTTAAATGCTGGCCCTCGTTCCTTACAAGCCTGAAGAGAAAACTTGAGTGAGCGGCGACCCCATACTCTCCGCCGCTTTCGACGAGGAAACGTCCGGCTCATCCTGAAAAACCAGGGGGCTGGCTTCGCTCGAAATCGCCTTTTTGACATCTCTGCGCCTTGCTTGACACTAACTTTGTGAAAGTGTAAATTTGGGGCTTGCCTCAGCAAGTATGAATCGATCAATGAAAAGACGCGCGCTGTCGATGCCCTGCCAAACTCTTTCTCAAAGGAGAGAGTTCTGTAGCATCAACGACACTTCAACTTAGAGTTTCGTGCCCACTCGCTTGTTCGATCAGGCAAATTGCCTTCTCGAACGGGCGACGCGACGCGCGCTTTTTTTTCCCTGCTCGATAGAGGCTTGAACGATTCAACCCTCTGACGCATACTTAGGGAATCGAAAATGGCTGTTTCAGGAGGACTATCCACATAATGGCGACAGATAATGTAACCCAGTCCGGTGCGAGCACTGCTGCCGACAGCGCCAAAGAAGAGGCTGCTATGCTCAAGGAAAGCGCCGGCCCAGACAATGCGGCTGAAATTCCGCAACCCGCTGCCGAGACCAAACCCGCCGAAGAGCAAACGGCAGAACCGACCGCCGCAGGCGAATCGACTGAAGAGCAAACGGCAGAGCCGACTGCGACAACTGAATCGACCGGCGCAGACTTCGGCGCGATGCTCGAAAATTACGAGAAGGAAACCGCTCGTCAGGAAGGCGAGATCGTTCGCGGCGTGGTCGTCGGTATAACCGAGCAGTTCGTTCTCATCGACATCGGCTATAAGTCCGAAGGCGTCGTTGCGAAAGAAGAGTTCCTCGACCGACAGAGCGATCTCACGGTCAAGCGTGGCGATGAGGTCGATGTTCTGATCAAGAGCCTTGAAAATCAGGACGGCTATGCCGTGCTGTCTCGCGCTGATGCCATGAAGATGCAATCGTGGGAGCGATTGCGCCACGCTCATCAGAGTCAGGAAACGATTCTGGCGCGCGTGTTGAGCCGCATCAAGGGCGGGCTTCAGGTCGATATCGACGGCGTTGGCGCATTCCTTCCCGGCTCGCAGATCGATCTTCGCCCCGTGCGCAATCCCGACTCGTTCGTGGGACAGGAGATCGAAGTCCGCGTCATCAAGCTCAATCGCAAGCGCAGCAACGTCGTAGTCTCGCGCAAGGCAGTGCTTGAGGAAGCCTCGACCCAGAAGAAGGCCGAAACGCTCTCTCACATCGAAGAGAATGTCATACTCGAAGGCGCGGTCAAAAACATCACCGACTACGGCGCGTTCATCGATCTGGGCGGAATCGACGGCCTGCTTCACATAATCGATATGAGTTGGGGCCGTATTCAATCGCCCCACGAAATACTCAAGGTCGGCGACCCGATTCAGGTCAAGGTGCTGAAGTTCGACCGCGACAAGGAGCGAATCTCTCTCGGCTACAAACAACTGATGCCCGATCCTTGGCAAACAGTCTTCGAACGATTTCCGCTCGGCTCGATAGTTGGCGGCAAGGTCGTATCGATCACCGACTACGGCGCGTTCATCGAAGTCGAGCCGGGGGTGGAGGGATTGGTTCACGTGACCGAGATGACCTGGTCGAAGCGGCTCAAGCACCCGTCGAAGATCGTGGCTTTGGGCCAGGAAGTCGAAGCCCGCGTGCTTGACGTCGATACTCACGGTCGAAGAATCAGCCTCGGCATCAAGCAGACCACTCCCGACCCGTGGGAGACTTTTCCCGCCCGCTACCACGTCGGCTCGCGCGTTTCGGGCAAGGTGCGATCACTCACCGAGTTCGGCGCGTTCGTCGAAATCGAGGACGGCATCGATGGGTTGGTTCACGTCTCCGATATTTCGTGGACGAAGAGGGTCAAGCATCCGTCTGACGTTTTGAAGAAAGGCCAGCAGGTCGATGCCGTAATCACCAATATCGATCTTGAAAACCGACGATTGAGCCTCTCGATCAAAGACCTCGAACCGAACGCCTGGGATCGCTTCTTCGAAACTCACAAGCTCGGCGATGTCATCACCGGCAAGGTCGTCCGCTTCGCCAACTTCGGCGCGTTCGTCGAAATAGAAGAGGGCATCGAAGGACTGTGCCACGTTTCCGAACTGAGCGACGAGCGAGTCGAGAAGCCTGAAGATGCAGTCAAGATCGGGCAGACGCTCCAGTTCAAAGTCCTCAAGCTCGATCCGGGGCAAAAGAAGATAGGACTTTCGGCCCGCGCCGTCGGCAAGGATAGCGATCCTGAAGATGTGCGAAGCTATCACGAGACCGGAGCCGGGATGGCGACACTGGGCGAACATCTGGCGAAACTCATCAGCCCTTCGGATAAGAAGAGCGAAGAGTAGCCTCCCTGGCAATGCTGATTTTTGAGACCACGAGCGCGCTCCGAGGGGCGTGTTCGTGGTTTTCTTCATGAAGGAGCCGTCCGTGAAAAAATTCAGTCTGGGAACCATCATCATCATCGCCGTGCTTGGTTTCTTTTTCTTCATCGCGGTCATACTCCTGGCCGCCGTCGGGCTTTCCGGCGAAGGCGGATGGACGGGACTGGGCGGCGACCGCATAGCCGTCATCTATATCGAAGGAACCATATTCGATTCCCGCACAACGGTCGAACAGATGAAGATGTACGGCCAGGACGAGCGCGTCAAAGCCATACTCGTTCGCATAGACAGCCCCGGAGGAGGAGTCGCCGCCTCGCAGGAGATTCACGATCAGGTCAGATGGCTGCGCGAGGAGAAGAAAAAGAAAGTCGTCGTCTCGATGGGATCAGTCGCCGCATCGGGCGGATACTATGTCGCCTGCGCCTCAGATTACATAGTCGCTAATCCCGGAACCGTGACCGGCTCGATAGGCGTGATCGCCGAATGGGTCAATTACACCAGTCTTCTCAAATGGGCGCAGGTGCGACCCGAAGTCATCAAGAGCGGAGAGATGAAAGACGCAGGCTCACCCGTGAGAGAGCTTTCGCCCAAAGAGCGCGAATACCTTCAAGGCATCATCAATCAGATGTATCAGCAATTCGTCAACGCTGTAGTCGCGGGCCGCGCGGACAGAGGGCTTACGCGCGAGCGCATACTTCAACTCGCCGACGGGCGCGTTTACACGGGCGAAGAAGCGGTGAAAGAAAAACTCATCGATGAGCTTGGCAGCTATGAAGCGGCATTGAGACGAACAGCCGAAATCGCTGGCCTTCGCGGCGAGCCTCAAATAGTGACTCCGCCAAAGCCTCGACGCGGATCACTTCTTGATCTGCTCACGGACGCCGACGTTGAAGGCATCCTGTCGAAAGGCTTGAATCAGGCTCCCGGAGCCAGTTTGCAGTTTGAATACCTCTGGAAATAGTCCATTGTCCCTTGTCCTTTGTCATTTGTTGGAGATGAGAATGAACAAAGGACAAAGGACAAAGGACGAGTGACAAACATGGAACACCTCTGGAGTCCATGGCGATATCGCTACATCGTCGCAGCCGACGGCGAGAAGGGATGCGTTTTCTGTCTCGCGCTGGCTAAGAGAGATGATCGCGCGAGTTTAATAGTTCATCGCGGAGAGCGGAATTTCGTCATACTCAATCTGTTTCCTTACACGAGCGGACACTTGATGATCGTCCCTTATGAGCATACTGCTTCGCTCGCCAGTGCGGATGAAGCGACGACTACGGAGATGATGGAGATAGCGAAGCAGGCGCAGAGAGCGATTGAGGCGGAGTATCACCCGGACGGATTCAACATCGGTTTGAACCTGGGACGTGCGGCGGGCGCGGGCGTGGCCGAGCATCTTCATCTTCACATCGTCCCGCGATGGATAGGTGATGCGAATTTCGTCTCGATAATAGGCGAGACGCGCGTCCTGCCCGAAGAACTTGAGACGACTTTCGACAGATTGAAAAGACACTTCGACGCTCAGGCATGAGCAAATCGATTCAACGCGAGGCATGTTATGACCCGACTGATTCGCTTTGTTTTCATACTTGTCTTCGCTCTTGCGAGTTTGTCTGCCGCGCAAAGCCGGACGAACGGGCGAGAGCCATCTACTGTTTCGAGGACTCTCATCATAGCCCATCGCGGAGGCGCGAAAGAGTCTACGGAAAACACCATCGCGGCCTTTCAGCGAGCCTCCCGGCTGGGCGCAGGCGGAGTGGAAACCGATGTGAGAATGTCTCGCGATGGAGTCGTCGTCATCTATCACGATGATCGATTCGGGCGAGTCGAGGGTCTTGCAGCGGCGCAGCGAACGCGACTCATTTCGGATATGACTTATAGGGAGCTTTCGGCGCAAACGCTCGTCCCCGTCGGCGAAGACACGGGCGGACGGCGCGTTCCGACGTTTGCCGATCTGTTGACCAGTGTGAAATCCGGCTTGCTCAACATCGAGATCAAACGCGGCCCGCGCTTCGATGATCTCGTCGATAAGGTCATCGAACAGCTTCGTAACTTTTCAGAACCTGATCGCGTCGTGCTTGAGCCGCCCGATTTGAAGACCGCCGAAAAAATTCGTCACGCTCTTCCCGAAATCAAGCTTCACATCAACCCCGGTTATGACGGTACGGTTCCTTTCAATGAATCGCTCGAAAAAGTGCTTCGCTTCCATCCCCATTCGATTTCGGTGAATTACAAAAAAGTTTCGCTGGAGATGATAGAACTCGCTCACCGGGCAGGCGTCGAAGTGTGGGTGTGGACAGTAGACGCGCCTGAAATA
This sequence comes from Blastocatellia bacterium UBA7656, assembly GCA_002483445.1. GTDB lineage: Bacteria > Acidobacteriota > Blastocatellia > UBA7656 > UBA7656 > UBA7656. The sequence goes on from DLHY01000004.1 coordinate 45,911, forward strand.
GCTCAGGCGATGGCGTTGATGGGAGTCGATGCCATCAAGACCGACCGACCGCGCGCTATGCTCGAGATGCTGCGCAATCTGAGAGCGCGTTGACGCAAGCCTTATATACTCACGGCTTTTTCCTGAACTCAAGTTCCGTAAACCAGAAATCCTCGTTGGGGACGTTGATTCGCATCTCCGTCACCTTGCCCTGTTCGTTCATCAGAAATTGAACTTTGCCCTTGCCGAAGAACGGGAATTTTTTTCGCCACTCGACTTCGAACGTGTCGAAGTGCCAGTGCGCAAGATCGCCCGTCAGATCAGGGTTGGGGAGAAACTTCAACACGAGCTTTCCGTTTTCGATCTTCACCTCCACATCGCCGTACATTCGGTCGGTGTATGAGCCAGTGTAGGCTTCGAGCGGAAGCGAGGGCCGGGTATTCAAGGTGCGGAGATTGTCTTCGCGAAGGCGCTCTGCCATCGCGCGCTGCTGTCCTTCTTTCGATCTCTTCAACCCCTCGGCGCTCCAGTCCCGGTCTTCACTGCTGAGATAAGCGTCGAGCGTCTTGTACATCAGCGCCGTCATGATATCGGTCATGCTATTTGTCAGTATCACGAGGCCGAGTTTTTTCTCAGGCACCAGCGCGGTTCGCGAATACATCCCGTCATAGCCGCCGCTGTGGCTCGCCACCACGCAGCCGCGATAATCCGTCACTCCCCAGCCCAGCCCGTAGCCGTTGAAATGCGTGTGAGGATTTCTCTCCTCGCTCGCGCGACTGACTACGAACGAGACGTGCGGCGTCCACATAATGCGCGACTGATTTTCGGAAAAAATCTTTTTGCCCTCGAACGTCCCCCGACCGAGTTGAAGCCGGAGCCACTGAGCCATATCGCTCACCGAGGAGATGATGCCGCCCGCAGGAACCATGCTGTCCCAGTTGTACCACGGAAAAGTGATCGGCTTGCCGTCCGCTTCTCCGTGCGGAGTGGCGACGTTCGTTTTCGCGGAAAGCTCGCGCGTGGAAAGCACGGTCTCATTCATTCCAAGGGGAATGAATATGCGCTCTCTTACGAACTGCTCCCATGTTTTGCCCGATGCTTTTTCGATCACTTCGCCTGCGGCCAGATACATGATGTTGGAATAGCCGTAGCCGCCGCGAAACGGAAATGCCTGTTTGAGAAAGCGGGCGCGGCGCACGACTTCTTCGCGGCTGTAGGGAGTGCCGTACCATATCAGATCGCCTGAAAAAGTCAGCAACCCGACGCGATGGCAGAGCAGATCGCGCACGCGGACTTCCTGACTGACGTAGGGATCGTAGAGTTGAAAATAGGGAAGGAACTTCTGCGCGCGGTCGTCCCACGAGAGTTTCTTTTCATCTACGAGAATTGCGAGCGCAGCCGAGGTGAAAGCTTTCGTGTTCGAGGCGATGGCAAAAAGCGTATGCTCATCGACCTTATCCGCCTTGCCGATTTCGCGGAGGCCGTAGCCTTTTGCGAAAACAATTTTATCGTCCTTGACGATGGCAATAGCCATTCCCGGCACCTGCCATTCACGCATCGCTTTCTCGAAATAACGGTCGAGTTGTTGCAGATCGGCCTGAGCCGAGGCCGAAATATTTATGAAGAGCAGAGCGAAGAGAGCGAAGAAAATTCGTTTCATCTATGATTCTCCTGTGACGCAAGGCGAGCTTGCGGTGGATTAGTTCGTATTTCAGCAAATTTCATCTGGCAGAAGAGCAGGGCCACCAGAGCGGCGGTGTTTTACTTACGTTACTCCCCTTGTAGAATATGTCTACCTTGTCTGATTCCTCGCGTATGCCTTCTATGTTCATTCGGCTGAAAATCTCCTTTGACTTCGTAACAGTGACCCAAACGCGATCCCCTTCACTGAGTTCATCAAGTTCTTTTCCAGTGAGAACGAGATTATCTACGACTATTTCAGGTTCGAAGTACCTGCCGGAACACACACGATCAACGCGGTATTTTGCGAGACGATAAAATGCAAATACTCCACTCATCGGCATCTGAGGGCCGACGCGCAAAACGGTTCCTTCAAACGCAAGCCCGCCAGTTTCATCAGGCAGAGAACTGTTGCCAATCCTTGAAGAGCTTGCCAAAAGCGTGATGAACAAAACTCCTGCTCCAATCGCTTTCATAAAGCCTCCTTTTCACTTATACCGCTGGCCACGTTTGATGACGATGTCGACTCGTTGAAGAAGATTGATGAAGCGAAGCGCATCGCCGCGAACGGCTATGATGTCGGCGTACTTGCCTTCAGTCACAGTGCCAACATCTCGATCTACTTTCATCGCCAACGCAGGCCAGTAAGTCGCCGCGCGAATCGCCATCATCGGATCGACTCCCAATCGATTGACCCACACTTCAAGCTCTTTCCACGTCGACTGGCTGTGAAACTTCATCGGTATACCGCTATCGGTTCCGATCAGTAGAACGACGCCCGACTCGCGGAGTTGCTGAAATTTTCGCGCAAGCGTCGGCCTGCGGCTTGGCGTGAGTTGAAAATAAGGCAGGCGATCAGGATGGCTGATCGATTCACGGATATCAGCGATGATGTTTTCTGGAAGTCCCACTTTCCACGAAGGATCGTCCAACTCTTCCCGGTTGTCGCGCAGGTATTCGTAATTGAACAAGCCTTCGATGGTCGGAGTCCAAAAGAGCGGCCCAAGATTCATCTTCGCCGTTCGCTCGCGGATCATCTCGATTATGTCCGCCGGATATTCGGGAGCCGACGAAAGCCCCGTATGCTCGAAGCAATCCACGCCCGCTTTCAAACCGCGACGAATTTCATCAGGCCGATGCGAATGACCTACGACCGGCAATCTATGTTTGTGCGCTTCATCGACTACGGCCATGACTTCTTCCATCGTCATCTGATCCTGATCTATGAGCTTGATGCAATTGACTCCGGCTTCAGCCAGACGGCGCACCTTCGCGCGAGCGTCTTCCACTCCCGTCACGCCCCATCTGAACAATTCGGTTCCGGGATAGGGCGCGTGCTGAATGAACGGGCCTGAGACGTAAAGCGTAGGGCCGGGAATCTCGCCGCGATTTATTCGATCACGAACAGAGATGCTGTCTTTGAGCGGCCCGCCGAGATCGCGCGCGCTGGTCACCCCGGCCATCAGCAGTTGCTTTGCCGACGCGGGCATAATCACGCTCTCGAAGAGCGACGGATAAGTTTTATCCCAGTGATCATAATCAGCGTGGCCGTTTATCATCAGGTGAACGTGCATGTCCCACAGACCCGGAAGGACAGTCATGCCTTCGGTCGATATGATCTCGGCATTTTTCGGAATGGCGAGCGTCCCCACTTGTCCAACGGCTTTTATGCGCTGGCCTTCGATGATGATGACGCTGTTCGGTATGGGCCGCCCGCCGAAGCCATCGATGAGCGTTCCGCCGACGATGGCTTTTACGGGCGCGGACTGCGGATGAGTTGAAAAACCTGCGACAGCCAGAGCGCAGACGATGAGCGAGGCGACCATCAATCGTGAGAGACGCGGCAGTTTTTTCATAGTGACCCTCCAGAGACGATTTGCGCGGAGAGATTATCTACAAACCCGCGCTCGAAGCAAAGAGCTTTCAGCAGACAACCCTTGAATAAATCATCAATGCTCGTTAGAACTATCATCGAGAGACACTCGGCAAGAGGCATACAAGAGTGGGAAACCTCTATGAAGAATTCGAGAGCGAACTCGAAGGCTGGCGTCGCAAATATGTGGGCCGCCCGGAGCGCGAGATACGACAACTCTTCCTGCTCGCCCTTGAGCGCGAAGAGATAGTGTCAATCGGCTACTCTGAAGATGTCATACTCCGCAGGCTCGCTCATACTCAACTCGACGAAGAAATCCGCGACCTCATTCATCACGCGCTCGTCTGGATATGGAAAGACGAGCAGATGCACGCGATCTATGTTCGCGGCACGCTCCTCAAATCCGCAGGCGCGAGATTGCGCACGCTCGCTTTTATGCGCCAGATGTCGGGCGTGACCGGCGGATGGGCCGCCTCCGTCCGTCAGCACGTCCGCTTCTCGGACGCGCCGCTTTCGCGCTCGATAGCCACTCTCATCATGTGGGGGGGATACCTGCTCGGTCAGGTGCCGAAAGATGTCTGGCCTCATCTCGATTATCGCCCCTTTCGCGATTACTGCCTCTACAACATAGACGCCGAGCGAACCGCGTGGCTTTGCTTCAAACGGGTGGTCGAGCTTGCTCAAGATCATGCGGAGACACGGGCGATGGCTGACGATTTTCGCCGCGCTCAGGAAGACGAAGATCGCCACCGCCGAATCTTTGAAATCCTCGCTCACGCGCTTGATGAACGTGATCGCCTCTCACAGGGAGAGACAGCCGACGCGCTGGCCGAAAAAATCGGCGAGGTCGGCGAAGTGTTCCTTCCCCGCTCGCGTCGGCGCGGCCCTGCGGCTGAAAACCCTCTGGGAAGCGGCGGGCGCGTGTTCGTGTTTCGCGGAGAAACGTCAGAAGAAAAACTTCCGCTGTTGAATCAAGTGCTTGACGAAGCAGGACTCCCGACATTGCTTGAAGAGCGCGCCCGCAGATCAGGCAAACCGTTGAGCGATATCAGCGTAGCCATCAAGCCGACCTTTATGCTGGGCTATCATCGCAAAGACCTATCGACGATCACCGACACGGAGCTTCTCTCTGAGCTTGCGCTTTATCTTCGACGACTGGGGTGCAAAGATGTCGCCGTCGTCGAAGCGCGCAACATCTATGATAAGTTTTATAAGAATCGAACCGTCGCGGATGTCGCGCGCTACTTCCGTATAGAGTCGCCGCACTTTCGCGTAGTCGATAGCAGCGAAGAGCAGGTGCCGCACGAGTATGAAAGAGGGCTTGCTCAATACACAGTCGGGCGCACGTGGAAAGAAGCGGATTTTCGCATCACCTTCAGCAAGATGCGCAGCCATCCGGTCGAGATGGTTTATCTGACCATCGGCAACACCGAGGGACTAGGCCAGCGGTGCGAGGAATTCTTTTTCGTCGAGCGACAGGCGCAACGCGAGACAGCGAACCTTATGCTGATCGATGAGTTCCCTCCTCACTTCGCTCTCATCGATGCTTACGACAGCGCGCCCGACGGACTGCTCGGCATGATGGGCTGCCCGCGTCCGCACTCGCCGCGTCGAATTTATGCCGGAGCGGATGCGATAGCGGTCGATATGGTAGCTGCCCGTCACCTCGGTGTGAGCGACCCGCGAGATTCGTCGCTTCTTCGCGCGGCGTGTCACTGGTTCGGCAATCCTTCGAAGAGCATCGAGGTCACAGGTTGCGATGAACCTGTCGTGGATTGGCGCGGGCCTTATCACAACGAATGGTCTACGCTGTTGAGTCTGTTTGCATATCCGGTTTATCAGTTCGCAAGCTCGCGGGGCGCGGTGTTCGTTCCCGAAATGGATAAAGAGGCGTTCCCGCCCATAGAACCTGAAGGGATGATTCTCCGCTTGCGTCGCCGCAGCCTTCAGGCATTTTTAGGACTGAGGCACAGGAAATAATCGTGGCGCAATCTGTTAGATTGCGCTGCTGGTTTTTGCAAAGCAGCAAGGATGCCTGAAGCCAGAAAATCTGAAGGGACGCAAGCTGGCAGCTTGCGCTACTGAAATGACTACGAGCGTCATCATCATAGGCGCGGGGATGGGCGGGCTGGCCTCGGCGCTCAGGCTCGCGCTTCACGGCTTTCGCGTCTCGGTGATCGAAGCGCGTGCAAGCGCGGGCGGCCTCGCTTCAGGTTTTGAAAAAGACGGCTTTCTGTTCGATGCAGGGCCGTACATTCTGCTCGACCGAAACGGGCTTGAGTGGGCCTTCAACCAGCTTGGCCTCGATCTCGAATCGAGCGTCTCGCTTCGCAAGATCGAAGACGTTTACGAAGTCTCTTCAGAAAGCGCGTCAGTTCATTTTCATTCAGACCTCGAAGAAACAGCAGCCGGATTTGAGCGACAGTGGAAAGGGAGCGGAAAGCGATACAGGGATTTCGTTGAATCAAGCCTGATCGTGTATGAGCGGTTGCGGCCCTTGCTCCACGTCTCTCATCCGGGACTTTTGGACTTGATTCGATTCAGAGCGTTGACCGTCGCGCCTTTCGTGCTGCGGTCGCTCAAGTCAGTGCTTGATCGAACAGGTTTGCCGCGGCCCGTGATTGATGCGCTTTCGATATGGACTCACATCGCGGGGCAGCAGGCGAGCGAAGCTCCGAGCGTGATGGCTATGGTTCCTGCGCTCATTCATAAAGTCGGCGCGTACTATCCTGTAAATGGAATCGGCTCGATACCCGAAGTGTTGGCCAGAGCAGCCGAATCAGCCGGCGTCGAGTTTCGCTACGGCTGCAAAATCAAATCGATTCGATGCACTCGTGGTCGCGTGGCCGGAGTTGAAACTGCGGATGGAGAGTTCATCGCGGCTGATGCGGTAGTTTCGAATCACAGCGGAGTAGGCACATACCTCGAATTGACTGACGCGACGCCTCGCAGAGCAAGCGAGCGTTTGAAAAAACTTCCGCTGCAATCTCCCGGCGTGATCGCTTATCTCGCAGTCAAAGGACGAATCCGTCCGCCTTATCTTCGATTCAATCTTCCAGCAAACGAGCTTTGCCGATTGCTTGTTGCGCCGTCTGTCCTTGCGCCTGAAACGGAGCGCGACGGGTGGTGGCCTGCTCGATTGATCGCCCCGATGAGATTTGCTGAAGCGGAAAGCGGCGAGTCTCGGCAGCGCGAATACCTCAGTCGAATTCTCGAAGAGAGTTGGTGGCGCGCGCTTATCGAAGAGCATCGAGTGATAGCGACGCGCATACCTTCGGAATGGGGCCGCGAGTTTACGCTTTATCGCGACAGCATGAACGCGGTGATGACTGCTCAATTGATGCGAAGGGGAAGGCTCAGTCATCGCAGCCCTTACGCGCGAGGTCTCTACCTTGCGGGCAGTTCGACTCATCCCGGCCAGTGGGTCAGCTTCGCGGCCATCTCAGGCATTTTAGCCGCTGACTGTCTGCGTGAGGATTACGAACCGGATGCTGCTTGAAACGACTTTTGAAATTATCGACGGAAAGCGGCTGCGCGTGGCTCGCGCGGGGAGCGGGCCGCCCCTCGTTTTGCTTCACGGCTATCCAGATAATTTGCAGATATGGTCCAGGCTCGTCCCATTGCTTTCGGAGCGATTCGAAGTGATCGCTTTTGACTGGCCCGGCATGGGGCGAAGCGACCGTTGGTCAGGCGGCGCGACTCCATTTCACAAAGCTGAAAGACTCCTCGTGTTACTTGATCACTGGAAGATCGAGCGCGCAAGCGTTGTTGGTCTTGATATGGGCGGGCAGCCCGCGCTCGTCGCAGCCGCGCTTCATCCTGAACGAGTGGCGAAGCTCATAGTTATGAACTCTCTCGTTTTCTGGAATGTGAAAACTTCGTGGGAGATAGCGGTACTGAGACGGTTTCGCTGGAATCAACTCATCATCCGCCGATTGCCGCGTGTTGTTTTCCGTCGCGCCGAATCTACGTTCCTGCCCGAAGGCCAGCGATTGCCTGCGGATTTGCGCGAAGATTTGTGGAGCAGTTTCAACCAAACGGATGTGCGCAAATTCATCGTGCGGATGTGCGCGGGCTATCAGGGAACGCTAAGGCGACTGGCTGATCTCTACGGGCAAATCACGTGTCCTACGCTCGCATTGTGGGCAGAGCGAGATAAGCATTTCCCTGTCGCGCACGCCCGACGACTTCACGAAGTGATTCCCGATTCGCAGATTCACGTCATTCGCAACGCGGAGCATTGGATGGCTTTTCACGCGGCTGAAGAGACGGCGAAAGCCATAATCGATTTCGCTGGTTGAACGATCAGTCGGCTTCGGCAGCGATTTCGTTCTTGATAGCCGAAGGCTCATGCTGTGAATCGATAGTGGTCATCTCAGCCATCAGCAACCGCTCGCATTCGGCGGGCGAAGATGCGACCTTTTCGGGTTTTCCCCTGAGCGTAGGCCGCATCCTCGGAAGCCAGAAGCTTGAAATGAACGCAAGCGCAGCGAATATACCGCCCACTACGAATGCGTTATGCAACGCGCCGCCTATCGCGCGCTCCATCGGTTTGATTATCGGTTGGGGAAGCTCTGCGCGCGCCTGTGGATCGATGAGCGCGCTCGGATTACGAACTATGCGCGCGACTTCCCCCTGCGGCAGGCCGCTCTCCTGCTGAATGTCGGACAGATGCGAGGCCAGACTTATAGACATCACCGCACCCATAACAGCCACGCCCACCGCGCCGCCTATCGATCTGGCAAACTGATTGAGCGATGTCACGATGCCTAACCGATTTCGCTCGACGGAATTTTGCATCGTGATTAGCAGCGCAAGCACCACAAGCCCCGTTCCTGCACCCATCATCGACATATCGACGAGCAGCAACCATCGCGGCGTGCCTGGGCCGATGCGCGAAAGCACGACGAAGCTCGCGGTCAAAATCGTCAGCCCCGCGATCACAGTCGGGCGATAACCGACTCTGAGCATCAATCGCCCGCCGATGACTGCAAGTGAAACCCAACTGAGAAGGAAAGGAGTCAATACCCTTCCTGCTTCCGTCGCGCTTCCGCCCAGCGTGGCCTGAACGAAGAGAGGTATGAAGGTCAGCGCGCCGAACAATGCTGTGCCGAGAAAAACGCTGGTCACTGAGCCTACGGCCACTACCCGATTTCGAAAAAGCGAAAGCGGAACTATCGGGTCTGAGGCTTTCTTCTCTGCGCGGATGAACAGCCATGTGAATATGAAAAAGCCCACTACGGGGAGGATCATTATCGGAGAAGTCCACACCTCCGGGTCTGCGCTCTCGGCAAGCGCGAAGAGAAGAAGCGTGATGGCAAGCGACAGATATAATGCGCCGGCGTAATCGATGACCGGGCGCTCGTGGCGTTCAGGCTCCTTGAGCGCGACTCCGACGACCACTGCGGCGGCCAATCCCACGGGCAGGTTGATGTAGAAGACCCATCGCCATGAAAAATTGTCTGTAATAAATCCCCCGGCCAACGGCCCGATGATCGAGGCCATGCCCCATACTCCGCTGAACCACCCTTGAATGCGCGCTCTCTCGCGGAGGGTGAAGATGTCGCCGTTGATCGTGAGGCTTATAGGGATGAGCGCGCCTGCTCCGAGTCCCTGAATGGCGCGAAAAGTTATGAGTTGAGTCATCGTCTGCGCCGCGCCCGACAGCGCAGACCCCGCGAGAAAAATCGCCACGCCCGCCAGATAAATCGGCCTCCTGCCGTAGAGATCAGAAAGCCTTCCCCAGACAGGCACAGTCACTGTGCCGGTGAGCAAATAAGCGGTGATGACCCACGAGTAACGATCCAGTCCGCCGAGCGAAGCTATTATCGTCGGCATCGCCGTGCCTACGACGGTCGCTTCCATCGCAGCCAGAAACATGCCTGTCAGGATGCCCGCCGTTACTGCCCATCGCCTCCGCTGCGACAGTATGACGTGAGGCTGTTCGATCAGTGTTTGCGATTCTTCCGTCTCCGTTGTTTTCATTTAGATTATCGCGCGCAAAGGCTAAACCTTCTTTCGAAGCTGGATCAGCGGGTCGGATGGTTCTCTTTCCTTAGAGATAATAACGTGATTCAAACAAACAGGGCAGCGGAGGCGTCGCCGTTGTCTGCCATGCTGAAAGCGGGCGTTGATGATCGCGCCGCATTCGGGACACTCGGCATCCCGGTAGCTTTCGTCCTCTTCGTCTTCAGAAATGTATCTGCGCTTCGTCATCAGCGGATGGATCAAGTTTCAGTCTGACAGTCTGGCTCGCGCAAGCATTCTCTTTCTAAAATCAGGATACAGCATACTCGGTGTGTTTCCTGATCTCAGGCGAACGGAATGCCAGGACTATGTGGTTTTTCGGAACGCCTGCGGCTTCAAGTTCTGTCGCTATGCCCTGCTCAGTGCCGTCGCGCTGAATCCAGAATTTGCCATTGATGATATCGACGTGAACCAGACAGCCGTGAATCCGTCTTTTGTCCCAGCCGACGTTCATCAAAAGATAATGATCGCCCGCGCGATCAAACACGGTCTGAGATTGAATATCACCATAGGCATAGGGTATCTGCGCGTATTCAGTCAGCACTCGCTCAATGATCTGGCGATAGTCGTCTAGGGTATCCATCGAATAATAACCTCCTGAACCGGATCGAAGATGATGAGAAGAACGCGCTCGTTCTTGAGCAAAAGTTTGCCGATGGGTTCTTCGAAGATATCGGTAAGAATCTCTTCGGGAACCGCAAGATACAACACGCGATCTGGTTCGCGTTCGGCCAGAACGTCATGTTAAAGGACATATTGCCCCAGCGCTTTTTCCAATTCGACCAGAGTCGGATGGGCCGACAAAGCTTTTGATCTCCACCGCTATTTTGCGCTCGGCTTTTTCAGCCGCCAGGAGTCGTTCCGCGCCCAGGTCTACAAACATATCCTTCGCTCCCCATTTGAGCGTGAGAGGATCATGCGTTATCGTCCATCCGTCTTTGACGAGCGCGTTCTTAACGGTGTTGTGGTGCATGTCTCTGGCTGGCATACGAACCTTCCTGGCTCCTGTTTCAAAGCAACATTGACCTAAGACTCGGTCGGATAGCCAAGCTCGCGCCATCGTTTCCATCCGCCGTCCATCGAGATGACTCGCGTGTAGCCCATCTTTTGGAGCGAGTCGGCCGCAAGAGCCGAGCGATACCCTCCTCCGCAGTAGAGGATGATCTCGGCATTATGATCGGGAATAGTCGTTTCGATATCGCGCTCGATTATTCCGCGACCCAAGTGAATGGCGCCCGCTGCGCGGCCTGATAGCCATTCGTTGTCTTCGCGCACATCGATGAAGTGAAACTCTTCGCCCGCTTCCTGACGGCGGCGGACTTCTTCAGGCGTGGTTTCGCGTATGCGGCTTTTCGAGTCGTTTACTATTTTCAGAAATCCTTCCGAGTGTTTCATCCTTCGCTCCTTTCTTCGCTATGATAACGAAGCAGTCGCTCGCCTGCAATTTGGGCGCGCGCACAGGGTTCGACACTCCGAATTTATTCATCGTAATGGCTGAGAAAAAGTTTGCCTTCGTAGTCAATCAAAGCGAGGCGCACCTGATCGAGCCAACCTCGTCTGCCGAGAACATTGCGCGGGAAGCCATAAAGCTCGGCAAAGTAGATCGTCGTGTCAATCTCCAGACCGAGAGTTATCAGCTTTACTTCATGACCATAAGCGGCTTTGCACCTAAAGTCTGATTCTGACGTTACTTTTGGTTCAAGTGCCAATTCTGAACCAGAAGTAAAATTGCACCAACCTTGACATTACCGCTTATTAGGCATAGGGTTGTTCAGAACCGAGTCTAGCTTACTCTCTTTTTCAGCTTCCCTGGAATTCTCCAGCCCATCTGAATCCAACAGCTCACCTTCAAAGGAGCTAACAATGATCAATACAGGAACTGCAACCGCCCCAGCACGAAATAGACTGTTGCAAAACAGGCTAAACCGCCTTTTCGAGGAAACATTCGGACAGTTTGCCGCGCAGACCCCTGTCAGCGAAGAGTCTGGCGCCTTCACAGCTTGGACACCGCCATGTGACATATACGAGACGGATAAGAATATCGTCATAAAGATGGAGCTACCAGAAGTGCAGACAGAGAACGTCTCCGTCACGTTTGATAACAACGTGCTCACGATCAACGGAGTGAGAAAAGCAGAGGAGGTAAAAGGGCAGAGCTATCACCGCAGTGAGCGAAGCTATGGCCAGTTCTTGCGTAGCTTCACACTCCCTCCCTTTGTCGACACGAAGAATATCGCCGCTGAGTTCAAGGAGGGAATGCTCTTAGTAACCCTGCCAAAAGTGGAAGAAGCCAAGGCCAAGCAAATCGAAGTGAAGGTCAGAGGACCAGAGAATGCGCCAGTTCTGCCGGCTGCCACGGGCTAATTCTCGCCAGACGAGCCGTTGGAGATTTCCAACTCGGCCTTCCATAAGATGGCTGCTAAAGGAAGTCTAAAACGACAGATCTTCTGATTTCGGGAGGGCGGCTAAGTCTGCCCTCTCGAATACACAAAAGCTATAAAATCTTCAAGAATGGATTAAATAACCCCGCTTTGATAAGGGGGTTATCCTCAAACTTTCGACTCAACCTACCGACTTTTAGTTCAAAAGCGACTTCAGGTGCAAAGCCAACATAAGCGATGAAAGAGCCGGTCGCAGTGCCTATCCTCTGCTTTGTGCCGCGTTCGCTTTCGATGCCAAGTTCTTCGCCATGCTCGCGTTGAAAAATGCAGAAGCTCGCACCTGCGTCGAGTTTGGTCTTAACGCGAGTTTGTTTCCCTGTGTGGCTGAGAATTGCGTCGAATGAAATGCCTTCGAATCCGGTATCATACTCGTGAAGCAGGCGAAAGGTAAGCTGATGCGACACTCTTTACCATCCTCCGAATGGCAAGTCCGGCTCTTTTTCCATAAGCACGACGAGCGGGAGCGCATCGCCAAGCTCTGCGACTTTTTCATGCGCTTCCCGATAAACCGCTTTTGCATCCGCGCCGTGACTGAGCAGGTTATCGCCAACGAGGGCCACCCATTGCCCAGCGTACTTCTCGCGGTTCTCAACCAGCCACTTTTGCTCAAGAGCGTAAAGCGCGGTGGAAGTTTTCGATTTATCTGAAATCAGCGTTGACATCGCTTTCACCTCTGCCGGTCAGTCTAGCACGGACTCATTATCAACGCACTCTTCGATTCTAGATCGCGCTGAATGCCTCTCGCATCCACGCGGGAGCGAAAGCAGAAATCGGGAGACCATTTGCAAAACGCCAGAGTTTTTTTCGGGGGCAGGATGAATAAAATCGCCACAGCCGTTTGACCTCAATTCGATGTTCAATAATCGGTGGAAGTGCGTTCATTCGCCCGGTTAAAATTCGGCTATGAACAACCTGCCAACTATTGCTGAAATGCAAAAAGCCTTTGAGAGCCGCGACGCTTCTTATGACGGAGTTTTTTTCATAGGAGTGCGAACCACAGGCATATTCTGTCGGCCCTCCTGCGCGGCGAGAAAACCCCTGTTGAAGAATATCGAATACTTCAACAATGTCCGCGAAGCTCTCTTTGCGGGATACCGGCCCTGCAAGCGTTGTCGCCCTCTCGAAGTAAACGGCCAGCCACCCGCGTGGGTCGAACCGCTGCTCACTAAAATAGATCAATCGCCCGAAGAACGAATCAAAGACAGCGATCTTCGTGAGTTTGGCATTGATCCGGCCCGCGCTCGCAGGCATTTTCTTCGCCACTACGGGATGACCTTTCAGGCTTACTGTCGGGCGCGACGCATGGGAGTGGCTCTTGATCAGATTCGACAGGGAGCAGAAATCGATGACGTGGTTTTAGGCAACGGGTACGAATCTCACAGCGGATTCCGAGAGGCATTTGCGCGCACGTTCGGACGGCCACCGGGCAAGAGCCGCGACGCCGACTGCATAGTTTTAGCCTGGATCGAAAGCCCGGTCGGGCCGCTCATCGCCGGAGCCAACGCCGAGGGCGTGTGCCTGCTCGAATTCACCGACCGGAGGATGATGGAAGCGCAGTTCACCACTCTGAGAAAACGTTTCTCCTCGGCGATAGTCCCCGGCGAAAATGATCACATACTCAGATTGAAAGCGGAACTCAAAGACTACTTTGCGGGCAAGCTCAAGGAATTTCGACTGCCTCTCGTTTATCCGGGAAGCCCTTTTCAAACGCAGGTGTGGGATCAACTCCTTCGCATCCCTTACGGCGAAACGATCTCTTACGAAGAACTTGCGCGCCGCATCTCGTCGCCAAAAGCCGTGCGCGCCGTCGGCCACGCGAACGGACTCAATCGCATAGCGATAATCATTCCGTGCCATCGAGTCGTCAATAAAGATGGCAAGCTCGGCGGCTATGGCGGCGGGCTGTGGAGAAAACAATTCCTGCTCGATCTCGAACGCGGTCAGCCTTCGACTCTGTTCGCTCGCTGATAAGGGGTGCGGATCGCAAAAGAAGTTCGTAGTCCCGCCTTGAGGCGGAAGTATTAGCGAACGAAACTTCCGGCTGAAGCCGGTGCTACGAACCGGACATTTTCTTCAATGCTGTGGAACGACGCTCACGCATTGAAACCTCTTTCCTCTTGTCTTTCCCTGCTTCAACCCATAACCTTTCTCATCATGCGCACAAAATTTTATCGACTCATCGTCCCGCTTCTTTTCATTACGATTTTCTTTTCACTGAACTCAAGAGCGTCGCAGCAGTCGACGGAGAAACTGAGAATCATCATCGCATCAGGCGTCCGACTGCGGGCCGCTCCGACGAGCGCGGCTTCAGAAATCGCAAGGCTCGGCATCGGCGCGGTGGTCAGGGAACTCAATCAATCGATCAACAGGGAACGGGTCGGCGACACCGAAGAACACTGGTATGAGGTCGTCGCTTCGGACGGCAAGCAGGGATGGGTCTTCGGAGCTTTCGCCCTTGTGTTCGACACTTCGACGCGCGTCGAGCTTTACCGAAAGATCGCTTCCGAAAGATTGAAAATCGAAAACGCGACGTTCGCTGAATGGAGCGACTTTGAAAAATTTCTCTCGAAAGCAATAATGGAAATCAAACAGACCGACGCTCTGGCCGAGCTTGAATTCGCGCGACTCGTCGCCACGAAACGCGCGGCTGAATCGATCCCGTCCGACCGCCAACAGGAACCTCTGTATCAAAACTGGATCAAGGCGCGCGAAAAGAGCGTCGTCTACAGCGAACCTGCGGGCCAGTGGTTCGTGCGCTCTGACCTCTTCTGGGAGTTGCAGAAGAAATACAGCGCGCTCGCAATTGCCGAGCAAATCGCGTGGACGGCGGCGAACAATCCTCTGCCCGGAGAGTGCGAAGGCTATATCCCATGTCACCTCTACTCTTTCAATCAGGGCGAGGGCCGCTACTTGAAACTTTATCCGCAAGGCCCGCACACAAACGAAGCTGTCGATAATCTGGCCGAGCAGCTTGAGCAATTCGTCAAGGACATCAAGACCGCCGCTCCGCCGGATGCGACGGATCGCGGGGAAGCGCAAAAATCGCTTCGTGAACTTCGCGCGGCGGTGACAAAAACCGCTGCTCAGAAAAAGGCCGTCGTGTTGAGGCAGCTTGACGCGCTTGAAAAATATTACCGATGAGCAGAAGCGATGAAAAATCCGTGTGGATCGGGCGAGCTTCTGACGGTTCAATCGTGACGGAAGGCGAATTGAATTCCGAAAACGCCATCGAGTTCGAATCGTTTTTGCGAACGGTCGAAGCTCACAGCAAGACGATCACGCTCGATCTCCTGGCTCTCGACATCGAAGACGGAGTAGCTCTTGCAACAACCGTGAACGCTTTGCGCGAGCTTCGCGCCCGCGCCGCTCGTGTGATAATCAGAGGAGCGCCTCAGCTTCTCGGCCACAATCTTTATCGACTCGGCCTGCTCGAAAGCCTTGAGCTTGTCGATATGCGAGAGGATGAACCCTCCGGATTTTAGCGGGCGGTGGTCGGTGTAGGGAACAGGGAACAGGGAACAGGGAACAGGGAGGAAATATCCGGGTCTGTTACCCGTTGACTTCTGACTTCTGACTTCTGACTTCTACCTTCGGAGGAGTCGTAACATGGCTTTAGGGATAAGACGAATCGGAGTGCTGACGGGCGGGGGCGATGCGCCGGGACTCAATGCCGTGCTTCGCGCGGTCGTGAAAACCGCCATACGGGCTTATGGCTGGGAAGTCGTAGGCATAGAAGATTCATTTGAAGGCTTGTTGGGACAGACCAACACGCGAAGGCTTACGGTCGAAGATGTGCGCGGACTCCTGCCTCGCGGAGGAACCATACTCGGCTCGGTCAACAAAGGCGCGTTCGTCGTCGAGATGATCGAAGGCCGTCGGGTCATAAACGAAGCGGCTTACCGGGAGGCGGCGGAAAATTATCGCCGTTTGGGATTCGATGCGCTCGTCGTCATCGGAGGAGACGGAACCCAACTCATCGCGCATGAAATTTCCAAACTCGGCGTGCGCGTGGTCGGTGTGCCAAAAACTATAGACAACGATCTGGTTGGAACCGATCTGACTTTCGGATTCGACACCGCGCTCGATATAGCGACCGACGCGCTCGATCGCCTTCACACTACGGCTGAAAGCCATGATCGGGTGATGCTGCTCGAAGTGATGGGCCGTCATGTCGGATGGATCGCGCTTCAATCAGGCATAGCGGGCGGCGCGGACGCGATACTCATACCGGAAATTCCTTTTCATCTGGAGAAGATCGCCGCAAAAGTCCGCGAGCGCGAAGCTGCGGGAAGAAAATTTTCGATCATCGTGGTTGCCGAAGGAGCGAAGCCTGCGGGCGGCACGGAGATTTATCAGGAGACGGGCAGCGCGCAAAAGCCCGCGCGTCTGGGCGGCATAGCGGAGCGCGTGGCGCGCGATCTTTCGCGCATCACAGGCAAAGACACTCGCGTAGTGGTGCTTGGACATTTGCAGCGCGGCGGATCGCCCACATCTTTTGATCGCGTGCTTGCGTCGTGTTACGGCTCGGCTGCGGTGCGCGCCATCGCGCAGGAGAAGTTCGGTCACATTGTCTCGTGGAGCAGCAATGAAATCGCCACCGTTTTGATGGAAGATTGCGTGGAGAAGACGAAATCCGTCCCGGCGAATCATTATCTGGTGGGAACGGCCCGCGACCTCGGCATCACCTTCGGCGGAGAAGAAGATTGAAGCTTTCGAACAGCGGCAATGAATTTCTTCTTTCGCTTATCGAACTCCTGAGTGCGCTTAAGCGATTCTTACGCAGAAAGTTTCGCCCTCGGCGGTCGTTCGATTTTGATTTCCTTTATGTCTTTCAATCTCTTTGCCATTGTATTCTACACGCTTGAGTGCAAAAACCTATTTCATCGGGATTGTAACACCGCCAGCGAATTTGTATCAGTGGGTCTGACGATCAGTCTGGCAGAAAATGTTCACAACAGTGTGTTTCTAATCTTATCAAGCAACGATCATAGATATCTCGCGCGAATGATCTCGCGGTGATGCAGTTCATGGCCTGCGATCATCCACGCCAAAGCTTTGACACTTACTTCATTGTCGCTCGCCACTCCGCGCCTGTCCCACGCTTCTTCGGACAGATGCCGGAAGAGATGAATGCTCGCCCGTCTGACATGCTCGAATTCATCGGCGAGATCTTTCATTTCGCACTGGCTGAAAGCGGCATGAGCTACGTAATCATTCTGCTCGAATCCGGCGAGCGGCGTCTCGTCATTGCGCGCGAACCTGAGCGCGCGGTATGCGAATATGCGCTCGGTGTCGATCAAGTGACCCACTACTTCCTTGATGCTCCACTTGTCGGGCGCGTATCGCGAATCGGATTGAGCCGCGGAGAGTCCCCGAAGCAAAGCCAGCGTCTCATCGATCTGCTGATTGAGGATGTCGAGGATATCTCCATCTGAGACGAGGCTGATATATTTCTCATAGTAAGGAGCGTACTCGTTCGTATCAGGGCGAGTGATTATTGATTTCGTCATTGTGAGAACCTTTTCCTTTTCTGTTTCAGTTCGACGGCTGCTTGCCTCGAACCTGATTTTTGATGAACTCGAAAATTGCTTTGTGTCCTTCAGGCATGGTTCCGTTGAGGAAATACAATCCGACATTCAACGAATGATCAAGGCCCGCGAAGTAGTGAAACTCCATCTTCGTTTTGCCAGCTTTCTTCGCCGTCTCTTCCATTTTCTTCAAGCCTTCGATTGGCACCGAAGCATCCTCATCGCCATGAAAGCAACCTATGGGGATGTCGAGTTGAGAAAGAAAAGTCCAGATGGGCTGGTGCGCGAAATGATCCTTGAACCAGTCTTTAGGCGTGCTGACTGCGGCTGCGATTTTTAGCCAGCCATTGAGAACCTCGTAGTTATCCGTGTCGGCGGCGTCCAGATAGATTTTTGACAGCGCGCCCATATCCTCGACGGTAAAGTATCCGTCCCGGTTGCGATCAAAGACCTCGAATCCTGCGTTATTCCATCTCTTCTCGCGGAACTTCGCGGGATCGGCTTCGAACTCAGCCTTCGAAATTTTGCCGTCCTTGTCCTTATCGAAAAAGCCTCGGACTGCGATGAAGTTCCCGCCCGTCATGATGTATTTGTAAGTTTCTCTCAGGTTGGCCGACATCACTCCGTAGAGTACGAGTCCCGCTATCTCTTTCCGTATGCGCGAAGCCGCTTCAGCCGCCAGCAGAGTGCCTTCGCTTGCGCCCATCAGAAATATGCGCGAAGGGTCTATGCCCGACTGCTTCTGAACGACGCGAACCGCGCTCATAACATCGCGCACTTTGTTTTCGAGCGTGCTGGTATTGTAGATATCCCAGTCGATCTTTTCGTAACGAGGAGGAGCATCGCCCATGCGGATGCCGCGCCCCTCGTAGCCGAAGAAAGCCACGTTCATCTCAGGCAGCTTTTCCCGATAGAGATCGAAGTAGTTGAAAGTCGTGCTGCGAATTGGCCGCTTCATATCGACGGTCATGCCTTCCGCCGTCTGAACGTAGATGACCACTGCGCAGCGCGCGTTTGAAACGGGCAGCGTCAACTTTCCAAACATGTCATAGCCGTCATGAGACTTGAATGGAATCTCGATGGTTCTCGTTTTCGCCTGCGCGTCCTGACCTGCGTCCGCCGGACAAACGAAGCAGGTGAGAAGAAGTCCGACTACTGTGAGCAGAGCGCAGACTTTAAGCATTGA
The DNA here is from genome assembly GCA_002483445.1 of Blastocatellia bacterium UBA7656. Classification (GTDB taxonomy): domain Bacteria; phylum Acidobacteriota; class Blastocatellia; order UBA7656; family UBA7656; genus UBA7656. The sequence goes on from DLHY01000004.1 coordinate 64,625, forward strand.
GCGGCTTTTGAATGATTGGGGCAAGCGCATCGAGCGATTCCTCCATGTAAATTGAGTCGATCACGGTAGCAATCAGGCGGGTGAGCAGTCAATCGAGTCGCTTTACCTGCGCGCCTTGTAAACGACGAAGAAGTTGTTGTCGAGGAAATCGTATTTTTCAATCTGCGTGAAGTCCGCCGCCTTCATCCAGTTTTCAAGGTCTTCGAGCGCGAATTTCATGTTCTCGTGACCGGGGGGCCAGGTCTTGCTGAAATCTATTATCGCAACTCGCCCCGAAGGCTTGAGGTACTTGTGAAGCTTCTTCAGATACGCGCCCTGACCGGCTATGTGATGAAGCGTATCGATGATGACTATCAGATCGACAGGCTCAGGAATCGTCGGATCGTCTTCCTTGCAAAGCACCGTGCGGATATTTGAAAGGCTCTGCTCTTGCGCTGTTTTGTCTATGTGCTTGAGCAGTCCGTCATCGATGTCGATAGCATAAACGACGCCTTTCGCGCCGAGTCGCTTCGCCAGTGGCCGCGAGAACAATCCAGACCCGGCTCCGATGTCTGCGACTTTCTGGCCGGACTTGATCTTCAGCGTTTCGATCACACGATCAACCTGAAGCAATTCGACTCGCCGCTCGGATTCGAGCAGCTTGGTGTACTCTTCAGGATCGCGCTTCTGCTGCCCCTGTCCGACAGCCGCGAGAAAAAGAGAGAGAATCAGTAAAATCGCTTTCACGTTTTTCATAATCAGCCTCGTGTGGGAAAGATGTTGGCGACCCTGCTGATACTACCATCTAACATCGAACCTCTAACATCTACTCCACATCTTCACTTCTCAGCGGTCAGTTCCTGAAAGCGGGGGTTGTCGCGCAGGCTCTCAAGATCAGGCTCAAGGCGACCGCGAATGGCTATGATCGGGCCTATGCGAGAGAGAGATTTTTCGAAGTGCTTGAGCGCGCGCTCCTCGTCCCCCCGGAGCGCGTGCAGACAGGAGATGTAATAAGAAGTGAACGGATCATCCGCTCCTGTAGATACCCGCTCTTCGAATTTCTTCAATGCGCGCTTGAAGTGACGTTCGGCTTCTTCCGCGTTGCCTTTTCTCAAATGCGCCGCGCCTGTCTTTTGCTCAAGCTCAATCATCGTCCGCTCGCGAAGCGCGTGATCCGTCGTTGTGAGAAAGTCCATCTCTTTTTCGTACTCGCTGATGGCATCGTCATATCGGCCCTGGCAATAATAAACATAACCGAGACGAGCGTGCGCGCCTACGACCTGCAATCCTTCCTTGCCCGATATGAACCGCTCCTGAAGATCGACGGCCTGACGGGCGAGAATTTCTGCCCGACGATAGTTGCCGCGCAGTGTGTAGAGAAGCGTGAGTTGAAGATATGAATAGCCCGCCTGCGGATTGAGCGCGATTGCATGTTCAAGCTCGGTTATGCCTTCATCGACCATTCCCTTGCCGAGCCAGTAGACACGCGCAAGCGAGGCGTGCGCGCCCGCGTTGTTAGGCTCTAAGGCTATCGCCCGCTTGATCGCTTCTACTGCTTCGTCATAGCGCCCGATGCTCATATACGCGCCGCCCAGCCATTGATGCGCGTGCGAAAGTCGCGGGTTTATCTCGATGGCTTTCTGTTCAACCTCTATCGCCTTGTGCGAAAGCTCAGGGATTCCGAGAAAACTGCCCTTGAGATCGTAAGCCGTCCCCAGCGCGGCCCACGCTCTTGCATAGTCGGGGTCGTATTCGATTGCCTTCTCGAAGTGATGAATGGCGCGATCCAGAGTTTCGCGGCTGCCCGTTCGCAGGTTCATCATAGCGCGCGAGAAATGCTCGTAGGCTTCTACGGATTCGGTCTCCTTGCGCTCGATTTCGTTGATCTCTGACGAGCCGAGATGGAGATTGAGCCCCTCGGTCAGATCGTAAACGATCTTGTCCTGAAGCCCGAATATGTCATCTATCCGGCCATCGATCTTGACCGTCTTGATAACCGTTCCGGCTTCGACCTCGACCAGGCGGGCGGTTATGCGAATCATATCGCCTATCTTCTGATAGCCGCCGCTTATGATCCATGTGGCGTTGAGACGGCGGCCCACATCTATAGCGAAAGCGTCTTCGGATTCCACGAGCGTCCCCGATCCTATATTGCGAAGCACCTCGAATGTGCGCTCGCGGCCTATGATCGAAAGGCCGCGAATGTTTTTCAGATCGGCTGTTACGGTTTCAGCTATCCCTGACCCGATCCAGTCGTCGGCAGGCTCTCTGGTTATGTTGGTGAAATTCATCACCGCGATGGCGTTTTCAAGTTTGGGCGCAGGAACGATGGTTCCCGTGCTTCTCCCGGCGGGCGCAAGCACAGAGGTCGGAGTCTGATCCGCCGACTGCGAGGCTATGCTCAAGGAGCGGGTGCCTTCGATATCGCGCCGCAGGCTGTGAAGATCGATGTAGAACTCGCGGGCGGTCTGGAAGCGAAAGGCGGGATTTTTTTCAAGCGCCTTGCGAACGATCCGCTCCATCTCCGCAGGCACATCGTAGTTGAATCGCGCGACGGCAGGCGGCTCAAGGTGAAGAATTTTATCGATGACTTCGGTTGAACTGTCGCCGCCGAACGGCAATCGAGAGGTGAGCATTTCGTAAAGCACCACGCCGAGCGAAAAAATATCCGTGCGATGATCTACGACCTGACCGAGCGCCTGTTCGGGCGACATATAAGCGACAGTCCCCATGACGACGCCGGCGACCGTCTCGTGGCCGAGCATGAAAGTCGGCTCGTCGCTCGTCTTGCCCGTCTCGCTCTTCGCGCGGCCTGTCGGGACTGTGAGTTTCGCCAGACCGAAATCGAGAACCTTCACAAGCCCGCGCCCGGTGACGATCAGGTTCGCGCTCTTGATGTCGCGGTGAATTATTCCGTGAGCGTGCGCTTCATTGAGCGCATCGGCGACCTGCATCGAAATTTCAATCGCTTCGACGAGCGCGAGCGGCCCGCGCTCCACCCGGCGCGAGAGCAACTCTCCCTCGACGTATTCCATAACGATGAAATCCGCGCCTTCGTACTCGCCGATGTCGAAGATGGCGGCGACGTTGGGCGAGCTCAGAGCGGATGCGGCGCGCGCTTCTTTCAAAAACCGCTCGCGTCGTTCCAGATCATACTGATAGGAAGCAGGAAGGAATTTCAAAGCCACCGAGCGGCCAAGCCTCGTGTCTTCGGCGCGATAAACCTCGCCCATGCCGCCCGCGCCCAGCGCCTCTTCAATCAGATAATGGTTAATCTGCTGGCCTATCATATCGAGCAGGGCCACGCTCAGGCGGCCCCACCGATAACATTAGAGACATATCACCTAGCGCGCAAGCTTGAGCGCGATTTGGGCAGTGTGACGGCCCTGAAAGCGCGCGATGGCGAGCTCGTTTTCGCTGGGCTGGCGCGATCCATCGCCTCCCGTTATGGTCGACGCACCGTAGGGAGAGCCGCCCGTGATCTCGGCCATCGTCGTCTGACGCGCTTCTGAGTAAGGCACGCCGACTATTATCATTCCGTGATGGAGCAGCGTGGTGTGAAAACTTGTGATGGTCGTTTCCTGCCCGCCGTGCTGAGTGGCTGAGGAAGTGAAGACGCTTCCCACCTTGCCTATGAGCGCGCCTTTGGCCCACAGCCCTCCGGTCTGATCGAGAAAGTTTCGCATCTGCGCGCACATATTCCCGAAGCGCGTCGGGGAGCCGAAAATTATCGCGTCCGCTTCCGGTAGCTGATCGGGGCGAGCAACGGGAATGTGAGCGAAAGCTTCGCGCGCAGCCTTCGCGCCCGTTCTTTCGAGAGCCGCTTCGGGGACGAGTTCCGGAACCTGAAGCAGCAGGACTTCCGCTCCTTCCACCTGGCGCGCTCCCTCGGCTACGGCTTCAGCCATTTTGCAAACGTGTCCGTACATGCTGTAAAAAACCACCTGAATTTTCACACTCATAATTTTCCCTCCAAAAAAGTGGCGCAAGCTGACAGCTTGCGCTGCTCGACCCCTTTTGATTACGGAAGATCGATCAGATAAATCTCGGCTGCGTCTTGTGAAGCAAGATCGAGTTCCGACACGCCTTCGATGCGAGCCTGATCCCCTCGCCGAAGCTGATGACCATTGAGTTGCAACTCACCATTGATGACGAACAGGTAAGCGCGGCGGCCTTCATCGAGGCGATGTGTGATCTGATCTCCTCGGCTTACAGTCGCTACGTAGATGGTCGCGTCCTGATGAATACGGACTGCCTCCGTTTCGTCGCGGCCCGAAGCTACGGCGAGCAATCGGCCCGCGCGTTCGTCGTCGGTGAACTGCTTCTGCTCATAAGAAGGCTCCAGTCCGCGCACGGCAGGCTCGATCCACACCTGAAGCAGATGAACCGGAGTATCTTTCGACTTATTATATTCGGAATGCCTGATTCCAGTTCCTGCGCTCATGCGCTGAACCTCGCCCGCGCTTATGCGCCCGTGCGCGCCCGTGCTGTCGCGATGCTCAAGCTCTCCTTCGATCACATAGGTGATGATCTCCATTTCACGATGGCCGTGCATACCGAACCCCGAATCCGGGCGAATCACGTCATCATTGAATACGCGAAGAGGGCCGAACCCCATGTTGGCCGGGTCGTGATAATGATCGAAGCTGAAATGCCAGTAGGTCGAAAGCCAGTCGCTCTGGAAATGATATCGCTCGTCGTTTCTTATTATGTTGATCATCTCGATGCTCCTTGAAGCGTGTTATAACACGCATTATTCGAAAAAATTTTTTAATCTTCTTCGTCGTAGACGCCCTCGCAGATGCGGGAAAGTTCCCGGCGGTCTGCAAGCGACACGCGGTCGGCGAAGAACTGGTAAACCTCATCGATGCGCGGCTGAAGGCGACCTAACAGATTGACGCCTTTTCTGGTTATTCGAGTGACTGAAAGGCGGCGGTCTTCTTCCGCGCGGACACGTTCGGCAAGACCCTGCTGTTCGAGCCGGTCTATCAATCGCGTGACATCCGGCGCTTTTTCGAGCATTCTGCGGGCTATCTCGCATCGCGGGTGTCCTTCGGGAGCGCCTCTCAAGATACGCAGCACGTTGTACTGCCCGTGAGTGATTGCATGTTCGGCGCAGGCGCGATCCAATCGCTGGCGAATGTGGTTCGCAGCTATGAGCAGGTTCAATATGGCTTCCTGCACGGGGCTTTCGAACCGAGCCTGCATTATACGCTTTTGAAGCGCTTTTCCCATACGTACGCATTTATACCATGAATAGAACCGTGTCGCAACACATATTTCTCATGACAGGGTAAAAGCCTGAGATCGAAGGGAAGCGAGATGCTCAGACGTGAACATCGCCGTAGGCGAGTTCTCCGGTCGATTCCCTGTATTTGATCATTATGTAAAACATCCAGGAGTAAAAGATGAGGATGATGCTGAGGACTACCCATCCGGGCAGGGCGACGACGGAAGCGTTTTGAATCCACTCCGTTGTGGATTGAATGAATTCGGACTGGCCGCCTTTCGACTGGAGCCTTCGGGCGGTGGTCTTGAGCAGCCATGCGGCCAGAAGGATGAGAAACAGCCAGATGTAGTTTCTTCTCAGCCTTCGGGCCATGGCTTCGGAAAAGAACATGGAAAACTTAGGCAATCGGAGGTCTTCGCCGAGTTGGTTCATCCAGTGAGCCGGATCGATCATCTCGCGCGGGGCGAATATGCGCGCGTAGTAATTGCGCTCGACCAGTCGCACGCGGCTGCGGTAGACGTGAAAGAATCGGTATCGGCGCGATTCTATGCTGAGTAGCAGAAATACCAGCACCATCGCGAACAGCAGCACGCCGTGATGCGATTCAGGAGAGGAGAGCGAGACTGAAAGCATCGCCGCCACTGCCGCTATAGCCCAGTTGGTCGTGCGGTCGAGCCGGTCGCGCCAACTCATCATCCTCGATAACTCGCCGCGATAATAGTGCGCGAGCGAGTTGACGAATTCGACCGAATTAGTCGGAAAGATCGGCGGCGCGGGCTTGGCCTGCGGCTCCGGTCTGATGGTGATTTCCTTTTCGGTTATCATAGCCGGCCTCTCGCTGTCTCGATCCGTCCAGTGTTTTCGGGGGCTGATTCTGATTGCGGTTTATCACATTGCCTGATAGCGGTCAACTGAAATGTTGGAGTGTGGGGGGTTGGGGATGAAGAGGTGAGGGGGTGAAGAGGTGAGGGGGTTTTATCTCTTGCTCACCTTGTCACCTCTTCACCTCCCCGGCGGCGGGCGAGTTCAAGTTTGAGGCTCTCTTCGCCGCGCGACATGGCCCAGCGATGATTGGCGGAAAAGATGGGCTTGAGCAGAAACGAAAGCCATTGAAGCAGTTTCTTTTCGGCCCGAATGCGCCAGTCGTAGGTTACATTGACGAAGCGGCCATCCTGCTCGAATGTCCACACGCCCCGACCGATGAAATCGCCCCACGCTTCGAGGCTGAATCCATAAGGGTAATGTGACTCTGTGACGCGAAACTGCCAGCGCAGGGTGTAGGGCAGCCAGCCCTTCGTGTAAAGGCTCACCACTCGGCCCACTCCGTTCTGATCGCCCTGCTCGATCTCTTTTACATCGAGATAAACCGAAGGCCACCAGCGCGGCAACTCTTTCGCCTCTTTGAGTACATCAGCCACCTCCTCGCACGTCGCTTCGACGCGCCAGCGAGTGATGAAGTGATAATCGTTCGAAGCCATCTTTCTCCCTTTCAAGAAGCGACACGCGACCCGCGACGAAACAAACGGACGACAGGATATGCTTTCATCCCTTTCTCATCACTCATCGCTCATCACTCTTCCCTTTCGCGCAAGCTCCATCGCCCGCCAGTAAAACGTTTCGTACTCGTCGGGCGGGAGCCGATGGCTGCGGCCTGAAAGAACTCCACGAAATGCGTCGAGCGCGTCCGCAAGTCCCAGATGACACCAGTCCCACAACATCGATTTGAAGTTGTATGCCACCATCGCTTCTGCTACGAAGCGGCGAATCTCTATGGATTCCTCCCGGCGGATGCCGCATTCTTCGAGCAGCCGGAGCGACCGCTCTTTATGCTCCTCGTCGAACTCGGTATCGAGGAAAGGCTCAAGCAGCAAATCCCATACATCGATTCTCTTCACTGTGGGGAGGCTGTGAGCGGCGGCGGCCTGACGCAGTTCTTCTCTCGAGGGTGCCGGGATGAAGAGAATTTCGCGCGAGGTTCGAATCTCAGGCGGCGCGGCGTCCGCATCGATTTCGACTATCATGGCGTAGTCGATTTTTCCTGACGGATAAACCGACGAGGGAGGATAAGGGTAGATGAGAAACTCTATGTCGTCGGGGCCGAATCTGATATCGGTGTCGGACATAATCGCCAGCGATCAGTTCTTCATCTCGCCGAGGAATTCCGGCAGGGCGTCTTTCCAGTGGCGAAGCGGCGCGAGGCCCAATCGTTCGGAAAGAAGACAACGCATGGCAGAGTTGCGCGGGCGCGGCGCGAGTTGTCTGAGATCGGCTCGCGTCACTTTCTCGATCTCGATGTGATCGAGTCCCGACATATCGAGCGCGAGTCGGGCGAAGTCATACCACGAAGTCACGCCCGCGCTCGTTACGTGATAAAGGCCGTGCGAACCGAGTCGGATTATCTCTTCGATGCGCGCAGCGAGATCAGGCGCGTAGGTCGGAATCGATGTCTGATCGGTGACGCCTTTCAGATGCGCGCCTGCTCTGGCAAGCTCTACGACGCGGCTGCCGAAGTTCTTTCCCCCTGCGCCGAATATCCACGACGTGCGAATGATATAGGCCCGCTCGTTTTCGCTCTCGGCTGCGCGCTCTCCGGCGAGTTTCGATTTCGCGTAGACGCTCAACGGATTCGGCTCATCCGCCTGAGTATAGAAACCTTCTTTTTCTCCATCGAAAACATAATCGGTGCTGACATGAACTATCTCGGCGTTGATGAGGCGAGCGCATCGCCCAAGCCCTTGCGGGCCGCTCTCGTTTACGGCATAAGCCCAGTCCGGCTCGCGTTCGCATCGATCAACATCGGCAGTGGCGACGCAGTTGATAACGATATCGGGTCGCGTTTTTTCCATAGCCGCTTCGACCTGCTCGCGGCTCGTGATGTCGAGATCGGCGTGCGTGAGCGCGACCGTGTTCCACCCTGACCTGAGCCGAGATGTCATCGCGCGACCGAGCAATCCGCCCGCGCCCGCGATCAAAGCAGTCTTCTTTCGCTCCGATTCATTCATCAGTTGCCTTTGACCACTCCCTTTCGCTGTACATCCGCTCGTAATAATCCCGGTACTCGCCCGACCGGGCGCGGGCGACCCACTCACTGTTTTCTGTGTACCAGCGGACGGTTTTCTCTATGCCGCTCTCGAAAGTCTCCTGCGGTTTCCATCCGAGTTCGGTTTCGATTTTTGCGGGATCAGTCGCGTATCTCAGGTCGTGACCGAGCCGGTCGGTGACGAATCGAATGAGCGAATTAGGCTTGCCCATAAGATCGAGCAGCGTTCGGACGACTTCGAGGTTGGTCTTTTCGGCGCGCGAGCCTATGTTGTAGACCTCGCCGCTTTTCCCCCGATGCAAGACCGCATCGATGGCGCGGCAGCAGTCTTCCACATAGAGCCAGTCGCGCACGTTCATCCCGTCGCCGTAGACGGGAAGCTCACGGTCATCCATCGCGTTTGCTATCATCAGCGGGATGAGTTTTTCAGGAAACTGATAAGGGCCGTAGTTGTTCGATGCGCGGGTGGTGACGACATCCAGCCCGAATGTCACGCGGGCGGCGCGGGCGAGATGTTCCGCCGAGGCTTTCGACGCCGCGTAAGGGCTATTGGGTCGAAGAGGCGAAGACTCTGTGAAGTAACTCCTTTCATCGCACGATCCCATAACCTCGTCGGTCGATATCAAAACGAAGCGGGTAACGCCAGCCTCGCGCGCGGCATCGAGCAACGTCTGAGTTCCGAGTACGTTGGTTTGAATGAAATCTGCTGCCGCATGGATGGATCGGTCTACGTGGCTTTCGGCTGCCAAGTGAACCAACGCATCGGCGTTTTGAATTGCTTCATCTACGCTTTGGCGGTCGCAAATGTCGCCGCGAATGAATCGGTAGCGCGGAGAGTCGGCCACGTCTTTGAGATTGTCGAGATTGCCTGCATAAGTGAGCTTGTCGAGATTCGTCACTTCGTAATCAGGATAAGCCGTCAGAATGTGCCGTATGAAGTTCGAGCCGATGAAACCGGCTCCGCCTGTTATGAGCAGCCGCATCGTTCCTCCTCGTGAAGCCGAATTGTAGCCGCGCTCCTTATCGCTCATCAACTCCAATGCGCCGCCGCCGATTCAGGTTTGATGGGCTGCCGAGCGAGATTTTCGTTTGAACGGTCTGAAAGAATTGTGATATATTGCCGCGCCTTGGCAATCAAAATGCCGTAACGCTCACGTTCTAATAATCAGTCATTCGGCGCGGCCCGAATTTTCCACGGGCTGTCTCTTGTGATCGGGTGGGGTTTTCAACTAAAGGTTCGTGTCTTGATTTTCAGGCATTGTAATTCATTCCGTTCGCATCAAGGAGGAGAAAAATGAAGAGATTTGTCGCTCCGGTTCTTCTGGCGGCTATGGCGGTCGTCTCGATCTCGATGATCGTGACGCGATCCGTTCAGGCGCAGGCCAGCACTATCATCTTCACGGCCCAGATGTTTGCGGCCAATGAGGTCGCTCCCGTCGTAGTGAACGCGACAGAAACAGGAGCCAACGGTCTTGCGACTGTCACGCTCGATATAGTCAGTTCAGGCGGCACGATCACCTCAGCCGTATCGAGATTCGACGTGAGCATGACGGGACTGGCTTCCAACAGCGTCATAATACTGGCGCACATTCACGAAGGCTCGGCTGCCGTCAACGGCCCTGTGCGTGTCGATTCGGGACTGAGTCCTGGGGCGCCCGTCCCCGCTACTGGCGGTTCAATCTCCTTTTCAAGGAGCAACCTTGCCACGTCGCCTGCGGTCGCGCAGGGCATCATCAACAACCCTGCGGGATGGTACTTCAACGTGCATTCGGCTCTAAGCCCCGGCGGCGTGACCCGCGGACAACTCGTGCGTCAGACCGTTCAGACTCTCAATGCTCCGACTCTTGGGGAGTGGGGAATGATTCTGATGACGCTCATCATCACGGCCCTCGGCATATACTTCCTTACGGCCCGCGGCAAAGCGGCGCTCTCAGGCGCAGATGAATCGATAGCTATGTCAGTGTCCGTCCGAGCGATCAACTGGAAACTGTTTGCAACTGTCGCTCTCATCGTCGAGGTGATCGCGGCAGCCATCCTCGTAGCTCTGCGCGCGGGAGCCGTCGATACGCTTGGCGCTCTTACGTCGGGCCTGATAGTGGCCTTCATCATTCACCTGTTTATCGGCAACGCTCGACGTCATTAGATTGTCGACGGATATGCGAGGGATTGAAAAAGCGTCGGCCTTTTTGAGCGCGAACCGGAAAGCTCTGGTGTTTCTGCTCCGCTTCGCGCTTATATTCGGCCTCGCCTACTTCGTGTTCGGAATAGCTCCGGGAATTCGCAACGGGGTGATACGGCCTTACACCGAATGGCTGGCCCGCGCCGTCGCCTGGACAGTCAATCTCTTCGGCGCAGACGCGATGGCCGAAGGCCAGATGGTTCGCTCTTCGCAGTTTTCAATACAGATCGCTATGGGCTGCGACGGAGTTGAAGCATCGTGCCTCTTTCTGGCGGGAGTTCTGGCCTATCCGACCGGGTGGCGGGAAAAAATGATGGGGCTTGCCGCAGGGGTGCCTGCCATTCACGCGATCAATCTGGCGCGGCTGGTGATGCTCTACTACGCAGGCATCCTTCTGCCATCGGTCGTCGAAGAAGTTCACGTCTATGTCGCTCAAACCATCGTCATACTCCTCTCAACCGTCCTCCTCCTCTTCTGGCTCCAGCGAGTCGCCGCTCGGCCTGAGCGAGCTTAGATGGCCGCGCCTTTTGCTTGTGGCTGCGGGTCTCTACGTGGTTCTGCTTCCACTCTGGTGGTACTCAGTAGAGGGATTGGTCGTTTTGACCTCAGCCCCGGCGGACTGGATTTATCATTTCTTCGACCCAAAGGTTCGCATCAAGCCCGACGGCAGAGTTGTGAAAATCGTCTTCGCCGTTGCGGGAGGCGAGCCTGTCTTATCAGGACTCGGATTGGATAAAGTCACTTACGGATTGCCAATGCTTGCCGCGCTCGTAATGGCTACGCGCTCACGGTCGCTCAAGGCAAAGGCCCGCGCGCTCATACTCGGTCTTGGCATTATGCTCGCGCTGACGGTTCCTGCCGTGATGATGTGGGCGAAGCTATCGGGTTTGCAGATAGAAGAAAACCTTGCGGGCGCGAGCGCCGGGAGCCGTTCCGGTTTTTTTTATTACGCATTTCACGGCTACGCATTCTCGCAACCCGTAGTCGCCACAGGTTTATGGCTTGCGTTTTTGATGCTGGGCCTGTTTGAAGGAAAGCCCAAAGCGGAGAAAACCCCGGTCTCGCGCAACGCGCCGTGTCCGTGCGGCAGCGGTCGGAAATACAAGCTCTGCTGCGGGCGAGGGTGAAGGTTTATCTTCGCCGCGAAAGTTGATGATAGGGGTAGCAATCAATGATGCAATCGCGCATATACCCGCCTTTGGATTCCGTCTCCATCAACTCTTTGTATATCTTCCGAGGAACGCCTTCATAGCAGTAAGTAAGTCCGCTGTTGAAGACGACTTCCAGCGTTTTGGTCTTCGCGTCATACCCGACCGCATGGATCATGCTCGATTCAACGGTTGTCAGTTTCACCTTCATTTCTCCTGCGACTGCTTGCGCGACTCGGTGATGAACTGTTGCAGGTTTTCGAGCGACCTCGTGGCCGAAGAGCCTTCGATGGTCTTGAGCGCGATCTCCTGAATCTGAGCGTAGGCTTTCTCAAGCTGCTGTGACAGTCGGGCTATCTGTTCGTTCTGCTCTTTGACCGTCGATTCGAGCGATTCGATTCGGGTGGTCAGCACATTTCGCTCGCCGACGAATTCCTTCCTGATAAGTTCCTCTTTGTTCCGGGCCTCAGCCTGAACCGATTGCGTAGCATCTTTGACTGCTTTGCTGACTGCCGATTCCATCTCTTTTGGAAACGCCTCGACTCGTTTTCTCAACTCGACGAGTTCTTCTTCCTTCTGAGCCACTACTCTTTCGCGCTCGGCAATCTCGCGCTCCATCTGCTCGCGTTGGAGCGCGATCTCCCTTTCAAGCCGCGCCTTCTCGTCCTCGAATTTATCTTTGGCCAGTTGCTGCTCGCGGTTGAAGATGTAGAGGTACTCTTCCTTCTCGCGTTCGCGGCGTTTCTGCTCCTGCGAGTCGCGTTCTTTCTTTTCCGCTTCATGCGACTTCTTCTCTTTTTCCCACTCCGAGCGCGCAGACTGAATTTCTCTTTCGAGTTCTTCCTTCTTCGACGCCATTTCCTCTTCGAAGTCTTCGCGACGGAGGTGCTGGGCTTCTATGAGCGCAGCCAGAGACGACGCGGCCTTTTGTATCTCGTAAATTTCCTGAAGCTCGCTTTCCTTAGCCTCGACTGCCTTTTTGATCTCCTCGTATTTGCTTATCTGCTCTTCGAGTTTGTCGGAAAGCTGCGCGAGCGTGCGGCCCATTTCCGCCTTTAAGTTTCCCGCTTCCTTCACAATCCCTTCGGTCGAAAGTGAATCGGCAACCTCGACGGCCTGCCTGACCGCTTTTTCTTCGATCTTCTGTTCCGGCTTCAAATCAGATTCCCGCTTCTCTTCCATCTGCTTGAGCAGATCGTTGTAAGCCGTGATCATCTCCTGCTTGGTGTTGGCGGCTGAAAGCTTGCGCGGAGTTTTTCTCTCGGGCATGACATCCTCTCAAAGTAGTCAGGAGTCTGGAGTCGAGAGTCTGGAGTCGGAAGAAGGCGATGCGACTCCAGACTCTCGACTCCAGACTCCTGACTTATGAATTCACATATTCTCGATAATCGCCGAAGCGTACTCGCTGGTCTTGAGCTTGGTCGCGCCTTCCATCTGACGATGCAGATCATAGGTGACGCGCTTTTGCTGAATGGTTTTCGTCAACGCGCTTATGATCATCCCACTGACCTCGCGCCAGCCCAGGTGATCGAACATCATAACGCCTGAAAGCATCACCGACGAAGGATTGATAACGTCTCGGTCGGCGTACTTGGGAGCCGTGCCATGCGTGGCTTCGAATATGGCAGCCGTATCCCCGATATTGGCTCCCGGAGCCATTCCTAAGCCGCCCACCTGCGCAGCCGCCGCGTCAGAAAAATAATCGCCGTTGAGATTCGGAGTCGCCACGACAGAGTATTCATCAGGCCGTATGATGACCTGCTGAAACATCGAATCGGCTATTCGATCCTTGACCAGAAGCTTCTGCTTCCACTGAAGGTTGCCGTGTGTGTCCCAGATCGCGGCCATCGTCTGTTTAACTTCATCGATTGCCTCAGCGCGCTGGGCAGGCGACATCTGCTCGAATCCCGGCTCGATCATACGCGCGTTTTCTTCGTCGGTGATCGCTGAGTTCTTCTCGCAGTTTTCAAGTATCCACGTCTCGCGCTCGGTGACCGTTTCGTTGCGGAATTCCTCGCGCGCAAGCTCATAGCCCCAGTCGCGAAAAGCGCCCTCGGTGAATTTCATGATGTTGCCCTTGTGAACGAGCGTGACCGACGGGCGACCAAATTCCAGCGCGTAACGGATAGCTCGACGCACAAGTCTTTTGGTGCCTGTCGCCGAGATAGGTTTGATGCCTATGCCGCTGTCTGCTCTCACCTTGAAACCGTATTTGTCGTTGAGCAGCGAGATGATTTCCTTCGCGCGGTCGCTTCCTGCTGTGAACTCGATTCCAGCATAAACGTCTTCGGTGTTTTCGCGAAAGATCACCACGTCCAGTCTTTCAGGATGCTTGACGGGCGAAGGCACGCCCTCGAAGTAGCGGACGGGGCGGACGCAGGCATAAAGATCGAGTACCTGACGGAGAGTGACGTTGAGGCTGCGTATGCCGCCGCCTATTGGAGTCGTGAGCGGCCCTTTGATTGCGACCGCGTATTCCTGAATTGCTTTCACAGAATCATCTGTCAGCCACTCGCCGAAACGATTGAAGGCTTTTTCTCCGGCGAATATCTCGTACCACACAACGCGGCGCTCGCCGCCGTAGCATTTTTCAACTGCCGCGTCGAACACTCTTTGAGATGCGCGCCAGATATCGCGCCCTGTGCCGTCGCCTTCTATGAAAGGAATCACCGGTCGGTCGGGAACAAGGAGTTGATCTCCCTCGACCTTTATCTTTTGACCATCAGCGGGAACTTCTATACCATTGAACGTCGCCATCACTAATCACCTCCTGTTTTACCGCATCGAGCGCGGGCGCAATGTAACAAGGCGGCTCGGCGAGTGTCAAGATGCGAGCAGGGCGGGATTTGGGAACGGCGCGCGCGGAAAACAGTTCGAAGCGAGGCTCCTGTATGCCGATTTTTCCTCGAAGACTGGAACATCATGGTGGAACGAAGAATGGCTCCAGGCGATGACGAGACGATGGACGAGATTCATCGTCGCCTCAAGGAATCAGAAGCGGCTAATCTCACCGCCGACCCTCAGCCTCCCGGCGTGTGGGAGCGCGTTCAGATGGCCCGACATGAGACGCGGCCATACACGCTCGACTACATAAAGCTCGTCTTCACCGATTTTCATGAACTGCACGGCGACCGCCGTTTCGGAGAAGACGCGGCCATAGTCGCAGGAATCGCGCGCTATCACGACGAGCCTTGTGTCGTTCTCGGCCATCAGAAAGGGCGCACCACCCGCACCCGTCAGCAGCGCAATTTCGGGATGCCCAAACCGGAAGGCTATCGCAAGGCGTTGAGAGTGATGAAGCTGGCGGAAAAATTCAATCGGCCCATTTTCACCTTCATCGATACGCCCGGAGCTTACCCCGGCATCGATGCCGAAGAACGGGGCGAGGCTGAAGCCATTGCTTACAATCTGCGCGAGATGGCGAAACTCCGCGTGCCGGTGATCGTCACCGTAACGGGCGAAGGCGGATCGGGAGGGGCGCTTGCAATCGCGGTGGGCGATGTGGTGCTGATGCTCGAAAACGCGATCTATTCGGTTATCTCGCCCGAAGGCTGCGCGTCGATTTTATGGAGGGATCGCGCCTTTGCAGAGCAGGCTGCAAAGGCTTTGAAGATCACCGCTGAGGACCTGCTTCAGTTCGGACTCATAGACAAAATAGTTCCTGAGCCTCAAGGCGGCGCGCACACCGACCATGAAGCGATGGCTCGAATACTGGACAAGCATCTCTCTGAAGCTTTGGCCTCGGTCAAGGGACTAGGCGAAGCGGAGCGCGTCGGTCGCCGCTACGACAAATTCCGCGCCATGGGCGAATTCTCTGAGCGTTGATGGATTTCGAATGCTTCATCTTCGATTTCGACGGAACGCTTGCCTGCTCGGAGCGCGCTTACCGCGAAGCCTTTCTTCATTCGATAAAACTTCACACGCGACTCGATGTCGACGAGATGGAGATGAGCGGCTTCTGGAACATGACGCCTCACGAGGTGCTGAGTCGCTACAATGAAGCGCGGATAGATGAAATGATTCTGAGCTTCGAAGAACATTACTACGCAAACCATCACCATCATCTCGCAGCTTATGAGGGCATCGTCGAGATGCTCGATCATCTGATCGGCGGCGGCTCGCGAATAGGAATAGTGTCGCTCAAGCCGCGTCGCGCCGGAGAGATAGAGTTGGACATCACGGGGCTGAGGGAAAAAATAATCTCCGCCGTGTGGGGCGACGACGTTGAGCGACCAAAGCCCGAACCTGACGGCGTGCTGAGAGTTTTGAAGACGCTCGACGCCGATCCGCGCCACACGCTCGTCATAGGCGACAGTCCTTCTGACATCATAATGGGACGCCGCGCGGGAACGTGGACAGCCGCCGCGCTTTGGGGCGGAGTGAGCGCAGCGTCGACGCTGCGCGAGCGATTGCTTGAGCATCAGCCCGACCTTGCGCTCGCGTCGCCTGATGATTTATTGAGAGCGTTGGAACGCTTTTCGTTCGAGTGAGATCGAATGGGAGAACAGAAATGAGCAGCGAGGAAAAATGCGTCGAGATAAATGGAGTGAGTTTATACAACGATAATGTTTTGAATTTATATGATCAGTGGATCGCTCCAGGCTTGATAATTTCTGACGGAGGGTATGGGGTATCGGGCTTTCGAGGGGATGCCTGCTATCCGTCGGAGCTTCAGGAATGGTACGGGCCGCACGTAGAAGCCTGGTCGAAAAAAGCGAAGCCGGGAACTACTCTCTGGTTCTGGAACACTGAGGCAGGCTGGGCGTCTGTGCATACCTTGCTTGATAACAGCGGATGGGATTACGTGTGCTGCAATGTCTGGAACAAGGGGATTCAACATATAGCGGGCAATTGCAATCTCCCTAAGTTGAAACATTTTCCGATAGTGACCGAACTTTGCGTGCAGTATGTAAAGCGTCCTGAGTTTGAAGTCGACGGAAAACGACTTATGCTGAAAGAGTGGCTGAGACTGGAATGGGAAAGAACGGGGCTGCCCTTGTCTGTTACGAACGAAGTATGCGGAGTAGCCAATGCTGCTACCAGAAAGTATTTCACAAAATGCCATCTATGGTACGCCCCTCCTGCGGAACACTTCGAGAAGTTGGTCAGTTACGCAAACCGAAAAGGACAACCCGAAGGAAAGCCTTATTTTTCTGTTGCTGGGAAATCTCCAATGAGCAGGGCAGAGTATGAAAGCCTGTTCCCCAGGTTTGAAGGAAAATACGGCATCACGAACGTCTGGGATGAACCTCCGTTGCATAACGGCGAGCGAATCCGTTTGTCCGGCTCACAGAAATACGCGCACCTGAATCAGAAGCCGCTAAAACTGATGAAGATGATAATCGAAGTTTCTTCTAATCCGGGCGACTTGATTTGGGAACCTTTTGGCGGATTATGCAGCGCAGGGCTGGCCGCATACTTCACCAACAGACGGGCAGCCTGCGCGGAGATTGATGAAGACATTTTCGAAATAGCCATCGAAAGGATAAGGTCGCGCTCGAACGATCTGTTCGCCATACTGAACGAGGAGAAATATGCCGTCATCAGGTAGCGCCAACCCTGTTGATCCGCCGTTAAAAGTTCCTCCCGTTCAACAGTGGGAGCATTACGGCGTATGGCATCGGGTGAATGATTTGATTTATTCACTGCCAAACTATTTCGAAGCCGAACTGGTCATCAGAGGCATCAACGTAACCGAAGTGTTCTCCATGGGCAGCGCGTTTGCAACTGTGATCGAAACACAGGTAGTGAATATCCTTAACAAATTGCGAGGCATCTGGGATCCTGAAAATGCTTACTCGAAATACGCTTTCATCAGGCAATCCCAGACATTCCCGGACGTGTTGCTCCGAAATTTAGAAACGCCCGATGACATACTGTTCGGCATAGAGCTTAAATCCTGGTACGTCCTGAGCAAGGAAGGAGAGCCAAGCTTCAGATACAAAGTGGACCCTGACGCCTGCGCGACGGCTGATCTTATCGTCGTAGTGCCATGGATTTTGTCTGATGTCCTGTCAGGCACTCCCGGCTTGTTGACTCCTTATAAAGAACTGGCGAAGTATGCTGCCGAGTACCGAAACTATTATTGGCAGAAGTCCCGGATGGAGAATAACGAGAATCCGGAAATCAACAGACCTCCTGAACAAAACAGAAAGCCTTATCCCTCTGGCAAGCAGGAATGTTCAGACGAAGCCGCTTCTGACAGAGGCGGAAACTTCGGCAGAATTGCCAGAGCCGGAATTCTTGACGACTATACTTCCAACATAAAAGCTCAGGATTATCTGGGCATTAAAATCACTCACTGGATAACTTTCTTCAAAGCCATTTCTGAAACAAGCACAGACTCTAAAATCGACAAACGGCTTCAAACTCTGAAGAATCAAATTCTGTCTGAACCGGATTCTCCTGATGAAGAAACATCCCGGCATCGAGAAGTCTTTCTTGAGGTTATAGGCCGCCTTGAAGAGCTTTGGGAAAAAATACCCTGAGATTACCGCGATGTTCGTGGGAATCCTCAAACTGGCAAGCGGCGCTTATCGATTGGGCATCACGCATAACGAGTTTAACCCGTTGGAGGGCTGATCTATGAACACGAGGAATGTGGTCACGGAGGGGCAGGTATCAGAGATAGTTTCGATCAATCCGGCGACGCTCGAAGAGATGGAGCGATTCGCAATCTCTTCTGCCGCGGATGTCAACGAGGCTGTCGCGCGAGCGCGGGCGGCTCAACCCGCGTGGGGGGCGCTTTCGTTTCGCAATCGCGCCCGCTACATACTCAAGGCCCGCCGCGCGCTTTATGACCGCCAGAGCGAAATCATACGAATCATCTCGGATGAGACGGGCAAACCTGCGTTCGAAGCTCTCACGACCGAAGTTTTTCCCGTCGCCGATCTGATGAGCCACTTCGCCGCAAAAGCCGAGCGCATATTGAAAGACGAAAAATTCACGCTGGCCGTGTTTCGAAACAAACGCTCGGCCATCATCCGCGAACCTTTGGGAGTCGTCGGCATAATCAGCCCGTGGAATTTCCCGTTCTCGATTCCCATGGGCGAAATCGTGATGGCTCTGATGGCAGGCAACGCGGTCGTAATCAAGCCATCGGAATACACCCCGGTAGTCGCCGACGCGATCCGAAGGCTGATGGCTGCGGCGGGTTTTCCCGAAGGAGTGTTCACCATCGTGCAAGGCGATGGCTCGACGGGCGCGGCGCTGGTTGATTCTGCTGTCGATAAAATCTTTTTCACCGGCTCGGTGCGAACAGGAAAGCGGATCGCTGAAACTGCGGCTAAAAGATTACTGCCCGTGGTGCTTGAACTGGGTGGCAAAGACCCGATGATAGTTTTGGAAGATGCGCCCTTCGAGCGCACGGTCAAAGGCGCGGTGTGGGGCGCGTTCGCAAACTGCGGGCAGGTGTGCGCGTCGGTCGAAAGGCTCTACGTCGTGGAATCAATCGCTGAAAAATTCATCTCCGCAGTAGTCGATGAAGTGAAGAAACTCCGTGTAGGCCCGCCCGCGGGGCGCAACGCGGATATCGGCCCGCTCGTGAATGAGAATCAATTGAACACGGTAAGCGATCATGTGGCTGATGCTGTTGCGCGTGGCGCGCGGGTTCTTACGGGAGGGCGCAGAAGGGAGGATTTGGGCGGGTACTTCTTCGAGCCGACCGTGCTTGTCGATGTGGACGATTCGATGAAGGTGATGACGGAAGAAACCTTCGGGCCTGTGCTTCCGATCCGTGTAGTAAAAGACGAAGAGGAAGCCATCAGCGAAGCGAACAACTCTCGCTTCGGGTTGCTCGCGTCCGTTTGGACTACGAACGAGCGCGGGCGCAGAGTGGCGCGGCGCGTCGAAGCAGGAACGGTGATAATCAACGATGCGCTTTATACGCACGGCGCGGCGCAGACCCCGTGGTTCGGCGTGAAAGAAAGCGGAATGGGAGTGACGCACGGGAGCGCGGGTTTGATGGAATTCGTTCGGTTGAAGCATATCAACTGGGATTTGCTGCCTATGAAGAGCAACTGGTGGTGGTTCCCTTACACTGATCGATGGCACGCGAGATTCAAGACCCTGATGAAGGTGCTGTATCGCTGGGGGCTGAGAAAAATCTCGTGAAGATTCAAAAGGAGTCGCCTGGTGGAACCGTCGACCAGCCTGTTCGCGCACGGAAAGCATGAAAACCGGGGAACCCGCAGGCTGGCAGCCTGCTCTACGTTGATGAAAAACAGGTGACGACTCCAAATAACGGACTCCAGACTCTCGACTCCAGACTTTTCGAAGGAGGAGACTGATCGATGATGCGACTACTCACAGCCTGTTTGATTTCGCTCCTCGCCTGCGCGCCGCTCGCGGCTCAAAAAGAAAATGCATTGGCGCGCGTCCTGATCGAAACCGAGATGGGCGAAATCGAAGTCGAAGTTGACATCCTTCGCGCGCCTGTCACTGCCGCGAATTTTTTGCGCTACGTCGATGCTCGTCATTACGACGGCGGGCGTTTTCATCGCACCGTGAAGATGGATAATCAGCCTGACAAGAAAATAAAGATCGAAGTAATTCAGGCGGGCGTGAGTCCCGAAAAAGCGAAGAGCGATTTTCCCGCAATCCCGCTTGAGCGAACCAGCAAAACCGGGCTGCATCACAAAGACGGCGCAATCTCGATGGCGCGCGACGGCGCGGATACGGCGACATCGGATTTCTTCGTATGCATCGGCGATCAGCCGGAGCTTGACTTCGCAGGAAAGCGCAATCCCGACGGACAAGGGTTCGCCGCTTTTGGCAGAGTCGTTCGCGGGATGGATGTAGTCGGAAAAATTCAGATGGCTCCCGCTGAAGGCCAGAGCCTCAAGCCGCCGGTCAGGATATTAAAGATTCGCCGGAAATCATAACCGACGCAATTTACGATCTCGGCGCGGTGATATAAAATGTCGGGTCGCTTTCATACTCATTCGAACACGGGGAGGAACAATGGCAAGAAAGAAAATAACCGTCGTGGGCGCGGGCAATGTCGGCGCGACTGCGGCTCAGCGACTCGTCGATAAAGAGCTCGGCGATGTCGTCCTTGTCGATATCATCGAGGGTATGCCGCAGGGCAAGGCTCTCGATCTTGCAGAAACCGCGCCCATCGAAGGCTATGACTCGCGGCTCGCAGGCACGAACGGCTACAAGGAAACTCAGGACTCTGACATAGTGGTTATAACTTCGGGGCTTGCGCGAAAGCCCGGTATGAGCCGCGACGATCTGCTTCGCACCAATGCCGGAATAGTC
Source organism: Blastocatellia bacterium UBA7656 (assembly GCA_002483445.1). Taxonomy (GTDB): domain Bacteria; phylum Acidobacteriota; class Blastocatellia; order UBA7656; family UBA7656; genus UBA7656. Next base: position 85,462 of record DLHY01000004.1, read on the forward strand.
GGCTCGGTGACGGAAGAGATAATGCGATACTCACGGAATCCCATACTGATAGTCGTCTCGAACCCGCTCGACGCTATGTGTCATGTGGCGATGAAAAAATCTGGCCTGCCCAGAAATCGAGTCATCGGCATGGCCGGAGTGCTGGATTCCGCGCGTATGCGATGCTTCATAGCCGAAGCTTTGAATGTGTCGGTCGAAAACGTCACCGCATTCGTGCTGGGCGGACACGGGGACACGATGGTTCCGCTGCCGCGTTACTCGACCGTCGCAGGCATACCGCTTCCCGATCTGATGCCTAAAGATCAAATCGACAAGATAGTCGACCGCACCCGAAACGGCGGAGCCGAGATAGTGAGTCTGCTCAAGACCGGCTCGGCTTATTACGCGCCGTCTGCGGCTACGGTCGAGATGGTCGAAGCAATCCTCAAGGACAAGAAGAAAATCCTTCCGTGCGCCGCTTATCTCGAAGGCGAGTACGGCATCAACAACCTGTTCGTGGGCGTGCCGGTCAAACTGGGCGCAAACGGCATAGAGGATATCATTCAGATCAATCTCACTGCCGAAGAGCGCGCCGACCTGCAACGATCAGCCGCCGCCGTCGAAGAATTGGTAAGCGTCCTCGGTCGCTGAAAAACAACAGGGAGCAGCGCGAAATTTTTGCGCTGCTTCCACCTCTCCCTTCCCTCACCTCACTCGCCGTCCGTGGGGTTCGTTGCCGATGTAGGCGCGATTCCTTTAGAATATCGTTTGAAAGCAGGCAAAGAGATGTACGATCTGGTAATCGTGGGCAGCGGCCCGTCGGGACTTGCGGCAGCGATTGCGGCAAAGAGGCGCGGACTTCGCTACATCGCGCTTGAGCGAGGAGTGCTTGCCGACACGATTTACCATTACCCCGTTGCAAAGCCGCTCTTTTCGTCATCACGGGAAGTGGAACTTGAATCGGACGCTTTGCCCCGCGACCGAAAGCCCACGCGCGAGCAGGTGCTTGCGCACTACAACGACGTTGCAGCAAGAGAAGGTCTCAACATCAAAGCGGGCGAAGGAGTTCGCCGGATCACGCCGTCAGGCGAAGGCTTCATTATCGAAACCGATAAAGACGCGCTTCGCTCGCAGACTGTGCTTGTGGCCGTCGGGGGATTCGGGCGTCAGCGAAAGCTGAATGTTGAGGGCGAAGATGACCAAAGGGTGTCTTATCGTTTTTCCGAGGCGCAGCCCTTCGTGGGAAAGCCGGTGCTTGTCGTCGGAGGGGGGAATTCTGCGGCTGAGGCTGCGCTGTTTTTGTCGGAAGCCGGAGCCTCGGTCACTTTGAGCATTCGCCGGAGCGCGCTCGATGCGGACGACGAAGTTGATGAGAAGAAAATCGCGCGAGCGCGCATCAAGCCCTGGGTGATGGAACCGCTTGAGCGAGCCATCGCCGAAGGCGCGATACGCTTGATCGCTCGTTCGGAGATTGTAGAAATTTTCCCGCGCTCGGCTCTGCTCAAGGTTCGGCGCGGCCTGGAGAGTGATGTGGTAGAGACAGAGTGCGATCACATATTCGCGCTCATCGGCGCTGACCCGGACACCCACTTGCTTGCGGAAGCGGGTGCGGTGATAGCCGAAGATGGCCGTCCGGTTTACGATCCTTCGACTTATGAAACCACTGTCGAGGGGATTTACGTCGCGGGGCATATCACGCGCGAACTGCACATGAAAAACGCGCTCGCCATAGCGAAGCGGGTAGCGGAAACGATAGCCTCGCAGATAGTTGAAAAAGTGAAAACGGAAAACGCGGACTGACGCCCGTAGCGCAGTCCGGGATCATAAAAGCAGATCAGTGGAAACAGGCAGGGAGTATGTTAATCGAAGATCACGACGGCGACCCCGCCGTTAGCCCAGCGATGGAAGATGGCGAGATTTCTTCTTCTGACAGCCCGTCCCCTGATTCGTCAGCAGGCGCGGTTGTGAATGAAAATCCTTCTGTGGCGGAAACCCCTTCGGGCCGATCAGAAGGCGATGGAAGTGATCGCAGCGCGAAGGCTAAATCGGGTCGCGGATGGTGGGCGTTGTCAGGCGTTTTCGCGCTGATACTGGTCGCGCTCACTGTGGCGGCAGGCTATCTGATAACCCGGCGACCGACCACAGTCGATCAGATCGTGATACTGACGGTGCCTTCGGGCGCGGAGGTGAAACTCAACTCGCGCGAGTACGGCCAGACCCCGGTCAAAATCGAACATCTGCCCATCGGCACTTACACGTTGACGATTACCAAAGATCACTACCAGACGGAGGTCTCTCAGATCACCATTTCCGATTCGGACACGCTGGAGTACAAGCTCAAACTGGAACTGCCTGCGGATTCGAGCGGCCTGTCGCCCGAACAGCAGATGAAACAGTATGCGCAGAGTGCTGAAGCAGCGTTCACCGCGGGACACTACGCCATTCCCTGGGAAGGGAGTGCGCTCCACAACACGAAGGTGATACTGGATCGGGACGCATCGAACGAGTTCGCCACGAGTATGCTTGAGCGCATACGCCTTGCGTTGCTTCAATCGGCGGAGGCAGCGCGCAGGCGGCACGAAATGAGACAGGCGAAAGATATTTACAGCCTGCTCATTCAGCATTATCCCGGCGACAGAGAGGTGATCGCCGCAAGGGCGAAATTTGAAAGCGAGCTTTCATCCCGCCGCGGCGATGCGCGCCTGTTTGCCCGCAAAGCGGAAGAAGCGATGATGAGAGGAAACCTGACTGACCCGCCTCGCGCGAGCGCCCACTATTATGCGAATGAGGCGCTGGCTCTCGAACCTCAAAACGCTCAGGCGCTCGCAGTGTTGAGCGAGGTCAAACAAAGGCTTGTCAACCTGATCGAGCAATCTGTCACATCAGGCGACACAGACGCGGCAAATAGACAGTTGAAGCGTTTCGCGCAATATATCGATGACAGGCAGACGCGCGACCGGCTGAAAGATATGATCGCGCGCAGCGAAGCTGAAAGCGCAAAGACGAATGACCCGAATCATCATCGGGTCGAAGGACTGGCGAAGTATCGCCGGGGCGAGTATCAGGGAGCGATACGCGATCTTGAGTTCGCAATCGTCAACGGAAGCGAGACGGCTGACGCTCTCTTCGCTCTGGCGCACTCCCACCTGAAGCTTGGCCAGTCGGGTCAGGCAATATCTTACTTCGAAAAGATACAGCCGAACGCGGGCGAAACTTATAATTCCGCTCTGGCTATTATGGGAGAAATAGCTCTTGAGCGCGGCGACACGGAAGGGGCGCTGAGGCGTTATCGCGAAGCGCGGCAACGAGGCGGCAGCCTTATGTATCCGGCATCGACTCTCGATTACAAGATAGAGCGCATCGAACGTCGCCAGGAGGAGAAGGCCGCCCAGCCTGCCGCGCTATCGATTCGCGTCCGCCATCTTCATTCGGGTATTCTGGGCCGCTCGTGCGAAGGGGTGCTGACGGTCAGTTCGACAGGCGTGGTGTACAGAAGCGCGGGAGGCGATAACTACTCGGCCAATCTGGTCGGCCTGCGCGTTCAGGTGGATAAAGATGAACTGACGGTTTTCGGGTTCGTCAAAAATCCGCAGAAGTTCAAATCCACCGGACAGGACGCCGAGCGATTCCGCGAAACTCTCGCGAAATATCAGAACGCGATCAAGTGACCCTGAGATTGAGTGCCTCGAAAAGAATCCGCAGGAGGAAGCTATTATGAACAAACGATCATTCCTGATCGCTTTCGGCTGTCATTTGCTCGTCGCTGCTCTGATTCTCGGATATCTCATCGTTTCGGCTTCTTCTCAGGGATTGAGCGCGCTCGACAGGGAGCGGGCGCGCAGAATGCTCGAACTGGTAATATCTGACCTGAAAAAAAACTATTACGACACTAGCTTCCGAGGCATGAATCTGGATGAGCGGTTCAAGATAGCCGATGAGAAGATCAGGAACGCGACTTCGCTGGGCCAGGTCGTCGGGATAATCGCTCAGGTGATGCTTGAGTTGAACGACTCTCACGCCTACTTCATCCCTCCCCTTCAGACTACAAGCGCCGACTACGGCTGGCAGATGCAGATGATCGGGGACAAATGCTACGTGGTTGCAGTCAAGCCGGGCAGCGACGCGGAGGCCAAAGGGTTGAAGCCGGGCGACGAGATATGGTCGCTCGACGGCATCGAGCCGACACGCGATAACGTCTGGAAGCTCACATACCTTTACTATACGCTCAGGCCGAGAGCGGGTATGCGACTCGTACTTCAGGATCCGAATGGCCAACAGAGAGAATTGGAAGTGAAAGCCAGGATACGCCAGCGGTTGTCGCATATAGATTTCCTGCGCGAGTACAACGACCTCGTGCGCGAGGCGGAGGACGCAGACCGCTTCAATCGCCATCGCTATGTGGAAATCGGAGAAGACCTTCTTATCTGGAAAATGCCCCGGTTCGACCTCGATGAAGCGGGCGTCGATCAAATGATGGCGAAGGTCAAAAAGCGCAAGGCTCTAATTCTCGACCTGCGAAGCAATGGCGGCGGAGCAGTCGTGACGCTTACGCGGCTGGTCGGCCATTTTTTCGACCGCGATATCAAGATAGCTGATCGCAAAGGGCGAAAGGAGATGAAGCCGATGATCGCCCAAACCCGCGGCGGCGACCGCGTCTTCACGGGAAAGCTCGTTGTTCTCATCGATAGCAGATCAGGGTCGGCATCCGAGTTATTGGCGAGAGTAGTCCAGATGGAGAAACGCGGCGCCGTCATCGGAGACCGCACGATGGGCGCGGTAATGGAGTCAAGACTCTTCCCCCACGAAACGGGCGCCGGTTCGACCATATTTTTCGCTGCGAGCATCACGGACGCAAACCTGATTATGAGCGATGGAAAAAGCCTCGAAAACGTTGGCGTAATTCCCGACGAACTGCTCTTGCCAACACGCTCCGATCTTGCAGCGAAGCGCGATCCCGTGATGTCGCGCGCCGCGCGACTCGTCGGGGTTCAGATTCCCCCGGAGAAGGCGGGAGAGATGTTCCCCATCGAATGGAGGAAATAGATTCCACACTTTACAGGCCGATTTTTCAATCCCCGCTGCCTGCCTGCACTCTGACGAAAAGTCCGGCAGTCGAGTTATCTCTATCACTCGTTTCCGTCAGCCCGCGATACTTGAAGATTTTCGATCCGCCCCGGAAAAATTGTGATAAGCTTTCTGAAAAAAATGGCCACAGATTCAAAAGCATTTGATCAGGTTTCGCGGTCTACGGATGAAAGCCTGCCTTTGAAGTTCCGGCTGATTGGGTTGCTGCCGCTTGCGTTTTTCGCCGCGCACTTTGCGTTCTACTGGAAGAACGGCGGACTCGACAACATGTTCTGGATGTGCAATGTCGGGAATCTGGCGCTCGCTCTGGGGATTCTGCTCGGTCAGAAGTGGATGATAAGACCCGCAGTGATATGGCTCATACCGGGGCTGCCATTGTGGCTTTTTGAAGTAGTGAGAAATGGCGGCTGGCTGCTGACATCGTTCTTCACGCACATAGGCGGACTGGCGGTTGGAATAATCGCGATATACAAAGTGAGGGCTGACAAACGGACCTGGGGCTATGCGCTGGCGTGGTACTGGGTGATGCAGTTGCTCTCGCGATTATTCACCGATCCGTTCTGGAACGTGAACGTGGCGCACAGAATTTATGGCGGCTATGAAACGATAGTGAGCGAGTATTGGCAGTTCTGGATTTTGACGACGATGATGGTAGCAGCAGGGCTTTGGATACTCGGATGGATATTGCTGAAACTCTTTCCGCCGCGCAGCAATAATGGTTAGACGCGCCCAGCAGGCAGGGATTAAGACATGGCGAATTTATTCTGGAAAACAAAAACCTCAACGAGGGGCCTTGTTGAAACCCCTTTCAAGACTGAAGAGGAATTCGAGAAAACCATCTTCAGTACCGCTGAACTTCTCGAAGATATATTTCTTCTCAAGAGGCAGGTTAGAGGAGGCGGCAAGCCAGGGATTCCGGACATAATCGGAATAGACACTGATGGGAATATCTGCATACTTGAATTGAAGAACACTTCGGTTAGCGCTTCGGTTATACCTCAAGTTTTGGAATATGCTATATGGGCAGAGACGAATCCTGATTCAATAAGATCTCTCTGGCTGGAACGCGACAATAAACCAGAAGACCTCGAAATCAATTGGGAAAACATACGAGTGAGAATTATTGTTCTTGCTCCTTCCATACACCGTGCAACGCTCCAATTCGTTGAGAAGATCAATTATCCGGTTGATTTGGTCGAAGTAAAGAGGTGGGTGGAAAGTGACAATCAAATAATAATGGTAAACAAGCTTGAGCAAGATGAGAAAAGGTCAAAAGTGCGCCCTGCCAGAGGTCTTCCAGTATATGATGAATCGTTTTACAAAGCAGAGCGCAATAAAATAAGTGTTGAGCATTTTCTACGATATGTCCGCGAAGTGGAGGAATTAATCGAAAGGAAAGGATGGCCGTTAGAAACAAAACTCAATCGAAGCTACTGTGCATTCAAAACAGGTTTTTTCAACGCATTCACGATTAGATGGATAGGGTCGAAGACGTTTGCGTTTTCCTTCAAACTGCCGGAGAGAGAAGCAAAGAGATTCAGGATTCCAATTACCCAGTATAACCATCAGCGCGGCAGGGCGATTTACTACATTGATCCGAAAATCACGAAGGTTAAAGACTTCGCTCCGTTAATTGAACACTGCTATAAGAAATTTGCTGGCGAATGATAGAAAAACATGATTGTTAAGGCTGGAAGCCAGCACAGCCGATGTGGGGAAAAAGCAATGAGTACATTGGAATCACTGGCCATTCAACCGAATGTTTACTACACGGTCGAAGAGGCGGCGCAGTTGCTTCGCGTCTCGTCGCAATCGATGCTTACGCTGCTTGAGTCGGGCAAAGCGCGAGGCGTGAAGATCGAAGAAGAATGGCGCGTTTTGGGGGCGGCGCTGCTTGACCTCACTGCGCACGAAGAACAAACCGAAAGCTCGCTCGTCTCCGAGTGGCTTGCTGCTTCAAATCGTTCGTTGAAGGAGGTCTGGGACAACGACGAGGATGCTGTTTATGACAAGTTATGATCGCGGAGACGTGATACTCGTAGACATCGCTTTCAGCGGCTCGGTCGGGTACAAGCGTCGGCCTGCTGTGGTAATCAGCGCGGACGATTTCAACACGGCGGGAATCAAGCTCATTGTTGCTGCGATAACAAGCAAGGTATCACCGCCATTCAGACCGGGCGATACGCTGTTAAGCGATTGGAGCGCGGCAGGATTGGTCAAACCATCAGCAGTGCGGGGCGTACTGGCGACAGTGGACAAGTTTGATGTGGTGCGCAATCTGGGTACGCTGACTGTGCAGGATTGGACAGCGGTCGAAAAAGGAGTCGCACATATTCTTGGGTTTCTCATCGCTTCGCCGTAGCCCGCGCCGTGAAAACTGACTTCAAGCTGATCGATAAAAAACCATTATCAACATTCGTTCGCCATCTGAAGATCACGCTCGGCCCGACTGACGGAGCCTTCCCTGATCCGCTTTCTGATATTCATTCGACCAATCGCGTCGACGTAGTATTTCACTGCCGCATCTATGAAGCGGCTCCGGTCTTTTTTTTCGGCGACGCGATCAATGAGATGAAGCATATCTTCGGGCAAGGTGATGCTGATTTTAGTTGAAACTCTCTTCATGGCTTCTTCAATATAGGCAGCGCGAGCGCGCAAGTCAAAAGCGGGCGCGAAGGCGCAATACTTTTCTGAATCCGCGTGGCATTGT
>DLHY01000164.1:0-5182 GCA_002483445.1 Blastocatellia bacterium UBA7656
AAAATGGATAAAGTCGAGATAAAATCACGGTGACGCTATGAACGATGATTTACAGATGATCGAAAAAGCGAGGCGCAATTTTCATCTGCCCCGCGCGGTCGCCCCCCTCTTTGATCGGGTGCGCGATAGGGGAGGCCGCGCTTTGCTCGTCGGCGGGTGCGTCCGCGACCTGCTGCTCGAAAGGGAAGTCAAAGACCTGGATGTCGAAGTCTACGGGCTGGAAAACGACGCGCTCCGTGTGATACTCCGCGAACTCGGATCGGTCAGCCTTGTCGGCCAGTCGTTCGCCGTTTTCAAATTCAAACCGCGCAAAAACCGCGATCTGGAAATCGATGTCTCTCTGCCCCGGCGCGACCGCAAGACCGGCGTGGGACATCGCGGCTTTACTATTTCCTATGACCCCGGTCTGAGTTTCGAAGAGGCCAGCCGACGGCGCGACCTGACCGTAAACGCCATCCTCTATGATCCTCTCTCGCAGGAATTCATCGATCCGCACAATGGTCTGCGCGATATCCGTCTCAGATTGCTTCGCGCTGTCGATCCATCGACATTCGTCGAAGATTCGCTCCGCGTGTTGAGGGTGGCGCAACTCGCCTCGCGACTGGAATTCCGGGTCGATCCTGCCACGATAGAATTGTGTCGCAACCTCGACCTCACTGATCTTCCCGCAGAGCGAATCAGAGAAGAAATGTTCAAACTCCTGAAAGCCGCCCGCCCGTCCGTGGGTCTCAGGCTGCTTGATCAGATGAGCGCCGCGGATCAACTCTTTCCTGAACTTGCCAGGCTGAAAGAAAGATTCATACAAAGCGATAATCTGTTTGCGCGCACTGAACGATCAATCGATGCAGCCGCCTCGGTTTGCTCAGACCTGACGGCTGAAAAGAAACTGACCGTGATGCTCACCGCGCTCGCGCACGAACTTGCGACCGAGCAGGTTGAGCAGTTACTTGACCGGATGGGAATTTACACGCTAAACGGATACGCAGCGAGAAATCAAACAATCGCTTTGGTCGAAAACCATCTCAGGCCCCTTCAGTTTTACGAAAGCCACATCAAAGGTGAGGAGCCTTCGCGTCTCGCTTTCGCCCGCGTAGTGGAAAAGTGCGACCCGGATTTGCTCGCCCGCGTCGCCCTCTCTCACCTGCGCGCGATGGATAGCGATGTTGCATCGGTCGATTATTTCCGGGCGCGCATCAAGGAGTATGGATTCGAAGCGGGACTGCCTGAGCCTCTGCTGATGGGCAGGCACATTCTCGAAGAGGGAATCGTGAATCGTCCCGGTCCCGCTGTCGGGCGAATACTCAAAGCAGTCTACGAGCGACAACTCGACGGCCAGATAACGTCGCTTGAAGAAGCTCTTTCGCTTGCGCGCCGCATAGCCGGTGAAGATAAAACTGCTGATGAGCATCAGTGACGGACGCGCGCACATCAGCAGTTGAAAATCATTTCGATAAGGGCGCGCCTTTGATTACGCGAAAGCCTGTGTATGCAGGCGCGGGCTTGCGAGCGCGAAGCTTCGCGTCCGCCGGAAGGTCTGCGCTTCCGCCCATCGCGCGACCGCTTCCGTCTATAGCCGTTACCCACTCCGCGACGTTGCCTCCGAGATCGAACACAAGCGCGTCCGCGCCGACGCCTTTGAAGCTGCCGACCTCTTTTAACAATGCGCCCGCGCCAAGCTCGGCGAGCTTCTGTTGCAATCGCGCGGCATCGTCGGGATTTACTGCATACCCGGCCCAGTAATCGAGCGTGTTCTCCGGCCCCGAAGCTGAATAGATCGCTTCGGCTTCCTTTTCGGTCATCAATCGATAAGTCTGGCCCGTCTTTTTGCTCAACCATTCGCAAAAAGCCTTGGCCTGCTCGAAGGTGATATTGCTGACCGGATAATTTTCTTTGCCCGCCTCGACCTTGTAGCTCTTGTCGAACTCGGCGTACTGCGCGCGGGTGACTTCGAAGCGGCCTACTTCCATCTCACTGTGTTTGACCGTCTCAGGAATCAGACAGCCATTGTTCATCACTCCGTAGCGCGAGCCGTCGGCGCGCGCGCTTCGGAGCTTGAGCGCGACCGCAAGAGGCGAGTCAGGCTTGAAGGCTTCGTTTTCTTCTTTCGTCGTTTTGAAGAGATACTTGTCGAACCACGCGATTTCCTCTTCGAGCTTGCGACGTTGATGCACGAGTTTCTGCGGGCTGTGACGTTCGCCGGGAAAGAGTATGAATCTCACATCGGTCTTACCTAATTGCTGAAGGGCGCGATAGTGCATCCATCCCTGCTGAGTCGGAACGTTGGTGTCTTCGGTGCCGAAGAAAATTATCGTCGGGGTGCGAACGCGATCAAGTTTGTAAAACGGAGATTTGCGGATGTAAAGCTGCGGGTCTTCGAGCGGTGATTTGCCGAAATAATAATTATCGAAGGCCGCGCCGAAATGCGCATTGGCCCAATCACTCGCCCATTCGACATCGCCTGCGCCCGCGCCTGCAACCTTGTAGCGCGTGGTCGTTACCGTGAGCGCGATGGTGAGGATCGCTCCGTTAGACCAGCCCATCGTGCCAAGCTTATCAGCATCGACCATCCCTTTTGCGATCAATGAGTCGACGCCCTTTTCGATGTCAGGCACCTCGAGGTCGTAGTAATTCCCGCCGCCAATGGATTCGGCCCACTTCAATCCATAGTTCGAGCTTCCGTGATAATTCGGTTTGAGTACGAACGCGCCGCGCTCGCACATCATATTCGCGGGATATGCCCAAGACTCCGACCATCCGTCCTGATCCGCTCCGGCAGGGCCGCCGTGTATCATCACCACAAGCGCATACTTCTTTCCGGCTTCGTAGTTGTGAGGATAGTAGAGAATCCCTTCGACCTCTTCATCTCTCGCGCCCTTCCATCTGACGACTTCAGTTTTCGCGATGGTCTTCTTTTTGAAGTGCTGATTGATTTCGGTAAGCTGAACAGCAGAATCTATGCGCGCGCCTTCAAGCCTCGCGCGATACCACTGAGTCGGCGAGCTTGCCGTCGAGTGAGCGAAGAGAAAAGTTTTATCATCCTTGCCGAGTTTGAATCCGAAAACATTCTGCGCTCGCTCGCCAGTAATCCACGCTCTCTGCCACGCGCTGCCCGCGCGAATGTAGCGGGCGATTTTATTACGCGCACCGTCGGCAAGCATCGCTATGAATCCGTCGCCGGTTATTTCGAATCCTCCCGCGAGGCCGTTCTCCCATCCGAGATCGACTTTCACTGCCGAGCCTGCGGCAAGGTCGTAGTAATACATCTCCTGAATAGTTGCCATCACATACTCTGGATGATTGGTGAACGCGTTTGTCGCATAGAAACCTTTCCCGTCCCTCGCCCACGCGACCTGACCGATATTGAAACGCGGTTCGGCGAATATCTGCCTGCCCTGTCCGGTCGCAAGATCGTAAAGAAACGCAACAGGCTTGACCTTGTTGTCATAAACGAATCGCAAAGAACGGTCATGAATCGTTACGGCTTTCGTTCCATCGGGCGAAAGCGCGAATCCCTGTATGCGATCAGCGTTGTCCGTGAGTCGCGTGTATTTTTTCGCTTTGATCGAAAATTTGAAGAGTCTTCGCGGTGGCGCGTGTTGCTCGTCTTCGACGACTATGGAAGTATCTTTCTTTTCTTTGAGCGCGTTTTCGTGAAGCGCGGGTTCTTCCTGCGCCGCGAAGATGATCGTGTCCGCGTCAGCCCATTCATAGTTGGTTACTCCGCGCGAAAAATCGGTGACAGGCCACGGCTCGCCGCCGAATGGATTGATGAGCCAGAGTTGCGGACGCGGGCCTTCACCCGGCGCGGATGGTTTCGCTTTCGGGATGGGTCTGGTGGTGATGAATGCGATCAGTTGTCCGTCCGTAGACCATCTGGGGTTTGAGCAACTGTCAGTGCCGCGGGTCAGATCGATGTCTTTCTTTTCCGTGAGGCTCGACAAGACGAGGTTGGATATGCGGCCATCTTTTTCCTTATCGGCGGTGGATTTGACCCAGACGGCCCAGCGACCATCGGGCGAAATCTGAAACCCTCCGGCCTGCTCTGTCAGGATGATATCATCAGCAGTCCACTTCGCGGTCTGCGCTGATTGGGCGAAGACGACGGCCAGAGACGAGATCAACAGTATCAACGCGGCGGATATTTTTCGCATACGATTTTTCTCCTGAAGCGGGTTATGAAATGAAGAGCAATTTTATAGAGGCGGGTTGTATTTGGAAAGCGGAGATTCCGGCGTCGCGATTTTTCTGAGAAGAATAGGACGCAGATGACACGGATCAGGCTGATTTACGCTGATCTGATCAGTGTTGATCCGCGTTCTATTTCCGAGGATCAAAATGGCCCTGACTGAAAGGCCGCTCACTGCGAGCGATAGTTCGTGAACTGCATATCGATTCCGAAATCTTTCTCTTTCAAAAGCGCGATGACTTTTTGAAGAGTGTCGCGGTCTTTTCCACTGACGCGCACGAAATCGCCGTTGATCGATGATTGAACCTTCAGTTTCGTATCTTTGATGAATTTGACTATCTCGCGAGCTTTCTCTACGGGGATGCCCTGCTGAAGCGTAACGGTTTGTCGCACAGAGTCTTTCGCGCCCGGTTCTATTTTTCCGTAAGAGAGCGCCTTGAGCGAAACTCCTCGACGGATGAGTTTTTCCTGCAACACATCGGTTAGCGAACGCAGAGTGAATTCGCTTGCGGTCGCAAGCGTGAGCGAATGCTCTTTTTCGTCGAGCGTGATTGAGGAATTCGTTCCCTTGAAGTCGTATCGCTGATTGAGTTCTTTCGTGGCCTGGTTGACGGCGTTTTTCACCTCGGCAAGATCGACTTTTGAAACAACGTCGAAAGTGTTTTGTTGAGCCATAACTCTGTCACCTCCCGGTATGCGCGCTGACTCGCGCATAAACGCGCTCAACTGATATAACCGATAGGCGGCGCTTAGGCAAGCAATTCAAGCTATAAGGACTATACGGAATTGGGTGAAACGGCTTTCATGAATGGCGAATCGAAGGTCAGGCCAAGCTTATTCGCTTCTGTTTTGCCATGGCTGGATTCATACGCCGGTCTTGCACCTTCGCTGTTGCTTGAACCATCGCCAGAGACTCCGATCTTTGAAAAACTGGTTTGTCTATACTCCCACACTTCTTACTGATTGGTGCATTTACAGGTAACCTTTCAATGCAAC
>DLHY01000164.1:5238-23265 GCA_002483445.1 Blastocatellia bacterium UBA7656
CAATGCAACAATCTGTATTTCAAACCGGGCTGCCGCACTGCGTGCAACGATATCCGCCGATTTTGCCAACCGAGACGAGAATCCAAATGCAGCAAGTGGTTTGGGGTCGTTCCAGTCGCCATGACATTCTTTTGGCAGTGCGCGCAATAACGACCTGCCTGTTTCTGACTCATTGGTTTTCTCTCCTCCCATAATTGGCTGAACCCAACTGCGACTATAACTGCCGAATCAGGTAAAGGCTTTATAGGCACTCTCTCATCAACCGAATCTGAAACTGAGCGCCAGATGGAAGACACACCTATACTTATCGCTACAGCTTTTCACAAATGGCTATGTGTGAACTGCGGCAGCAGCCCGCATCAGTTCCTTTGTCGCCAAGCAGAGCGACTTTACGGCAAGGGAACCCTCTGGGCCGCATCGGATGATTTCGCGATACGTAGTCACTACCCTTGCTGTACGGTCACTCTCAGGCTGCTTTAACGAAATCATCTGAGCAATTCGCCAGCTAACTCCACAGGCTATCGCTCGAAATGAGTTATCGTTTCGCAACCGGATATACCCCGGTCGAAGCGGTTGCTTTTCCCAGGTCATACCCAAATACAAAGTGACGGCAGGTTGAAGATTATGACAGGGCCGTTGAAAAAATTTTCACAACAGGTTATCTCATCGAGCTTTGATGATCAGGAAAGGGTAATTGCCGACTCTCTCCCTTCCGCCTTCTTTATTGACGCCCTCAACGATCAGTTCATACCGACCGGGACGGAAGAAGTTCGGCTTGAAAACGATGAAAAGAGAATTATACCGGTTCGGCTTCAATCGCCCGTTCGGCCAAACAAGCTGATGATGGCTATCAAAAATCGTTGCGCGATAGTCTTCGAATCGCCACTCGTCTTCGAGCGGTATGGAGAAGGCTATCGAGGCGGGCGGGCGCGAAAGCTCGATTCGATTGACCGGTTCGGAAGCATTCGGATTCCCGCCTCTCACAGCCATCAACACGAAGGCGGACAGGTTGCCTTCCGGGCGCATCTGCCGGTCGAGTTCTGCCGCCAATTTCGCGCGTTGCGTTTCCTCATCCTTGAGTTTCGCCTCAAGCGCGCGCAGTCTCTCCTCCTGTTGCAACTCCCTTTCCCTGTGCCTGCTCGATGCCGCAACAGATGATTGATGCTCCTCCTCATATCGCTGCTTCCATTGCTCAGAGAGGCTTTTCGCCGCTTTCGCCTCGGTCTGCGAACGTCGCGCATAAACGCCTGCGAAAGCGGCAATGACGATGACCGCTATCAACAGACAACAGATCGCCCAGACCACGGGCCTGGGTACAAACGTTTGCAGAAAATGCCGGAATGATCTTCTCGTTTGGAGACGAGCAGGCTGCGAGGCCTGCTCCACTGCGACGAATCTGAGGTCTTGCAGGAAGTTCTTCGTCATCTGCAAACGGGCGATGCAATCAGGGCAATCGATGAAATGCTCCTCGATCTCAGCGCTCTCCTCTTCAGGCAGCTTTCCCATCAGATACTCATCGATGAGACCCAACTGGTTGATTCGTTCATGATCCATTGCTGCTTGTGCAACCTCTAATTAAATGTGTTAGCAAATGTATGATTATTACATCACACATGAAAATCTTTTCCGTAGCGTCCGCTCAGGGCTGGCCGAACCGCTTGATGTAAAGCTCCTTGTATCGCTTGAGCGCCCTGAAAATGATGCTGTTGAATTGCTGGCTGTTCAAACCGAGGACGGCGCATATCTGGGCCTTATCCTCTTCGGCGATGTAATAACGGAAGATCACTTCTCTGTCGCGTTCGCTTTTCAATTCGCCGAGCGCCTGTCGCACCATCTCAGCCCTTTCTCTGCGCAAGATATCCTCGACCGGACTCGGTTGCGGATCGCGAATCGGTCTCAGGTTGTCAGCATCTTCGATATTGGTCACCCGCCGCATCTTGCGCATGTGATCTATGGCAAGATTTCGCGCCACGCTGCAAATGAACCCGGATATTCTTTTCGGCTCGCGCACGCTGCCATCTCTGATCTTCTCCAGCACTATTCTGAATGTCTCCTGAGAGAGGTCCTGGGTGACAGACTCGTTGCGAACGATCCGGTTGATGATGATGGCGATGCCCTCTTCGTAGCGGCGAACCAGTTCCGATTCGGCGTCCGCATCGCGGGCGACGATTCGCCGCACCCACTCGACCAGGTATGTTTCGTCGCTCGCTTTAATCATCCCCTCGCATCGGATGGAAGATCATCCACATTCGTCCGCTCAAACTATAGTGCGGGCCTGCTCGAACCCGTCGCTAAGGTTTGCCGATCATGACGAAAGACGACCAGTAATACGGATGGCGCGTCTGTTTGACGCCGCCAAGCATCTGGAGTTTCGCCTTGCGCAGAGCCGCCGCGTTGCCGAGACCGCCGGTCAGGTTTTGATAAAAATACTTCATCAGTCGGCTGGTCGAAGTGTCGCTTACGTTCCACAGGCTCACGACGACCGACCGCGCGCCTGCGAGCAGAAAGGCCCGACTCAGTCCGACGATGCCTTCTCCCGACAGCAATTGCCCGCGCCCCGTCTGACAGGCGCTCACAACCGCAAGGTCGCAATCGATGTCCAGCCTTGAAATTTCGCTCACTTCGAGAAGGCCGTCTTCCTTCGCCTGATCGCCCGGCGTCAGCACCACAGCGGATCGAAGGGGCGACTTCTCATCGATCAGGCTGTGCGTTGCGAAATGCAAGCGACGATAACGCTTCAACGATTCGAGCTTCAGGGCCTCTTCTGTGGCCTCGCTTCCGAGAAGCGACTTCTGCCGGTCAGGGGGGAAGAGGTCGGCTAAGGAGAGAACCTCATCGCGCGTCCTGGGCAGTTGCGATAAACGAAAGCCGCGGGCGACGAGCATTCGTCGCGCCTGCTCGCTCAGGCCGTTTCCCGGTTTCCCGCCTGTGGTTTTCGCTCCCGGCTCTACGACAGGATCGCCTATGGCCAATAGTTCCATTCTATCGTCGCTATCGACTCTGCTTTCCGCCTTCTGCCATAACCCCAGTATGCTCGCCGACGGGTTGTAGCTGATCTCGTGGTCTTCAACCATGTAGCGCCCATTTTGAATCAGCGTCTCGAAAGGCAAATAATGAAGCAAGCCATCAGGCACGACGATCAACCGCTGCCCTGTCTCGATCTGACTGGACAAGCGACCAAACAAAATAGCGAAAAGCTCTCCGGCTCGCTTTCTCAGTTCATCAGTCTCCTTTTCAAAATACATGGGGTCAGGGGCAGCGGCGAGAAGGGTTAAATACGAACTGACTGCTTTCTCGATTTCCTTCCGACCCGGAAGAGTCTCGAAAAAAACATCCCCTCGCGCGAAGAGCCAGACGAAGGAGCGGTCTTCTCCCAGAAAAAACTCCGCCAGCGCCATCCGATCCTCAGCCATCTTCTTCTGCAACTGTTCGGCATCGATGAGATTCGACCAGACCAGACGCGACCTGGAATTTTCCATCTCAGCCCTTGACAGCTTCTTCTGCTTTTCTGCTTCAGCGTCTTCTATTTCTTTTTGCAGCTTCGATTGTTGTTGTGGGCTGATGCCTGAGGCGAGCATTTGCAGTCGCAGGTTGATGATTGATCGGTTTTGCTCGCTGAGATATGCCTCTTGATCTTTAGCCGCCGATGTCGGCATCGCCTGCCGCGCTGCGATCCAGTTGCGGAGCGTCCTGGCTCGGGCGCGCTCTGCATATCCATACGCCTCTTTGAATCGCTCCTGCTCCATCAGGAGATCAACATATTCTCGATAAGCCGCCTGCGTTTCTTCCCTGAAAGCGAGGGCGCTGGCTTCGGTGGCATTATAGACGGCCCACCCCAATCCTTGAATATGGTGTATCGCCCAGCCATAAGATTTGATTGCACTCTCTTTTTGTCCCAGCGCGCGTTCCACGCGAGCGCGACTGAGCCAGACAGGCCATAGCAATTCACGGACGCTCGTTTTATCAGCACGGCTCGATGCGCGATCCTTCTGCGCTTCCGCCAGTTTCATAGCCTGCTCTGCCTTTTCGAGGGCCGCCTGTTTCTGTGAGGAAAGCAGGTAGAGATTGGAAATTGCGCATAGCGATTTGATCTGCCCCGAGACATCGCCGGTTTTTCTGTAAACCGCCAGAGCTTCTTCAAAAGCGTTTTTCGCTTTTTCCATCGTCCCTTCTTCCTGACGAATCCGGCCCGTCAGATACAACAAGGCCGGGTCAGCATCAGCATCCCGCTGCCGATTCAATCGCTGCGCCTGCCCGATGCAGGTCAATGCCTGCTCTCTGGCCGCCTGCCGGTAATAGAGATTGGCCAGACCGATCAAGGCGATCTTTTGCGCAGGGAGATCGTTGACGCGACGCGCCTGATCGAGCGATTTTCTGAAGGAGCGAATCGCCAGATCGTCCAGATATAGTTCAGCGTAAACCAGAGCCGCCGCATTTAACGCATTCGCCCTGACCGAGCCGGAAAGCGGTTTTACGCCGAGCGCCTGCTCGTAATAATCGAGAGCATCCTGATACCTCCGGGCCTGCTTATATCGATCCCCGATTTGCAGGGCGGCCTTCGCCGCTTTTCCCGGCTCGCGCATCCGCGTCCATATACTCATAGCCTCCTGCAACCGCAGGCGCGTCGACTTGCGGTCGGTTGTGTCGCATGAAAGCAAGGCTTGCCGGAATAATTCTTCAGCCTGACTTTCAGATTCCGGCGACTGGCGCTCGCTTCGTCCCCGGTCGCGCTGTTCGAAGGCAGACGAGTAGGACGCGATCAGCAAAATGCCAATCACGATGAGCGCGGGTAAGGGGATTGAGGTGGCTTTAGGTATCAATGTTTTCCTGACTGAAAAATGATTGAGGATTATAACATCCAAAAGGATACGGCGGGAATGCCATGTCGTGATTTGTGCGTAAACCACAAAATCGCCCGACGAGTTTTACCCCCCGGACGGCAAGCCATCCGAGGGGTTGTGATCTAGCGGGCGAGTTCCTTCGAGACCGCCTCGCGGCTGAAATAGCCACGTGGCAGACTGGGGTTGAGGGTGATACTTGAGAAGATTGTCTCCTGAAAGAGACGACCGCCGACGGATAACCGCTGAATGAACGGCAATCGAAGGCCATCGACCGAGCGATAGTTCGCGTATTCTATCACCCTGTCGCGCGCTTCCAATCGGCAGATGAGATGCTCCGAGTCGGTAAAGAGCGCCCATCGGTCGGTCGCCGTTTTGACATCGAACTTGTCTCGCCCGTAGGCGCGACCGAGATAGACGACCTCTGTTGCCGGGTCCAGAAGTTGTTTGAGGATCGGTAGGAGACCGAATGTTTTGATGCTGAGATCCGCGCCTCTCTCCGAATCCGATATCGAATCGGCGGCTTCGATCAGACGCCCTTTTTCAATCACTGCATGGTAAGGCGCAGCGCCGTCAAACGAATCGAACTGCTCTCTCAGCCCCAGTCGATCCGTCGTATGCCGTCTGTAAGCCTCGCCAGCCATGACGACAGACACATGCCTTTCGAAGAAGCTGGCCATCTGCGGATCGATTCCGGGCGGGCGCGAAGTCAGCCTCACAGCTTCAGCGGAAAAGGCCGACAAAGCGAAGGGATTTTGCGGGACGTTGTGAGCGCGCAGCGCCTCGCCGATTGATATGGGAGAAGCAGATTGATTCGCTTCTCCTATTGCGACAGCAGGAATAGGCCGGACTGGTTCTTCAAAGGACAAAGTTAATAGTCCCGTAGAAAGCAGTCCGCCCAGAACTAATGCGCTAATCAGGTTTTTCATGGTTCTTCCTTTCTCTCGGGCCAGTCAGCAAACCTCGACGGGTTGCATCTCTTCGCTGAGGTTCCCTGACTGGCCAGACTGGAGGTCGACTGTCAGGCGAGATAAATCTTCGGGGGTTATTAACCCCCTTCAGATTCATCTCCCACAGTGTCGACCGTCAATATCACTGGCATCCCTCGAAACATTCGTCAAATCGGTCGTCGCAGATGGCTTCCATTGCCGGGTCTCCATTTGCGTTGTACAGGCACTGCGTGTAGGCTTGCAGGCATTGATCGAGACAGGATTGCGCAGAAGCCTTAGGTTGAAGGCTCGTCAATCCCAGCGTCAGGAGCAACGCGAGGATGTAAAAGCGGACTCCCGAGAGTCGTCGTTTGTCGGTTGAGAGAGCGCCAGCGAGCGATCCCCGTGAAGTTTGGTTTTTGTCCATCGTGATTTCTTCCTTTCTGAAGTTCTTTTTAGCACTAAACAGGTGCTAATTCGGATGGAACATACACCTCTCGGTACTCGGGATCAACCCCCAACTTATTTCTGGCACACCGTGCTGAAAAGCCCATAATATCGCTGAATGGATTGCAGGCTTTCGCACTAGCCAAGCCAAAAGGACGGCTGTCAAGCAAGATGAATCTTCAGGTCTTATCAATCCTTTTCAGATTCATCCGCAAGTTGTCGACCGTCAATATCACTGGCATCCCTCGAAACATTCGTCATATCGGTCATCGCAGATGGCTTCCATTGCCGGGTCTCCATTTGCGTTGTACAGACATTGCACGTATGCTTTTTCGCATTCATCGATACACTCTGCCTGCGCAGAAGTCATCAGTTGAAGGCTCGTCAATCCCAGCGTCAGGAGCGACGCGAGGATGTAAAAGCGGACTCCCGAGAGTCGTCGTTTGTCGGTTGAGAGAGCGCCAGCGAGCGATCTCCGTGAAGTTTGGTTTTCGTCCATCGTGATTTCTTCCTTTCTGAGGCCGATTCGCGACCGGCCTCACCGACCCGATGGGCAAAAGCCAATGGCCGCGGGACAGGAAGGAAAAACTTTTCATCTTTTTATGGCGGCGTTCTCTGCGCCCCGGTTTGCCCGCTGTAGCTGTGTTGAAGTATCAGGCTCGATGTGGATAATTCCGTAAGGACCATGCGGCATTGAAATTCCGCGCATTCCGCCAGCGCGTTTTCACTGGCGGAACCGCTAATCGAAGGTGGGTGAAAAACAATCGGCTGTCAATCTCTGTCTTTTCGGGAGCAGAATGACCGAGGACGAACTCAACTTGTGGCGACAGTATGAGGAATCGCGGAAGAGTTTGATCCTGCTTTATCTGCCTCTGGTTGATCGTCTGGCGAAATTCATAGCCAGAAGCGCAGGGCTGGCTCACTGGGAAGACTTGCGACAGGATGGAACCATCGGGTTGATGAAAGCGATAGCGAGATTCGACCCGAGCCGGGGCGTGCCGTTTAGGGCATTCGCCAGAAACTATATTCGCGGGGCCATCTTCGACAGTTCCGATCTCACGCGCAATCTGGCCCGTCGGCAGGATGAACTCTATCGCAGGATAAAATCAGCGGACAGCGAACTGACGAAAACGTTTTGCCGCAATCCGACTATCGAAGAGATCGCCGAACAGACCGACCTGACCATCGAACAGATACAAAACGCCCTCGATGCGAGAGGCGTCGCCTTCGCCGGAGAATTTCCCGATGACGAAGACCTTTTGCCTTCAAAGAAAATCGGCTCTCCGCAGATCGATAAAACCATCCTTATCGATGAGGCGCTCTCCCGTCTCAGCGAAATAGAACAACAGATCGTTCGTCTCCATTATCTGGAAGATCAGCCGCACGAGAAGATCGCCGAAAGGCTTGAGATCATCCCTGCCGAGGTGACACGGATTCGTCAGCGCGCCATCAACAAGGTCACGAAGATTTGCCAGCGCGCCATCAAGAAACTCAGCCGGCAATTCGATGAGAAGAAGAAAGGCAAGGGCAATGAATACAGACGAGATAGAAAATGAATTGCGGAACCTCAAGCTCGTTCACCTCACCGACGCGGAGATGTCCGCTTACTGCGATCAGCAACTCGACCCGATGCGTCAGGCCCGAATGGATGCGCATCTTGGTCAATGCTTCATTTGCCGGAGGCATCTGGCGCGGCTCAGGGAAGAGGACGCGGAATTGAGCGACAGGGTCATCGCCGCCGAGGATGCGGCCTTTGTCGAGAAGCTGATGGAACAGATGGGCGCAGCGCAAAAAACATCCGCCGTCAGCCCTGCGAAAACCGCCGCTCCCTTGAAAGAACGATTGGCCGAATACCTGGGTCAGATGGTCGCAAGCTGGCAGGTCTGTTTCGGGCAAGCGGTGCGAGGCGTTCATAAGGGCGAAGAGGTGTGGCGATGGCAAAGCGAAGACGGCAGGGTGCAGGCCCGCGCGATCATGGAAAAGAATGCTGATCTGACCCTGCTCATCTCTTCGACGGATATGTCTCTGGAGGGCGCGCGTTTCAACTTCCGCATGGGTCAACTGAGTCAGGAAATGATTATGCAGAGAGTTTCCGAATCGGAGGTCGAGGCGAAAGTCTCAATACCCAGCCGGTATCGTCGGGGCAAAACGGCGGATATATCCATCGAGAGCGTTTAGAGCCGTCCGTAAAATGGGCATCGGCGAGAGGGCTGCGGCTATCTTTTGCCCGGATCGCCTGTCAGCACGAAGCCCGCCCAGTAGTACGGATGCGGATACTTCCTGCGCGTCGCTATTTGCGCCGCTTGCAGCGCCGCCGCTTTACTCCTTCCCCGCTTCAGATGGCTGTAGAAGATTTTCATCAAAAGGCTCGTCGCCTTATCATCGACAGTCCAGAGGCTCGCTATCACAAAAGAGGCTCCCGCATAAATGAATGCGCGATTGAGACCGACGATATCATCTCCCCTGCTCTGCGCTCCCAATTGAGTCTCGCACGCGCTCAACACTACCAGATTCGTCCTTCCCAGACTCATCGCATAAACCTCTCTCACTTCGATTGCGCCGCTCTCATCGCCCTCGGAAGCCAGATGGATGCGAGAGAAGAGCGGGCTGGTTTGGTTCAACTCGGCATGGGCGGCGATGTGGAGCATATCGTAATGGCTCGCTCGTTTCAGAAACTCTGTTCTGGTTGCGCGGCCCGTGAGGAGCGACCTTGCGTTATAGAGCCTTGCCACGCTGCTGGCTTCCTCATCAACGTAGCTCAGGGAAGAAAGCCCGGACGCCTGGGACTGAGACAGGGAAAGAATTCGCCTGCCCTCGCCGCCCGTTCGACGCCGGAGAGACGGCAGAACGGATGCGCTCGGAAGGTGATAGATCGTGTGATCATCTCCGAAATAACGATGCCCGTCGGTCAGAGCGGCGAACGGCACATAGTGGAGTATGCCGTGAGGCACGATGATGACCTGGGAAGTTTTGATGTGCTGAAGGAGAGGAGCCATAAGCCAGCCGTGTAGTTGTTTGAGGCTCGAAGGATCGGGATCGCGCAGGCTGGCGAAGTCGCGAAACCAATCGATTGCCCCGCGCAGGTCGACTTCCCTGACAGGAAGCTCGACGACCTCGAAAGCATCCGAACGGATCACGAAAGCGAGGGTCTCGTTCTTAGCGACGAAATAGGAGACCAGAGTGGTTTGCGGATCGAGGAGCTTTTGAATCTCGCTCAAAGGCACAGGCGAGTAGCTTCGAAGTTGAGCGTACTCGGGATTGCTGGCTTTCAACTGTATGAGCAGAGCGGCATAAGACGCTTCCTTCTCTTTGAGGCTTGCCGCCATCAGGCTGACGGCCTCCGAGCGAGGATTGCTGCGCCGCTCCTTTCTCAGCTTTTCCTCCAGCGAGCTTATATCGAAGAGCAGGGACTGCTCCCGCTCGACGAGTTGAGGGTCGGCTCCCTTGCGGGCATCGATGCGGACGTTGTTCATCTGATCGAGGAAGGTTCTCGCTCGAGCCCTTTCGGTCAGTTCGAAAGCCTCGGACGATTTGCCGAGCCTGAGTTTCAAAAGGATCGCAGGCGAAAGCAGCGGCGCGAAAATATCGCCCGCCCCGGTCTTGAGTTCTTCGATACCGGCAGAAGATCGCAGCGATTCGCTGACGGCGACATGTTGATCGTAGAAGCCTTCGGCCTGCTCCCAGTTTCCCTGATTTTGGCGCAAGAAACCGAGCGCCGCCAGGATGAGCGATTCGTTGCGGCGAATGCCGTTAGCTCTGACCAGCGCAAGTCCTTTGGTGAGCAGTTCTTCGGCCTTTTGATAATCCTTGCCGGCGATACAGACCGTACCCCAGCCTGCATACAGATCGATCTTGCCGGAATCATCCTTCGCGGCTTCCAGCTTTGCGAGCGCTGCCTCAAAAAAGGTTTGAGCTTTGTCGTAATCGCCGAGGTGGTAATATATGCTTCCCATCTCTATCAGGACATACCCTTGCCTGCTGGGGTCTTCCGCCAGTCGACGCGACTCCAACACGGGGCGCAACAGGTTGAGCGCCTCCTCGTAGCGCCCCATCGAGGCGTATCCGTCTGCGAGGTTGATCATCGCTTCAGACTCGCGGGCAGGCTCTTCGATCTCTCTGAAAGTGGCGGCGGCTTCTTTGAGTAATTTCAGCGCGTGGCTGGGACTGTTCTTCAGGAAGTAGGCATCAGCCATGCTTGTGAAGACGGTGGCCTCTAATCTCCTCTCTTTGTTCGGCACGGCAAAATCGAGCGCCTCTTTGAAACGGCGAAACGCCTCGATATGATCGCCCCGGCGCGAATAGATGGTTGCGATGTTGTTGGCAACATAGGCCGCGAGCCTCGGCTCGTTATTGTCTTTGGCAAGCTTTTTTGCTTTCTCGAAATAATCCAGCGCGCGATTGAAATCCCCGCGGGCGACGTAGATCAAGCCGATATTGTTGAACGCCAGACCTTCTCCCGTGCCGTCGTTTCTTCCCTCAAGTAGTTCCAACCCTCGGCGGTAGGCTGTCTCTGACTGATCAAGGTTTCCCACCGCAGAGTAGGCGGCTCCGAGGGCGAAGTTTCCATAAGCCTCCCAATCGGGGGATTTCTTTTCTTTCGACTGATCAATCGCCGCTTGCGCGAGTTTGATCGATTCGGTCGGTTGTCCGAGCGAGGACTTGAGCGTGCTGATCAAAGCCAATACCTGAACCTCGCGCCGCCAGTCTCCGAGTTGCCGATAAAGGCCGAGGGATTCGCTCAGGTATTCGAGACCCTTGCGTTTCTGACCGAGTTGCACATTGACATCGCCAAGCCCTTTGAGAGCGTAGGCAAGACCCTGATCCCTGTCATAGCCGAGGCTTTTGATGAGGTCGATGAAGGCTTGCGGAATGCCTGCCAGTCTGAGCGAAGGGAGCGCGTCGTTCAGGTAGTGCAGAGCCTTGTCCGTATCGCCGAGGCTGGCATAAGCAGCGCCAATGATCGCATGTATCATCGGGTTCATAAAGCCGAGGCCTCCTTCCTTGAGGTAGCGTGAGGCGTCAAGAAAAGCGTTCAATGCCTCGCGCGGTTTCACGATCGAGTCATAAGCTATTCCTTCCCATAAACGCGCCGCGCCCATCGCCAGCTTATTGCCCTTCTTTTGAGAGAGGGCGAATCCCTCTTTGAATTTGGCTAGAGCCTGGATGATTGCCTCCCTCGTTGGCTCCCTCATCAGAGCTTGTCCCTGCGCGATAATCCCCAGTTCCTCAAGTAAAAATTGAGTAGCGAAAGATGAACGGCTTGTCGCAGAAGGATGAAGAGATCGCGATCTGGCTGCCGCAGGGTGTGTTCCGGCATTCAGGGCAAGTATCAGGCTGGCGATAAGACACTCAATCAAAACCGGCTTCAGCCGTCGGCGAAAACTCCGCGCTGATGAAATGATCATAGCGATTGCCGCTTTGCTGATGTGTTGCATAACTTCCTCCAGTTGATGGCTATCTCGTGTGTCGGAAAAAAATCGATTGCGAGAGTCTGACGGATTCAAACAACTCGACGGTCTCTTCGTTGGCTGGCGCGACCCGATCACGGTCGGTCTCGAAGTTTTTTCAATCTCCGTTCTTCATTCAACAGCGCGGCGACCATCCGTGCATTATTCAAACGCCTGTATGTTCTTATTGCCTCCCGCAACCGCGTAACTGCCTGCTCGATAATCCCCAGATTTTCATATACCCGCGCAAGATTTCTCTCTATCAACCCCTGCCCGTCGAAATCCCTCGCGGAAATCAGGCTCAATGCTGTCAGATACTTTCTTTCCGCCTCTCGATTCAAACCAATCGTCGCGTATAAATCTCCAAGCGCGCTGACCACCACAGACTCTTTCATCGCCGTGAACATATCCTCCATCTGCTCGATCGCTTCAGAATACAACTCTCTGGCCGCATAAAGATTGGCGATAAGAAAGCGTGTTTGCGCATCGGGCAATTCCAGGCGCTTTATCCTCGCCTCTTCATCGGCTAACCTCTGCGCCTGATCCGCAGTGAGAGTAGTAAAACCAAGCCCCGGCGTATGCTCTTGTCGAGAGCTTGATCCTTCCGACCTTACGACTACTTTATAGGTCTGTCCGGGCCTCAGCGAAGGCTCCTTGTCCGGGTAGGCGAGTCTGGTTTCAGAGGCGACATCCCTGCTCCAGATAACTTTCATGGCGTCTGCATACAGAGTCACGTTATAAGTGATGGTCTCCTTCGCGCCGACAACCGGCGACCAGCGAATCGTTGGCCGGAGGGTTCGCATCATCGTTTTGCGCGGTGAAATCACTACGGGAAATGCGCCCGTGTCCGTATCAGGTCCGCGTGTCGCTCCAATCGTGCTGCCGTCATAACGAATACCGCACACTTCAGGCGTGCAGGGCTTCGTACAGGGACACCCATGCGAGCCGGGTCTGATCTCGCGTTTCCTTCCATCGCCGCAGATGATCACGGCTCGGGCGGTCGGCGACAGTATCAATAGATAACCTCTGTGCACGAGCATTCCTTCGGTGGCATTCAGTGGAGCGACTCTTGCGGACTGTTTCACCTTCAGAGAGCCTTTGGGAGTTATCAAAACGATTTGGCCCCAGGCCGGGTCTTTCGGGTCGCCTGACTGAGCGGTGACGCCGCCGACCAGATGAATGCATAAGAGCAGAGCGGCCTGAACCGCTCGCAGGAAATCGCTTCGCCTCATTTGCTGTCTCCTTTCAGGCATTCCTGAGCGTCGCTCACCCACAGGACTTCGACATCTTTTTCGCCCGGCGCGAGACTGACGCACTTGAAACATTCGTCATATACGCCCTCCTTGCCCTGTTCCTTCAGCACGTATGCCAGCAGGCAATGGGCCGAGGCCGCGCCGTCTTCGCTTCTCATCGAAATGGCTCTGCGCAAATAGATTTCAGCCACCGAGTATCGCTTCAAAGCGTAGTTGGCCCAGCCGAGATTCTTATTGATCGAGTATTGCGTGTTCTCATCCTGCGGCGATAAATCCTCTGCCTGACTCAACAGGTCGAGGGCGCGCGTGTAGTCATCGTCCTTTCCTCTGATGAGCCACAACCGCGCCAGATTGTTGTAGGCCGGATAAATATTGCTGTCGCACCTGATGGCGAGGAGATATTCTTCCATAGCTTTTTCGGGCTGCAAGCCCTCATAGACGGTGGCCAGATTATAGTGCGCCTGCGCATAGCTCGGATTCAGCCTCACGGCCTGCTGATATGATTGGCGCACGCGCGCGAGATCGGGGCGCTCACGGTACTGAAAATCGATCCCTCTCTCGTTGTAGTATCGGGCCAGAGCGGGGAGCGAAAGCCATAATGCTGAAGCAATTATCAAAGCCATGACTGACAGGAGGAGCGTCAGTTTGGGTTTCTTAACCCGACCGCCCAATTTCGCGGCTTTTTCCACAAGCAGGCTGGCAGGGCGTATCATCGATGTGGTGAAGAGCAGCGCGGCTATGGTTGCCAGTATGATCAGAGCGGCTTGCGCGACGATAGTTGCGACATCAGGCCATCTGCTGTCGCTGCTCAGAAACCGCCTCGCTACATCCGCGATCAGGCTTGTCGTTATGCTGATGAGCAGCCAGAGCAGAAAAACCATCGAGCGAGATTTCTGCTCCTCGGCAGCGACTTCGCGCGGCCTGCTTTCCACCTCTGCCGAAAAGCGGGATGGCTCTACGATTCGAAATTCTGATGCATTTGCGCCGTCCCGTTTCATCAGTTCCGGCGCTTCCGTCACAGCGATGCCTTCGATTGCCAGTTGATTTATCGCCAGTTCGAACGCTTCTTCCAACGGGCAGCCGAGAGCCAGCAAGTGATAAAAGCGAGAGGCGAAGATACGGGCGGCTTTGTCTTCTATCGCGGCGCTCACCCCAATCGCGAAATCAACCGTCTCAGTCAATGCCTGCGCTTGCTCCTTCGCATAGCAGGCATTGAGCACCACCAGCCGGATGTTGTGCTTCAGTATTCTGAACAGATCGGAGATTGCTTCTGTGTTGACTACCTTGCGGTTTCCGGTTTCGTCCTCCAGCATGATCTCGCCTGTCGGATCGCAATGTCCGCTGAAATGGACTATATCGGGTTTATGCCTGAGCAGCGCCGTTTGCAGGTCTTTGTCCCTTACCGCCAACTCCGGAACGATTTCCACCTGATAGCTGTGCGCGCTCATGCGAATGCTTTGAGTGATCTCTCGGAACTCTTCATCGATTCGTAATTGAGTGACCACATCCAGCGGATTAGCTGCCAGAAACAGTATCTTCACCTTGTCGCTCCTGGAGACAACTATAAGGCCAACATTACTCCCCAAGCTGGCAAAAACGGTTAAAGTGTATTGACTGAAAGAAACGACTGCTCAAAACGCGTTGGCGAAGCGTACCCTGAGGCCGAAGGCAGTCGCCTGTGATTATAGACCTCTTGGGAGAAATAGCCTATAGGCTTTCGGGCTTCAATTCGATTTTTCCGATTGACACCGGATCGACTTCAGTAAGAATAAACGGTCTTCAGGGTTTTTGTCGGGGGCGACGCCACACGTCGCCCCCGCTCATTATCATTGCCCGCTCGCCGTGCGTCTGACTATCACGGGCGGGACGTTCTGATCGCGCACGAGCTTGTTGAATGCCGGAAGGTCTGTCTTCCAGATTTCTTCGAGCTTCCCAAGTTGCGCGTTTATCTTCGCTGTCAGTTCTTCATAAACAGTGTAAGACACATCCGTAGGCGCAGCGTCGGCGCTCGCCACTACGCCTGTGAGCGCGGCCAGCTTGTTGTTCAAACGGATAGGATAATTCAGCGGGTCCTGACTGCTCTGATTTTTCGTCTGATACAACTCCTCTTCGACAGCCGTCATTTTCCCGCGCAGCGTCCGGGCCGCATCGCCTATCGCTTTGCCTTCCGCCTGATCCCTCACCCGACTGGTGATGTCATCAATCTGACGACGCGCATCGCGAATCTTCAGTATGGCTTCATGCGTTTCAGTCAGCTTGTCGCGAATTTTTACGAGCAGATCGAACTGCTTCTGAAAATCCGCCTGTGTGGTTTCGATGCGCGGGTCTTTCTTCCACTCGAAGCTTTGCGTCTGCGCTTTGCCGTCGACCGTGAGCCTCACCTGATATGTGCCGGGCACTGAGATCGGGCCGACGGTCGATCCGGCCCACATAATCAATCCGGGAAATGTCGTAGCGGGCCTGTGACGCATATCGAATATGAATCTGTTCAAGCCTGCCTCGGCAGGCAGACGCGGCGGCCCGCCTCCGAATGGGCCTCCTGTGGCAGGCTGTTCAGCCTGCGCGTCGGCGAGTCTCGTTCTTAATTCGCGAATCACCTTGCCCGCAGAATCCAGAAACTCGATTTTGACTTCACTCTGCGGCTTGTTCTTCAGGTAGTAATATACGACAGCGCCCGAAGGCGGATTCTGTCCGATTGACCCGCCTCCGCCTCCGAAGCCTCCTCCTCCCGGCATTCGATACGCCTCTTCAGGCTTGAAGAGATATGCATCCAGTTTCGCCGCGTCCGACAGTTGATGCAGCACGGTCAAATTATCGATCACCCAGAACGAGCGCCCCTGAGTCGCGGCAACCAGGTCTCGCTCGCGCTTGTGAACCGCCAGGTCGGTTATAGGCACGACGGGAAGATTGAGTTGAAGCGGTTGCCAGTTCTCGCCGTCATCGAAGGATACATAAATCCCCGTTTCGGTTCCCGCGTAAAGCAAACCTTTTTTATTCGGGTCTTCGCGAATGACGCGGGTGAACGCGCCGTCAGGAATCCCGTTGGTGATTTTTTTCCACGTCTTGCCGTAGTCCGAAGTCTTGTAGAGATACGGACGGAAATCATCGTGCTTGTACATGGTCGCAGCGATGTAAGCGGTCGCAGCGTCGTGCGCGGAAGCATCGAGGGAGTTTATCTGAATCCATTCGGGCATTCCCTGCGGCGTGACGTTTTCCCAACGGCTGCCATCGCGCGTGACATGCACAAGCCCGTCGTCTGAGCCTGCCCATAAGACGCCCTTCTGCACTGCAGATTCCATAACGGTAAAAACCGTGCAGTAGTATTCGACGCTGGTGCTGTCTTTCGTTATCGGCCCGCCCGATGGCCCCTGCTTCGATTTATCGTTTCGCGTAAGGTCAGGGCTGATCGCCTGCCAGCTTTGCCCCTGATTGGTCGAGCGGAACACTACGTTCGCGCCCGCGTAAATCGTCTCCGCGTCGTGAGGCGAAAAGACGATGGGGAAATTCCACTGGAAGCGATATTTCAATTCCGCCGCGCCCCAGCCCATGGGGTTTTCGGGCCACGGCGAGACGTTGCGCTGCTGTCCCGTGCGATGATCGTAGCGCGTGAGCAGTCCGCCGTAAGAACCCGCAAACACTATGCGGGAATCTTTCGGATAAGGAGCTATCCACCCCGACTCTCCCCCGCCCACGTCGTACCAGTGCATCACGTCTATGCCGGAATCCATTGTGCGAGAAGCGATCCTCACGGTCGAGTTGTCCTGCTGCGCGCCATAGATGTTGTAGGGGAAATCATTGTCGAGCGCGACTCGATAAAACTGCGCCGTCGCCTGATCCTGCTCAGTCCACGAGCGACCGCCGTTATAGCTGACATTCGCGCCGCCATCGTTGCTGTTGATCATTCGCGCCGAATCGTTGGGCGCTATCCAAAGATCGTGATTGTCGCCGTGAGGCACGCCGATGGTCGTGTAAGTGCGCCCGCCGTCGTTCGATTTATAAAAGCCCGTGTTGAGGACGTACATCGTGTCCGCGTTTTGCGGGTCGGCGTAGATGCGCGTGTAGTACCAGGCTCGCTGGCGAAGATTTCTCTGCTCGTTGGTTTTTATCCAACTCGCGCCGCCGTTGTCCGACCGGAACACTCCTCCGTCTTCCGCTTCGATTATCGCCCACACACGTTCGGAGTTCGCGGGCGAAACCGTGATGCCGACTTTGCCGACGAGTCCTTTAGGCAATCCCGGATTGCGCGTGATATCCGACCAGGTGTCGCCGCCGTCTGTGGATTTGACAAGGCCGCTTCCCGGCCCTCCGCTTTCGAGCGTCCACGGCTTGCGATAGACTTCCCAGAATCCCGCATAAATCACTCGCGGATTATTCGGATCGAGTATCATATCGACTGCGCCAGCTTTGTCGCCGCGATATAAAACCTTCTGCCATGATTTGCCGCCATCTGTGGAGCGAAAGACTCCGCGCTCTTCATTCGGCCCGAAGATGTGGCCGAGGGCGGCGACATAAACCACATCCGGGTTCTTTGGATGAACGCGCACACGACCGATATGACGAGTGTCCGAAAGACCCGCGTGTTTCCACGTCCTGCCCGCGTCGGTGGATTTGTACACGCCGTCGCCGTGCGAGACGTTTCCGCGAATCGGGACTTCGCCCATCCCCACATAAATCACATTGGGGTCGGATTCGCTCACGCCTATCGCGCCGACCGTTCCGGTTTTGAAGAAAGCATCAGAGACCGGAGACCAGTTGATCCCGCCGTCTGTGGTTTTCCACACTCCGCCGCCGCAGGCTCCGAAATAATAAACATTCGGCTGCGATGTGACTCCAGCGACCGCCGTTACGCGACCGCCGCGAAAAGGGCCGATCTCGCGCCACGTCATTCCCTTGAGAAGATTCTGGTCATACTGCTGCGCGCTGGTGATCTGCGCGAAGGAAATCAAAACAGTGATCGCTACGAGCCACACTGCGGCTTTGCAGCGTCGGATGGGTCTTGTATTCATGGCCAACGCTCCTTTTGATTTTTTCCTGAAGATTCAAATGAAGAAGGCACATTCTACTCCGCGGGACGTGAAAAAATCCAAGAAGGTTAAGCGCGTCGTCACATATG
>DLHY01000034.1 GCA_002483445.1 Blastocatellia bacterium UBA7656
AAAACTGTCTACGAATCGGGCTAGAGGTCAGATGTTAGAAATAGCTGTTGTTGGTTCATCTGCCGGAGCGGTTTGCATTTGCATGTACAGGATAAACATGGGGAGTCTTTGGAGAGCGGTGACAAGTGATACTGCTGGCGAAATCATTTTTGCAGGATTTGCAGCGACGAAGCCGGCGGATTGCCAACACTTACGGCGCATTATTGGCACAGCAGAGGAATTCGCCAGCAGTATCCCTTGTCACCGCTCTTCCATCGTCTCGACTGCCACACAAAAAGCTGCGAGCGTGTCGCCTCCACTCCAAATTTGTCCCGTACACTCAACCGAAAACCGATCTGACATCTAACATCTGCTTCTTCGGGAATCGATATGATGAAAAACCTTTCACCCGTTTGGCAGATGGCAATCATAGTGTCCGGTCTGCTCGTGATCGCTTCACTTGTGGTGCTTGTGTTACGCCTCGTTCGTCCCCGGAAAGATTTTTCGGAGCTTGCTGCGCGGGTGCGCGCGTGGTGGATCATGGTGGGAGTATTTTTCGCCGCCATAGCCGTAAGCCCTCCGGTGTCGCTCGTCTTCTTCGCGTTCCTGAGTTTCTGGGCGATGAAGGAATACCTCACGCTGCTGAGGACTCGGCCCTCCGATCATCACGGATTGCTGCTATCGTTTCTTGCCATCCCTGTTCAGTATTACTGGATATCCATTCCGTGGTACGGGATGTTCATCATCTTCATTCCGGTCTTCATGTTTTTGATACTGCCCGTCCGATTGGTGTTGTCGAAAGAAACTGAGGGGTTTATCGCCTCCGCATCGCAGATTCAATGGGGACTGATGGCATTCGTTTTCGGATTGAGCCATCTGGCATTCCTGCTCACCGTTCCCGTTTATGCAGACACACAGGCGAGTGGACACACGATGCTGCTCTTTTTGGTATTCACGACCGAGATCAGCGACGTGCTGCAATACGTATGGGGAAAGACTCTCGGCAGACATAAGATCATCCCTGCTGTAAGCCCTAACAAAACGTGGGAAGGATTCCTCGGAGGCATCGCGAGCGCGGCAGGGGCGAGCCTGCTCATTCGTTTTCTCACTCCGTTTTCTGTAAAAGAAACGCTCGCGGTTTCACTGCTCATAACGGTCGCGGGATTCTGCGGCGGCGCTGTTATGAGCGCGGTCAAGCGCGACTTCGGCGTGAAGGATTTCGGCAGCATCATACCCGGCCACGGCGGTATGCTGGATCGCGTGGATTCTCTCTGTTACGCCGCGCCGGTATTCTTCCATTACGTGCGATATTTTCATTCGTGGGATTGAGCGATGGGCCAGTTGAAATCAGAAAACGTGAAACACAGAGTGACTCTGCGAGACATAGCTCAATCGCTCTTTTTCGCATTGGCGGCGAAACCGTTCATGCGATTGTTCATCGGCCTCCGCGTGCGCGGACGCGAGCATATTGATTCGGATCAATTCATACTCGTAGCGAATCATTCGAGCCATCTCGACACCGTTTCGCTGTTGAGCATGTTTCCGATCACGCGATTGCGCAAAATACGACCCGTAGCGGCGGCGGATTATTTCGAGCGCAACGCCTTCGTCTCTGTTTTGTCGAAGACGATGTTCAATATTCTGCCCATAGCGCGACGAGGCATAACGTCAGAAAACAATCCTTTGCGAAGTATGCAATCGGCGCTTGAGCGCGGAGAGTCGCTGATAATTTTTCCCGAAGGCACGCGCGCTGTGGGCGAAGAGATGGGGCCATTTCGATCAGGCGTCGCTCACCTGATCGAGAAGATGCCCGACGTGCCAGTGATTCCTGCCTACCTGGTCAACATGGGTCGCAGCCTCCCGAAAGGCGAACTGATACCCGTGCCTTTTTTCTGCGAAATTCGCCTCGGCCCCCCGCGCCTGATCCGAGGGAGCCGTCAGGAGATAGTCAAATCGCTCGAAGCAGCCGTCCGCGAATTGAAAGAGATTGGCTGATGCAATCCACATCTGCGCTAGATCGTTTTGTCAGCAGCCGCCGGGCGACGGGCGCGGCTTTCGCATGGGGTCTTGCCGAAGCCACCGTTTTTTTCATAGTCCCCGATGTGCTGCTCTCAGCGGTGGGTTGCCGCAGAATTCGGCCCGCGATCCGCGCGACTGTAGCCGCGCTTGCAGGCGCGATAGCAGGCGGAGTTTTGATGTATGCGCTGGGCGCGACTCGACCCGACGCGGCGCTCGCTTTTCTTGATCGTGTGCCTGCGATCTCTCCGGCGCTTATTGAATCGGTCGCGTCTCAGATCGATGAGCGCGGCCTCTGGGCAGTGATGACAGGCCCGCTCAAGGGGATACCGTATAAAATCTACGCTGTCGAATGGGGCGCGCGAGGCGGCTCACTTGTGAGCTTTCTGCTCATATCGATCCCGGCTCGTTACGCGAGATTCTTTCTGAGCGCGATTGCCGCTCGCGGCATTGCCCATTTGCTCAGTCGATGGACTGGAAGAAGAGTCCCGGTTGAGATGCTGATTCTTGCGGGCGTGTGGATTGGATTTTACAGTTTCTACTTTTCGCGATTCGGATGGTGAAAAGCATCAGGTTGAATTGCAGATGATGCGGCTTGCGCAGCAGGAAAATCATCTCGACTTCATTTCCCGAACAGATGAAATGTTAGTCCCACGGTCATGCCTATAGGATAACCGGGCGTGGCGTGAATTCGTTCGCGGACAGGAGAGCCGGGGCTGACGCGCGAAGCGAAAAAGTTCTGCGTCTCGAAGTATCGCTTGTCGGTGAGATTGTCTATCGAAATATTGAAATCCATCCACCGCCGTATTCGTTTGCTAAGGCTGAAATCTACAACGTCAAGCCCCGCGGCCCGAATGCGCGCGTCTTCGCCGTCAAGACGATAGCTGCTCATGTGGCGATAACGAACCGAAGCGTTGAAGCCTCGCCACTCATTGAGAGTCAAAGCGACGTTCGATACGAAATGCGGCGCGCTGTCGATGTAAACTCTCGGCAGGGTTCCTCGAAAGAACGCATTGCCCACGCGCGTCAATCCGCCGTTGAAAGCGAGATGTCGAGTCACCTTCACCGATGTTTTCACCTCGAATCCGTAAGCGCGGCTTGGCCCGAGGAATTCGAAGCTACCATCGTCGGGGATATAAACCTGTTCGTTCGAGCGATCAATCAGAAACAAATCCGTGCTGAGAGAAATTCGTTTGAGATTGTGCGACGCGCCAAGCTGATAAAAATCTGTCGTCGAGATTTTCGGCCCCGAAGGACTCTGCGCGACTCCGCGAGCGTCCTGACTCGATATTCCTCGACCATAGTTGAAATAAAGCGTCAGCGGCAACTTCGATGAAGGCGTATAGGAAACATTCGCCTTCGGTTGAAAACGCGATGATCCCTGCGCGCCTGAAAACGCGGGAACGACACGATCTTCGACATCGAATCTGAAATAGTCATAACGCAATCCGCCATCGATGTGCAGCCTGCCGCTCAGAAGATCGATTCCCTGTTGAAAATATCCTGCCGCATTCGTGACATCAGCGTGAGCGCGAGTCGAAACTCGTATCGGATTTCTGGCGACTGAATTATCAAGCCCGACATTGATTTGATTGGCGTGAAGATTCGCGCCAGCGACTAGCAGCAATCGCTGGCCGAACAGTTTGTAGGGTTGAAGAAATTGAGCGTTGACACCCTCCTGAAGACGGGAATCGTGCTGCTGGATTTCATCGCCGTTCACCGTGTCGTTTAGAAAGAAAGTGAAATTGGAATAAAGATCGAACAGCGAGCGTGACACGAACCCGTCGAGTTTGAATATGCCGCCGTTTGCGCCTTCTCGTTTGTAATAAATGCCGCCCGTACCGCCTCTCACCCTTCCGCCTCCGTCTGGATCGATGAAGCCGAAACGGTCAAGCTCGCCGCTCGCAACCAGATCGAGAGGTATCTGGCCGGATGAAGTGAAATCGTTTCTGCCGAAATTGAGTTTCACTCCGAGGGTCTGTCCCGCGTCGAGCCTTCGCGTGTAGTTGGCCGTCAGGTTGTCGCGTTTATAATCGAGCGGATTTATGAAAGGCCCGTCTGTTCGCGACGCTTCGTAGGCGATGAGCGCCGAGCCGTTTTCGAGTTCGGGGCTGTAAGCGACGAAACCTCTGACGGTACGGAACGAGCCGCCCTGAAGTCGCAGAGTGAGTTGATCCGAGAGAGATTCTTTCAATCGAATATGCACGACACCCAGCCCGGAAAAATCTCCGTACTCGGCGCTGAAAGGGCCGTTGAGTATGTCGACTTCCTGCACGAGTTCGGGCGTGAGGCTTTTGAGTTGGCCGAGATACCCCTGGCCGTGTCCCTGCGTGCCCTGGTTCTGCTGAAAGTTATCTACGAGAACTTTCAATCCGCCGTTCACGCCTCCGTGATCGAGATTGAATCCGAATCGACGAATCTCAAGCGACTTCCCTCCGCCTTCGTGCTGTCCGGCGTTTATGCCCGCGTCGAGCGTGTGAAATACCTGATCGTCACGAGAAAATAATGTGTTGCCGTAGACGGCTTCGTTGCGCCGGTCGATTGTGGGATCGAGTTGGGTGGCGACGATGACTACGGTTTCGTGGACGGGAGGGACTGTGTATTCGACTTCTATTTCGAGATTGTCGGCTCGCTCGTTTGCTTCGATGACGCGCTCGCGGGCGACGACATATTTGCCTTCGATTCTCAAAGTCACCTGTTCACCGGGGACAGTCAGAGTGAATCGCCCTTCCCCGTCGCTTGCGGTTTTCCGCTCGCCTGACCGATAGCGCGCGGTGATGGTCGCTCCTTCAACTGATTCGCGCTTCCCAGTGATGATGACGCCCTGTATGGTTCGATCAGTTTTCGACTGAGCCAGGGCTGATGTGTGCGCAGCGAGCATAGTTAGCATGAGCGATGCGCAAATCATGGCTTTCATTGAATGAAGGGCTTTGAATTTCATGTTTCCTCAAATGTATAGCAGGCTGTCAGCCTGCTGTTTCTCAAATTTTCATGCCTTCAGTGTATGAACAGGCTGGCAGCCTGTTCTACGTTAAAGACTCTTCAATTCTTGTGGTTGTGAGCGGACGAGCGGCGCTTGTGTTTTTTCAACTCTCCGGTCGTGGTGACGAATTTGCCGTTGCGGACTCCCTTGATGCTTATGAGTTGTTCGGCAAGCTCGCGCACGCGCCCGAAAGGGCCGCGAACGACCAGCACTTCGAGGCAGTTGCCTTCGTCGAGATGAACGTGCAGCGCCGAGGTTATAAGGTCGAGCGCGTGATGTTGAATCTCGGTGAGCCTGGCTGTCAGATCGCGCACGTGATGGTTGTAGACGAGCGAAATCGTGGCTACCGCTTCAGCCCTGTCATCGGCAAGCGTGTCTTCGGCCAGAGCGTTGCGCGCCATATCCCGGAAGGCTTCGGAACGAGTTTCATATCCCTTGCGCGCGATCATCTGGTCGAATCGGTCGAGCAGTTCGCTCTCCATCGAGACGCCGAATCTCATCAGTTCATTGCTTTCAGTTTTTTGCTTTCGTCCCACCCTGTTTCCCTCAGACGATACGCAGCAGCTTCGCCGGTCGGATGGCTATTGTGCCACATTTTTTATTTTCGTGACACCCCGAATGAGTGGGTCTGCATTTAACGAAGAGTATTCAGCCAAGTCTGTTTCTGCCAGGCGATTCCTCTTACTCTATCGTCGCCGCTTCGTATTCAACACCAAAGCAGCGACAAGTCAGCAAATTCAATTGATGGCATCAGAGAGCAAAGCCATTTGCAAACAGGTACAAGGAAGCCTGAGTTATTGTCATATTGGTATTGGTTGGCTATTCTCGAATGTAACACTATGGCTTTTCTGTTACATCAGTATAGCAGATCAAGGCTTGATCCCAATTGGACATTTCAGTGAAAAATTCTCTCTTGTGTTTATCAAGAAGGCTTTACAAATTCACGATGCGAACAGGGGGCATTAGACAATATGGCAGCAATTCTCAATACGGAGAA
>DLHY01000130.1 GCA_002483445.1 Blastocatellia bacterium UBA7656
AGCCGCTTCGCGGCAAAAGACAACTTCTCAACACGCTCTAACTTTCAGACTGTTCTACCTGCGGCCATTTTCTATGGCGAAGCGCGAAGGAAATTTTCTGCCATATCTCCGAAAGTCGACGCCGCTCCTTCTCATCATAAAAACGAAGCGCCAGCAGAATCAGCGGGAATGAAATCGCAAGGAGAGCCTTTGCCCCAAGCGAAACAAACAGCATCGTCCGCCGCGCAGGATCGTCAAACTTATATCGCCCGATGTCGCCGCGCAGATAATCGATCAGATAAAACGCTCCGATCAGCGATGCCCCGACGATCAGAACCGTGAAGACCCGCCGCCATTCGTACTGAATTTTGATGAAGAGATTCGACGCCCAGAACCTCAGCGCGCAATAAACGAAATAAGACGCAACGGTCGAGACGGTCGCGCCCCAGACCCCGTAGCGAGGTATGAGAATGAAATTCAACGTGATGTTGAATCCCAAAGCGGCGAAGATGACGGCAGGCGCGTAGATGGTTCTTCTCTTGAGCGTGATGCCTACGTTCAGCACGCGCGATGCGCTGTCGAGGACTGCCGAAAGCGCCAGCGCGGGCAGGATGGCGGCGACGGCCCAGTATCCGCGCGGGGCGAACAACAACACTCCGTCTCCGGCGACTGCCGCGACGCAGAGCGAGAGCGTCATGCTGACGAAAGCGATGTAGGTCAGCACGCGCGAATAGTATTCCTGCGCGCCGTCATCCTTCATCACCGAAAATCTCATCACCGTCCACACCTGCCCGAACGGCATCACCGCGATCACAGACACGACGGAAATGAAAGTGTTCGCAAGCGCATAAATGCCAACCTGAATGTCGTTGGTGTATCGTTCGAGAAAGAATCGGTCGATGACGATGAAGAGCGTTGAGCCGATCTGATTGAAGATGAGCGGCCACCCGAAGGAAAGCATCTCGCCAAGTTCCGAAAAGGAAAACTTCAGACTCAACTCGCGCCTCACCGCGAAGAAGAAAAGCAGCGCCTCGAATGCAGTCCCTATCAATCGCCCTTTCAACACGCTTTCAACAGAACTATCGACTCGAAGCACCAGATACAAAATCGCCGCAAGCTGAACGATGAGCGAAACGAGACTGAGAATCGAGAATCGAATCGAGCGAAAGTTTGCCCGCAGAATCGAATTGGGTATCGTGGTTATGACTTCGAAAAAGCTTATGATGAAGATCAGTCTCAGTAATTCAGTCCTGTCCTCGTTGCCCGAAAACACGAGCGGGGAAACCTGCGGAGCGACGAGGTAAAGCAGGCTTATGAGAGCCGACGAAGTTATTATCAGAAAAATGAGAGACGAGCCGACGATGCGACGGCGCGCAAGCGGGTCTTCAGTCTCGTAGTAATTGCGAAAGAAGGCTTGATCGAGACCGGATTTCAAAACCACCACGGTCAGCGTCAACACTATCGAAAGCAGCGCGAGGCGTCCATATTCATTTGGACGCAGATGCTGAACATAGACGGGAACGAGCAGGAGCGAGAAGGCATTGCTTACGATATTGCCCAGACTGAATATGAGCGTGTGCTTGACAGTCTTTTTTATCCTTGAATAAATCGTGGCTGCTACCTTCATTTCCAGTAGTGGCAAAAAAGCAATGCTCGACTGCTTGAACGAGATTCACCGCAGAGGTTTTCTTCTCTGCGTTGACTCAGCGCACTCTGCGCCTCTGCTGTGAAAGAAAAACTCATATAGAACCCGCTCAATTTCAGCATCAAGTTTTCATCACTACTCTTTTTCTGATTTCAATCAGGACGAGCGCGCCTGCTACGATCATCAGAGCCGCGAGGCTTGTGTAGATGGAAACTTTCAACAGTGTGGGCGCGAACTCGAATAATATCACATGCTCTCCGGCAGGAACCCGGACGGCGCGCATCGTGACATTAGCCTTCATTATCTCCACAGGCAAGCCGTCGATAGCAGCTTTCCAGCCCGGATAATAGTTGTCGCTCAGAACAAGAATGCTGTCGCGTTCACAACTGGTTTTTATCACAACTCGATTTCGCCTGTCTTCGATGACGCTGGCCTCGCCTTTTATTTTCGACTGCAACTCTACGCTTCCTCCTTCGACAACTACTGTTTTTGCGGGATCGAAATTTTCATCCGACATCGCGCGCAAAGCTGTTTTCTGATCGCCGACTTCGATCACCTCGCCGACGAGGAAAGCGCGAGGCAGAGCGTTCTTGTTTTCATAGACGGATAATCCTTCGGCGCTGGCGATGAAATCGTAGCCTGTGGGCGCGGGCCTTGAGGCGTGAGTGAGCAGATATCGCGCGCCGAGAAGATCCAAAAATTTTGATCGAGTTTCGTCGAAGACGACGTGGCTCAGGTAAGGTTGAGGCTCGATGAGCGAAGCATAATCGCGATACCAGCGCGGGAACTGCTGGTTTTTGCCCGACACGCTGGGGATTCGATAAGGCAGCAACGTATTCGGCGGCGCGATGATTTTCAAATCGCCCGAATCCGCTTTGCGATTGGTGTCCATATCAGAAGGCGCGATCAGCACGCGGCCCGGAGGAAGCGAGCGGAGCAGGCCGGTTATCTGAGTCTGCGGAAAAACCCGCGAGCGATCAAAGGTCGGATTGAACTGTCTGTCGTGCCAGAACAGATCGATGACGATCAGAGCGATAAGCATGGCGAGTACGAATTCGCGTTTGAGCTTTCCTGATTTGAACAAAGCGATGAGGGCGATCATTGCGGCTATGAAAACAAGCGGCAGAAGTATATCGAGATTCGGAGGAAGGAACTGTTCTGAAAGCGCGCTCGCTGCGCGTCGAAGAAAGTTGAGCTTTCCTCTCCCTGTTTCATCTGAAGCGAAGCCCGTCTGTCGAAATATGATCGAAGCGATCACGGCTATCACAACGAAAGAAATCGCCGCCGCAAGAAATTTTCGCGCGTGTTTATAAAATGATTCGAGCGATTCCCGCGAGGCTTTGAGAAAGACGGACAGGCCAAGCCCTGCGAGAGCGGAAACAGCAAAGATGAAAAGCACTCCTGCGCGGACGGTTACGCGGATGACCTGAAGGACAGGGATGAATCGCGTCACGTAAACATAAAGCGGAGTGACCATCATCAGGAACAAAGCGATTCCTGCAAGCAGCAACAGATATGAAATGCGAAAGCGTCGCTCCTCATCTTCAATCAGCTTGCGACGGTATGAGTAAAAACAAAAGCCGACGAGCGCCAGCGCGGCGATGCTGATGTAGAGAATATGATCGTGCGAGACGTTGAGGGCTGTGAAGATGTTAAGCGTCTTCACATCATCCGACTCTCCGAACAGATTCGGGAACAGAAGCGTCAGGAGATACCAGAATGGCAGATAGATGTAACCGATCTCGGTCGGAACTATTTTGCGGTTCGAATAAGTGAGCAGTTCCATCACCGGCAGCCATTGAGTGACAGAGAGCGCGAACCCAACGGCGAGCGTGACCGCCATCAGAGCGAGTGGCTGACGTGTGCGATTGCGAAAAGCGAAAAAGAGATAGAAGAGCGCGACTGCGCCGACGAAATAGATTTGATTCTGCATCCACCCGCAGAAAAACTGAGCCGCTAGAGAAACGCCCGCCAGTATCGCATACCGATAACTGCGTCGAGTAGCGGCGCGATCAGCGAATAAAATTATCAGCGGAAGCCACGCCAATCCGCCCCACCAACCGAGGCCCGTGAGGTGAAACATCGAATGAGATGAAAAGGCGAAGACGAATGCGCCCGCAAGCGCGCCCTCCGTGCCTGCGCCGATAAGGATCAAAAACGTGTACATCAGAATCGCGGCCAGCATCAGTTCCGAGATTCGAGCGAGCGAATAGCCGAGCGGAGGGTCGAAGAAATAATAAAAGATCAGGAAGGGCGAAAAAGTTTTCGTCACTCCGTCAGCGTAGATCGGATGGCCCGCCATTGTGAAGGGGTTCCACAGCGGCATCTCTCGGTCGCGGTACGCATCGACTATGAAATACTCTCTGGTCGCGTAAGTGTCAGTGAGGTCGCGGCGGTTGTAGGGATGATTCGAGATTTCGCCCGTTTGATATCCCCACGGAAGCTGATTGTTGAGAGTGGCGACATCGATCAGAGTTTCGCCGAGAAAGAAGACTCGCCAGAACATCGCGACGAGCGCGGCGAGCAGGAAAGCTATATAGAGAAGGTGTCGCCGAAAGCGCGACGATTGCGCGTCGGGAGAGGCGATTGATTCGGTGTGGTTGAGAGATTCGGTCATCGATTGACGAATTATCGCGGCATTAAACTGGTGAACAGCCTTCTCTCATTAGAGCGTGTCGCATAATTCCAAAAGCTATCCACAAGTTGTGGACGATCAAACAGCCGAACACAATATCTGGACCAAGAATCCATTTATGCGACACCCTCTCATTAACACCGCGATTGATCGCGGTGAACACTGCGCGCGAATGATGGGGAACTGTTTTAACAGTTTCCCTCTTCCGCTCTTTTGCCGAGATGGACAGGTGCGCAGGCAGGAAAACTGTTGAAACAGTTTCGGGTTCCGTTCTCTCGCTTTTCACCGCGATTAATCGCGGTGTTAATGAGAAGGCCGAGCTTATACACTTTACATTCATCCTGTTCATCCAACTGCGAGCCGTTATAACCTAAAGATATCCCAAAGCGCGCAGTTTCTCTTCGATCAACTCTTCTTCTTCTTTGCTCAAGCCGCCTGCGTTTGCGCCCGCTTCGTTTGCAGTCGCGTCGATCTTCGCAGGGTTCGATTCGAGAAATTCTTTCGCGCAGATTTCTTCAATCACTCTGCCGTCAAGACCTGCCGGAATCGAAAGCTTCGCCAGATACAAAACCGTCGGCACGAGATCGTAAACCGAAGGCGTCGTAGCGCACGCGCCCGGTTGAATGCCCGACCCTTTGGAAATCAAAATCCCTTGAGGGCGATGATCGCCGCTCCACCAG
Source organism: Blastocatellia bacterium UBA7656 (assembly GCA_002483445.1). Lineage (GTDB taxonomy): Bacteria > Acidobacteriota > Blastocatellia > UBA7656 > UBA7656 > UBA7656. The sequence continues at coordinate 4,940 of DLHY01000130.1, forward strand.
TAGCCGCGAGCCATCACTTCTGCGGGCGGGTCTCCCATTCGCGCCAAAGGGTTCCAGTAAATATAAAGATCGCTCGCCCTCTCAGTGTAAGGCCCGAAATATACTTCATCGCGCCGAACGACTCTTTCGACTATCGGCTCTCCCCCGGCATCACTCCACCTCGCGAGGTCTGCGATTATGCGGCGGCAAACCTCATCATAATCTTTTTCCGAAACGATTCCTTCGGCGTTTCGTCCGGCGAGATTGATGTTTATGACGTGGCGGCCCGGCTCTGTGTAAGCGCGAGTCTTCGTCCAGTCAATCGAAGAGTAAAAAGAATCTTTCTCCGCCACGGCCAGTTGCTTGACGCGCTCATCGCCGAGTCGCGAACGGATTTTCTCTCTCACCGAAAGCGGCAGCAGTTTTCGAGCTATGCTCTTTCCGGTTTTTATCAGCGATACGCCAGTCTGCTTCTTACTGCGAGTCATATAGCCGCTTTGTTCCAACCACTCGGCCAGATGATAAGACGCGCCCGTGTGCGGCCCCATCCCGTGATCAGAAATCACATAGACATGAGCGTTCGCATCGGCGCATTTAATCAATCGCTCAACCGCCCGGTCGAGCGCGCGATAAATCGAAAGCAGCGAATCGCGGAAGAGCAGATCTCTTCTGAAATTGCTGGTCATATACTTCCAGAGATTGTGACCTCCCCAGTCGCTCGCGGTGTAAACGGTCATGAAAAAATCCACCGGGCGAGCCTTGAGCAGATATTCAGCCGCGCTGGTTTGAATTTCGATCAATTGAGTCCACGCGCTTATCGCTTCATCGATTCGGCCTGCGCGCATGATATCGCCAAGACCCGGAGGCGAAAAATTATAATCAGGAAATTTCTCGAATATCTCAGCGCGAAGCTCGGCAGGATAAAAAGCGCGCTCATTGAGCGAAGGCCCGTCAAGCCCGCTGATCATAAATCCGCCTTCCACCTGATCAGCCGGATAAGTCATCGGTACGTTGAGAAAGCCCGCGCTCAGTTTGCGCTGCGCGAGATGCGAACCAAGTGTTTCACCTTTGCGGTCGCCGCCTTTGAAAAAAACCTGTCGCCCGGTCGCAAAATCGCGATCAGAAAAAACGAATAATCCATGCCTGCCGGGATTGAGGCCCGTAAGAATTGAAGTCCACGCCGACGCGCTGTGCATATTCGGAGTCGACATCAAACGCGCGTGCGCCCCCTCACTCATCAACGAGGCAAGCGCGGGCAAGTGTCCCGATTCGGCCCACGGCTCGATCAAATCCATAGTCGCCGCATCGAGTCCGATGATTAGAATTCGTGGCCTCATAGTTCACAGAATGGGAGAGTGGGGGAATGGGGGTATGGGGGAATGGGAGTATGGGAGTAAGAGAGCGATGAGTTTCCACCACTCCCACACTCCCACTCTCCCACACTCCCACTCTCCCACTCATTCGATGTAACCGAGCGCGCGCAATCGCTCTTTGATCGCCGCTTCTTCATTTGCTTCGTAAACCTGCGAATCGGATTGATGGCCCGATTGTTTGTACGAACTGCCGCGGCGTTGAATGTCGGGGAGTTCGGAGAAAATTTCTTCGAGACAGCGACCGTCCATATCAATCGTCAGCGGGCATCCGAGCGAAGCTAGAGCGGTCGGGGCTATGTCGCGCAGGTTTGGTTGAGTTTTGAAACGAGCGTCGCTGCTGATTCCTTTTCCCCACGCTATCAGTATGCCGTCGCGTGAGTGAGTGCCTGTAGTCGAATCGGCTGGAACTATTGATTCATTGTAGCTCGGTCGCTCGTTGTAGACGTAATTATCGCTCGAAGGGATCATCACCAGATCGGGCAGACGATGCGACCACGCGCCACGGAATGCCTCTTCGCGCCGCATCACTTTTTCAAATACCTGCGTGCCTTCATAAGGAGAAACGAGAGAGAGTAAAACACGGCGCGCTTCTTCGATTACTTCATCGAAACGGCTTTCTGCAACGCAGCCTTCGCGCTCGCGCCCACGGAGATTGACCCACACGCCCTTATCCTGAGCGAAGTAAGCTTCGGTGCGGTTCCAATCTATCTCATCGAGAAACGCGCTGCCGTAGGTCACTTTTTTATCAAGCACGTTTCCGTTCGATTGCTGCGGCATGAGACGGCGCGATACTTTTTCTTTGAGCGATTTCCATTGAGCGCGACTGCGACGCAGGGCGGGCGTTTTGAAAGCGAGGAGTCCCGCTGAAGCCAGCAGTTCGTTGACGCGCACTTCGTATAGCTCTGAGCAGAAACCGTGATCCGATACGACGAGTAGGCGAACATCAGCGGGCAGTTTTTCTATCAATCGACTGATCGAGGAATCGAGTTGTTCGTAGGTCTGATGTATGAATTGGCGAAACTCCTGGGGCGTGCGAGGGTCGTGACGAGGATGAGTCTCGTCCATATCGGCCCAGAAATCATGTTGCGCGCGGTCGAGTACGGAAAACACCACCATCAGAAAATCCCACTCTCCCTGGTTCATCAGGTGATGAGTGACCATCTCATGCATTTCAGTTGCGCGGTGAAACTCTCGCAGGCGAGCGCGCTTGTCCGGGTTGCGCGCGGGTTCGATGACATAATCGGGAATGACGGAAAGTATTTCCTGCTTGAGCGAAGGCGGATAAGTGAATTCAGACGCGATACCGGGCGTGAGCATTCCGGTGATCATCTGACCGCGAAGTGGCTCAGGCGGATAAGCAGTCGGGACGTTGATGACGATGGAGCGACCTTCCTGATGAGAGAGGAAATCCCAGATGTGGCGCGTCTGGATATCGCGTCCGCTCATCGCTCGGACGGTGTAGCTCGCGGTGTTTTTGATGAAGGGCGAAAAGATGCCGTGCATTCCTTCGCTCGTGCCTGTGGTGCAACTAGACCAGCCGGGAAAACTGTTAGGCAGAATGGTCGAGCGAAGCGGCGCGCTCGCGCCCGTGCGCATCAACCGGGCGAGCGCAGGCAAACGGCCCGCGCTCACCATCGGCGTGATTATGTCAAAAGTCGCGCCGTCGAGTCCTATGATAACCGTCTTCATCAGAACAACTCACAACTCGCGCTCATGTGAAATTCGATGATGCCGCCGGATTTTGTGATATGAGAGGCTGTACTGTTTTTCAATCGAGGCACTTTATCGTAATTCTCATCTATGACAGGGAAAGGTGGTTTCACCGCAGAGGCGCAGAGACACAGAGGTTGCGCAGAGAAGTCTCTGCGAGGTCTCTGCGCCTCTGTGCCTCTGCGGTTTATACCCCTCTCGCTGTTCATCGATTCGAAGATCACTGTAGCGCCCACAAAATCCTCCGGCATCAGAAATAAATGAGCTATCGCGCTCTGACTATCAAACGAAACTCGCCCGCTCACGTTCGACCAATGATAACTCTTCAAGCTTTGCGACGATGCGCGCGGCGCTCTCTTCGGGCGTCTCTATGTCGGTTTCGACCGTGACTTCGGGCGAAAGCGGTTCTTCGTAAGGGTCATCGATTCCGGTGAAGTTTTTGATCTCGCCCGCGATGGCTTTCTTGTAAAGCCCTTTGACATCTCTTTCGGCTAAGATGCTGATCGGGCATCTGACATAGACTTCGACGAAGGCTGCGGTCTCGCGGCGGACTTCCTCGCGCACTTCGCGATAAGGCGAGATGGCCGCCGCAATAGCCACAACGTCGTTTCGCGCGAGCAGATTGCAGACGAATCCTATGCGACGGATATTGGTGTCGCGGTCTTCTTTTGAAAAGCCCAGTCCTTTTGAAAGATTAGTGCGGATGATGTCGCCGTCTAAAACTTCTACTCGGTGTCCTCGCTCGCGCAGATGATTTTCCACGAGTCGCGCAAGCGTCGTCTTTCCCGCGCCCGACAGTCCTGTGAACCATAGAGTAAAACCTTTTTTCTCCATTCAATCTCCTCCGAAAAAAGTCTGGAGTCCAGAGTCTGGAGTCTGGAGTCCGTTATTTGAAGTCGTCACTTGTTTTCATCATTTCAGAACTTCGTTTCCAACGAAGTGAATGACTCCTTGTTTGTGAGGGCCAGTTAATTCTATTGGCAACAGCGGCCTGATAGCAAAAGCGTGAATATACACGAAGGGGCGGGGGGGGCGAAAGTCTTGCGGCAATTTTCAAGGAACGCGCCGCAGTGCTTGAGGCATCAAAGCCTTGAACTTTGACTGACTTGAAAGGATCGCATTTCCCGCGTTCGGCTTGACACAGCCGCGCGCGGAAGTTAATAATCGGGCGCTCCATTAGTTCAAAACTGCCAAACAGTAAGCCCGGTGATTGCCGGATTCAAAGTCCGGTTTCACACCCGAACGGAAGAGGGGAACCTTGGATGGAGACTGATCAACCGCAGAAAGCGAGCGTCAAACCGCGGACGTTCGGGGGATTATTCCGCATAAAACCACTGGATGCGATCCTCAAGGATGCTGAGAAGCCTGAGCATCAACTCAAGCGCGCTCTTGGCCCGGTTCAGCTTACTCTTTTCGGCGTGGGCGCGATCATCGGCGCTGGCATCTTTTCCACAGTCGGCACGGCAGCCGCAGGCGAAGTCGGCGTGCGACTGGGCGCAGGCCCTGCGCTGATAATCTCATTCGTCATCACTGCCGTAGCGTGCGGATTCACGGCTCTCTGCTATGCCGAATTCGCCGCTATGGTTCCCATATCAGGCTCGGCCTACACCTACTCTTACGCCACTTTGGGCGAGGCCGTGGCATGGATAATCGGCTGGGATTTGATCATCGAATACGCCGTCGGCAATGTGGCAGTGGCTATCAGTTGGGCCGGATACGTGAAACGTTTCCTTGCGGGCTTCGGCATAAACCTTCCCGATTTTCTCACGACAGACTATCGCACAGCCGCGAAAGTAGTTGATGAAGCGGGGGTGGCGACTATATATCAGGATGCGCCGAGAATTTTCGACATCCCCGTGATTTTCAACCTGCCGGCGGTGCTGATAGTCGCGCTGATAACGGTCGTTCTGGTCTGGGGCATCAGGGAAAGCGCGCGATTCAACGCCGTGATGGTCGTGGTAAAAATCCTTGTGCTGGTCATCTTCATAATCGCGGGCTTCGCCTGGATCAATCCCGACAACTGGTCGCCGTTTACGCCCACGGGCTTCAGGGGCATAAGCGCGGGCGCGGCCATAATATTTTTCGCCTTCATAGGATTCGACGCCGTCTCTACAGTCGCTGAAGAAACCAAGAATCCGCAGAGGGACCTTCCCATAGGCATAATCGCATCGCTTGTGATATGCACAGTGTTCTATGCGCTGGTGTCGCTGGTCTTCACAGGGCTGATCTCCTATGAAGACATGCTGGCGAAGCCCGCCACTGAGCGAGCAGAGCCGCTGACGATGGCGCTCAATCACGCTCATCCGGGATCGGACTGGCTGATAGGCATCGTTGCATTCGGCGCGATAATTTCCACGACAGCCGTGTTGCTGGTGTTTCAACTGGGACAGCCGCGAATTTTCATGTCGATGTCGCGCGACGGATTGCTGCCTGCGGTCTTCCGCCGTGTGCATACGCGGTTTCGCACCCCACATATTTCAACCATGCTGACGGGCCTTTTCGTGGCGATATTCGCGGCGGTCGCTAATCTCGATGAAGTCGTCGATCTGACCAACATAGGGACGCTGTTCGCCTTCATACTGGTGTGCGCGGGGATAATCATCCTGCGCGTCAAAGAGCCTGACCGCGTGCGCGCATTCAAGGTTCCGGGCGGGCATATCATCCCCGTGCTTGGGATCATCTCGTGTTTGTATCTGATTTATTTTCTGCCGACGACATCATGGCTGCGTTTCGCTGCGTGGCTCAATTTGGGATTCGTGGTTTATGTAGGCTATGGATCGGTGCGCAGTCGGTTGACGGGAGAAGAGGGAAGCGGCGACAGACAAGAACATGCGTCGAGGACGGCTTTCACCGGAGCGATACTCGGTCTGATAGGCACAGGGCTGCTTTTCTTTATGCACGCGACGGGTCTGTTTCTTGGAGCGGTGAGAGACGGAGCTTCCGCAGGCGAGGCGATGAGCAACATTTTCACAGCCGCAAACTGGCTTGGGAAAGACTGGTTCATGATAGTGCCTTTGGCCCTTAACGCAGTGGCGCTATTTCCTGTAGTCGTGATTCGCGCGCTCCGCGGGAAAGGCAAGGAGTCCAGAGCGAGCATAGCCATTGCCGCCGTCATCGGGCTGTTGACGCTGATCTATCTGGTGATGGTCTTCACTCATCAGTCAGCGAGTTGATTCAGGTTCGCAGGCAATGTTAATCAGATGGGGTTATTCCGGCTATGCATCATTGACACGGACGCATCAGCATTTCGATAGCGTAAAAAACCATTTCTGGAGGTTCCGGCTAAATGGCCAATCAATATTTCGCCAGAAAACCGCTCAGCGTGTTGCTCGATGAAATGAAGGGCGAACACCGCCTGCGGCGCGTACTCGGCCCGGTGCAGCTTTCATCCCTCGGCATCGGTGCAATCATCGGCGCAGGCATCTTCGTCGCCACTGGCGAAGCCGCCAATCAGAACGCCGGACCGGCACTGATGATTTCTTATGTCGTCGCCGGTATTACGTGCGTATTTGCCGCGCTCTGTTACGCGGAGTTCGCCTCGATGGCGCCGGTTGCAGGTTCGGCCTTCACTTATGCCTACGCCACGATGGGCGAGATGTTCGCCTGGATCATCGGCTGGGACCTGGTACTGGAATACGCAGTGGGGTCGGCAACGGTAGCCAACGGCTGGTCGAGCTTCTTCCAGAGCCTTTTACCCGAAGGCTTCATACCTGAAGCCCTCAGCAAGGCGCCGATTATCTTTGACGACAAGGCGGGACATTTCGTCAGGACGAACGGCATCGTCAACCTCCCCGCCGTCATCATCGTACTCATCGTCACTGCCGTATTGGTCAAGGGCATAAAGGAAAGCGCCAGCTTCAACGCCACGATGGTCGGCATCAAGATCGCTGCTGTGCTGTTCGTCATCATCGTGGGCGCCTTCTACATCAATTCCGAAAACTGGAATAACTTCGCGCCTTACGGATGGGGCGGGCTGAATATCTTTGGATATACGGTGTGGGGCGACGCGAGTTACAACAGGCCAGTCGGGATGCTCGCCGGTAGCGCCATCATCTTTTTTGCTTATATCGGCTTCGACTCGGTCTCGACCCATGCGGAGGAGGCCAAGCAGCCCAATCGGGATGTCCCCATAGGCATCGTGTCCTCTCTGCTCATCTGCACCGTGCTTTACGTGCTGGTCGTGGTCGTGCTGACCGGCATGGTGAGATACGATCAGATCGATACAGGCTCCGGTGTCTCGACAGCCTTCAAGACAGTCGGACTGCCCTGGGCTCAGTTCATCATCGCTGCGGCGGGGGTCGCCGGTATCACGTCGGTGCTGCTGGTGATGATGCTGTCAGCGCCGCGTGTCTTTCTGGCCATGGCGCGCGACGGGCTGGTGCCGCCGAAGTTCTTTGCCGATATTCACCCGCGCTTCCGCACGCCCTGGAAGAGTACGATGCTCATCGGCGCCTTCGTGGCCGTAGGCGCGGGCTTGCTCCCCATCGGCGCGTTGCTCCAGATGACCAACATCGGCACGCTCTTCGCCTTCGCGGTCGTCTGCATCGCTGTGCTGATCATGCGCAAGACCAATCCGAACGCCGAGCGTCCCTTCCGTTGCCCGCTCGTGCCACTGGTTCCGATCCTCGGCATCATCATGTGTTTAGTGCTGATGTTTTCGCTGCCTGCGGCCAACTGGTTGCGCTTGTTTGGCTGGCTGGCCATCGGGCTGGTCATTTACTTTGCCTACAGCCGACATCATAGCTTTATGAAGACGTATCTTGCGCACGAAGTCCAGAAGCACGGCGTCTCGCCCGCCGGATCGCTTGCGACTGATATAGATGAGGAAGAGTCCGATATCAAGAAATAACTTTTTGTTTCAGCGAGAGGTTTGAGGAATCGGACTCCGTTCCTCTGAAAAAAGTCTGGAGTCGAGAGTCTGGAGTCTGGAGTCTGTTATTTGGAGTCGTCACCTGTTTTTCATGCTTTAAGGGCGTCGTCTCTGATGACATGTATGACTCCTCTTAAATACTCCGCAGTTTTTCGAAGAAAGGACTGAAGCATCATGGCGGAAATCAGGACGATACTGTTCCCTACGGATTTCTCCGAGTTTTCAAACAAGGCTTTTCCCTTTGCCGCAGAAATAGCAAAGGCATTCGGAGCAAAGCTCGTGTTGATGCACGTTGCTGAACTGGAAGAAGCAGACCCGGCGAACCCGGCGCATTCCTTCGCGCCGCTTTCCGACCTGGGCGAAACGATTGAGACGGAACGTGTAGTGATTCGCGGCCACGCGCCCTATAAGGACATACTGGATTTGTCGCGCGCGAAGAATTGCGACCTGATCGTTATGGCGACGCACGGGCGCTCGTCCTTATCGCAATTTTTCCTCGGCGGCAGCATTGCCGAGGAAGTGGCCCGCTTTTCCAGCATTCCGGTCTTCATCGTCAAGATAGAAGCAACCGAGCCAGCCGAAAGTTATACGGGCCGTTTGAAAGAGATACTATTCACTACCGACCTGTCAGAGGCATCCGCCAACGCCTTCCCTCATGCCGCGCTGTTTGCCGGGAAGTTCGGCGCAAAGCTGTTCGTCCTGCATGTCATAGAGGAAGGTCACTCGTCCTTCTATGAAAGCAAAGGGCTTAACAGCGGCGATGCCGATTTCAAAGCTGGCGTCGAGGAACTGCTCAAGCAATACATCTCGTCGCTTCCGGGCGGCGAGGCAGTAACGTCCGCGCATGTAGTCGAGGGGCGAGCCGAAGATGAAATCGTGAGGTTCGCTGAAGAACACGCAATCGACTTGATTGCCATCTCGATGCACGGACACACGGGGCTGGTCGAGGAAATAATCGGCACGACGACGGATCGCGTCATACGCCACTCGCACTGTCCGGTCATTACAGCGCGAGGCTGACGGAAGGCAACCGACAACTGAAAGGGAGATACGGGTATATGGCGACAGAAATCAACGAGACGGAAAGCAGAGAGGGTTGGGGTTCTCAACTGGGGCTGGTGCTGGCTATGGCTGGCAACGCAGTGGGACTCGGCAACTTTCTGCGATTCCCGGCGCTTGCCGCCAAAAACGGCGGCGGAACCTTCATGATTCCATACTTCATTTCTCTGCTGCTTCTTGGCATTCCACTGATGTGGATAGAATGGGGAGTGGGTCGCTATGGGGGCAAGTTCGGCTATTCGACTTCGCCCGGAATGTTCGAGAAGATGTGGAATCATCGCGCCGCCAAATACCTCGGCGGGCTGGGCATCTTCATACCCTTAGCTTTCGTCATCTACTACACCTACATCGAATCGTGGACGATGGGCTATGCCGTGATGTCGCTGACGAACCAGATTCCGAGCATCGAAGGCCAAACTGCTCAACAGGCGTTCGACACGATGGGCAATCATCTTTCGAACTACCTGGGAACGGGAGGCACTGCGCTGCTTTCGGGGACGGCGATGGCGGTGATCTTTTTCGCCATCACTCTCGCCGTCAATATCTTCGTCCTCTCGCGCGGACTGGCGGGCGGCATCGAGAAGATGGCCAAGATCGGTATGCCATTGTTGATTCTGTTCGCCATCATCGTAGGCATAAGAGTGCTGACGCTGCCGGGAGCGATGGGCGGCGTGGCGTTCGTATGGAACCCGGACTTTTCGAAGATCACCGATGGCGCAGTCTGGCTTGCGGCAGCCGGACAGATATTCTTCACCCTTTCGCTTGGAACCGGCTCGATAGAAACCTTCGCCAGCTATGTGAAAGAAGATGAAGACATCGTGCTGACCGGGCTGGCCACCTCTTCGATGAACGAGTTCTGCGAAGTCATACTCGGCGGCTCGATATCGATTCCGGCGGCAGCGGCCTTCTTCGGCCCCGGCGCGGCAACGGCGATTGCTCAGGCTGGCACTTTCAATCTGGGATTTCAGACTATGCCTGCCGTCTTTTCAGGACTGCCCGGAGGATTCATATTCGGCGGCCTCTTCTTCACTCTGCTTTTCTTCGCAGGCATCACTTCTTCTCTCGCGCTCGCCCAGCCCGCGATGGCCTTCCTTCAGGACGAGTTGAAAATCAAGCGAAAGACAGCCGCTTTAGGCATAGGTGTCCTGATGCTGATCGCAGCCATTCCCATCATAATGTTTATGAAGTACGGTTTTCTGGATGAGTTCGACTTCTGGGCAGGCGAGTTCCTCTTACTCGTATTCGCGCTCATCGAGGTGATCATCTTCATGTGGATATTCAAGGCGCGACGAGCATGGGAAGAGATGCGCAAGGGCGCGCAGATTCGGCTGCCTCAATTCTACTTCCCCATAATGAAGTATGTCGTGCCGCTCCTGTTGATCGTCATCCTCGTCAAGGGGACGATAGACAAGCTGATCCCCGCTGTTTTGTTCAAGACCTGGGAGGACTTGCCGGGATGGAGCAAAGCGACCGCCTCGGCGGGAGAGCGACTGGCTTATGAGTTCGCTCTCACGGGTCGTCATCTCATAGATAACACCGCCGCGCTTCCCAATTTCTGGTATATATGGGGCGCGCGCATAGAAATGCTCATCATACTGATCATCACTCTTGTGCTTGTCAAAATAGCCTGGAAAAAACACAGGCAGAAATCTGAGGAGGTCGCGATGTAGCGCAACCTGTTAGGTTGCGCACGCCTTGAAAGTACGAAATTTGAAGACACGCAAGCTGACAGCTTGCGCCACTTTTCTGAGGAGGTTTCCGCATGATGATTGCTTTCATTTTGCAATCGACTGACTCACTCGGCCACCCGGAGATGACCGCCGGAGGATGGGCATTCGCCATCGGGGCATGGATTTTCATCCTTTCCCTCACTATCTTCACTTTCAGCAAGGTGCTGGGCAAAGACGGCAAGAACAGGTAGGGGCCGCTCAATCAGGCTTGACGGTCGAGCAATGAGAAAGAAGGATGGCACGCAGGGCGTTCCCGAAGATGTCAGAAAGCTGATCGAGATAATAATCAGCGAAGTGCAATCGCCCGTCGATATGCAGGACATCCTTGAACGGCTTCCCTCGACTACGAACTGTGTGAAGGAGGCCAGCGATTTTCTGAAAGCCAAGGACCGCGCCCAGCGCCGCGAGGGGTTCATAACGAACGAGAGGCTCTGGCATCGCAAGTACGGATGGTTCATGGCCCGCGTAGTGATGCTGTTCGGAATTCTGACGATAGTAGTCGCTGTGATCGCAGGCCGCGCAGGAGCCGATATCATAATCGCAGCCATCATGGGAGCCGCAGGTTATTACGCTCTGCTCACCACTCTTTCAGGCATCCGCTACAGAGACAACAACCGCAAGCGACTTCGCCTTCTCGCTCAGGAAGCGGCCCGCTATCAGCGGCAGATAGCTCCTATCGCGGCATCGCTGATGAAACGATTCAAGATCGATCCGCGAAGTTATCCCGTATCGCCCGCTCGCAGCAAAGCGGGATTGCAGGAGACTGAAGAGGGATGCTTTATAGACCTGGGCTGATATGAAACGAGCGCCGATAAGCCGTCCGGCATCGCGCCTCGCTTCGTTGACGGCTGGTTTTCAAGCCGATAGAATGAGTCTCGCTTCAAGCCGATCTGTTTGAAAATTTCGGGGATGTGGCGGAACAGGCAGACGCGAAGGTCTCAAAAACCTTTAAGGGTAACCTTGTGTGGGTTCGATTCCCACCATCCCCATTCAATCTGTCCTTTGTCATTTGTCATTCGTCCTTTGTTTCGAGACGCCTTCCTGAAACAAAGGACAAAGGACAAAGGACGAGAGACAAATGACCTTGAAGAAAATCGAAATCACTTTTGATTCCCTTCCCTCATCCGCGCTTTCGACCGCTCAACTGACAATGTGCCTCAAGTGCGCTTTCGATTTCTTCACAAAACAGCTTCAACTCGCTCCCCGAACCGCTTACACGGAACTCAGAAAACACACGCCTGAAGAAACCGATTTCTCAGGCGCATCAACCTCGCGGCCTCATTTCTTCGAGAGCGAACACGCGCGCTGTCCCTACTGCAACGCCGCCAAAATCTGGTTCGCCCGATTTCGCGCCACCCGCATCGATTCGTACCCGTCGTTTGAAAAAGAGAGGAAGAAACTATGGGCCGCGCTCAAACGTCAGGCCGACAGATTCGCCCTCTCGAATCCTGAGCGCACCGGGATGCAGATATTTTCCGAGTGGCTTGAGCGATTGAAACGAAAGACCGACTTCGAGCGCGACGACTGGCTCCTCGATATAGCCATTGAAGAAGTAAAACGAGCCGAGCCGTCGAAAGTGTGGGACGAAATCATCCTCGAAGGAATCCACCGCGTTCAACTGTCGCGCCATCTCGACGGAAGCTGGCATTTCGAAGATCATCGCCTGTTCGTCGCGCCTCCGCTCTACGGAGACATTCTCATCATTCAGCATCTTCTCTCCCGCTCGCATCAGCACGGCGGCAGCACATTCGAGGGGAGGCTCACATTTCAGGAGTTGATGGGGCGATTGAAAAAAATCGGTTACTTCGAAGCGAGAGGGGTGGATGTGCGCGAGTATTACGAGGCGTTCGAGCAGGCAGTGGCGCATCTGGTTGCTTCAGGGCCGACTGCGGTGTACTATGCCGTCGACCGCAGCGATTACCTTGAGAAACTTAAAACGATTTACGAAAAGAAACTGAAAAAATAACATGAAAACCGCAATACTCGCTTTGATGATTTCGCTGATCGTGGCTCCGGCAGCCGTCGCGCAGGAGACGCAGCCCGGTTTTGTCATCTCTCTCAAAAACGGCAGTTCCATTCGCGGGCGCACGCTCGCTCGCGATGAGTCGTCAGGCAATCTGCGATTGACGATGACCGAATCCAGTTCGGGCGCGCCGAAAAGTTACGCCGTCATTTCAATGGATGATGCCGATGCTATAAGAGCATCGACGGCAGACTCGGATTCAATCGTGATCAAATTGCAGGGCGGAAGCGAACTCCGTTGCAAAGAGTTCGGTCTCAACGGCGATATGGTGACGATCAAACTCGGCACGGCGAGCAAAATAGAAGTCCGATGGGACAACATCGAATCGATCAGCTTCAAGTAACCTCGAGCAACCGCCCAAGCGCGGAGTTCAACTCTTCCCACGCCCCGCGGACATGGTCTCGCGTGGTGCGAATGTTGCCCACCACGAGGCGCAGAGTGAAACGGCCATTGAGCTTCGTATGAGAGATGTAAATCCGCCCGCTGCGATTGACCTCCTCCATCAATCGCTCGTTCAAATTATCTATATCGCTTTCGCTCTCCAAGCCGCGGGGATTGGCGCGAAAGCAAACTATAGCGAGCGGGACGGGCGCAAGCATTTCGAAGTCGCGGCTCTCTTCGATCCAGCGGGCGAACTCGCGGGCCATCTCAAGATGATTGCGGATGCGCGCTCGAATGCCTTCGACTCCGAAATAGCGCAGCACGAACCAGAACTTCAAAGCGCGAAACCTTCGACCAAGCTGCGGGCCGTAGTCCATGAAATTTTTCACTTCATCCGCGTCCTGAGTCTTGAGGTATTCAGGCACGAGGCTGAATGCCTGACCCAAAACATCCATCCTTCGGCAGTAAAGCACGCTCAGATCGACCGGCACGAAGAGCCACTTGTGCGGATTGATGACGATGGAATCGGCCCGCTCCCATCCGGCGAACGCGGTTCGCATTTCAGGAAGCACGGCGGTCGAGCCTCCGTAAGCCGCATCGACGTGAAACCATAATCCTTCGCGCTCGCAGATGTCAGCGATTTCAGCTATTGAATCCATGCTTCCCGTCGAAGTAGTTCCGGTCGTCGCCGTAACGCAGAAGGGTCGCCACCCGGCAAGGCGGTCTTCGCGAATCGCTGAAGCGAGCGCATCGGGCTTCATTCTGAAACTGGAATCAGCAGGAATTTTGCGAACTCCCTTCTGGCCGAGTCCGAGAGTGATGGCCCCTTTCTCGACTGAAGAGTGCGCCTGATCCGAAGAGTAGAGACGGAGTCGCTGAGGCGCGCCGGTGAGTCCGTCTTCGCGCACGTTGATTTCCGGGACGGCTTCGCGGGCTGCGGCTATCGCGCACAGAGTTGAAATAGATGCAGTGTCATAGATGACGCCCGAAAAACTTTCCGGCAGATCGAGCATCTTTCGGAGCCATTCGGTGGTGACTTCTTCAAGCTCGGTTGCGGCGGGCGAAGTGCGCCACAGCATCGCGTTGATGTTGAGCGCGGCTGAAAACAATTCGCCGAGAATCGCTGGCATCGAGGCTGAATTGGAGATGTAGGCGAAAAATCCCGCGTGATTCCAGTGAGTCACTCCTGGGATGATGAAACGTTCGAAGTCGGCAAGTATGGCTTCGAAGGTTTCGCCCTCGGCGGGGGCGCTGGGGGGCAAAGCGCGTTTCAACTCCGAAGGCTGAGACTGCGAAAGCACCGGGTAGCGTTCCATATCGGAAAGGTACTCGGCTATCCAATCGATTGCGCTGTGGCCGAGCAGCCGGAACTCTTCGGCGGGCATATCGCCAGTCAAGTGATCAGCGATTTCTTTTTTCTCAACAGACATCTTTGATCCTTCTCACACCTGAGCCGCTTCTTCTATTCGCACATAATCCGCCTTGCGTTTGCACGGCGTGAAGCCTTCAGCCGTGATCGCATCCCTCAGCATCATCTCTGTTGCTTTGTGATTAGCTCCGGCAGGGCTGATGACGTTCTCTTCGATCATCGTGCTGCCCATATCGTTCGCCCCGTAGTGAAGCCCTTCTCTTCCGACATCGAGTCCCTGCGTCAGCCACGAAACCTGAACATTCGGGATGTTGTCGAGGTAAAGCCGACCGATGGCCAGCCAGCGAAGATATTCCTCGCCGGGTATGCGGTCGGGGAATCGTTTGCCTATTGGCGTGTTATCGGGCTGGAGAGTCCACGGGATGAATGACACGAAGCCGGGATTGCGCGATTGAAGCTCTCGCAGTTTTTCGAAGTGAAGCAATCGCTGATCGCGAGTTTCGCCCATGCCGAACATCATCGTCGCCGTCGTAGGTATCGCGAGCGAATGCGCAGCGTCGATCACCGCGAGCCATTCTTCAGAGTTGCAATGCGTGCGGCGTTTCTTGCGAATTTCATCGACGAGTATTTCGCCGCCTCCGCCCGGTATGGAATCGAGTCCCGCCGCGCGCAGTTCTCGAAGCACGCCTTCATTGCCGAGACCGGTGATCTTAGCGAGGTGATCTATTTCCGGCGGCGAGAAGCAATGCAGATGAATGTCATATCGGGCTTTAAGTTCGCGCAAGAGCTTGGTGTACCAGTCGAGCGGCAGATCGGGATGAAGACCGCCCTGCATAAGAATGCCGCTGCCGCCGAGCGCGATCATCTCTTCGACTTTGCTGAAAATCGATTCGTAATCGTGGACGTAGCCTTCCGAGGATCCCGGCTTGCGATAAAACGCGCAGAAGCTGCACACCGAAACGCACACGTTCGAATAGTTCACGTTGCAATCAACCACATAAGTCACAACGTCGTCCGTGTGATAAGCTTTGCGCAACTGGTCAGCCAGTCGACCGAGCGTTTCGGTGGAGGCGAAGTCTTCGACTGTTTTCCATTCCTCGAATGAGAGGCGATCCTGCGCTTCGATGCGCTCGATAAGATCCGCGACAGCGGATTGATTCTTCATCTGTTCCATATTTTCCTCGCCTGGGATTATAACCAAAACGAGGAGCGCGACAAAATCGGCTGTCCGCTTCTGGTCGCTTCGTTTGACACGACCATCATTGAGTGATAGAGTGGACGGGAACCGAGATTAGCTCACTCCATTCTTCAGCTTTTCTGGAATCATCCAGTCCACCTGAACGCGATAGCTCACCAGCCAAGGATACACGTTATGCCAGTCAAATTGTTTGTTGGAAATCTCTCACATGATACATCCGGCGATGAACTCCGCACCCTTTTCAGCGAGGTGGGCGCAGTGGAATCCTGTCAGTTGATAACGGACAGAGACACGGGCCGTTCGAGAGGATTCGGTTTCATCGAGATGGGTTCGAAAGAAGCGGCTGACGCAGCCAAAGAAAAGTTTAACGGGCAAGACCTGCACGGACGCGCGCTCAAAGTCAATGATGCCAAGCCCAGGAGCGAGAACTCAAACGGAGACGGCTCTCGACGCTATTAGCCTGATCCGTCATTAGCAGGGCGGGCAGATGCGAATTGATCGCATCTGCTCATCTGGGTCGGCCTTTCACGCAGAATGAGACAGCGGTCATTTCGGTCTGTCCGTTCAGCGCAAAGCGGATGAGAAGGGGGCATGGCTCCCTCTCTTCTTTCGCCGACCGGATTATTTGAAACCAGGGGCCAGTATAGAGGAATCAAAAATGTCTATTCAAAAACTTAAAGCAGTGTCGGCCAGTCCATTAAACCGGGCGGCTATCTTCATTGGAATCATTGCGGCAGGGGCCGGGCCATTCGTATTGCTGGCCTTCGGCGGGCGCTTAGGGAGCAATCTGCCGTGGTATATCTGGACGATAACGCTGTTGTTGCTGATGCTGGTCATGGCCAGAGGTTATTACAGGTTCACGCTTGATTCACATGGCGCGGAGGATATTTCCATAAGTCCAACTCGTCGCTAGGAGCGGGCAGATATGCGTCCGATCCTTAAATTGATATCCAGTCCGGGGGCGGGATTGACACTGACTGTTGGAGAAAAAGTTGTTTATCCGTGTCAAGGGCCATGCCTCATCGAAGATGTTGTCAGAAGAGTCGGCGATAACAGGCCGATGATGTTCTATCAATTGCTCATCCTTAATGAAGGCGGCGGAGAGTTGTTCGTGCCGGTGGATAAAGTTCTGGCCGTAGGCATACGGCCCCTGCTGGAGCAGTCAGAAATTCTGCATCTGCTCGATCATCTGAAGAAGCCCGCCAAATCCGCTGATAATCACAGGGAGCGCACCCGCGACAACGTGGAAAGGTTCACATCCGGCTCGGCCTTCGCCCTGGCCGAGATCATCAAGCTGCTGACCGATTTGAGCGAAACGAAAGCATTATCGTTTGGCGAGATAAAAACTCTCGACAAGGCAAGGAAGCTGCTCATCTGTGAGATATCCGAAGTGACGGGAGAGACAAGGGAAGAGGCCGGGGAGCGGGTAGATCAGGCTCTCAAGGAGCGAGAAAAAGAAATCGAACCTGTTCCATCTCAACGAATCGCGGCGCAAAGTGCTTGAGCAGTTCGTCGATAGTGGCTTTTACATAACAGAAGTTTTTGCCCGACTTTTTTCTTCATAAGCAGCAACGAGTTTGACCTTTTTCATCTCGCCCCCCCTGATTCCAAAAAAGGTGGCCATCTGAATGATCTGGCTGACGCTCACGAAATCCGATGGATCGGAGCAGAATTTCTCTATGCCCGGAACGAATTCGCGGCAACCCATCCCTTTGGGTATATTGAGGCCAAGAGCGCACTGGCCGTCTTTTTGAAACTGCAAGCAGAACTCACAAATTATCATCTAGTGTTTAACTCTTTTCCGCGCCGCCAGAGGCCGCGCCGATGCCGGAATCGATGACCCGATCCGCGGGCGGCTTTGTTGAGCCAGTGTTGATGTCAATCGTTACGAGGCGCGCGCCATCGTTGCCGCAATAGTTATCCTCTTCGAGGTACTGTTCATTGCAGCGCGGGCATATTTTTCGTCCTCTGCTGTCGGTCATCATGGGATTCTCCTGATCATAGCGGTCTGATTTTCCCGATGATTCTTCCCGGCCGGACTCAGGCGAATTCTTATTGCGTCAGGTTTTCTTAGCTGCGAGTTTGAGAAAGGTGGTGTCTAAGACATCAAACATAGCCACCCTCGGAGCTTCCTCTATAACATCGAACAGGCTCCTTGACACTTGCGGGTTCTGCGCGCGATTGAAAGCCTCCTGGCTTTCTTCCGTGTCCCAGATAGTAATGACCACGGCTTCGGCGCGCTCCGGAGAAATAAGAGTTATATGATCCAGAAACCCTTCCTGCCTGCGAAGCAGAGGGATGACCTCAGATCCGATTATGCGGGCAAACTTCGCGACAGAATCGGCCCTGAGTCTCATAGTCACATGGCGAACAAACATCGGGAGGTTTCCTGTTGGTAAGCTGTTTGCTTCAGGCGATCTGACGAATTCCAGAAAGGCTGAGAAGAGAGCTAGCCAGACTCGGTTCTTTTCAACGCTACGCCGCGCGAATGGGTTTGTCAATTTTATTTGCGCACAGGTTCACTCTTCCACGACGCCTGTAAGGTGATCAACCCGTATGCGAAAGACTATGACCGAAGATTGCCCGTCATGCACAGGCACATCTTCTACGGGAGTCAGGTTGGGGAAATGTTTGAACAACTCATCGAGTATTCTGGTTCGTTCGTGCGAGTCCCAAACCTCCTCGTAGTGACCTGATGCGATGACGCTGCGCCAATGCCAGGCATCGCGTATGTCATCGACCTGAAGGCAGGCGCGTGGCTGAGAGCGCAGGGCGCGAATCTTTTTTCCCATCAGCGAATGAATATATATTTTGTCGCCTTCGACGATATAGCTGACCGGCACGACATAAGGCTCATTGTCTGAAACGCACCCCAATCGCCCCACGCGCTTCTCGGCAAGCAGAGCGCGCGCTTCATCCGTATTCATCGGCTTGATCATAGCGCACCTATTCTTCGTGTCTGTGGCGCACGATCTCAACCGAGCAGTGCGCGTGCGAGGCTACGGCCTGAGAGACCGAGCCGAGCCAGAAGCGCGTGAACCCTTTGTAGCCGTGCGAGCCGACGACGATCAAATCCGCTTTCCATTTTTCGGCCTCATCGACTATGACCTGCTTGGGATTGCCTCGGAGTATTTCACTCGTCACGGCGATTCCCTTCGGGTGAGCCGACTTGATGGCCTCGGCAGCTTTTTCGATCACAGCGGCGGCCTGTTCCTGCGCCACCTGCTCGGCCTGCTCGAAGTAATCGCCCGGAAGAGCCATCGGCTCGGACATAGGCAGTAGCAGCGGCTCGATGACCGTGATTAGTTTGAGTTCGCTCTCGCCAGGCCATGGGCGTCGCACAACTTCGCTTACGGCCAGATCGCTGCACTGCGAACCATCCACTGCAAGAAGTATCTTCATAACTCGATCCTCCCACGCTCAATCTTCGTCCACTGGCAGCAGCTTATGCAAATCGACTGCGCCAATCACTTGCTCTCCTCTTCCAGTAAAGAATTCAGCGGCTTCAACGGACGCGCTATCAGCAAGGGGCAGTGAGCCTGCCTCAGAACCCGATCAACGTTCGACCCGAACAGCGCGCGCATCCCGAACCCCGTTCCGCTCGCGCCCATGCATATCAAATCGACTTCGCTCTCTTCCGCATACGTCAGCACTTCGCGATAAGGCAATCCCTCGCGTATCTCCTCATCGACTTTGATCTCACTGCGCAGGGAAGCAGGGATCGCGCTTTCGAGTTTCTGCGCGGCGCGGTGAAAGGCGTCTTCGGAGGAGAGCGGCAACAGCGCCACTTCAGGCGCCTGGGTTCGCGGGCGCGGCGGCAATACATGAATGAGGCGCAAATCAGCCTGATACTCGCGCGCAAACGAAAGCCCATAGGAGAGCGCAAGCTCCGCATCATTTGAGAAATCGTAAGCGACCAGTATCTCTTCGATATCGACTCGGCCAGTGACCGGGCTGACCCAGTCGCGATGGCCCGGATGAGTTATAAGCACAGGGCAGGTGGCTGTCCGACAGATCGCTTCGGAGACCGATCCAAGAAGGGTCGAGCGATGAGGGCGATGGCGCGATCTGATCACTATGAGGTCTGCTCGCTGGCGGGCGGCCTCGCGCGGGAGAGCCTGAGACGGTTCCCCCGACGTGATGACGAAATCCCACGAAAGAGCCTTAGCCCTTTCGGCTCCGACGAGTCGCTTCATCGCGCTGGCGACTCGATTGCGAATCTCGACCCGCGCTTCTTCAGCCCTGCCGTCCAACTCCGATTGCGAATGGTAGCGTGAAGGATCATCGCAATAACTTATGATCAGTCTGGCGTCGAAGGCCTGGGCCAGCGCCGACGAATAACGGATCGCCTCGTTGGATTCGGGCGAAAGGTCAGTCGGGCAAAATATTCTTTCAAATCTGGCTCGCTCGTTGATTACCATAACCGATCTCGGATGAAGAAACGCGACGGCCCTTTGCAGAGCAACAGGCGTACCGCTGATTAAATCATTATTTCGGAGGAAGATTGGGAAATATCACCAGCCGCGAAGCGAAGAATTACCCATAGGGCTGATTCGTAGACAGGGTATTGGGCAGCGGCTCAAGACATGCGGAAGAAGTTCTGCGGTTCAATCTTCAGGTTGCTGTTTTCAAAGGCATAAGCTAAAGCTTGAACTGCGGAACTACGCGCTTGATCGGGCTATCACCGTTTTTTGAAGGATCAGTGACTTGCGAAAAAAAGTGTCTGCGAATCAGAAGTAATATCGCCTGCGGCACTGAATGCGGATTTCTTTTGTCACTGGTCTATACTTATTGATCCGAGTTATTCATTAGGCGGTATAGACGGGCGGCGGCCTCATGATTGGAGAACCGCCATACATTTTTCACAAGGATGTTCCAAT
>DLHY01000009.1 GCA_002483445.1 Blastocatellia bacterium UBA7656
CACGATGTTCTGAGCCCTGACACTTAGGGGTTATATCGAGAATATTGGCAAGCAGATCAATGCTTCTTATGACCATAAGATTTTTGATGGCACTGCACTGTTAATGAGGAAGCTAATTGAAATCTTGCTGATTCATACCTATCAATATCTAGAGCTTGAATCTGTAATACTACAGCCAAACAACAAGTACAAAGATTTATCTCACATTATTGCCGATGCGGTATCGAACAATAAGATCGGTCTTACGAAGGACACGAAGGATTGCTTAGATGTTTTCCGGGAGCTAGGGAATTTTTCAGCTCATAAAGCCTTTTACAACACCAAACGGCACGATATAAAGAACAATGCTATGGCTTATCGGGCGGCTGTTGAAGAACTGCTGTATAAATCTGGGCTGAAGAAATAGCCCATTTCTAGTGATGCCCAAAGTGAGCGCATATCCAAGAGCCGCCATAAGCGACTGGATTAGGTTCTAAGTCTGGCGATCTTACCGTCGAACTTGCTATCCCAAATCCAGATTATTACAATGCCGCTATGTCGCCAACGGATAAGCCGATCGTTTGGCTTCACGGCGAAGTGAAAACGCCACCCTTCAGCACAGAGGCGCGCATCGAGGCGGGATATTTGTTAAGGCGACTTCAGCGCGGAGAAAATATCGTTATGCCGCACTCGCGGCCAATGCCGACAATAGGCCCACGCTGTCACGAACTGAGAATAATCGACGAGGATAAAACTTGGCGAATCATCTATCGCATTGATGACGACGCCATTGTGATAGCTGCTGTATTTGGAAAAAAGACGAAGAAGACGCCGAAAAGCGTTATAGATATGTCTCAGCGTCGGCTCAGGCAGTACGATGAGGTTTCCTGAATCTTGGAGGTGAGGTGATGAACGCAGCAAAGCGAAAAAAACTCGAAGCCGCGGGCTGGCGTGTTGGCTCGGCTCAGGAGTTTTTGGGCTTGAGCGAAGAGGAATCTGTTATCGTCAGTATAAAGCTTGCGCTTGCCGATGCTGTAAAAAAGCAGCGCGAGAAGCGCAGGCTGACACAAACCGAACTGGCCGCGATAATGTGCTCCAGCCAGTCACGCATTGCCGAGATCGAAGCAGGCGATCCAACAGTGTCTCTGGATTTGCTCGTGCGCGCGGCGCTCGCAGCGGGAGCGACGAAGAAGGACATAGCTAAAGCACTTGCCAGTGGTTGATCTTCGATCTCCCTTTCTCTGGCTCTTTTCAATGGCTTCAACTTCAACAAGCCTTGTCAACGCCTTTAGTTTCATCCATTCACACCGAGCGCCGCCTTCTATCAGTTTTGCCCGCCGCCTCCATTTTGCTAGACTCAGCCTGTAACGCACTCAGTTCAAAAGCTCGAAATTCAGAGGGGATAATCGATGGCAACAAGCGAAGGAAAGATAGAAGTCAAACCTGTGAAAGATGCTTTCAAAAAACTGGAAGAGAAAAACTCCGCCGCTCTTGCTGGCGGAGGGCAGGATAGAATTGAAAAACAACACGCCGCGGGAAAGATGACCGCCCGCGAACGAATCGAATTTTTACTCGATGATGGCACGTTTGAAGAATTCGACCGCTTCAAGAAACATCGTTGCCTCGATTTCGGCATGGAAAATCAGCAATATTCCGGCGACGGCGTCGTGGCTGGTCACGGTCTCATCGATGGTCGTCGCGTCTTCGTCTTCGCGCAGGACTTCACCGTATTCGGAGGGTCGCTCTCGGAAACCAACGCGGAAAAAATCTGCAAGGTTATGGACCTCGCCATGAAAGTAGGAGCGCCCGTCGTCGGATTGAACGATTCGGGAGGGGCGAGAATTCAGGAAGGCGTAGTCTCGCTCGGCGGATATGCAGACATCTTTCTCAGAAATACTCTTGCGTCAGGCGTTGTCCCGCAGATTTCAGCCATACTCGGCCCGTGCGCGGGAGGGGCGGTCTACTCGCCCGCTATCACCGACTTCAACATAATGGTCAAGAAGTCTTCCTACATGTTCATCACCGGCCCTGATGTCATAAAGACCGTCACTCATCAGGAGGTCACGAAGGAAGAACTTGGCGGAGCGATGACTCATAATTCCGTCTCAGGCGTGGCGCACTTCGCAGCAGAAAACGACGAGCAATGCCTGCAACTCATTCGAGAACTTCTTTCATTCATCCCGTCGAACAACCTCGAAGACCCGCCGCGCCTCATTACCTCCGACCCCGCAGACCGGATGGATGAAAAGCTCAACAGCGCAGTCCCTGAAGCCCCGAACATTCCTTACGATATCCGCGATATCATCCACGCGGTAGTCGATGACGGCTATCTCTTCGAAGTGCATGAGCATTATGCGAAGAATATAGTCGTAGGATTTGCGCGTCTCGGCGGACGCTCGGTCGGGATAGTCGCCAATCAACCCGCTCATCTCGCGGGCGTACTCGACATCGATGCATCGGTCAAGGCCGCGCGCTTCGTGCGCTTCTGCGACTGTTTCAATATTCCGCTGATCACCTTCGAAGATGTGCCGGGGTTTCTTCCTGGGATAGAGCAGGAACACGGCGGCATAATCCGACATGGGGCGAAACTGCTTTATGCGTTCGCCGAGGCGACTGTGCCGAAAATCACAGTGATAACGCGCAAGGCTTATGGCGGCGCGTACTGCGTGATGGCCAGCAAGCACATACGCGCCGATATCAACTTCGCTTACCCGACTGCCGAAATAGCCGTGATGGGAGCCGAGGGCGCGGTGGGGATTCTGTATCGCCGCGAGATCGCCCAGGCTGCCGACCCCGCAGCGGAAGCTCATACGCGCGCCGAAGAATTCAAAACGAAGTTCGCCTCGCCCTACGTGGCGGCAGAGCGCGGTTTCATCGATGAAGTGATCGAGCCGAAATACACTCGCCCCAGGCTCATTCGCGCTCTTGAACTGCTTGAGAACAAGCGCGACCAGAATCCGCCCAGGAAGCATGGAAATATTCCGCTTTAGTAAAATGCCGCAGCCAACGCGCTGGCTTGCAATCTATAGGCGACAGGTATAGATTAACCCGCACGCAGTGGACGCCGATAGCGATATCGGCGGTGAAGCTTGCAATCCTAAGAAAAATAGAAAGAGACAGCGATGATGCGTCACAAACTGTCGGTTTGCTTGATCAAAACCGGATGCATCGCGCTCTCGCTCCTTGAACAGAATCGATTTCAACGCGATGCAGGACATGATCTTGCTCCGTATAGTAAGGAGGCGGATTGAGAATGAATCAATCGAAACGCACGCGCCGATATCTCGAATGTGCGGGCCTGTTGCTCCTGCTGCTTTCTCCGCTCATAAACGCGCCGCTCGCGCGGATGGATTCCCCTGGCGTTTATGCGATCAGGGAAGCGCAAATAATGGTCAGCCCCGGAAAAACCATAGCGAAAGGCACCATCGTCATTCGCGATGGACTCATCACTGATGTGGGAGAAAACGCCCGCATCCCTGCCGATGCCCGCATCATCGAGGGCAAAGGGCTTACGGTTTACCCCGGACTTATCGATGCCTACACGAATCTCGGCATCGCTCAACCTCAACAACAGGAACAACAGAGGGGAGGCGGTCGCGCTCAGGGGGCGCAGCTATCGCCCGAAGCGCAACAGTCGCTTGCCGAAGCCGCGCTCGGCGATCCTTCCGATTCCATTGCCGATGATCTGAGACCGGGCGGGACTGCAATCGAAGACGCGCGATCTGCGGGCGTCACTTCTGCGCTCACCTCTCCGCGACAGGGAATCTTTCTGGGCCGCAGCGCGCTCATCAATCTATCAAACATGGATGCCGCGCGGATGGTCGTGCGCTCGCCAGTCTCGCTCACGATTCAGTTCTCCACCACATCAGGTTTTTTGGGCGGATACCCGAACTCGCTGATGGGGACAGTCTCCTACATTCGCCAGTCGTTTTATGACGCCATTCGTTATAGCGACGAACTGGATCGCTATGAGAGAATCAAGCGCGGAGTGCCGCGACCCGAACACAATAAAAAACTCGCGGCCCTCGTTCCCGCCCTGCGCGGCGAGTTGCCTGTCCTGTTCGCTGCAAACACCGAGGGCGACATACGACGCGCGCTCAATATCGCTGATGAATTCAAACTCAAGCCGATGATAACGGGCGCTCTCTACGGCTATCGCGTGGCCGATCTTCTCAAACAGAAAAATGTGCCTGTTATCCTGTCGGTCA
The DNA here is from genome assembly GCA_002483445.1 of Blastocatellia bacterium UBA7656. GTDB lineage: Bacteria > Acidobacteriota > Blastocatellia > UBA7656 > UBA7656 > UBA7656. The sequence continues at coordinate 4,188 of DLHY01000009.1, forward strand.
ATTTCCCGCGACGGCCCGCTGATCAGGCTGATGATGATGAAGAATCGCTCAGAGTTCTTCGCCAGCGCGCCGAGGTTCCGAAAGGGGCAGGGCGACTCGCTCAGGCTGGAGTCAAGTTCGCTTTCACCGCGGGCGGGGCTTCGCCGCGCGACTTCATCGCCAATGTCCGACGGGCGGTTGAAAACGGGCTTTCGAAAGAAGACGCTTTACGCGCCCTGACCGTCAATGCGGCGGAAATTCTCGGCGCGAGCGAACAACTCGGCACCATCGAGACGGGCAAAATCGCGAACCTCGTCCTTACGAGCGGCGATCTGTTTGCCAAAGAAACCACGGTCAAGTATGTCTTCGTCGATGGTCAGCAGTTTGAAATCAAGCGGCCTGAAACGCCTGATCCCGGAAGGGGCGGCGCGCGCCCTGCTGCCGCAGTCAATCCTGCGGGCGTGTGGGATTTGAACTTGCAAACTCCACAGGGCGAGATCGGCATCAAGCTGACTATCACAAGAGAGGGTGACCAACTCGCAGGGACGATGACAAGCCCTATGGGAATCGTGACTCTCAAAAGTGTCACTATCAGCGGCAATCAGCTTCGCGCAACCGTGAGCATCCCGGCGGGCGGAGACAATCTCGAAGGCACCATCGTCGGCACCATCGAAGGCGATTCGATTCGCGGCACGATGAGCCTCGGCGCAATGGGTTCGTTCGAATTCACCGGCTCAAGGCCGAGGTGATAATGGAGGATCATAATGAAGAAGATGAAAGCAATCACGTCCATAGCCGTGACTCTTGCTCTTTCGGTGTCGGCTCTGGGGCAGAGCGGACAATCAGCCGCGTCTTCGGAGACGCTGATCAAAAACGCGACTATACTCACCGCATCGCACGGGACGATCAAAAACGGCTCGATACTGATTCGCAACGGAAAGATCGCCGCGGTCGGCGTGGATGTGAAAGCGACTGACCCGAACGCTCGAGTCATCGACGCGACCGGAAAGTATGTCACTCCGGGCATAATCGATTGCCATTCGCACACAGCCTCCACCGGCAGCATCAATGAAGGCTCTATGTCTGTCACGGCGATGGTTCGCATTCAGGATATCGTCGAGCCTGAGCATCCGAACATCTATCGCCAGCTTGCCGGGGGCTTGACGACCGTAAACGTGCTTCACGGCTCGGCCAATGCCATCGGCGGTCAGAACGCGGTGCTGAAACTCAAACGCGGAAAGCCGGTCAATGAGTGGTTCGTCGCCGACGCGCCGCCGGGTATCAAATTCGCGCTGGGCGAAAATCCCAAACGGTCGAATTTTCAACCTCAGCCCGGTCAGCAGCGCCGATATCCTGCGACTCGAATGGGCGTCGAGGAAGTCATACGCGAGGCATTCATTCAGGCCAAAGAGTACATGGCCGAATGGCAGGAGTACGAAAAGAAGAAAGGCACTGACTCGAAGGCCATTCCTCCGCGCCGCGATCTCAAACTCGATGCGCTCGCAGAGATTCTTCAGGGCAAGCGGCTCATTCACGCGCATTGCTATCGCTCGGATGAGATACTGATGCTGCTGACTCTGGGCGACGAGCTTGGTTTCAAAATCAAGACGCTTCAGCATGTGCTTGAAGGCTACAAGGTCGCAAAAGAGATAGCCGCGCACAAAGCGGGAGCTTCGACGTTCGCCGATAGCTGGTCGTACAAGATGGAAGCCTTCGACGCGATTCCTTACAACATGGCCGTGATGGCTTCGCGCGGCGTGGTTGTGACGATCAACTCGGATTCCGACGAGCGCGCTCGCCGCCTCTACCTCGAAGCGCCAAAGGCGATGAAGTATGGCGGTGTGAGTGAAGAGGAAGCTTTGAAGATGATCACTCTCAACGCGGCCATTCAACTCGGCATAGACCATCGCACAGGCTCGATAGATGTGGGCAAGGACGCCGATCTGGTTATATTCAGCCAGCATCCATTTTCCGTCTACACCGTGCCGGAGATGACCTTCATCGAAGGCGAGGTTTATTTTGATCGCAAGGCCGACCTCGAAGGCCGCGAGGCTCTCAAGCGCGAGAAGGAAGCTCTGATCAAAGCCGAGCGAGGGCAGACCGGCCCCGGACAGAAGAAGGATGACAGGCCCGATCCGAATCTTCGCCCCAAAGAATCGCCCAAGGATCAGGAGGACATCAACAGATGAGAATGAAATTCTACACGCTTGTGTCGATCCTGATCTCGGCGGCGATAACTCTGCCTTCGGTAGGGGCGCAGGGCAGAGGCGACGCAATAGTGATTCGCAACGCGCGCATATTCACGGTCACTAAGGGAGTGATCGAAAACGGATCGATCGTCATCACGGGCGGCAAAATCACTGCTGTCGGAGCCAGTGTTTCTGCGCCGGGTGGCGCGCGGGTGATCGATGCGCGGGGGCTTTCGGTTTATCCCGGCATGATCGATTCGGGAACGACCATCGGTTTGACTGAAGTGGGGCAGGGCGCTCCCGGCACCGTAGATACTTCCGAGATAGGCGACAACAACGCCAACATTCACGTCGATATCGCCGTCAACCCGGAAAGCTCTCACATCGGGGTCACTCGCGTGAACGGCACGACGACCGCTCTGACGATGCCGCGCGGGGGACTCATCGCCGGTCAAAGCGCGCTCATCAACCTCGACGGATGGACGTGGGCCGAGATGACTTTGAAAGCGCGCGCCGCCATGCACATCAACTGGCCGGGGGGCTTGGGCGGCGGTTTCGAATTCGGGGGCGGGCAGCAGCGGGCAGGCGCGGAGTTGCGCCGCGAGCAGGATCGCCGGATCGAAGAGCTTAAAAAAATTCTTCGCGACGCTATCGCCTACGGAAACGCGAAGGACGCGAGAGCCAGAGACGCAAGCCTTCCGCGTATGGAGACCGATCTCCGTCTTGAAGCCCTCGTGCCTGTGGCCCGCGGACAGATGTCTGCGGTCATCCATGCGCAGGTCGAGCGCGACATCAAAAAGGTCATCGCATTCGCCGACGAGATGAAGCTCAAAATAATCATTTCGGGCGCGGTCGAAGGGTGGAGGGTGGCCGATCAACTGAAAGCCAAAAACATTCCCGTCATCATCGGGCCGGTCAATCGTATGCCCAACCGCGAAGATGACGGATACGATGCCGTCTATACGAATGCCGCGATGCTGCACAAGGCCGGAGTGAAATTCGCGTTTCAGACCATGGGATCGGCTGAAGCGCGCGACCTGCCTTATCAGGCGGGCGAGTCGGCTGCTTTCGGATTGCCAAAGGAAGAGGCTCTCAAGGCCGTGACCATTTACCCGGCTGAGATATTCGGCGTGGCTGATCAAATCGGCTCGATAGAAGTCGGGAAGCTCGCCAACCTGATCATAACCGATGGCGACCCACTCGAAATCCGAACACAGATCAAACACCTCATCATACGTGGCCGCGACGTTCCGCTCACGAGCAGGCACACGGAGCTTTACGACAAATACAAATCGCGGCCTTGAGTTTGTCAGCGCGCAGCGCCAACAACAGCCGGAATCTTAGGGTTCCGGCTTTTTTTTGTGTCAATTCTCTTCCGTGCCTGGGGCATTCAGTAACATTTTGCCGAGCGGCGCGCTTCCATCGTTTTGACCGCTTGCGGCTATTTTGAGACTCTACACTTCTTATCGAACGGGAACGAAGTTTGCGAAGCTTCGCTATCATCTGGCTGACAGGAGGCTCGTGTTGAGTGGATCGAACTTCGGAGCGGCAGCGCGTTCGAAAGAGGCAAAGGTGAATCTGAATTCGGTTGTGTTGCTCAAACCGCTGGGTCGCGCGGGGGTGTTGCGCCTTGTGGAGGAATTGCGCGCGGGCGGAGAGGTTGACGCGCCACTTATCTGCAATCTTGCTGCTGAGGATCGTGTACTGTTCGAAGTGACGGTCATCGATGCGCTGACCCTGCTGCCTCGCGGTGAGCGAAAGAAGTTGAAAAAGGCTCTCCTGAGCCATGGCTATGACGAGCTTTGCTCGCGCCGTCTTCATCGGAGCGATATCTCCGCGCGGGTGAGAATAGAGATATTGATTGAACTGTTGAGAAGAAAATGATCCACGAAGTAACACGAAGAAGTTGCGCGAAGCATCTTGAAGAGAAGTATAAGTCTTCCTATTCGTTCGATCCCCTTCGTGGATTACTTCTTGTGAAACAGAATCCTTCCGGCGTAGGTTGTGACCGTGAGCTTGGGGCCGTCATTGCGGTAAGAGCCTGAAATTTCCTTCGAGCCTTTGACCATCTCCTTGAAATTCGACAGAAACTCGCCGAGGTTTATGTTTTCGCTCAGCGCCCGCGCCTTGAGCCTGAATTTGCTCGACGCCGGAAGGCTCATCTCGATATCTCCCTTCATCGACTGAAAAGAGTAATCGCCGTCTTCCTGCAACTCGCCGTCGAAGTAAATATCTCCTCCGGTGATTCTGACATCTACGGAAGGCGCGCGAATGCCGATCAATCGGACGTCGCTGTCGAATGATTTGACGCTCACGTGTCCGCTTATGCCGCGGACTTCGATCTTGCCAATGATATTTTTGATCGAGACGGAAGTATCTGCTGGAGCGAATATCTCGAAATCGGCCCGACCCAATCGTGATTCTTTCTTCACCGAAATCTCGATCTCTTCTTTGGAAACCTCGTCATCGACTTCGACCGAAGGATCAGTTACGGCGCGGACGCTGATGATTCTCTTGCTCCAGGCCGCGACTGTTACCTGCCCTCGTATATTTGAAATGGTGAGATGGGAGCGTTCTTTCGCTTTGTAAGTCTTTTCGAATCGCTCCCATGAGATGGCTTGTGACGCGCACAAAAACAAAACCAGTGCGAACGACGCTGGCAGTCGCAAAGGGCATTTTTTGGCAGTCACTCGCATGAATCGATCAGAATGCTTCAAAGCCTTCGAGCAGGCGCACCTTTTCGCGATAGGCGTTGAGCATCAACTCCTCGGACACCTTATCTTCTGGATGACCGCTTATCTGCTGGCGGCATTCTATCAGCGATTGATTCACATAAGCCAGATTGCGCTCGAATGCCTGCCGGAGGTCGGGCGTCCACGAAGCTTTACGCTGCTCGACAGAGCTTTCCAACTGGCTGATGCGCTCTTCGATCTGCTGAAGATCGGGATACGACAAAAGATTTTTGCTGATCGCTGCTGACGCGGGCGTGGAAGCAGTCTCCGCAGATTGTTGCGCCTCGCGCCGCAGGACGACCGAAACGACCAGCGCGACAAGAATCAAAGCGACCGCGCCGGCTGCCAGTTGAGGAAGCGAAAGGATGAAATTTCTCTCTTCCAGACGAGCCAGCCACCTTGCCACCCTCTGGCGCAATCCCACTCGACGTTCGGATTTGACCTGAGTCTGGATGGCTGTCCAGACCGTACTCGACGGCGTGTGTTCGGGCAGGTGGCGGCTGAAGTGGACGAGCTGTAAAAGATCGTCCCTCAGCGCGCGACACGATTCGCAATCCGCAAGATGCCGCTCGATGACAGCCTGCTCGCCGGTTTCGAGAGCGCCATCGATATAATCCGAAATCATTTCCTCAAATTGCTTGCAACCCATGACTTTCCCTCACTCATTCTTTTTTAATATCAATTCACGAAGCCTCATTCTTGCCTTATGAAGCTGCGATTTCGATGTGCCGATGCTGATGCCGAGGATCGAGCCGACTTCTTCATGCTCGTATCCTTCGACATCGTGCAGCACGAACACCGTGCGATAGCCCGGCGGCAGTTGCGATATGGCTTTTTCAAGCGTCATCCTGTCAACCAGTGAGATTCGCCGCGTGCTTTGAAGCGGGGTATCGACGACGTTGGTGAAGTCGCCTTCTTCGCTCGTGTGTTCAAGTTTGACTCCGCGCTTGCGGAAGTGCATCAACACCTGATTGACCGTCAAGCGGTGCAGCCACGTCGTGAACGCCGAGTCGCCGCGAAAACTGCCGATCTTGCGAAAGACCTGAAGGAAGACTTCCTGCGCGAGGTCTTCGGCCTGCGACGAATTGCCCAGCATCCGCAAACATAACGAGTAGACTCGACGGTGATGTTGCTGGTAAAGCTTTTCAAATGCCGCTGCATCGCCCAGAGCTGCTGCCCGAGCAAGCTCGATGTCCGTAGCGTTATAGCCTGGTTCAGCGGTCACGGTCATTATCAATCGAGTTGTAAGGCTGGCCATGACCACACCGGCTGTGATGCGATGGCCCTAAATCCGGTTGCCTCAACATAATAGCCATTGAATTTCGAAACATGGAATCTATACCAGAAAACCCGCATTGAAGAAAACCTTTTCAAACAAAACGATTGACACCCACTTCGCTCAATGTAAAATCGGACTGGCAATCCAGTCCCCGCAGTGTGTATACCCCGCATCAAAGGGCCTCAATGTATTCTCTTTATTACGCAGTCACGCATCAGCATGTGGAAGAGTTTTCTCCTGTGAGGTGCAATGAGCAGACCCTCATGCGGCTGGTGCGCTACTTTGAGGACATAGTAACTGAAAACAAACTCTCGGCGCTCATAATCGAAGGGAGATTCCTCGACGGGCATCTCTCAAGGGAGACGGAGCGCATCAGCAGAATACTGGAATCGAGCCGCGCGCTCTATCTCTTCTCCTGCGAAAAGGAATGTCATCAGCGATCATTCTCATCTGAAAATTTTTCCAACATGACCTTGATCGAGGAGAAGCTCTATCACGACTTCGAAACCGGCCCTTTCATCGTCGTGATGGATCCGCGATTCAGCGGACTGATGGCCTCTTATGCCTTGCCGGGTGAGGACGAAACACATCCGAAAGTTTACGAGATGGTCTGGACCTTCGATCCGAACGTCGCATTCACCGCCATCGAGTACCTGATGGGGCGCATCTACGCGCAGAAATCGAGCGAGCGCCCTCGCTTCGAAGAATGCCTCAACGCTTCGACCCCGCACGGCGTTTCGCTCCGGCTGGCGCTCACTCTGACTACGAAACTGACCATGCTTATGCAGCGGCAAAACGAGCTTGAGATGGCAACGAATCGAATAAGCTCGGCGATATCGAGTTCGCTTGAGATCGAATCCATTCTTCAATCAGCCGTGGATGAAGTCGGCAGCGCGCTCAAGGCTCGAAAGGTGGCGCTCGTTTTGTGGGAAGAAGATACCAGCAAGCCCGAAAGCATCAGCGTCTACGAGCGCCCGGTTTCGAACGGCAACGGGCATGAAGAACCTCACGCGGCGGATGAATCGCCAGGCGAGGCAAGCGTGTTCTCTCAAGGCCCAGGCCCGCTCGAAATCCCGATAACTTATCGCAGCAGCGTCATCGGCGTTCTTATGGTCGAAGACGACACGCAGGGCCGCCTCTGGGAAGATGAAGAGGAACTGATGGCCAAGACTGTTGCCGACGAACTCGCCGTCGCCATCAGCCACGCCCGACTCTTCAAGCGAGTGCAGATTCAGGCGATGACCGACGCGCTCACAGGGCTTTACAACCATAGATATTTTCAGGAGCGATTGGAACGCGAAATAAAACTTGCCGACCGCAATGACACTCATCTCTCGCTCGTGATGCTCGACCTCGATCACCTCAAACGAATCAACGACACCTACGGGCATCGCAAGGGAGACGCCGCGCTCACGCACGTGGCGCGAATGATGAAATCGACTTTCCGCGACATAGACATCTGCGCCCGATACGGCGGGGAGGAATTCGTCGCCATACTTCCTCAGTGCGGGCGCGATGACGCGCTCAAGGCCGCCGAGCGATTGCGCGAAGCTATAGCCTCGACTCCTGTTCGCCAGATCGGGCAGATAACTGCCAGCATAGGCGTTGCGACTTATCCTGAAGCCGCCGTCACGCAGGAAGAAATGATCGAGATGGCTGACCGCGCCATGTACGTCGCCAAAGAAGCGGGGCGAAATCGCGTGCGAAGCCTTATGCCCAAACAGTCCGAAGCCGCCGCGCGAAGGAAAGAATTGCGCGATGTGTGAATCATACCTGTTCATCTGCGCCAGTAAATTCTGATCCTGCCCACTGAATAGACCTGCTGAAATCCTTCATTAAATTCTCGGATAAGAGAGGAGTTTGCGCGGATTCGACGATCAAGCGCATCGTCTTCTTCGAGTATGATCGTCGAAACGTCATCGGGGATTTCGTTTTCTATGCGGTGCCAGCGACTCGTGCCTTCGTGGATGATATCTGAAAATCTCAATCCGCCCTGCGAAATGGCCGCGCCTAATGATCCGGTCAGCATCAGTATCATCGGACGCGGCGGATTCTCTCTAAAAAAGGATGCTGTGCGGGCGCGTTCGCGCGAAGGGCGCGAGTTGACCCCGTTGCGAAATCCTTCCTGATAAATCGCCATCTGCGACGGCCCTTCCCGGATCAAAAACCAGTATTGCAAAGCGACGACGAGCGCGACCATCAGCAGTGCGGAATTTTTCAATCGGCCTAGCGCGGGGATTATCGCGGGAGCGAACAACGCGGCGGCCAGAAGGTGGGGCAGACCATAGCGCACATTGAGAAGCCCGAACGCGCTCAGAGGAAATATCTGAATCTCTCCGCGATAGAGGCTCACGGTGTGAAAAAAAAACGGCGCGAGCAAAAGCAGAGACGGCAGATAAATTATCATTGCTTTTCGCCTCCCCATCATCAGCCTGAAAAATCCTGCTGCCGCGAGCATCACAATCAGCGGCCCGACTATCACGGCTACAGTCGCGCCCATCAGCAGCGCGTCGAGCAATGCATTGCCGACGAAGATTTTCGACCAGCCGAGGTTGGCCTGATTTTGAAGGAATATGCCGCGCGCAGAATGAGGGCCGGTCAGAAATTCAAGCGGATTGCCGAAGATCGACCAGTTGTGCCATAGCCAGTACGCGGGGCCGATCATCACGATCAGAGAAAAAACAGTTGTCATCTTCAGCTTCTCAAAAAGATTACCTTTCGCGATGATCGCGACAATCAGAACTGACAAAGCGGCGATGGGCCATGCTTCGTAGCGCGCGAGAGCGGCAACCGTCATTATCGCAGCCGCGATGATCAAACGCCGCAGTGTCTGATCCATCGCCCAGCGTTGAAGAAAATACACAGCCGCCGCCACCGCGCCCATAAACACAAGCTCACTCATCGGAGTCGATTGCATGTAAAGCGCGCTCGGATTGAAGAGAAAAATCGCGCACGCAACGGCGGGCATCGATTTTCCGAATCGCTTCTCTTCGTCGCGATAAATGAGACCTGCTAGTTTGTAGAGCGAAAGAGCGGTGATGACGTAAAAGAGCATCGAGACGATGCTGCCCGCTGCGCCCGTCCTCCACATCCAGTCATTCGCGACGAGAGGCAGCATCAAAACTGTCTGGAGCGGCAGCCACGGCGTTCCGATCTGAATGTATCTCTGCCAGAGCGAATCATCCGGGCTATCGACGACCTTGCGCGCAATATTGGCGTGCGCGACGCCGTCGCCGTAGACGTTCGTCATCCCTTGATTGAAAAAATATAGAAACGCGCCTATCGATAGCGCGGATGCGATAGCAAGAACTGCGAGGATTTCTCTTATCGGTGAGGATTTTTTTTCAGCAATGCTGATCTGAGAAGTCAGCTTTTCTTCATTCGATTCTTCATTCATCACCTGATGCCATAGAAGACGACCGGTTTCATGAAACGAGGCTTTCCGTTTCGGCAATGACGCGATGGATGGCGCGGACTTCGGCGACCATCTGTTTGAACATATCGGGCAGCAAAGCCTGCGGCCCATCCGAAAGCGCGTGTTCAGGATGATTATGCACCTCGACCATGATGCCGTCCGCGCCGACGGCTATCGAACCGCGCGCCATCGGAATCACTTTATGTCGCTTGCCTGTTCCGTGCGAAGGATCGACTATGATCGGAAGATGCGAGCGATTCTTCACCGCAGGCACTATCGATAGATCGAGCGTGTTGCGCGTGTGATCAGCAAACGTCCGCACGCCTCGCTCGCACAGTATGACGTTGTAATTGCCTTCGGCCATGATGTACTCGGCGGCGAGGAGAAATTCTTCGAGCGTAGCCGACATACCGCGCTTGAGCATCACGGGCTTTCGCGATTGACCGACGCGGCGAAGCAGTGAAAAGTTCTGCATGTTGCGCGCGCCTATCTGCATCACGTCAGCATATTGTTCGACAAGATCAGCGGTTTCAGTGTCCAGCACTTCGGTCACTATCTTCACTCCGAATCGGTCGCGCGCTTCGGCTAAAATTTTCAATCCTTCTTCGCCCAATCCCTGAAACGAGTAAGGCGAGGTTCTCGGTTTGAACGCGCCGCCGCGAAAAAGTTTCACGCCCGCGTCGGCGATCACCTCGGCGATTTCCATCGTCTGCTCGTATGATTCGACCGCGCAGGGGCCTGCGATGATGACAGGCTCCGCCCCGCCTATTTCCGCCTCGCCGATGCGAATTATGGTGTTGTCGTGTTTGAGGTCGCGGCCTACAAGTTTGTAGGGCTTCGAGACTCTGATGGCTTCACCGACTCCGGGAAGGATTTCGAAATGGGTGGGATCAATCGCGCCCTGATTGCCGGTTATTCCTATCGCGGTACGGGTCGCCCCAGGCATCGGGTGCGGTTTGAATCCGAGTTGTCGGATTACTTCGCAGACATCTTCCACCTGCTGAGGTGTGGCTTCGGCTTTCATTACGATAAGCATGGCTTCTCTCCTTATGTCTTCTCACTTGATTGTATAGCTCACCGTCTGAAGTTATGCAAATTCACATGCGCTCTGGCGCATCTATCCCTAAGAGTTCGAGCGCGACTTTCAACTGCCGACGCGCGATGAATGCAAGCGCGATGAGCAACGCGCGCCGCGCCGGATTCGATTCGGATTTGATTCTGTGTTTTTCATAGAACACGTTGAAACTCTGCGCGAGTTGAAACGCCCACTTCGCAATGAGTGAAGGCTCAAGCTGCAAGACCGCTGATCGCACAGTATCAGGCAATCGAGTCGCAAGATAAGCGAGAGACCATAGCTCATCGCCATCCTTGCCGCCGAGCAAAGCGGCGATTTCTTCACGCGAGAAATTTTTCAACTGATCGGGCGACGAATCTATCCCCGCTTCACTGAGCTTGCGAAATATCGAGGTCGCGCGCACCACTGCGTTTTGAATGTAGACGCCCGTCTCGCCCGTCCACGCGAGAGCTTCTTTGAAATCGAACGAGATTATCGAATTGCGCGAATACTTGAGCAGGTAATAACGCAGAGCGCCGATAGCGATCTTGTGCGCGATGGCCCGCTGTTCCGATTCGCTGATATCTGCGTGTCGGCTTGCTACCTCTGCGAGCGCGCCACGCTCAAGCTCATCGATCAAATCGTCGGCTTTCACGCCAAGCCCTTTGCGCCCAGACATGCTCACCACTCCGCGCCGTCGGTCTTCTTCGGAAATCCGCTGTCCGAGTTGTTCGGCGGCGGCGGGCGACAGCACGACTTTTTCATAACCGAGATGCGCGCTGCGCTCCACTCTTTCATCGTGATCGACGGCCATCACTCCCAACTTGACGTAATGCTGCGGGTAAGACTGGCCTATGTCGATGACGTTGAAATAAGCCGCCGCTTTTCCGAACGGCGGATGAGAGGAATCATTTTCCGATTCTTCAGAAGTAGTGATCCAGGCCCGGTGACCTTCGATATAGGTGTGAAACGGCTTGTAATAAAAATCTATATTCAACTGGCCGAGCTTCCACAAATGAAAAGCGATATCCTTGCCCGTGTAGGTGACAGTTCCGTTCGAGCGCACGATGACTTTATCGGCTTCATGCTCGCTCTCTTCTTCCTTCGTTTCCGCTTCCGGCGAGCGCATCACCCAGCATCCTGCGAGCTTGCCTTCCCGCTCGAATTCTATTCCGCCGCGCTCTTTGAGCAATTCAAAAGCTCGCTCCCAGATGTGAAGATGAAGCACGTCGGATTCGCGCGGCAGGACATCATAGACTATGCCTGCGCGAGCCATCGTTTCGAGATGACAGCGGAGTATTCGCGTAGAGATGTAATCGGCCATCTCGTAAATTTCGCCTTCGCCTTTTTCGAGTTCGTGCAAAGTTTCGGCGCGAAGACTGCGCCGCGATTTGTCTTCTTCGTAGAAGCCTCCCACGCGGGCGTATAGCTCCCAGCAGTAATAATCGAACTTGTCCAGGATGGCTTTGATTTCGTCCATCGATTTCTGTTCGATGTGGCGGAATCCGACGACGACATCGGCGACCTGCACGCCCGTGTTATCGATGTAGTTCTGGATTTCCACGTCCTCGCCTGTTGCGCGAAGAATGCGAGCGATGGTGTCGCCAAGCACGGCGTTTCGCAGATGCCCTATGTGCGCCGCTTTGTTTGGATTGACTGACGTATGCTCGACTATGATCTTTCCGCCAAGCAGAGGCGCGAACTGACCGGGCGCAGAGGCAACATTGATGAGATAGCCCGCGCGATCAAGATAGACATTGATGTAGCCTGCGCCCGCCGTCTCGACGCGAGAGATGCCCTCGATATCGCGCAATCGTTCGGCGACACGCGAAGCGATCTCGCGAGGATTCTGTTTCTGTCCGGTCTTTTCCTTGAGCCGCTTTGCAAGATCGAAAGCGAATGGAAAAGCGAGGTCGCCCATCTCGGTTCGCGGCGGAACCTCGACAGGGATTTCCGAAATAGTTATCTCGAACAACTCCGCGACCGCCTCCTTGAGCCGCTCGCGCAGGGCTTCCTGAATCGACATACTTTGGCTCCGTTGTGAACTCTGTCTGCAAAAGCGCATCTGACAGAATCGAAGATATTATCAGCCAGTGATTGCTTTTGAAAGCCGACGGCCTTCTTGATTTTGCGTGCTATGAATTATAAATTGAGCAGGTTATTTTGACTCGACTTTATCCATTTTGATCTTTGAAAAAATAAGAGCAGGCTGTGTAAGCTGAGAAAGATAAATCTTTCCCAAGAGGTCTTTCGTATGCTGACACTGCCTGCCGATCTGTTGAACTTGATGA
>DLHY01000115.1 GCA_002483445.1 Blastocatellia bacterium UBA7656
AAAATGGATAAAGTCGAGTTCAACATTCTCAATCAGCCATTGCTCGGCAGTTTTATCAGGACGGTTGATGACATCAACAAACAGAGTGATCTGGTGAGTGATGCGCCGATATTCGTCGAGATTGATCTCATCAACTTCTGCCGCCAGAGCGTGGCAGTATTCGCCTTTAACAATTGCATAGCTGAGTCCAACTCGCTCAAGGTGTTCTCGTAGCTGTGTTGATGGTGTGGCCGAGAGGAAAAGGAATTTACGCCCTTCGCCATGGGTTGCGCGTGTAAGCAGCATCGAATTGACAACGCTGACGATTTGCGGCGCACCGAAAATGTGAAACTCATCAAAAACAGTCAACTCAAAATTTTTGATGAGCGCGCTGAAAACTTTGTCCCGCGCATCGGAACGGCGCAGGTAATAGTTATTCATTATCAGGTGGTAAATATCTGGATTGGTGAGCAGGATTTCGCGCTCCTGAATCTGCCGTAAAAGTTCACTCTGCCTTGAGACACCAGAAGCAAGAGCATAATCAGTCAATTGTTCGCTGCTCAGGCGACAAACGCGCTGCTTTTGCTGTGTAAGCGAAAGCTGTGCAACGTAGTTTTCAATCTGACTCTCCTGATCGCGGCTAAGTTCGTTAGTCGGATACAGCCCCATTGTACAGCAGTTGTCGCGCAAGGCAGCTAAGTAAGCAGATAAACTCTTGCCATCGCCGGTTAGCGCAGTGCAAAAAATCACATCGAGGTTTCGGTCTTTGAGTAATTTATATGTTTGCGCCTGATGCTGTGAAAGGCGGCGATTGCTGATGAAACTATTCGCAGAACCAGATGGTGCAAGGCGCGAATAAACAGATTTAAGAATCACTTGCTTCATTTCCTGCTCCGATTCACATCCAACTTTGCCACAAAGTTTCCAGTAGCAAACAATTGGGCAAGATTGCCGATCCCTCCTAAAAGATCGCCCAGGAGATGAGGATTCCCCTCAGATAGGTATTTGGAACAACTTGATTAACGTAATTCGCTATTGCTTCAAACATTGAAGACACCACCCTTTCACTTCGTATTCTTACCGTAAGTTTCGACTACGCGATGAGCTATTTTAAGCGCCTCTTCCCGAAGCCATTGCGGTTCCAGAATCTCTGCTTCATCGCCCCACGGGAAGACCAGATACCAAAGCACCTCGCGCGGGTCGCTCACACTCAAACTCAAAATCAGGCTCCCGTCTATGCCCACCATCTTTTTCTGAGACTCGTGGAGCCAGGATTCGTCAATGTATCGAGCAGCGTTCGGCGCAAACCTGATACGCACGAGTTGCGGCGGCTTGTCGCTCACCATCACGCGGAAGCTGTGGCGATGACGCTGGCCGAAATTATAATCTTCCCGGATGCCAAAGTTTCCGACGCGGCCCACGATGCGTTTCACTCGGCTTACGCGCAACATCAGCACTTTTTTCTCATCCGGCACGAAAGCATCTATGTAGAGAGCGCGTCCCTTGAAAAAGAGTGCGTAAGGGTCAATCTGCATTGTTCGTTCGCATTGCTGCGAAAAATCGTCGTAGACAATCTCCAGACGCCAGCATCCATCTCGCGCCCGCCATAACTCTTCGACGATCCGCGAGTCCACTCTGAATCTGTTCTTAAGCACATCATCATCTATCGCGTATTCAAGCAACTCGCGCACGCGCTTGTCAGAATTGGCAATGATTTTCTTGATCGCTTTGACGGCATCGAAGGCCAGCGTGTGATCACCAGCAGCGGAAATTTGACGGACAGCCATCACCAGCGATAGAACTTCGACTGCTGTAAAATCAGGAACCGGCAGATAAATGTCCTTCTTTATCACATACCCTTTGCGCTTGCGGTCATAATCGAAAATGAAGCCGAGAAGAGCTAGCGATTTCTTGTCCTCGAAGAACTGCGAGCGGCTGATTTCGAGCGAGCGCCAAAGTTGTTCCGGCGTTTGCCTGGGATTAGATTTGATCTCGCAAATCAGCTTGATCAGTCTGGCCGCTCGGCATTGAGGATGTTTGTTAGAGTCGCTTTTCATACTGCAAGTAATCTATCAAAGTGAAAATTGGCAAAGTAGCGTTTTTCTATAGCTCAGTCCAATGATGAGTGGACTGGCAATAGCAGAACCGAAGATTGTGGCAAGCGCATCGAGTTTATCGCGCAAGGCTCTGGGCAACGCGGCTCGCACTTTGTCGAGCAGCGTGTACCCGTATCCGCCGAAAGGCGTGCCAAAAGCCGTCAGCCTCGTTGCCGCGATAGACTCTTGCGCCAGCAACAGGACGGCCAGTTCACCGGGCGTCAGCGTCGGCGGGCGAAATTCATAATGATCGCTGAACCGATAAATTCGTTCACGCCCTTCCATCTCGTATTCGATCTGGTAATGGCGCGAAAGCTCTGTGAGGTTGCGCCGTATGGTCACGCTGCCAACCTTGAAAAGTTGCGCCAGTTCGCGTTGCGAATGCGGACGTTCGGCCAATAGAAAAAGGATTCGAATGAGGCGTTCCGTCAGATCGCCTCGATGCGAGTGGGTTTGTCTGGCCATAAAATCTCACCACCTGTTTCAGAACCAGAACCAGCAGTTTCTTCAGCGAAAACCTTACGGATTCGCTTGAAGAATAGAAGCAAGGAAATGCGGCTCTTTCACTCTGTGGCGTCTGCTGGCGCGCGTAAAATATCAACTGCTTCGTTTTTCAGATAGCTGGTTTTCTCAGGGTTGCTCAGTCATTAACGATGCGCTGCCAAACAAGATCAGGATGTGGAGTGGGTGAGAATATCACCATGTCTGAAGAAGCGGCAAGAGAGATGGATCACAGGTATACCTGAAGTCCCAATGAAAGCGAGGTTTTCGATTTTCCTGGCAGGTTGTTCATCCGGATTAGGGAGCGAGCCTGCACCTTCAGCTTCGCTTTACTTTTCTTCACTTCAAGATATCTTTTTCCGCGCATTAACCTGTTGCCCGCCATCATCTGCAATCATGCGACGCTCAAGCTTTCTTGCCTGCTTTGTATTGCGTCTGAGGCTTATCGATGAAAGCCTTCAAGCTTTCGATCATTTCCTTACGCTCGCTCTTTCAAATCGGCCAGCGTGTGCTATCGTGCCACATCGCCTGAAAATCTTCCCGTTGCAATCTTCCTCAACCGTGCCGCGAAAAGATTTGCCCTTCTCTTCGTAACGTCTTCGAGAGAAGAACTTGACGCATAACAACTTCATCTCTGCGCAGCGGCACAAGGGTTGCTCCCTATCGGCTGTACCCGGTTGTCATATCGGTTTGCAAGCAAGTGTGACGCAAACTGAAAGCTTATGTTTTTGATGACTCGCAGGCCGTCAGCTTGCGCTGTGTCAAACGCATCAGTACGTCCGAATTTTATGGGCTAAGGTAAACATCATGAACAAGAGAATCCTCGTAGCAGACGATGATCGAATGACTCGCAAGATGCTCTGGGCAATACTCAACAAGGCCGGTTACGATATCGTACTCGCGGAAGACGGACAGGCGGCTGTCGATCTTACTGTAAGCGAAAAACCCGACCTCGTGCTGACAGACGGACTGCTGCCGAAACTTCACGGCTTCCTCGTCTGCAAGACTATCAAGGAAATGGACTGCCCCCCAAAGGTCGTCATACTGACCGGCGTTTACACGAAGCCGACTTACAAATGGGAAGCTAAAAAAGAGTACGGCGCGGATGACGTGCTGCTCAAACCTGCAAAACCGGATGAGTTGCTCGCCTGCATCGCAAGACATCTCGCCGCGGCTGCAAGCGAAATGCGGATGCCTGCTTTCATGACAGGCGAAGAGGCTCTGATAGGAGAAGTCGCTCTTGCAAGCTGATCTCAGTGAATGCGCGTGGTGCGCCTCTTCATATAGTCCATCAATATGTACTGGCCCAGCGTGAGCGTTGAAGTGAAGTAAGCTTTGCCCCGGCAAATCTCGGTCACTTTTTTGACGAACTCGATCAGGTAATGATCGTCGGCAAGCATGAAGGTGTTTATCATGATCTGGCTGCGACGGCACTGGGCCACTTCTTTGAACGTCTCCTTCAAAATCATCGGATCAAGCCCGAACGGGTTTTTGTAAATCCGCCCGTCTTCGAGAGTCATCGCCGAAGGCTTGCCGTCCGTGATCATGATGATCTGGCGCATGTCCTTCGACTGGCGCGCGAGAATCTTTCTCGCCAGCCTCAATCCTTCGCGCGTGTTGGTGTGATAAGGGCCGACCTGCGCGCGGGCCAGCGCGGAGAGCGGAATCTCTTCAGCCGAATCGTGAAATAAAACCACCGAGAGCGAATCTCCCGGATACTGAGTCCTGATCAAGTGAGTCAACGCCATCGCCACGCGCTTTGCCGGAGTGAAACGATCCTCGCCGTAAAGAATCATCGAGTGCGAGCAGTCCAGCATCAACACCGTCGCGCACGAGCTTTGATATTCGCTCTGAGAGACCATCAGATCCTTGTATTCGAGATTGATCGGCACTCCAAGCCCTTCGCGCTGAATGGCCGAAGCCAGAGTCGCGTTGACATCGAGATTCAAGGTGTCGCCGAACAGGTAAGGGCGCGCGGCCTCGCTCGCCTCCACGCCCGTCGAAAGATGAGAGGTGTCGTGACGACCAAGCGCGGATTTGCCGAGCGAGCCGATCAACTCCTTGAGCGTTTTGTAGCCGAGAAAATCTATTCCCTTGTCCGTCAACTCGAACTTGATTGATCGCTCTATTGGCTTCGCGGTCTTCCCCTGCCCCCGCGCGGGCTGCGAATTCGCATCCGACACTTCGCGATCCATTCTCAGATAGCCCTCTTCGATGAGCCGCTCGATCAACCGATCAATCAATTCGGCCATCGCCTTCGCATCGATGTTTCCTTCATCGTCGGCCAGTTGTTCCAACTCTTCGTCAGAGAGCAAGCCCTCTTCCACGAGAGCGCGACGGATGGCTTCGCTAAGAGATTCGAGATTTCTATCCGCCTCGTTCCAGTACCTTGAATAAGGGTCATCGAATCCGCTTTGCAACAGAAAATCAGAGAGCCGGTCGAGCAGTTCTTCGAGACTGATCGAACCCGCATCAAGCCCTGTCCATTTTGAATATCTGGTAAAACGCATAGGCAGTGGTCGGGGGTCGGGGGTCAGGGGTCAGG
>DLHY01000169.1 GCA_002483445.1 Blastocatellia bacterium UBA7656
GCACAAATTGGTTACATGAGCCCAGCAATTTTCTGGCGAGGCAGGGATTGTACGAAGACCTCGCTGAAATCAACCTTGAGATGCTCGACTGCGAAGAGCATCCGGGGCCGATGAGTTGGATTGCGCGCTCATATCTTCATCGCGGCGATTATGCCGAAGCGCGCGAGTGGTACGAGCGATGTCTGGCAACGGCAGGAGAGGACATACCGAAAGAAGCGGCAGTAGCCTTGCACGGACTGGCCACGATTGATGTGAACGTGGGCGATTACGACTCGGCTCGTGAGAATTTCCAAAAGTCCCTTGAGATCGAACAGCAGATAGGCAACCGCGCTGGCGAGGCTGCTACCTGGCATCAACTGGCCACGATTGATTTGAAAGTGGGCGAATACGATTCGGCTCGTGAGAAATTTCAAAAGGCATTGACGATGCGTCAGCAGATAGGCGACCGCGCTGGCGAGGCTGTTACCTTACACCAACTGGCCACGATTGATGTGAACGTGGGCGATTACGACTCGGCTCGCGAGAAATTTCAAAAGTCTCTTGAGATCAATCAGCAGATAGGCAACCGCGCTATCGAGGCTGTTACGCTTTCTCAGCTCGGGTTTATGGCTTATCAATCAGGCCGAGTGGTTGAAGGGATTCGGCTTGTGGCTTTGTATTTCATCATAAGCAATTCCATCGGTCACACCCATGCTAAGACCGCTTCCAATATGCTGACTCAAATGGCCGCTCAACTCAGCTACACGCAGGAGCAACTTCAAGCGATGCTCGGCGAAGTGATCGAAGCATACAAGGCCGACAGGGGACGGGGACTCGTCGAAGCGGCGTTTCCGAAAAGCTGAAAGACCGGCGCGGTTGAGAGAGAAAGAAATTCTGCGTGGTCGCCGGGTCGCCTGTTCGCTCTAAAAGAGCGATTCCTGTTTCCAATCACACCTGCGATACCTCTTCGATTCAGGACTGTTGCAAAGCAGCCTGACAACAAAAAAAATGGACAGCCCTGGGAACGCACGCTTCCAGCGTGCAAGGCTTCAGGAGTCGCACTAAGGTCAGAATGCGTAAGACCAGCACGCAAGATGCGTGCGCCCCCAGGACTTTAAATTCGCAAGCGTTGACAGTCTCTAAAACCGATGGCTATAATCTTGGACTTTCGCCAGTAGTTAAAAATCGGAGGTAGCTGACAGTGGCTTATGCCGTTATTCAGACCGGGGGCAAACAATTCAGAGTCTCAAGCGGTGACATCGTAGAAGTCCCTTCGCTTGAGGCCGAGGTCGACTCCACAGTCGAATTCGAGGTGCTTTTGAAAAGCGATGGGGAAACTACTTTCGTAGGCTCGCCTGTCGTGGAAGGAACGAAGGTCGAAGCGACCGTCATCAGTCACGGGCGCGGGCCTAAGGTGATCGTCTTCAAAAAGAAGCGCCGCAAGCAGTACAAGAAAAAACACGGCCATCGCCAGAATTACACCGCCGTGCGAATAGATTCGATTTAGTGAGAGCGATCAAAAACGTGAGGGCGCAGTCTTGCGCCACATGGCAGAGGGTTTATGGCACATAAAAAAGGTGTTGGAAGCTCGCGCAACGGGCGCGACTCGAATTCTCAAAGGCTCGGAGTCAAACGATTCGGCGGCCAGGTCGTCCAGGGAGGCGAGATTCTGGTGCGCCAGCGCGGAACCCCATTCAAGCCCGGAAACAATGTCGGACGCGGCTCGGATGATACGCTGTTTGCGCTTATAACGGGCGTGGTCAAATTCGAAAAGAAGGGCCGCATGGGCAAATTCATCAGCGTCTATCCGGCGGAATAGATGTTAGAGGTCAGATGTTAGATGTTAGTTCGAGCGATGATATCTAACATCTAACATCTAGCATCTGACATCTGACAAATGCAGTTTTTAGATCGGGCCAGGATAGTAGTCAAAGCGGGAGGCGGCGGCAATGGAGTGATGGCATTTCGCCGCGAGAAGTTCGTCCCGCGCGGAGGGCCGTCGGGAGGAGACGGAGGCCGGGGCGGTTCGATCTTCCTCGAATCGACCGACCAGTTGAATTCGCTCCTTCAGTTTAGATTCAACCCCGAATTTCGAGCCAACCGCGGAGCGCACGGCGAAGGCAGCAATCGCACAGGCCGCGATGGAGAAGATATTACGGTGCTGGTTCCTACAGGCACTCTCGTTCGCGACTCGGAATCAGGAGAAACCATCTACGATTTCTCGCGCGCAGGAGAGCGGGTGCTGATAGCTGAGGGCGGGCGCGGCGGAAGAGGCAATGCGAGATTTGCGACTTCCACGAATCGCGCCCCGCGCCGTCACGAGGACGGACAGCCTGGAGTGGTTCGCGCGCTCGACCTCGAATTGAAACTCATAGCTGATGTTGGACTCGTGGGCTTCCCCAATGCTGGCAAATCGACGCTCATCTCGCGCATATCAGCAGCGCGACCAAAGATCGCCGATTACCCATTCACCACGCTCGAACCTCACCTGGGTGTAGTTTCCTTTGGCGAGATGGAAACTTTCGTCGTGGCCGATATCCCCGGACTGATCGAAGGCGCGCACAGAGGTACGGGGCTGGGACTTGAATTTTTGCGCCACATCGAGCGGACGAAACTGCTGCTGCACGTAGTAGATGTTTCATCGACGGGGCGCGATCCTGTCAGTGATTTTCTGGTGATATGTCGCGAGCTTGAGTTATACAAAACCGATCTGCTCGCCAAGCCGCAGATGGTCGCCGCATCGAAGATGGATGCGCTCGACGACGCGGAGAGAGTTGATCGCCTCAGAGAGTTCGTTGCGACGCGCGGGCTTGAGTTATTTGAAATTTCATCTGTGACGGGTCACGGACTGGATCGACTGGTCAGCGCGCTCGGCTCGCGGGTGCGCGAAATCCAGAGGGCCGCCTGTGCATCATAGAGATATGAGCAGAAGACGAATAGGCGCTTACGGCGGCACGTTCGACCCCGTTCATCTGGGTCACACTGGAATAGCTCGCGCGGTGGCCGAAAAGTTTCGCCTCGATGAGATGCTGATAATTCCGGCTCACTGTCCGCCGCACAAAACTGCAAGCGCAGTATCGAAGCCGTTTCACCGTTATGCGATGGCCGTGCTTGCAACGATGGATGACGAAAGGTTGAAAGTTTCGACCATCGAGATGGAAATGCCCGACCGTCCTTACACGTTTCAGACCATCGAGCGGCTTTATGGAATTTATGGGACGGAGGCGAAGTTGTTCTTTGTGATGGGCGCAGACTCGTTCGCCGATATCATGACGTGGCGCGAGAGTGAGCGCGTGCTTTCAAGCGTCTCGGTAATCGTGGCCGCGCGACCCGGCACAGAGGTTGAAACTTCTCACCTGCCTGAAAAATTCCGCTCACGCATAAGGCAGGCGGGCGAAGAGGACGAAGATGATCATTTAATTTATCTGACGAATTATGTCGAACACGATATCTCTTCGAGAGAGATAAGACGCTGCGTGCGCGAAGGCCGAAACATCAGCGAAATGGTTCCTCAGCGCGTGGCTGACTATATTGAAAAGTACGGATTGTACGAACAGGAATAAGATGGCTCGGAAAGTCAGCAAACAACCGGAACCGGAGGCGGTCGAAGCCGATAATTTCATCGAGATGGCGGCCCGCGCCGCAAGCGATAAGAAGGCGACGGAAATAGTCGCGCTCGATCTGCGCGAGGTGGCTTCCTTCACCGATTATTTTCTTCTCTGCACCGGCGGCAATCCGCGTCAGGTGGCGGCCATCGCCGAATCGGTCGAAGACCAGTTGCGCAAGGCGGGCCGTCGCCCTATGCACACCGAAGGCTACGCGAACGCCGAGTGGGTGCTGCTCGATTATGGGGATTTCATCGTCCACGTGTTCCAAAGCGCGACGCGCCATTTCTATGATCTTGAAAGATTGTGGCGCGACGCGAAACGTGTCGCGCTCGAAGTCGAAGGAGAGAAGAGTTGAGTGGGAGAGTAGGGGAGTGAGGGAATGAATGGGAGAGTGGGTGAGTGGGAGAAGATAAGCTATCACTCCCATTCTCCCATTCTCCCATTCACTGCGAATGCATGACGCTAGTCACCAAATCACCAGCTATGCAACGGGTGGCTGACCTCATCGAGAGGGTCGCCCCATCAGATGCGAACGTGCTGGTGCTGGGCGAATCGGGTACGGGAAAGGATGCTGTCGCGCGCATACTTCACGACCGCAGCGCGCGGCGCGCGGCTGCTTTCGTCAAAATAGACTGCGCGGCTCTGCCTGAAGACCTGCTGGAATCGGAATTGTTCGGCTATGAGAAAGGCGCGTTCACGGGGGCGACGGATTCCAAGCCGGGGAGATTCGAAGCGGCGCACGGCGGCACTCTCGTTTTGGACGAGATAGCCAGCCTCAGTCAGTCGTCGCAGGCGAAGCTGCTGCGTGTGATCGAAGAGAGAAACTTCGAGCGACTCGGAGGCAAGCAGTCGATCCGAATCGATGTTCGAATAATCGCGCTGGCAAATATATCGATGAAGGAAGCTGTGCGCGCCCGCGCTTTTCGGGATGATCTTTATTATCGCCTCGCGGTGGTGACAATCGAGATGCCCCGTCTCCTTGAGCGAATGGAGGACGTGGCCGATCTCGTCGAGGAGTTCCGTCTACAGTTCGCCGCGCGTCACAATCGCCCGATGGTGCGGTTTTCAGATGAAGCGATGGGGTTGTTGAAAAGCTACGATTTTCCGGGCAATGTTCGGGAGCTTAGAAACATCATTGAAAGCGCGGTGCTTGCGGCGACGGGCGATGTGATTGGCGCTCAACAGTTGCCCGATTATCTGAGGTCGGCTGCCCGATTGATGCAGTCGCGCAACTACAAGCCGTCGCTTGCCGAGATCGAGGCGGTTTACATACGCGAGGTGCTTGAGCATACGCGGGGCAACAAGACGCGCGCAGCCGAAATACTCGGCATCAGCCGGAAGAATCTTTACGAGAAGATGAATCGGTACAAGATAGCGTTGACGAAAGAGTGAACGGTGAAGCTCAGATTTGTGTGGGTCGGCAAAACCCGTAGCGCCCCGGCGAAGGAAATGATCCGGGATTACATGGAGAGGGTCGGCCACTACGCTCGCGTCGAGGTGGCGGAGATTCGCGACCGCGATGTTGAAAAAGAGAGCGAAGAGATTCTTTCGCGAATCGGGACGGATTCTTACGTCGTAGTGGCGGATGAGCGCGGGCGCGATATAACGTCCCGCCAGTTCGCCGAGTTGATTGAAAATCACCGCCTCGCGGGGACTCGCCGGATTATTTTCGTTCTGGGCGGTCACGCGGGAGTAAGCGATGCGGTCAGACAGCGGGCTGATTTTCTGCTTGCGCTGTCGCGCATGACTCTCACGCATGAGATGGCGAGGGTCGTGCTTTTGGAGCAGGTCTACCGCGCTTTTACGATAATTCACGACCTGCCGTATCAGAAATAAAACGCAGGTTGTTTTTATCATCTGCGGGAAGGCATACTAATCGGAAGTGGCATACGGTCGGCAAAGGGTGATCTCACCCCTTGCTGTTTACCGAGAGGTAGCGAATGGACAAAAAGAAGATAAGATATTTCGAGACTCAATTAACGACTCAGCGAAATGCGCTGCTCGGACTCGTCGAGCGCACGGAGGATTATGGTCGCGAGGCTGATCGCGAAGTCAGCCAGGACCCTGCCGACAAGGCATCGAATTCTTACACCAAAGAACTGCTTTTTTCTCAAAGCACCAATGAGCGCAATACGCTTCGTCTGGTCGAAGAGGCTATGGATCGCCTCTCCGACGGGTCTTATGGTGAGTGTATAAACTGCGGCGATGAGATCAGCGCCAAGCGGCTCGAAGCCATACCGTGGGCGCCTTACTGCATAAAATGTCAGGAACTGATGGAACAGGGTCTGCTCGTCGAAAAAGAAGGTTGAAATATTTTAGCTCCCCTCGGCGAGTCGGATTTGGCTCGCCGACTTTCTTTTACGCCTGCACAGAGGGTCGGGCGTGTTCAAACGAGTTTCCACGAAAATAAGAGACGCGCTCATTACAGTAGCCTGGCCACAGACGTGTCATCTTTGCGGGCAGATGGTCGAATCCTTCGCCGACGGCGCTGTATGCGCTGAGTGCTGGACTGACCCGGCCATCACCACGATTTTTTTCGATAAGACTGTTTGCTCGAAATGCGGATTGCCTCTTGATCGAACTTCTGTCCGGCAAAGCTGCGGCAGGTGCGACGGGTTTTCTTTTCATCGAGCGCGATCCTGCGGGCTGTACGGGGGCGCGCTCAAAGCAAGCGTTCTGTTTTTGAAATCCCATCCGCACCTCTGCCCGCGACTCAAAGGAATAATCAGTGAGACCTTTTCGATAAACCGCGCTGAGCTTTCCTGCGATGTGGTGATTCCTGTGCCGCTGCATCCTGTGCGCGAGCGCGAGCGCGGATTCAATCAATCGGGCCTGATCGCAAAGGTCATAGCCTCGAAATTCGCTATACGGCTCGATCTCCATTCGCTCTCGCGTATCAAACACACCGAGCGGCATCGCGCAGGGATGGATCAGATAGATCGCGCGAAATCGGTTGAGCGAGCCTTCACCGTTGGGCGACCCTGGCTGATAGAAAAGGCTTCGGTGCTGCTCGTCGACGATGTTTTCACGACGGGTAGTACGGTCAGCGCGGCCTCGGAAACTCTGATTGAGGCAGGCGCAGCGCGCGTTGCTGTCCTTACTATTACCAGGGCTTTCGGACATTAGTCTCTTAAAAGAAAGCAGGTTGATTTCCAAATATTTGGAAATCCTGTTCAAATCTTCGTAAAATCCCCCACTCAAAGCAGGCGTGCCTATTTGCCATAATAGCCCAAACCTCCACGCTTTAAGGAAGATACAAGCCTGATGAATTCAGCAGAGCCGCAGGCATATCAGTTGCTTCATTTAAACTTCCCTTCTAACTGAAGCTTTATCTAAAACAGAGAGCCATGTTTTTTTCCGGTTCGTTGCAGTCGGTTCTGGTGCGAGCAGATGGAAATGCATTGATGCTCATTTTTCATGCAAAAAGTTTCGACATTACGGTTTTAATACTCGCGGGTTGAGGCGCAACCCTATTGATTTGAACCAAGAGGAAGGTCGCGCGGTCTCAGGCGCAAAAGAATCAGTGGAAATCTCCGGGCGGCCTTCCAACCAACCTAAAGAAGGAGGATCACCATGAAGAAAGTGTTCCTTGCAAGGAAGGCCACAGTCTATGCGCTTTCTTTGCTCCTCGCGCTGGGTTCGTTTTCGAACGTGGCCCTGGCTCAGGTGCAGACTACGGCTCGTATATCGGGTACGATAGTCGATCAGCAGGGCGCAGTCATATCCGGCGCGGAGGTCGTCATCAAAGAAGATGCGACCGGTCGGGAGTACAAAGTCAAGGCAGGAGATGATGGTCTTTTCGTGCTTCCCTCGCTCGGAGTCGGAACCTATACGGTGACGGCTATGGCTCAGGGCTTCAAGCAGACCGTCGTTAAAAACGTCAAAACCGAGGGCGGGCAGACTGCTTCGGTCAATGTCGTGATGCAAGTCGGCGCGGCCAACGAAACGGTCACGGTGACGAGCGGCGCTGAGGTTCTTCAGAAAGAAAACACCAACATCGGAGCCACCATCACGGGCCGCCAGATCACAGAGCTTCCCTTCACCTCGCGTGATGCTCTGGACCTTGTGCTGAACCTTCCGGGTACAGCGACTCCTGGTCGTCCGCGCCAATCTACGGTCAACGGTCTTCCCAAAGGCGCTCTCAACCTCAGCATCGACGGCATCAATTCGCAGGATCCGCTGCTGCGCTCATCGGATGGATTCTTCACCTACATCCGTCCTCGCATTGACGCCATCGAAGAAGTGACAGTTTCGACAGCGACGCCGGGAGCCGAATCTGCTGCAGGCGGCGCTATCCACATCAACTTCGTGACCAAAGGTGGCACGAATGAATATCACGGAGGCGTCTTCTGGTATCACCGCAACCCGGTGCTCAACTCCAACTTCTACTTCAACACGATTCAACGGATCCGCGACCCGCAGAATCCTAATTGTGATCCGGCGACACCGGGCTGTCTCGTGGAAACTCCGCGCGCCCGCGTGCTGCTCAATCAGATCGGCGGCAAGGTTGGCGGTCCGATCATCAAGGATCGCGTGTTCTTCTTCGCTTCCTATGAAGAATATCGCCTTCCCGAACAGCAAGTGCGCACCCGCTCCATACTCAGCCCTCTGGCCGAGCAGGGTATATTCCAGTATCCGGGCGGACCGGCTGGCGGAGTGAATCTGCTCGCGCTTGCCGGATCAAGAGGGTTCCCCAGCACCTTCGATCCGACCATCAGCGGGATAGTTTCCGCCATCCGTCAATCGACTTCGGTCGGAGCCGTAATCAATGGCTCTGATCCGAACTTCCAGTCCTTCACCTTCACTAACACCGGAGGACAGACGCGAAGATTCCCGACCCTTCGTGTTGACGCGAATGTCACCTCCAAGCATCACGTCGAAGCGATCTACAATTATCAGGACTTCGCTTCGGTCGTCGACTTCCTCAATGGCGTCGATCCAGCGTTCCCGGCTCCCGTTCCTCAGATATTCGGCAGCCAGGGATCGGATCGCTTCTCGCTAACGACCGCACTACGCTCGCAACTCACGTCCACGATAGTCAACGAAGCGCGCTTCGGGCTGGTCGGCGGCACGGTGGTGTTTTTCCCCGAAGTGGCTCCAGAGTCGTTCGAGCCGTTCGGCGGCATAGCGCCTGTCTTCCCGCTTACGAGCAATCCGTTTTCGACTACCAATCCTCAGCGACGAAACGGTCCGTACCAGCAGTTCAACGACGACCTGTCGTGGGTGAAGGGGCGTCACAACATGCGCTTCGGCATGTCGTATTCGCATGTATCGCTCTTCTCGCAAAATGTCGCCAACCGAGTAGTGCCTCAGGTCACCTTCGGCATCAACGCATCTGATCCGGCCAACAACGTGTTCAACGGCACGACTCTTCCTGGCTCCAATGCCACGATTCAGGCCACTGCCCGGTCGCTGTATGCAATGCTCACGGGTCGAATCCTCAATGTGAATGACCAGGCCAGGCTCAATGAGGAAACCAAAGCCTACTCGCTTGATGACACGGCAATAAGCCGAAACGACCGCACGGAGTTCGGCTTCTACGGTCAGGACTCGTTCAAAGTCCGTCCCAACCTGACCTTGAACTATGGCTTGCGCTGGCAGCCCGTTCTGTCTCCGCATCACAATAACGGAGTCTACATCCGTCCGGGATTTGAGGGACTGTTCGGCATAAGTGGAGTGGGCAATCTCTTCGTGCCGGGAGCGAGCGGCGGAGCGCCGACCCAGTACCTGCCCATAGGCAAGGAAGATAAGGTGTTCCAGGACGACTGGAATAACTTCGCTCCGAGCATAGGGCTTGCCTGGTCGCCTCAGTTCAAGAACTCGTGGCTCAAGAAGGTCTTCGGCGAAGGGGATCAGACCGTCATTCGCGCGGCCTATTCGATCTCCTACTTCACCGGAGGCACCAATGAGTTCGACGGCATTCTGGCGACCAACCCCGGCTTGACCACGTTTGCGGGTCTGAGGAGTGGCATCGAGACTCCAGCCGCCACACCTCTGCTGCTTCGCAACGGCATACCTGCAATCCCGGTTCCGCCTGCGCCTACATTCCCGAGGGCGGCGGTAGCGGGTACTTCGGCTGCCGATTTCGATCCGAACCTCCAGACGCCTTATGTGTCATCCTGGTCGTTCGGCATTCAGCGAGAGATCAACCGCGACACGGTTCTCGAAATCCGCTATGTTGCCAATCACGGCACCAAGCTGATTCGCACCTACAACCTCAACGAGGTTAATATTTTCGAGAACGGGTTCCTCAATGAGTTCATCGCTGCGCAGCGAAACCTCCAAATAGCTCTTGCGGCGGGACGCCCTGCGAACTTCCGCAATCAGGGATTGCCAGGTCAGGTTGCTCTGCCGATCTACACTGCATCGTTCGGATCGGCTACTTCGGCCACCTTCGGCAACGCTACTTTCATCAACCAGTTGCTGCAGGGTCAGGCCGGAGCGGCAGCATCGCTTCTGGGCAACAGCGCCGCGAACATCGCCTTCCAGAATAACCGCATCGCTGCGGGACTTCCGGCCAACCTGTTCACGGTCAATCCGTCGGTCTACGGCGCTAGCTCGTTCATCCAGACCAACGGCGCGGACAGCAACTACAACTCGCTTCAGATCGAACTGCGCCGTCGCCTCGCTCAGGGGCTTCTGGTTCAGGGCAGCTATGTCTTCAGCAAAGCGCTGACGGATTCCTTCGCCAGCAGTTCCGTTTCACAGGCTGAGCCGACCACGATTCGCAATTTCGGCGAAAACAAAGGGCCGTCGCCCTTCGACATCAACCATGCCTTCAAGGTCAACTACATCTACGAAATCCCTGTCGGCCCCGGAAAGAGGTTCTTCAGCGGAGGCGGAGTGTTGGGCAAGATCATGGAAGGCTGGGGGACGGACGGAATCGTTCGCTGGCAGAGTGGCGGCGTGCAGTTGCTCACCTGCGGACGCGCCACCTTCAACCAGAAAGAATCGGGCTGCGTGCTGGTCGGAATGGACAGAAATCAGTTCCAGGAATCCATCAAGATTCGCAAGGATGCTGATGCGGCCACTCGCGGAACTGTATTCTGGCTGCCTGAAGACATAATCGAAAACACTCTCAGAGCCTTCGGCCTCCGTCCCGGCACGCCTCAGGGGCGCTACATCGCGCCGCCCACCACGCCGGGCCAGTTAGGAAGCCAGATTTACTTCTACGGGCCGAGCTTCTTCCGCGCTGACCTGAGCATACTCAAGAAGACTCGTGTTACTGAAACCGTCAATGTGGAGTTCCGCGCGGAATTCCTCAACGCTTTCAATCACACGAACTTCCTGCTTCGCAATGCGGCCAATGACGTGCAGACGACCGGAACCAACAGTCTGGCCTTCGGGCAGACCTCTTCGGCTTATCAGGACACGTCGACTACGAACGATCCTGGCGGGCGACTCATTCAGTTCGTCCTCCGCATCAACTTCTGATCAGGTCTTTGATCTTGATCTTTACAGACGGGAGCGCGGTTGATACGCGCTCCCGTTTCTTCTGTTGAATCACAAGGCAGAGGTTGAACATGAATTCACGGACGCGCACGGCGATCATCGCTCTTTTCATACTTTCCATTTCGACCGTCGCTTTGGCTCAGGGAGGCATTCGCGGGCAGATTTTTCTTCCGAACGGAGCGCCCCTTCAACAGCAGACGCGATTCACTCTTGAGACCGCGAACGGAATGCGCGTCGAGTACCACTACACGGATTCCAACGGTCGCATTGTGCTTCGTACCGTCGCCGGATGGTTCACGATAACAGTAGAATCCGACGGCCAGACTTATGACACCACTACGAGCAGATTCAACACTGAGAACTCTCAATACATCACTGTTCATCTCCGCCCGCTCACCAAAAAGCCAGAACCGCCGCCCGGACTCATCAACGTCAACGATGTCGACCGCGATGTCGCGCCCAAGGCGAAAGAAGCCTACGAAGAAGCTTTGACATTTCTGAAACAGGAACAATATGAACAGGCCATCGAACCATTGAAGCGAGCCGTCGAACTTCAACCCAACTATTTTCACGCCTACAACGATCTGGGCGTCGCCTACATGAAATTGAAAAAACTCGATCTGGCAATAGACGCCTTTCAGCGCGCCATCAAAATCAATGACAATATCTATCTGCCTCAACTCAATCTCGGTCTGGTCTACAACAAACAAAGCAAATTCAAAGAGGCAGCAGACCTGCTCATAAAACTTCAGCGCCGGTTTCCCGATCTCGAGAAAGTTCACATTCCGCTCATCGAAGCTCTGATTGGCGCGCAGGACTGGCCGCGGGCCGAAGAAGCAGTCAAACGCGCGCTGGCGCTCAAAGATATGGATTCGGTCGATTTGAAAACCAAGCTCGGCGTTACTCTCATCAAGCAGAGCAAATTCAAAGAGGCTGTCGCGGCGCTTCGCGAAGCTGTTGATGCGGAGCCTGACAACGCGCTGGCGCAATTCAACTATGGCGCGGCGTTGATGCAGACCGGTTCTCTCGATGATGCCGAAGCTGCTCTCGTCAAAGCATACAAGATCGAAGGCGCAAAGATGGCCGGAGCGCAGATGCTCTTAGGGATGGTCTACTCTCAGAAGCAGAACGCTCAGAAAGCCATCGAGGCATTCGAAACTTATCTGCGCGATCTACCCGACGCGCCTAACGCCGCGCAGGTCAAAGAGGCCATAGCGAGGTTGCGTAAGGCGACAAGGAAGCAGTAATCTTCCACCCGCGCTTGGCGAAAGTGCGGAGTGTGGAGTGCGGAATAAAAGCGCGATTGGCGCTTCTCTTCAGCAGCGGCGCCGAAGCTTGACAACGGGCAGTTCTGATCGGCAACAAGTCGACATCGCAACGAGACAGGCGGCTATGCGCGTTTGCGCCGCTTTGTTTCTATTCAGTTCATCAAGGCAGTGATTGAGACCGAAAGGAGGCGCTCGATCCATGCGCTCAGTCGACAGAAGGTCTTTTCTGGCAGGACTCTCCACCTCGATGGCCGCGCTGATGGCTCCCGGCAAACTCTTTGCCGCGAGCGAGACGGCGAAGGAATGCTGGCTCAATGTCTGTGTCCCGCTCATCATCGAAGACCCGGCCTCGAATATACATACCGATATCATTTTGACTTCGGCCACCTTCGACGGACTGGACGGATATCGAGACAGCGCGCACGCGACCGATTATGAATTGCGCCTCTATGATGCCGCAGGCAATGCCCAACCAATCGACGGCGCGAGCCGTCTCCTCAGATTGAGCGTGCCTGCCATGCGCACGACCGTCATTCCCTGCTCGCAACTGCTTCGCTCAAAGCAGAGCTTCTGGGGCGCTATGAGCATAAGGCTCTGGTCGCGGGGCAAAAGCCCTCTCTACGCATCAGACCTCTTCAGCGCAGCTTATGCCAGATGGAATTTCGCCGAAAGTTTCGACACTCTGCACGCGCATCCCGATCCCTTGCAGTTCCAGACTCACGACCGTTTCTTTTCGAGTATGCCTTTTCCGTCTCTCGAAGAATTTCAATGCGCGCTCTCGCTCTTCAACCCCTACCAGACGCCGAGCAGCGGGCGCATCATCGTTTATGCGAAGGACGGCAGCCGTCACAAAGA
Organism: Blastocatellia bacterium UBA7656; assembly: GCA_002483445.1. GTDB lineage: Bacteria > Acidobacteriota > Blastocatellia > UBA7656 > UBA7656 > UBA7656. The sequence goes on from DLHY01000169.1 coordinate 13,163, forward strand.
GCTTCCTTACAACCTTCCGCCATTCGGTTCCACTCTCCTCAACCTCAACGAAGGCAGGCTCTCTTCGGATATTGGCCAAATCGCAGCCCGCCCATCGACATCAAAATCAGGACGAGGCGGATCACTTACGATTGAAAACGATGAAGCGAGGGTGAAGAACTTCGCCTATATGATCATTCGCGGAAAGACCTCGAACTCTATCGCCGCAGAGCATACCATTCATCAGACCAACTACACTGTGAGCCGCGGAGCGTCGCCTTTCGGCGCGGATCAGTCTTTCAGGCCGAGAGGCTGGGTCTACTCGTGCTTCGTCTTCAACGGAGTAAAACTGGGCGGCCTTGATATGAGCAGCCGCGTTTATCTGAGCGCGGGCCGCCCGCTCGAAGACGAGATGTGGCTCTTAGCTTACACGACCGACGCGGAAGGAAATCTTCAATGGACTACCCGGCACGATGAAGGACTCGGCGCGGCGCTGCCCGACGGGTTTTTAAGTCAGGGCGCGATACGCCTTCGCCCGTTTCAAAGTTGCGATCTCGATTTCGAACGCCTGTCACTCAAGAAAGGATTTGCAGGAGGGATAGGGATTGCGACATCGCCTCAGACCTCGCATGTGTTGATGAAGGTCGAAGTGAGGATTCAAAACTGGGCGACCGCCGCGTTTTCGCACTTTCGACCGGGCGCTCGTTCGGGGCGTTTGCTTGAAGGGGTGAGGGGGCGCGGAGGAGTCGCAACGGATTACATAGTCACGGGCGCGCGACTCGCTCCGGCGGCGGAACAGATGGAGGCGGATTCTCTCGTAGGGATTTTCAATCTCGATCAGGACAGGTCGGGCGATCCTGTGATCGAAGCTTTCAACAAGGACGGATTTCTTGCGCGAAAGCCTCTGGGCGAAATCCCCGGCTGGGGATGCAGGCACATAATGCTTTCGAGCCTGTTTCCCGAACTCGTGTCGAAGGGCGCGGGGCCGATGACGCTGAGGCTCTATGACCGGCGCGCGGTAGTGATAATGTCGGCCCTGCACATCGACTATAAACGCAGGGATGTCGCCATCGATCACGGCTCGGACAGGTTTTCAACTTTCATCGATTATGGCTGCGTTTGAAGGACTAACCTGGGAGCGCAAGCATCTTGCGCGCTTGTTTGATAAGTCAAGTCTTTAGGATTTTCTATGACTCTACATTTGAAGCCCAGCACGCTGGAAGCCTGGCTCCCAGGGCTTTGCAACATTTCCGCAAAAGTTTCTCGAACTCTTGTCTTTTGTCTCAAAAAAATGTACAGTGCGCTCATCAAAGGCGCGAGAGCTTCAAGCTTTTGATCTCAGCGATACTCAGGCGCAGAGCTATCCCGTCCGAGAGGCTCTGCAACACGCTCACTTTAACGTATAACCCGAACCTGCTCACAGCAGGACTTAGGAGGACACCGATGATCAGGCGTATCATAAGCCGTCTAGGCTTGCTGCTCGTCGTAATGTCGCTGGTGGCTCCCGTAGTCCCGGCGCAAGGCTCAACCGGGCGATTGACTGGCTCTGTTACAGACCAACAGGATGCCTTGATTTCACACGCCCAGATTGTAGTCAAAAACAATGAAACCCAAACCGAATTCAAGGTGAAGGCAAGCGGCGAAGGAACATGGTCTATTCCTTCGGTGCCAAACGGAACTTACACCGTAACGATCACAGCCGACGGGTTCAAATCAACCGTCGTCCAGAACGTCAAGGTCGACACTGGAACCGTAGCCACCGTAAACGTCAAGCTCGAAGTAGGCGGAACCTCGGAACAGGTGATCGTGACGAGCGGAGGCGCGGTCATTCAATCTGAAAGCGCCAACGTTTCTTCAACCATAGTCGGTCGTCAGATCGGGGAGCTTCCCTGGACTACGCGCGACGCCATGCAGTTGATACTAACGCTTCCCGGCGTTCAGACTCCGGGGACTCCGCGAACTTCTTCGATCAACGGATTGCCCAAAGGTTCGCTCAACATCACGCTCGACGGCGCGAACATTCAGGATAACCTGTTGAAATCCTCCGACGGATTCTTCACCTCGACTCAGGCCAAATCCGACGCGGTCGAAGAGGTAACGCTTTCGACTGCCGTTCCCGGATCGGAGAGCGCGGGCGGCGGAGCCGTTCAGGTCAAGTTCGTCACCAAGAGTGGGTCGAACGACTGGCGCGGCGGCGTGTTCTGGCAGCACCGCAACACGGCTCTCAACGCCAACTACTACTACAACAACATCGATGGACTGCCGCGCGACTTCATGATCCTGAATCAGATAGGCGGTCGCATCGGCGGCCCGATCTCGATTCCGAAACTCTTCAACGGCAAAGACAGGGCTTTCTTCTTCTTCAACTACGAAGAGTTCCGCCTGCCGCAGGCATATCCTTCGGGTACGCGCACTATCCTGACGGACTCAGCGCGCGCGGGCATCTACACCTACAAGGATTCAAGCGGCAATATCCGCAATGTGAACCTGTACGGCATTGCGGCGGCCAGGAATCCGACTCTTCCGGCAAGCGTCCGTCCTTACGCGACGACGCCCGATCCCAAGATAGCCGAAGCGCTCGGTTTGATCGCGGGTCAGGCTCAACAGGGAGTAATCAACAGCCGGGTGGCGGCCTTCAACGACTACAACCGCCTCGACCTGAACTTCCAGGACCCCGGCCAGAATATCCGCCGGTTCCCGACGTTGAGACTTGATTTCAACATCACGAAGGATCATCACCTGGAGTTCGTCCACAACTACCAGCACTATTTCTCGGACCCGGACGCGGTCAATGGGCAATTGAACACGTATCCCGGCAGCGGAATAGTCGTCGGACATCCGGGAGTGACGGGGAGCATATATCGCAACAACTTCACCTTCGCTCTTGCCGAAAGGTGGACGATCACAAGCAAGCTCGTCAACGAGGTTCGCCTCACGTCGTCGGGCAACGGCACTGTGGTCTTCACGCGCGAGTTTTCGCCGGGTCTGTTCGATTTCTGGGGCGGATTCGCTGTTGGCAATCCCTTCAGCAGCGGGTACTTCACTCGCAGCACTCAGTCGCGCCGCAACACGCCTGTAAAGACCATCGATGATACGGTCAACTGGGTGAAGGGATCGCACACGATGAACTTCGGCGTCTCCTATACGCGGATCAACTCGTTCACTCAGGGAGTCGGTCGTCAGGTCGTTCCTTCAATCGGCATCGGCATAGCCGCAAACGACCCGATCAACACCGGCTCAACATCGATCTTCACCACAGGGAACTTCCCCGGCAGCACGGCTACACAGCGCGCGGAAGCCGCGGCGCTTTACGCTCAACTCACGGGGAGAATAACCTCGACGACCAAATCCGCTTCGTTCAATGGCAATTCGCGTCAGTTCGAGTTCGAACCGGCGACCGAGTTCAACCACCAGGACGAGTACGGCATCTATGTCCAGGATTCGTGGAAGATCAAGCCCAACCTGACCTTCAACTACGGCGTGCGATGGGAATTCCAGCCTTCGCCGCTCAACGATAATCAGGTCTACACTCGTCCGGGATTCGATGGGCTGTTCGGCGTATCGGGGCCGGGCAACCTGTTCAAGCCGGGAGTCTATGAAGGCGAGATAACGCAGTCCCGATTCCTGGACGAAGGCGAGAAAGCCTTCTCGAACAAGTATGGGAACTTCGCCCCGTCAATCGGGTTCGCGTGGCAACCCTCAGCCGGAGGCTGGATCGGGAAGCTGCTGGGCGAGCAGGGACAGACGGTTCTTCGCGGCGGCTACTCGATAGCCTTCGTCCGCGAAGGTTTCAATTCCTTCAACGCTATGTTCGGCGCAAACGAAGGGGTCACCGTCCAGGTTGGCACAAGCCCTGGAACCAACCCTGCTGAGTTCGGCGCGCCGGGCAGTCGCTGGCTGCGCGATGGGCCTTCAACCTATCCGTTCCTTCCGGTCATCGACCCCGTCACTCAGTTCACTGCGCGACAGGGCGCATCGCTCAACGACTTCCATCCCAATCTCGACATCGGCTACGTTCAGTCGTGGTCTTTCGGCATTCAGCGCGAGATCAACAAAGACACCGCGTTTGAAATCCGTTACGTCGCCAATCACGGAACGAAGCTGTGGCGTCAGTATGAACTGAGCGAGGTCAACATTTTCGAGAATGGATTCCTCGACGAGTTCAAGATCGCGATGGAAAACCTGCGCATCGCGCAGGCGGCCAATCCGGCAAGCATCAACTTCGGCAATCAGGGGCTTCCCGGACAGCGTCCGATTCCGATCATTCAGACGGCGCTTGGCACTACCAGCGACTCGACCTTCGCCACCACGATCAGGCGCGGGGAGGCGGGAAGGCTTGCCGCCAACATATCAGGCAACCTGACCCGAATGAATCGGCTGATCGGAGCAGGGCTGGCTCCTGCAATCACGTTGCCTGACCCGAACGCGCCGGGGCAGAACATCACGGTGTCGAACTTCTTCATCGTCAATCCGCGCTCGCCATCAAATGCGTTCCTGATGGACAACGGGGCGGACTCGACTTTCAACTCGTTGCAGTTGGAGCTTCGTCGCAGAATGGCAAACGGGCTTTTGGTCCAGGGCAGTTATGTCTGGGCCAAGTCGCTGACGAATTTCTACGCGGCCTCAAGCTCGGTCTTTTCGCAGCCGACGACTCTCAGAGACTTCAGCCTTGACAAAGGCCCCGCTCCGCGCGACATCCGTCATGCGTTGAAGTTCGACTGGATTCACGAGATTCCCATCGGGCCGGGCCGAAAGTTCCTCGACACCAACGTGCCTGTCCTCAAGAAGGCTCTCGAAGGCTGGCAGTGGAGTGGCGTCGTGAGGATACAATCGGGAACACCGTTCCTGCTCTCAAGCGGCAGATTGACCTTCAACAATCAGGATTCGGGCGTAGTCCTCAACAACATCACGCTCGATCAGCTTCAATCTCTCGTGAAGATTCGCAAGCAGACCGTCTGCGATGCCACGGGCTGCCGGGGAGTCACTTTCTGGCTGCCTGAGCATATAATCCAGAACACGATTGCCGCGTTCGAGCTTGGCGGCAATTTCGATCCAACCCGGCCCTACATCGGCCCTCCGACCGAGCCGGGCAAACTCGGCCAGCGCATATTCCTGTATGGCCCCTGGACTTCGAGATTCGACTTCTCGCTGTTGAAGAAGACATCGATCACCGAGACGGTCAACGTCGAATTCCGCGTCCAGTTGCTCAACGCCTTCAATCAGTCGATCATCACCATACAGGCTCCGGGAACTGATGCGGCAGCGGGCGGCATCACGACCTCCTTCGGCCAGACCCGAAATGCCTACCGAGACTTCACCGTTTCGGGAACCAACGATCCGGGCGGACGACTGGTCGAGTTCCAACTCCGTATCAACTTCTAATGCGGCGCAAGCTGCTCAAATAGCAAAAGCCCTGGCCTTCGGGTCAGGGCTTTTTGTTTGTCCGGTTGAGCGTATAATGACAGGGGTGAATTATGGACAGAGAAGAAACATTCCTCGAACCTGATCCGGTCATCGAAGCCTACAAGAAAGATGTTGATCGCACGTTGATTCGCGAAAACCTGAAACTGTCGCATGAAGAACGTCTCATAGAGTTGATGAAACTTCAGCGATTCGCCGAAGAACTGGAGCGCGCGGGGCGTCAAGCCGGATTAATCAAATGACAGACTTTTACCAACTGATCCCTGTGCTGGTAAAGGGCGGCGTCGATTTCATCATCATCGGCGGCGTTGCTGCCTCGCTTCACGGCGCGGCTCGCTTGACCAAAGATTTGGATATTGTGTATCGACGCACGCGGGAGAACCTGTCCCATCTCGTCACAGCTTTTGCGCCTTATCATCCTTATCCGCGAGGCGCTCCACCGGGATTGCCATTCAGATGGGACGAGCAGACTGTCAGGAACGGCCTGAATTTTACATTGGCTACGACTCTCGGCCCGATTGATTTGTTGGGAGAAATCACTGGCGGCGGCAACTATGACGATTTGCTGCCTCACACTGTTCGACTGAATATTTTCGGTGTGGAGTGTATGTGTCTCGATCTGGAACACCTCATCCAGGTGAAGCGCGCAGCAGGCCGCCCAAAAGATTTTGAAGCAATAGCCGAGTTGGAAACAATACTGGAAGAGCGGAAGAAAAGAGATTGATCGCCCATCACTTCTGCTCTATCGCCGCTCTGATCTTTTCGATCAACGCTTTCACTTCCGTCTCATTAGGAGCTTTCGGAACATCTATCAGATATTGCTCGAAAGCTCGCCGCGCGCTTTCATACTTCTTAGTCATGAAATAAAGCTCGCCAAGAAGGAACTGCGCCGCTCCTCTCCCCTGTCCGCCGAGGCGATAGGATTCCGTAAGCGCGCGCTCCGATTCCGCGTATTTTCCAAGCTGCAACAGCGCCGCTCCCAGTTGCAGTTGAATCTGTGAGCCGGAGGGAAGAATCTTCGCCGCAGCGATCAACTCCTGAGCCGCCTCTTCATATCGCTGTTTGCGATTGAGCAGCAATCCGAGCAGGTAGCGCGTGTTTCCCTCTCCTGACTTGTGGAGCTTTCCTTCCTTGAGGGCCGCGCGAAGATGTGTCTCAGCTTCATCCAAACGGTTCAAGGCCATCAGCGCGTCGGCAAGCGGAGCGCGCACCTCGATGAGCGCGGGATTATCCTTGCGCAGACGTTCGAGGCTATCGACCGCTTCCTTGTACCGCCCCTGACGGGTGCGGATGATGGCGAGATTGAGTCGAGGGTGATAAACGCGGGGAGCCGCTTTTATGGCGCGCTCGAACACAAGGGCCGCCTCGTCATTGCGGCGCAGTTGCATCAGTATGACTCCGAGATCGTTGAGCGCGCGAAAATAATCGGGATAGATTTCAATCGCGCGATTCAATTCCTTTATGGCCTCGTCGCGCTGGCCTTCTTCGAGTAGGCGCATCGCAGAGTCGTAAGCGTCATGCGCCTCCTTAGGCACTTTCACATCAAGCTCGGCCACATCGACTGACGCAGCTTTGACCACAGAATTTTCAAGCGGGCGGAGGAAAATCGTTATGTGGCCGACTTGATATAATTTGAAGGAATGAACGGTGGTGTCGTAGATGCGCCCGTCAGATAGAACCGTGACCGTGTAAGCGGCGTTGGGCTGCAACCCCTGAGAGCGAGTGATGAGAAAACGCCCTCTGGAGTCTGTGTAGAACGTATCGACCAGCCCGTTTTCGCTCGTCAACGTGAAGCGAAGTTCGCGCGGAGGGAGCGAGCCGTCAGGCATGAAGAATTGAATCGATGACGGAGCCTGCGAGCGAGCGTCGATAAAAAGGAAGAGAACGAAAATTAAAAGCGATGCCGAGCGCGATGGAAATTGTCTCAAACGCACCTTTCACCTCCTGATTATGGATGAGGATTACAAGGCCGGGTCTGACACTATCACAACTCCCGGCGCGAGTAAATTATGTTTCGCCCTGCTCAACGAAGAGCGCCGCTTCCCGTCTCAGTCCTGGCAACCGGCGAGAGAAAATCATCGCCCCCGCGAAACAAATCACTCCGCCAAGCGCGAGAGTTCCCGCCGCCCCGATGCGCGAAGCGACCGCCCCGGCCAAAAGATTCCCGAACGGGGTGACTCCTATGAGGCTCATCGAGTAGAAACTCATCATTCGACCGCGCAGATTATCCGGCACCATCATCTGCAACAAAGTGTTCGAAGCCGACAGTTGCAACATCACCGCGAATCCCGCAGGCACCAACAACGCCGCCGACAGCGCCAGATTGCGCGAGAAAGAAAACAGCACGATCATCAGGCTGAACATCGCAACGCTCGTAGCCACCACACGGCCCAGCCCGCGCGACTCGCGACGAGCCGCAAGCGTGAGCGAGCCGCCGAGCGCGCCTATCCCTGCCGCGCTCATCATCACTCCTAATGCGCGCGGCCCTCCTCCGAGTATGCGATCCGCAAAAATCGGCATAAGCACGATGTAAGGCAAACCGAAAAGGCTCACCAGAGAGACGAGCCACAACACAGCGCGAACCGGCCTCGCCTGGCGTATAAACAGGAATCCTTCCCTGAGATGGCTCAATGCCGAGCCTTCGCTTCTTTCAGCCGCGTTTTCTATTCTTAGCGCGAACAATCCCGCTATCACGAAAATGAAGCTAATGCCATTGAGCAAAAAGCAAAGCCCTTCTCCGAGAAATGCGATCACAAGGCCAGCCACCGCAGGCCCGATGATTCGCGCGCCGTTTATCATCGATGAGTTGAGCGCGATGGCATTCATCAAATCAGGCTTGCCCACCATCTCGATCATGAAAGACTGTCGCGCGGGCATATCGAAAGCCGTAATCAGGCCAAGCATCGAAGCGAGCGCGATAACCCAGGCGACCGTAACCGCATCGGTCAGCGTGAGCCACGCTAAAAGGAGAGCCTGAAGCATCGCCAGCACTTGAGTGAGTATGATTATGCGCTGACGGGAGTGACGGTCGGCGAGGACTCCGCCCAGCGGCCCGAAGAAGAAGACCGGAGCCTGGGCGACGAACCCGACAAGGCCGAGCAGCCAGGCCGAATCGGTCAAACGATATACCAGCCAGCTTTGCGCGATTGCCTGCATCCAGGTGCCGGTGAACGACACCAACATGCAGAAGAAGTATATGCGGTAGTTGCGATGGCGAAGCGCGCGAAGTGTTTCGCCTGGACGCCGCGCTTTGTATTCTTCCAATTATGACCTCAATCGAGTTTCAATCTTTACGAACTCGCCACAGGAGATTGTAAGTCCCGGAAAGCGGGCGGCTCAAGGCGGCTTGACCGGGACGGGACTCTGTAAGAAAATCCAACGGGTGTCGAGAGAATTGGCTGAAGGGCTGGCCGCGCTGGCCCGCCGGATCGAAGAACAACTGAGATTTTATCGCGAGATCGGCCTCAATGATCTTGGCGGGTCGGCCACGAAACAGGCTCCCACAGCCAGTTCGGTGGCAGAGGCGAAATCTCGCCAGCCCGCGCTCGAAGCCGCCGAGCCTCGATCCGCGCAGCAGCAGATTTTCGATGAAGCGATGACGAAGAAAAAATCCCAGACAGAACAGGTCAGTCTCTTCGGCGATATAATTCCCGCGCCCGAAAAAATCGCGTCGTCGAAAGGCGCGGTCGCGCTCCCTGTGATTGCTGCGGACGCTTCGCTCGAAGCCATACGCCGGGACGTGGGCGAATGCACGCGATGCAAACTGCACGAGCATCGAAACACGATAGTTTTCGGCGAAGGCGACCCGCAGGCCCGTCTCGTATTCGTGGGCGAAGGGCCGGGCGCGGATGAAGACGCATCAGGACGTCCCTTCGTGGGGCGCGCGGGTCAGTTGCTCGATAAAATCATCGCGGCCATCGGAATGAAGCGCGAAGAGGTTTACATCGCAAACGTCGTGATGTGCCGCCCGCCGGGAAATCGCACGCCGGAGCGCGATGAGGTTGCAACATGCGAGCCTTTCCTGTTTCGCAAACTCGCGCTCATACGCCCCAAAGTCATCGTCGCTTTGGGGTCGCCAGCGTTTCAGTGTTTGATGAGATCGAAGGAGACGATCAGCAAATCCCGCGGCGAATGGAGAGAGTGGAACGGGATTCAAGTGATGCCGACTTTCCACCCGGCTTATCTGCTGCGCTCGCCTGAAAAGAAACGCGAAGTGTGGGAAGACATGAAGAAAGTGCGAGACTACCTCCTCGGTAAAAGTCTATAGAGTCTTGAGAGTCTAGAAAGTCTATAGAGTCTGGAGAGTCTGGAGAGTCCGAACCCTCGATTGTTTTTCATACTTTTCGTGCGTCGTCGCCCGCGACATGGAAGGCTCCTCAGAAAAGGTATAGCAGGCTGCCAGCCTGCCAGTTCTCCAATTCTCATACTTTTCCTGTATGCGCAACCTGCCTGCGCCACATCAATCTGAGAATTTAATTATTGACTTGCCCCATCCCGTCTGGTACTTTGCGGGCAGGCGCATCTGCCCCTGCAATGCATAAGTCCCGCTCCCAACAGACCTGAAGGAGTCGCCATGAAAATCACAGCCCGCTTTGTCCTGATGCTGGCAGTATTGTCTCTTTTGCCTTTATTGCAGTCCGCTAAGGGAGACGGTCCTGATGATCGCCCGCCCGTAGCCAGACGAACCGACCTTTATTGCACAGGCTATATTTCAGACCTCCCTCCGACCAAAGAGATTCAGGTGATCGGCGGCGAGCGCGAAAATTTTCAATACACATTCTCGACGGGCGACATAGTCTATCTCAATCGCGGCCGCGAGAACGGGATTCAATCGGGAGCGGTTTATTACATAATTCGGCCCGTGGGCGAAGTCAATCATCCGTTCAAGAGAAGGAAGACCAAAGTCGGCACACTCGTCCGTGAACTCGGTATGCTTCGCGTCGTCGAGGTTCAGGCCAGCACGGCTACGGCTGAAATCATAGTCGCCTGCGACTCTGTAAGCTTCGGCGATCTTCTCCGGCCTTATGAAGAGATAGTCAGTCCCGCGCCGCGCGACGCTCAACCGCTTCCGCGATATGCTGAATCTTCGGGCGGAATCACCGGGCAGATAATCATGTCGCCGCAGTACCGCGAATATCTTGCGGCCAATCAGGTGGTTTATCTCGATCTGGGCAAAAAGGACGGCCTGCAACCCGGCGATTACTTCACCATATATCGCAAGATCGGCAGCCGTGAGCGCATCGCGCACATGAAGGAATACGATGTCGTCGACAAGCGTGACCGCGATTATCAGAGCGATCAGTATCGCGGCGGCGAGTTTTCCAATGGAGCCACGCGCAAATCCCGCCAGAAGGTCGTCGATGATCGCGAGAAACTTCCGCGCAAGGTGATGGGCGAGCTTGTGATTCTGCGGGTTGAAAACAGCACGGCGGTCGCTATGATCACTCGCACCATAGCCGAAGTCAACATAGGCGATCACATCGAAAAATCCAACTGAGACGATTCAGTCATCGAATCAATCCGCAGGCTGGCGGCAGTCTGCGGATTTTTCTTTTCGAATCATCGGCCCGTAAAATTTCCGATCAGTGGTTTGACTCGCCAAGCTCAATGTTTATAATTTGTTCGCTGCTTAAAATACCAGGAGTCTGGTAGCGCAATTCGGTTAGATTGCGCGCCCTGAAAGTACGAAAGACCGGGGCCACGCAAGCTGACAGCTTGCGCTACTATTTCGGAGAAGTCTGAGATGTAGAACCGTCGGCCAGTCTGTTGACGCACGGAAAGTAGAAGGATCGGGGAACCAGCAGGCTGGCAGCCCGCTGTACCTGGTCGGAGGAATCATACATGTCGCGGGTGACGACGCACGGAAAGTATGAAAAACAATCGAGGGTTCGGACTCTCCAGACTCTCCAGACTCTATAGACTTTTTCGGAGGAGATTATGTCGCTTACGAAATCCCTGTTCGCGCTTGCGATGAGTTGTCTGCTGATGGTCGCCTTGAGCGCGTCTGCGCGCAATTTCAGTCAGGACGACAGCGAGAAAAAAGAGAAGAAACCCAAAAGCGAGAGCGAGAAAAAAGAAGAGGATGATCCGAATGCGGGCCGCGCTGTCTTGTGGACGGAGCCGACCGATATCGAAAACCTCGATCTCTTCAAAGGGCCGGGCGACGCGCCTGATCCGGCGGACAAGTTCACCTTCATCAGACGCGATCCGGGCGGCACTTCGGAAAAAATCATAGTCGAGGACAGCAAGGGCCGGAAATGGAAAGTGAAATTCGGGCCGGAGGCCAGACCTGAAACCGCTGCAACCCGACTGGTATGGGCCGCAGGCTATCACGTCGATCAAACCTTTTTCGTCAAGCGCACGCACATCGAAGGTCGCGGGGGGTTCGACATCTGGGACGTGAGGTTCGAGCGCAACGACGACGGATTCAAGAATCTCGCTCCCTGGTCGTGGCGCACAAATAAATTCGCAGGCACTCGCGAGTTGAACGGACTCAAAACTCTGATGGCTCTGATAAGCAACTGGGACATCAAGGATGAAAACAACAAGATCGTGCGCCCCAACAAAGAGAGCGGACTGGATCGCAACCTGCGCATTTATTACGTCGGCGATTTGGGAGGGACGCTTGGGGCGACCGGAAACGGATTGAGAAAAATCCCCGGCTTTTCAAATCTTCCCGCAGGTTCGAAAGGCAAACCCGCAGCCTTCGCCGCCCAGCCTTTCATCACCGGAGTAGCCAACGGCGAAGTGGTTTTTAACTACAAGGGGAAAAACCCGGAGGCGCTCAAAGGCATCTCTGTCGAACACGCGCGATGGATGGGAAATCTCATGGGCCGTCTTTCAGACAAACAGCTTTCAGACGCATTCCGCGCCAGCGGCTTCAATGAATCTGAAACGGCGACTTATGTCAGCGCCCTGCGCAAGCGCATCCGTCAGCTTCAGGAACTCAAATAGGTAATAGGTGATGGGTGATGGGTCATGGAGGACGGGCTATGGTTTATAGAGAAGAGATTCAAACTTTCCTACCATCACCCATCACCTGTCACCCATCACTCGAATGTTGCCGATTCGATAACCCGCTGCGCCAGCGCGTGGCCTGATTCGTCTCCCTGCTGATATATCGCCATTATCATCCAGACGGCTCCTCCGACTGACTTAGCCAGTCCTTCCAATTGTTGAGCGCCTCCGCCTTCGTTGAGTTCCTGATTTATGAGGACGGTCGACTCGTCGATGATCTTTACGGAAGCTGTCCCTCGGCTGTTTGTAGCGCCTCTCGATAGCTGGGAAGCAAAATCCTTGAGTTGCGCTGCGGCTGATGATCCCTTCTTAGGCACCAGATGGGCGATGACCACGACCATACGACCGTCGGTATAAACATACCCGGTTGCCGACTGCAATTCGCGCCGCAGGTCAGGCGGCAAAGGCATATCAATCGGTTGCGGCTGGCCGGGGAGTTCGAGCGAAAAAGTGGAGTTGCCGGGCGAATACCTTGACCACTCGCCTGAAGAAGTCGAGGCAGGACTCGATTTCACGACATCATCAGTCGACATACTTGGCGTTCTTTTTTTAGGCTGTTGCGCGATGGCTGATATTGAAATCAATAAAGAGATTGCTATGGCGAGTGCAGATCGTCGGTGATTTTTCATGATAGGCTCCTGAAATAGCAGCTTTGTATGGATAACAAAGGGGCAGACACGGGCAAGAATAGCCCTGGCGAAAATGGAAGGCAATAGTAATCGCAGGCCGAATCGCTGCGGGTTATTTCGTCCCCGCAAACCACAAATCTTTGGGAGTGATAAAGGGCGAGAGCAGATGAAGGACGACGCCTTCAAGGTCAGGGCGGTGCGCGACGAAGCTGCGACGGTGAGCGAGAAAGGCGCAGGGCGCGTCATCGAGCAGCAGTCGCGTCACTTCGCGATAAAGCTCGGATCTCTCTTCGCGGTTCATCACCTCTCGCGCCTGTTCGGTCAAGCGATCAACTTCTTCGTTCGAATAAGTGGAAGTGAACAGATCGCGATTGCGCGAATTGAACAGCACGTAAGTGAAATTGTCAGGGTCGGGATAATCCGCGTACCAGTCGCGTCCGGCTACAGGCACGAGCCGCATCTTCAACGCGCGTCGCATCTCCTCAGTCGAAACGTATCGAAACTCTGCGCGAATGCCTATGTCGGCGAGATCATCTTTCAGACATTCGACCGTCGTGTTGACGGATTGCGGCCACCAGATTTCAGTCTCGAATCCGCTGCCGTATCCAGCTTCCTGAAGAAGCAGCATCGCCCGCGCCGGATCATAAGCGTATCCGCCCTCAACCGGATCATAGCCCAGAAGCCCCGGCGGGATGGGGCCGATGGCCGACACGGCCATTCCGCCATAGACTTCGCGCAAAAACTTCTCGCGGTCTATCGCGCAACATATCGCCTGCCGGACTCTTCGATCTGAAAACGGCGGGCGTTCGCAATCGAATACGAGCATACGAGTCTGCAACTGCATCGCTTCGAGCGTATGCACCTCTCCTGCACGCTGTTTGAGTTCGGCCACCGAGTTGAGGGGAAGATCGCTCACATAATCGAGCGCGCCGGAGAGGAAGGCGTCATATATTTCTTCGGCCGTCATGCTGAATCGAACCGTGAGACGATCAACGAAGGGAAGCTCAGGGTTCCAGTAATTGGCGAATCGCTCAAGTTGCACTTCCCGGCCCAGCACAGGCTCAGTTACGCGGAACGGGCCGGAGCCTATGGGGCGGGCTGAAAAATCCGGTCGCTCGACTTCTTCGCGAGGCACGATGAAGGAGTAATCCATGCATAGGGTCGAAAGAAAAAACGCCACGGGCTGAACAAGCTCAAGTCGGACTATCTGCTCGCCTATGGCCTGAATCCCTGCGAGCGAATCCGCTTCGCCAGACATGAATTCCTGCGCGCCTGCGAGCGGGCGAAAGACCCAGGCGGCTGCGTCTTCGTTTTGTCGCATCTGGCGCTCGAATGAAAACTTTATGTCGTCGGCGCGCACTCTGCGGCCATTGTGAAAGCGAGCAGATTCGCGCAATCGAAAAGTGTACACTCGGCCATCGGGAGAAATCTCCCATCGCTCGGCCACTGCGGGCCGGATTTCGCCGCGCTCTCCGAATCGAACAAGCCCTTCGAATATGTTCGAAATCACTTCGACTCGCGAAATCGATGAGACGCTTATCGGGTCGAGTATCACTTGCGAGGAACGCAGGGCGAAGCGCAGATGTCCGCCGCGTTCGGGCGCGGGAAGTCGAAAGGATTCGACCTCGCCGTTGAGCAATTCCGCCTCGCGAACGAGAAGATCTACGGCGCTGTTGATTCCTGAAATCGATGCCTGATTGCGCTCGACCACTTCCTTGATCGTCTCAATGGCGCGAAGCGCGTGATCGGCTCCGGCAGACTGGTCATCACTGGCCGTTCGGATTTTTTCGACCGCGCTCGTCAGATCCTCCATCGCTTCGGCAATCCGTCGCGACACTGTTGCCTGCTCGCGGGTCGCGCGCTGCACCTGTCCCGTTAGCTGGCTCATGTGCAAAGCGCGCTCGCCTATCTGCCTGGACGTGAGCGCCTGCTGATTTGTGGCGCGCTCGATGTCGCGGGCCTGCTTGCGCACGAGGTCAGCGGCCTCCAGAACCGTGTGGCTTTCAGCTGCCTGCACTGCCGTCGCATCGGCTATTTCGCGAATGCGCTCCGAAGCGGCGCTCGTGTTTGCGCTTATTTCAGCCAGCAGCTTCGAAGCCCGCGATGCCAGATCTACCCCCTCATCTGCGCGCTCTCCTCCGACGGCCACGCGCTCGACGGTTTCAGTCACATCCTCGCGCACCGCCATGATCATTTCATCGATCTCTCGCGTCGATGCGGATGTGCGCTCTGAAAGCTCCTTGATCTCATCGGCCACTATTCTGAATCCGCGCCCCTGACTGCCCGCCTGCGCGGCGAGTATGGCGGCGTTGAGCGCCAGCAGGTGCGTGCGGTCTGCGATCTCATTGATGACGCGAGTGGCTTCGCCTATCTGCTCGCTTCTTCTTCCGAGCCGGGTGATGGTTTCAGTCGCAGCATCGATTGCGTCTTTGATCTTCGACATGCTCAGAGCGGTATCGGCCACGAGTTGACTTCCTGCGCTCGCCGAGCGCGCGACTTCATCTGCCAGCACCATCGATTCGTTCACGGACTGGCCTATGCTGCGCGTGGATTCATCTATCGCCTGCATGGAACGCGCGGTCTTCTCCGCCGATTCGGCCAGAGCTTCGGTGGATTCGGCCACTGTGCGCACGCTCGTAGCCATCTGCTCGATGGCCGAAGTGGTCTCTTCTACGAACTGAGCCAGTCCGTCTGCGTTTTGCGAAACCTGGCTTATGGAAGCGGCCATCTGCATGATGGAGATGAGAGTGGTTTGAGTGAGTTTCGAAAGCGTCTGGAGGCTGTCGCCCACCGAGTGCGTGAGCGAGTTGATTTCGGCTATCGACAGGGAGGTTTCTTCGACGGATTTGGCTTCATCGATGACGCCTGCCGAAAGCGTCTGCGTGCCTCGGAGGACTTCACTAACGACGGTTTCTATCGAATCAGCCGCGCGCTGAAGTCGGCCTACGATGTAGCGAAGACGGCGGACTAAGAAGTCCAGATTGAGCAGAAGCTCGCCTTCTTCTCCTGCCGTGTTGCTGCCGTTGATTCGGAAATCGAGATCGCCCTGAGCTATGCGGGCGAGAGCGTCGAATATCTGCCTGCTTGCGGCAGTGTTTTCAAGACCATTTGAGCCGTCGTCCACTTCTTCATCTTCGACTGGCGCGAGGCGAGGATCTTCCATGTCGTATCCTCCGACCGAAACGAAGCTTTATGGTAGCGGCTCGGCTGAGGCGCGTCAATTTCGATTATCGCCTAATGAACTATTGCTTGAGCGCGGGTTTCAATCTAAAATCAAAGTCGTAAAGCTCCCCCTGCCTCTGCCCTCACGCTGAAGGCTGTTGACTACTGCTCCCTGTAGTCCTCCACTTTTCAAGAGAAGCTCAAAGTGCAAGGACAATTAGGCGAAAAGCTCATTCCCGACATCATACGCGAACTGGTTCAAAAAAACGCAAGCGGGTTGTTGCGCCTCACTCGCGGTAAAACCATAAAGGCCATCTTCTTCGATAATGGCGCTCCGGTCTTCGCCATCAGCAATCTCTCGCCCGATCAGTTGGAGAACAAGCTCGTCAAAGACGGGATTGCCACAATTGATCAGGTCAATCAGGCCAAGTCGATGGCCGGAAAAGCCAACAAGATCGGGACTATGCTCGTTCAGATGGGCGTGCTTCCCGAAAGCGAGATGAAGAAGATCATCCGCGCTCAGGTGATGGAAATAATCCTCTCGCTTTTCGAATGGAACGAAGGCGAGTACGCATTCGATGAGCGCATACGCGCATCGCACGAAGTGACGCTCGACATATCGTCAGCCGATGTGATACTCGAAGGCGCGCGTCACGCCTCCAGTCTTCAGCAGATATCGGAAGCCATAGCTCCTTCGGAAAGCGTCCTCGTCCGCCCGAAAATCAACGGAGCCAGGCTCGACACGGGCCGGCTGATGCCGATTGAAAGCTATATTCTGTCGCGCATAGATAACGCTACAGCCGTGAGCGAAGTGGGAGCGATCAGCGGACTGCCCGACGAAGACGCCCAGCGGGCCGTGTGCGCGCTGGTGGCCGCAGGATTTTTGAAACTGCTCGACGACAAGAAAGAAGAGGCTGCGGCGGAAGAAGTCGACGAAGACCTCAATCGATTGCGCGAAGACATAGCCCGCAAGCTTCACTTTTTCGCCTCAGCCGATCATTACGAAATACTCGGCATCACCAGGCAATCGAATACCAGCGAAATCAAGGCCGCTTATTATCAGCTTGCCAAGAAGTATCATCCGGATCGTTATCGTCAGCCGGAGTACGCCGACATCCGGGCCAAGCTGGAAACGCTTTTCGCTCGCATATCACAGGCTTATGACACGTTGAGAGAATCTGGCCCGCGGGCCGCCTACGACGATCAGATGAGAAAGCCGTCGAAGCCAGCGGCGAAAACCGAACCGCTCATCCCGCCGTCGGTTTCGACTCCTCTTTCATCGAGGCGCGAAGAGCCTTATGGACACGCCCCGCGCAAGCCTGAAGCGGAAAAGCCGTTTGCGCCTGATGCGCCTTCCGCGCAGGAACATGAACGCGAGCCGTTGGCGCAACCGGTTGTCACCGCTCCGCCTGTGATCGAGTCTCGACAGGCAGGCCCCGGTCAGACAGCCGAGCATTATTTCCAGCAGGGACGGGCGCGATATGAGAGAAAAGAATATCACGCGGCGATTCATCTGCTCCGCGAGGCGATCAAGCTCGATGCCTCGAAGCCGCAGTATCATTTCCATCTAGGTGTTGCGCTGATGCGAAATCCGCGCACGCGCCGCGAAGCCGAGCAACACCTGACGAGAGCCGCCGAGCTTGATCCGATAAACGCTCAGATTCGCGTCCGACTGGGACTGCTTTACAAGGAAGCCGGATTGCCCAAGAAAGCCGAACAGTTCTTCCGTCAGGCGCTTCAACTCGATCCCGGCAACAGGGTCGCCCGGACTGAGCTTGGCGACGCGGCTCCGCAGAAGAAAGACAAGAAAGACAAAAAAGGCGGAGCGCAGGATAGCATCTGGAAATCTGACCTCGGCTCGATAGCCAAGCGATTGTTCAAGAAGTAAAATCGAAGGATTGAATTCCGTCGCTTTGCAAGCTCGTCAGAATCTCTCGAAGAAAAGGGCGATGCGACGTATGCCTCCGACCAGAAGCACGGCGATTGGAGGATACAAAAGCACGCTCAAAACTCCTCCCGGCAGAAACGTCGCCCGGTCGCTTGCGGGAAGAAATTTGCTGACGATGTAACCCAGCCCGATGGATACCACATACCCGCACACCAGAAATACGAGGCCCGCCCTGCGGCTTATAGGCTTGTCGGGCGGCGTCTCTTCGCGAAAGACGCTCGTCAGATGATCAGGCACGTGGTAAGTATATCGCGCCAGCACCTTCGAAATATTTTTCACCAGATAGAACGATCCGTAGAGCGCCAGCGCAATGATCGCCGCCTGTCCTATTCGGCTGTTGAGTTTTTCTATTCTGGTTTCGGTAGCGATCACGAAAAACGCGGAGAGAAACAGCGGGACTACGACCAGCACGGCCTCGAATCGGGCGGCTGATTCGCGGCGTTCGTGAGCGAGCATCTCATCGACCATTCGATCAAACTCGCGCTGAATCGCCACGACTTCCGCCGCGCGGGCGTAAAACGTTCGCGGCGCTTCATCGTATTCGCCCCGGTCATAAGCCGCGCGGCGCGCGGGGTCGATGAGTATGTGATAAGCCTCGTTGATCTTTGCGAACTGCGCGTTCGCGTCAGGCGAGGAGGATATGTCAGGGTGATATTTGCGCGCGAGTCGCCGATAAGCCGAACGGATTTCAGCCGCGCTTGCGCCGTGCGAGAGGCCGAGAATTTTGTAGAAGTCCGCCATGTCCTGAACTCTTATGAGATGTCCCTCGACACCTTCTGTTCAAAAGTTTGGCGCTCTGACTGCGAAGGGGCAATGCCCTGATCGCAGAAATTTTACTATGCGGCGGGGCGCATCTCAAGCATTGATTATATAGGCTAACGCTCCATCCTTATGTGGGTGCGATGGGTGTTGATGTGGCATATCGCCGCCGCAAGCGCGTCCGAGGCGTCGAGAGGTTCGGGAGGTTCCTTGAGCTTGAGGAGTATTTTCACCATCTCCTGAACCTGATGTTTTTCGGCCCGTCCATAGCCGACGAGGGCGGACTTGATCTCAAGCGGCGAGTATTCAAATACTGGCACGCCCGCTCGCGCAGCAGCCACCAACACGACGCCGCGAACGTGACCGAGCTTCAATGCGCTTTTGACATTGATTGCGTAAAAGGTTTCTTCGACCGAGCAGGCGTCAGGGCGGAGTCTGGCGATTACTTCTTCAAGGCGTTGATTGATGATGAGCAATCGTTCGGCGAAGTTGAATCGTGAAGGAGCGCGGATGCCGGCGTATTCGACAAGCTCATACTGGCTGCCGCGGCTATCGACGACTCCGTAGCCGGTCGTATCGCTTCCGGGATCGACTCCCAGCACGCGCATTCGCTCGTCTTTCATCTAGTTCAACCAGCTGCCTGCATGTCTTCATCTGGCATGTCGAAGTTAGCGGCCACGTTTGCAACGTCGTCGTGATCTTCCAGAGCTTCCATCAACCGCAAGACCTGTTGCGCTGCGGCCCCGCTGACCTGAACCGAATTGGTCGGGCGCATCACCACTTCAGATGACAGTGTGGAGATGCCTGCCGCCTTGATTGCGTCAAGCACAGTGTTGAAATCTTCGGGCGCAGTCACTACCTCCCACGATTCGCCGTCGTCTGAGACATCTTCAGCCCCGGCTTCGATGGCAAGCTCCATGATGCGATCTTCTTCAACGGCGTCGCGCTCGATCAGTATCATGCCCACCTTCTGAAACATCCACGAGACCGATCCGTTTTCGCCAAGATTTCCGCCGTTCTTCGAGAAGATGTGACGAATTTCAGCGACCGTGCGCGTGCGGTTGTCGGTTTGAGCTTCGATGAAGACCGCCACCCCGCTCGGCCCGTAGCCTTCATAGGTGATGTCTTCGATGGCCGCGCCAGCTATTTCGCCCGTGCCGCGCTTGACGGCGTTCATCATCGTGTCTTTGGGCATATTCATCGCTTTGGCGTCATCCATCGCTTTTCGCAGACGAGCATTTCCCGCAGGGTCGCCGCCGCCGCGCGCCGCGACCGTGAGTTCTTTTATTAGCCTTGAGAACATCTTGCCGCGCTTGGCATCGATGGCCCCCTTCTTATGCTTGATCGAATGCCATTTTGAGTGTCCTGACATTTTGGTCGTTCCTCTGACTGATATTGTTTTCCCGGCCCGCTTGCGCGGATTTGATGAATATCGACTGACGTGCAGTATACGCCATCAGATCGCGGGTCAGCAATGAGAGATGGATTAGATATATACGATCAGAGTGATCCCGTCGCAGCAACACACGGCGGCAGGAAAAGAGAGTGATTTTGTTTGCGATTGTTTCTTCATCGCTACAATAGCGCGTCTAAAATTCATTCACTCTCTCGCTCATCAGCACTCGCACGCCCGCGCGCCAGTCTTCGTTGATGCCTATTCGATAAACAGGCACGCGCTCTATTATTGATCCGGCGATGATCCGGGTCGTTGCGTGAAAGCGGAACAGCGGCGCGGCGAGATAAAGCAGGGGCGGCTCATCGCTCAACCTCATGCCTTTGAAATATCCGCGACGATGGAAATCTCCGCGCAGCCGGTGCCACTCGACCCGCAGCCAGTAATCCAATCCCTGAAAAGGAAACTCGCTGTCTTCAGCCACTTTGAGTTCGATCACTACCAGTCGGCCTGTCTTCGTGACTGCAAGCAGATCGATGAACGTCCTCTGCTCGTTTCTGTAAGCGGGAACCTGTGAATAGACATGGCGCGGATCGAGCGTCGGATCGAGCGCGGTTATGTCACGGCGCAACGTGGATTCGAGCCATCTTTCAGACTGAGAACGAAAGAGCATCCCGGTGCGATCCACGGAGTCGGCTTTGCGAGCAGAGATGATTTCTTCGACGAGCGCGCAGAGTTCGGCGAAGTTCGATTCATCGAGTTTCTTTTTCGACGGCCCGAATTTGACCCCAGCGTGTTTGATCGAAACCTCGGCGAACTCAAGCCCGCGAATCGAGAGCAGCACGCGCCCACCTCTCTGATGACGTTCGATCAAATCAGGAGCAAGCCGCGCGATGGATTCGACGAGCGAGGAAACCTCAGTATCGAGCGACGGCTCCTGCGGCCATCGGGCGCGGCGCATTCTATCGGCGAGGTCTCCCTGATCGAATGCGGCGACAGGTTCTATGGAAGATTTCGCTTCATCGATTTCATAAAGCGAAATGCGCGCTCCCTTGGGACGGACGGCTGTGAGGCGCGTGGCTATCGTGAGGCTTTTATCTTTTGGCGCGAATAGGATCAGTTGGCTGATCGTCTGACGACGTTGCAAATAATCGAGCCAGACGAGACCGGCTCCCAGAGCCGCATCTATGTCGGCTTGAGTTTCTTTGCTGCCTGCGCCGACTGCTGCGATTATTCGGTTGCGATCTTTCAAAACCATCCGCGTATGAACGCCTGAAAAATGGAGCCGGTCATCGCGGGCTGTCGTTGAACGAATGACGCGAACGCCCGCGAAGTTCGATTCGATCATCGCGCTTAGACTCGCGGCAAACTCGATTCGGGAGCGGACGGATTCTTCATTCATATCTTTGCGGAGCAGTTCGACCGTCGCGCGGGCGCGGCCCATCTGGCGGGAGCATTCGAGTCTCAATCGTTCAGGTTCCGTTTCGCAGCGTTCGACTCGCCATGAGCGCGACCACTCGTCGCCCCAGCACGAAAGGATGAGCTTGCCGTAGGAGATTTCTACTGAAGAGTGACCGGACTCGACTGATGAAATGAAGCGGGAGTTTTCCGCAAGATCGAACGCGCCGCCTACAAGAAAGAGTTCTATCTCGTAACGTGCGCGGCTGAGGTCTTCGGCGACATTTATGATGCGGCCCTTCACGCGCGACTTTTATCACCAGCGCGATGATGGGTCAAGTATCCACGAAGGATCACGAATGTCTTTGATCCTATAACTCATGAGCCGCGTTAGCGGCTCGATGATTGTAGCCGTGTGCTTCAGCGCAGGGGAAGGGGCGAGCAGAAATCCGCGTCGCGCGAGCGACGATTGATCTCTTTCGATGAACGATTCAACCGTCGCTGACGCGACGAGATCGACCTGGTCACGATCCACCGCGCACTAAAGTACGCGGCTAAACCCAACCGCCGCTACGCGGCTCAGGAGTTATTTGATCCTTCGCGGCTCAGGAACTCGCTTCCTGGGCTTCACGGGCGGCGCGATGGCCGGATTCAATCGCGCCGTTCATATAGCCCTGCCAGGAAGCCGTATGCTCGCCCGCGAAATGAATGCGGCCTTCAGGCTCGGCAATCCTGGGGCGCAGGCTGACGGATTCGCCCGGTCGAAAGTATGCATACGTTCCTCCGGCCCACTCATCCTCCTGCCACCACTTCACCGCCCCGCCTTCGAAATATCTCCCGGCTTCGGGGTGAAGCTCTGTGACTGCGGCGAGAATTTTTTTCAATCTGTCATCAACGCCGAGGCGGGCTATCTCCATCCCGCTTTTGTCCGGGATATAAGCGGTCAGCAGTCCGCGCGGCCCCGGCTGCCCGCCCGTCGCTTCATAAACTGAGCCGATCAAACCCGTCAGACTCCTGCGCCTCTCGCCTTTCGCTTTGAGCCAGAACCGCTCGCGGAACTGCAAGGGAGCCTTGAGTATCTGCCCGTATGAGAGAGCGCGGATGGTCTTCATCTTCTGTTCGGAAAGAGCCGGGGCGAATTCTATATGGCGAACGCAGGTGAAAGGGGCGGCTATGATGATGCGCTCTGAGGTCAACTGTTGTTGCGATCCGTTTTCGAGAAACGTGACGATGACGCCTGCCGCGTTATGCTCGATTTTCAGGACGGGGCGCGAGTAATGAATTTTTTCACTGAGACGCGATGCCAGCGATTTCGGCACGAGGTCGTTGCCGCCTGCTATGCGAAAGCTGGCGCGTGATTCAGGCAAAGCGAATTCACTGAGAAGGTGCAGAGCCGATATGCTTTCTATGTTTATCGCCATCAGGTTCGACACCTCGCGCTGCATCTGCGAGATCATCTCTGCGGGCGCATTGATTTGTTTGAGCAACTGATAGAACGAGAGCCGGTCGTATTCGGCGCGGGAAGGATTTTTATCTTCGAATGGTTTGATCTGTTTGATTATGGACTGGAGTTTTTCGTGAGGCTCGCGCGAGCGGGGAGAAAAATTCAGCGTCTCCTGTTCGGTGTCGATGAAGCTTCCGCGATAAAGTCCGAGGCCGAATTCTTCGACGTATCTGTGCATATAATCGTGATTATGCTCGACCCACTCGCCGCCCGCTTCGGCATAAAGATCATCGGCGAAATCTCGAACAGTCAGGACGCGACCCCCAGCGCGATTGCGGGCTTCAAGCACGGTGACATCATGACCGGCCAGAGTGAGTTCATAAGCTGCGGTGAGTCCGGCGAGACCCGCGCCGATGACGATTATTTTTTTAGAGCGATCCGTCTTTTCGCGCGAGAAGAATTTCGTCGGGCCGACCTGCGCCCGGATTGATGATGGTCGAAGAGCAATCGCGCCGAGCGAGAGTGTTTTCAAAAAGTCGCGGCGCGAACATCTGCTTTCGTCGGGGAGGGAATCAACTTTGTTGCGCATAGATCATACCTCGCTTTGTCGGGCAAGGTTATTGAAAGCGATGGGGGAAGTCAAATCTGGAGCGAGGACGCTCAAAAGCAGAGCCGTTTTTCGATAACGCCGAATCTCTCTAGCGCGCGATGTTATGCGCCTGCTGCAATGAATGACGGATAAAGCTGTAAAGTTCCTCGAATGACTCTTGGGGTGAAAATGGAACGTAGGGGATCATCTGCACGCTGCGAAGCCCGTAGGGGAGGTCTTCGATTTTCATTTCGCTGATCATGGTAAAGATTTTGCCGCGCGGTTTTCTCGCGGAATGAATCTCAGCCAGAAAGCTTCGCCATTCGTAGCCGACCCAGCCCGAATCCAGATGCTCCGGCCTTGTGCCGAATACGATCAGGCAGGTGGCCTTATCCAGAGCGCTATCAATGGCCGCGCAATAATCGCTTTCGCCAAGTATCGCCAGGCTTACGGCGCTGAAGAATACCTTGTGTCCTCGCGAGGTCAGATAATCGTACAGCCCCCTGGCCGCAAGCAAATCGGCTGAATTGAAGGTGATGAATATCTGGCTGCTTGCTGCTCTCGCTATTTCAGCCCTATGCTCACTTTCGGAAATCGACAGCGACTCGTTGCCCTCTTCTTTTTCCCACTTCAGATAGCGTTGAATGATGTTGCGCGCGACCGGGCAGAAATCGAGCTTATCAGGCTCGTCGCGAAATCTCTGCTTTTCCTGCTCTGTCCGCAATCCGGCTTGAGAGGGGAACGTTTCCTTTTCGGTCAGTTCCTCAAGCCTTTCGGGCTTGCATTCCTGGCCGTCGAAGAAAAGTTGGCTCATGTAACCAATTTGTGCTTAACGACAATCTGAGCAATGAAGTTTTGGTTGATGCGCTTTAGGTTGATTCTATGTTCACACATCGC
>DLHY01000044.1 GCA_002483445.1 Blastocatellia bacterium UBA7656
ATCGCTGGTCGAGAGGTGATAAATGGATACCTTAGATAACTATCGCCAACTGATTCGGAGCATCATCACCGAGCATACGCGCGTGCCTTATGCCTACGGCGATATTCAATTTGAAACCATATTCGACAGCGAATCTGATCGCTACATTCTGATGATTCTCGGCTGGGAGAATGGCCATCGCGTTCACGGATGCCTAATCCACGTCGACATCATCAATGGCAAGTTCTGGATTCAGCGCGACGGTACCGAAGTAGGCGTTGCAAATCAACTCGTCGACGCGGGAGTGCCTAAAGATCAAATCGTTTTGGGATTCCGCTCTCCTGAGATTCGCAAATACACTGAGTTTGCGGCAGCGTGAGCATCGCTCTATGCTCAAATTGAGCGCCTGATTCCAGTCTGGAATCAGGCGCTCAACAATGTCTGCTTACTCCTTTGCCGAAGCTTTGCGCGATGGGGCGGGTTCGGTCGTATCGTTCCCCCCGTTTTCGACAGGCAATCCGGGTGTTGGAATGCCGAGCGCGCGTCGGACTTCCGTTTCTATCCGAGAGCAGATTTCAGGGTTGGATTTGAGCAGGTTCTTGACATTCTCTCTTCCCTGCCCCAGTCGATCACCCTGAAAACTGAACCATGCGCCGCTCTTTTCCACGACCTTGTGCGTGACTGAAAGATCGAGCATGTCGCCTTCGCGCGATATGCCTTCGCCGTACATCAGATCGACCTCGACTTCCTTGAAAGGCGGGGCGACCTTGTTCTTGACGACCTTGATCTTAGTCCGGTTGCCGACCACATTTTCGCCGTCTTTTATGGTGCTGGTGCGGCGAATATCCAATCGAACCGATGAGTAAAACTTCAGCGCGCGCCCGCCCGTCGTGGTTTCCGGCGAGCCGAACATTACGCCTATCTTCTCGCGAATCTGGTTTATGAAAATCATGCAGGTCTTCGAACGCGCGACTACGGCGGTGAGTTTTCTGAGAGCCTGCGACATCAACCTCGCCTGAAGTCCGGGGAGCGAATCTCCCATCTCGCCGTCAAGCTCTGCGCGAGGCACCAAAGCGGCGACCGAGTCGACCACCAGCACATCGATCCCGTTTGATCGCACGAGGGCTTCGGCTATCTCAAGCGCCTGCTCGCCCGAATCGGGTTGAGAGATGAAAAGGTCGTTGATGTTTACGCCGAGTTTGACGGCATATCCGGCATCCATCGCGTGTTCGGCGTCTATGTAAGCGGCGACGCCGCCCTGTTTTTGCGCCTGCGAGACTATGTGAAGCGCGAGGGTGGTTTTGCCGCCTGATTCCGGGCCGTATATTTCTATCACGCGCCCGCGCGGAACGCCGCCCACGCCTATGGCAGCATCGAGGCTGAGGCAGGATGTCGAGATGGCGGGAACATCCACTACTTTCCTCTCGCCCAATCGCATAATCGAGCCTTTGCCGAATTGTTTTTCTATGTTGGCAATCGCCGCGTCTACCGCTTTATTTCGCTCTGCTCTTTCGTCAGCCATGTGAATCATCCTTTCATTGATGAAGGGGAAAATTGAAAGCGGATTATAGCACACAGAGTAGAGGCTTCCTAACAATCAGAATCGTCGCGCGCCCATCTCGCAGGCGCGAGTCCTCTACTTGTAAAAAATTGTAAAGTGGAACTCTTTTAGGTATCCAGGTGTCTCTAATAGACGTAAAACGGATGCAAGCGATTTTGAGCGTTTGCGTTCTATAGCCGCAAGCGAAAGGGTCGCTGAGATTCAGTTCTTTGAAATTCCGGGCCATTCGAGATGAGAAGATGACAGGTCGTCCTGTGGTATGCAGGGGCAATGTAGCTTTTCAGGACACTTGTCACGACCCTTTTGGCTACACTTTTCCAGTTGTGTGGCAATAATGCAGGGTCGGAAACAGCAGAAACCGAATCGGTCTGGATGAGCCTGAATCCTCTGGCGAAGAGGTAAACGTAAGTAAGACACTGAGTTTTATCATGTCGCCGGTTGGAATAGATTTCGGGCCTCTGCGGTATGAACGAAGTAGCAGGTTCGTAAAGGACAGGCAACCGAATGGCATACGAGTTGCACAAATGCGGTTGCGGAAAACGAGAGCAGCACTCAGGTCGCTGACGTTGTTTGAAGATTCATGAAACCCTGCGACGCGAGTCGCGTTAGAGGATGTGCTGATGGCTCGCCTCACTGCGAGCCAATGTTAAGTGCCTTTGGTTTGATACAGTCACTTTCAAGTGACAGGAAGGGTAGAACGGAAATGGCAAAGAGAATAGAAAAAAGAAATGAAATCACGCGAATGACTATTGGTTCCTTCAATCCGGATGAGTTGAAGAGTTTCGTGCGCGACGGACTTGTGGCGATGACACTGCCCGATCGCGAGGAATTCATTCAGACTTTGCAGGCAGAAGTCCGCGAAGTGAATATCCGCCTCAGTTCCTATCTTGTGCCTCTGGGCATTCCGGGGCGCAGTCCCAATGACCTGACTCCTACGGAAGTCGGTCATCTCGTGCGGTATCTCAAGATCAATGTTCCGCAGGCTATGCCCGGCGTAGAGCGCGCGCTTGCGCGTTATCCGCTCTTTATGAGCAAGCTGGGCGATCCCGGACACAGACTTGCAGCATGACCATGACGTGGTTGCCATAGGCCCGTCCGGTTGAGTTTGCCGGACGGGCCTCTCCTCAACTCCTACAACCGCGAAGTATCCCTCCCGACCTTCTTCCGAAAACAGATCAGTGTGCTGTAGAATCCTGATTGATCTTGCGCAACCATCAATCGATTTTCCAGAAGGGTCTCGTAGCGCCATCTGACAGATTGCGCGCCCCGAAAGTATGAAAATCGGGGAACCCGCAAGCTAACGGCTTGCGCCACAGTTTCGGAGGGGTTGAATTGTCGTTGAAAGCTTTTTTATTTCTGGCGATCCTTCTGGCCACGCGGCCTGTCTCGGCTCAGTCTCGCGATAATAAAGCCGATTCGTCTCCGCTATCAAAAGCTCAACAGCTAGCTTCTCTTTCAAAATCACCCGACGCCGCGCGCAGGCTCATCGAAGCCACGCGCGATGAAAACTGGTACGTCCGAGGGCAGGCCGCAAGACTGCTCGCCGCAATCGATGACAAAACGGCGCGCGAAGCTCTGCTGCCTTTAGCAGAGGACGATAACTGGTTTGTGCGCGAGGCCGCGCTTGAATCTCTTGCAAGGCTCGAAGCCGATTTCGATATTTCAACCGTTCAAAAAAACATTCAATCGCCTGACCCTTACCTTCGCGCCCGCGCAGTTTTTTTGCTCGGAAAGATCAAATCCGCTGCATCAGCGGAAACGCTCATCCGCCTGCTCGCGGATGAGCATGAATTCGTCAGACGTTCAGCCGCCTCAGCACTAGGCGAGATGAAAGCCGCACAGTCGGTCGATTCACTGATCGCTTTGCTCAAGGATGAAGACGCGGGCGTTAAGAAATCGGCAGCGGTCGCGCTCGGCAGGATCGGCGAAGCGAAGGCCGCAAGCTTCGTCGTGGAGGCCGACATAGCTATGGGCGCGGATTCGTGGGAAGTGGCAGCCGCGCTCTACCGACTTGGTCGCCACGAACATTTATCCCGAATCACCAATGCGTTGATCAGCCAGTATCGGGACGCGCGCATGGGATCGTTTTCAACGCTCGCCGAACTGGCCGACGCTGATGCATTGCCTGCCATGCTCGATGCCACAAAGCGCGCTCCACGAGATTCGAAAAACGCGGAGGAATCTTTCGCCTTTCGCCTGATGCTGGCAAGGTCGCTTTCGCGCTTCGACACGCCGCAGGCATTCGATGCCTTGCTTCTGATGTTCGAAGACCCTGATCCGGTGATTCGCGCCGCTGCGGTCGCATCTCTTGTCAACTCGCCTCAAACTAATGCCAAAGGCAATATGTCATCGCAGGGACTTTCATCGCTCGTAACGCTTTTGAGCAAAGAGGCGTCGCCCGTAGTCGTCGCGGCTCTGACCGAAGCGATATCTTCTTATGACCGCAACAAAGCGACTGATTTATTGCTCGCCGCTCGCGGAAAAGACGGGCGACTCATAGCAAACGCGGCGAAAGCTCTCAGGGCGATTGATGTCACGGCCGAGAGTCTCGCGTTGAAACTGAGCAGCCCGGACCCAATAGAAAGAGCGCGGGCAGTCGAAAGGCTCGGACGACTGGGCGACACATCAGCCGCAGCGACTTTGATAAACGCTCTTGCCGATGCTGATGCAGGGGTGAGAGTCGAAGCCGCCCGCTCGCTCGGATTGCTACGCGAGCGAAGAGCCGTCGAGCCTCTGATCGCGGCAGCCCAATCAAAAGATGCGATGCTCAAAGCTGCGGCCATTACCGCGCTCGGTCAGATAGGCGATTCAGCCGCGGCGGAATCTCTGTTCACTGCGGCGCGCGACGAGGATTTGGGGGTGCGCGAGGCGGCTCTCGATTCGCTCGCGCTGCTTGGCATATCGGTCGAGCGATTGAGATTGGACGCTGCAAGCGCAAATCCGCAGGCGAGGCTTGCGGCAGTCGGGACGCTTTCACGGCTCGCGGATCGAAAAGCCGTGCCGGTCATCGTCGCTTTGATGAAGGATACGGAATGGAGGGTGAGAGCCGAGTCTGCGCGCGCGCTCGGCGAGTTTGCCGACAAACAGGCTATCGACTCGCTCATAATTGCGCTGAATGATTTGAGCATCGAGGTTCGCATCCAGTCGGCTCTCGCTTTAGGGCGCATCAAGGACGGCCGCGCTGTAGCGGCTTTGACTTCTTCGATGAATGATCGCGATGCGCGAGTGAGCCTTGCCGCAGCCGAATCGCTTGCGCGAATGCAGAATCAGCAATCGCTGCGCGTGCTGACTTCCCTGCTCACAAGCCAGGATTTTCAGTCACGCGCGCGAGCCGCACAGGTGCTTGCCCGCGTGTCTGCCGAGGGGTTGCCGGACGATGTTTTAGCGGCGCTGGCGTCTTCTATAGGCGACCGCGACACGGTTGTGCGCTTCTACGCGGCGGAAGCGTTGATAGCTTCAGGAGCGAAAGCCATTCCTGCGTTGATGAAAGTCGTCGCTTCCGAACGCGAGTCAGACCGCGAGCGAGCGACGAAACTGATTTCCCGTATGGGCGCGGCGGCAGTCGATCCGCTCATAGCTTTTATGCGCGACAGATCGCGGTCGCCTGAAGCGAGAGCCGCAGCAGCCGAGGCGCTCGGAATCCTCCGCGATGCGAAAGCGATTCCTTCGCTCACTGAAATGCTCCGCGATGAGAATGCTCTGGTGCGCTCTCGCGCGGCAGAGGCATCAGGCAGAATGGGCGAGCCTGCCGTCGATGCGCTGTTGCAGATGGCAATCTCATCGCCGCATGAGATACGCGCGTCAGCGATTGACGCTCTCGGTCTTACAGGCTCAGTGCGAGCGATAGACCGAATCATCGAAGCTCTGAAAGATTCTTCCCCGATAGTGAGAACCGCCGCCGTGCGCGCTCTGGGCGAGAGCCGCAGCCAGCGCGCGGTCGAGCCGCTCATGGCGATTGTGCGCGATGAATCCTCGGCTATGCGCTCCCAGGCATCAGCCGCGCTCGCCAGAACGGGCGACGTTGCTCTTCCCGGCCTGATCGCCGCGCTCAGAGACGCTCATCCTTCTGTGCGCTCACTAGCGGCTGAGGCTTTGGGAGAGATAGGCTCGCGAGAGGCTGTCGCTGCGCTTATCGAACTGGTGAAGACGGATCAGTCGGGCGCGCGACTGGAAGCGCTCGATGCGTTGGGCAGGATCGGAGACCCGGCGGCAGTCGATGTCGCTTTGTCGTCTTTGCGCAACGGCTCGGTGGCTTTGAGAAAAAAAGCTGCCGGGGTTCTTGCGCGGTTTCGCGACCCGCGAACGAGGGAAGCTCTCATTGCGGGGCTGACGGATGCCAACGAAGAGGTGCGCGAGATTGCGGCAGGAGGGCTGGGCGAGACAGGCGAGCAAAAAGACCTGCCTTTGCTTGAGCGCGTGGCCGACCGCGATCAAAACACGGATGTTCGCAATGCCGCGATCAAATCGATTGAAAGAATTCGCGCCCGTTCATCCGCGCGAAAAAGCGGCCAGTAGAATCTGATTGAAATGAATAAGGTAAGGAAAATGGAAAGAAAAAATCTGATTTTATTTTCTCTGCTCATCACTATTGCGATAAGCGTCGCCTGTGTAAAAAGCTCTTCATCCACCAGAGAGACTGCCGACTCGAACGCTTCTTCGAGCGCGATCAAAGCAGAACCGGGCGCGAGCGCGCCGACTCCTGCGCCGAACACTCCGCCGCAAATCAAAGGAATCGGCCCGACTCCTGCGACCGACACTCCCCCGCCAAATCTTCTCGGCGCTTATATCATGAGCGAGGTTCAGCACAACGGGCAGGTGACTATGGTACCCGAGGGGTATTCAACCGAGTTCACTTTCCTGGCCGACGGGTCATACACTCGCCAGTCGAAAAAGGGAGGAAAAGTCACGCACACCGACACCGGTCATTTCAGCGTGGAGAAGAAAGATCAACTGGTTCTCAAAATCGAATTGTCCGACAACAAAATACAGATTCCTCCTGTTGAAAAAACTCACACGATAGTTCTTTCTTCGGATGGCGAAGAACTGACGATGAAAACGAAGGACGGGAAGGCAGCTGTATTTCGCAGGAAGTCAGGGCCTAAGAGTCAGTGATGGGGGATAGGGGATGGAGGATGGGAGATAGAGTGAAGAGATAATACTTCTCTGTTGCTATCCCCTATCCCCCATCACTCATGACTCATCTTGAGAAATAAGTTTGTCGCTATTTTTGATTTCTACTTTTCGCGCTCTGCGGGTTGAGCTATTATTGGAGGGCGACGAAAAAGCGTCCGAAAAAGCTCACTGTCAGATTGGATTTTTTCATTAGTCGGATTGAGAAGATGAATTGAGGAAGTAAAGATGCGCCCGTATGAAATAAAGGCTCAGAGGGGACGCGAGGTCGCTCTTGAGACGCCCGATTTTCTTGAGCAGGCACGTCAGATGCTCTCTCGCGGCATCCCTGTCGCGATGCGCATGAGCGGATCGAGTATGCGCCCGACCATCGAAGACGGCGACATAGTAACCATCAAACCCATAGATGAGAATCCGATAAAACCGGGCGACATCATCCTATACCAGACCCGATTCGACACAGCAGTGATTCACCGCGTCGTTCGCATTGATCGCGGAACGAGCGAGCGTGTGGTGATAACGCGCGCCGATTCTTCCAACCAGCCAGACATCCCCGCCCCGCTTCACAGAGTTTTGGGCCGGGTCAACCTCATCGAGCGCGGCGGCGAGCCTATCAGGATGAATCGCCCGCGCCGACGTTTAATGGAATGGATTGAGTCCCGATTGAATCGCCTCAGATTCTGGGGCAAAAGATAAACTCAGTCGGCAGCTATCCGACCCGCCATCAACAAAGCGATGAGCAGAACTCCGAGCGCGATTCGATAGATCACGAAAAGAAATGTCGTGTGCTTCTGAAGGAATCTCAGCAGGAAAGCTATAGACAGATAGCCTGAAATGGCGGCGACGATACTTGCGATGATGATCGGAGTCCACTCGGCGTCGTCGGAGCGGAAGACTTCGCTAAATTCCAGAAGCCCGCTTGCGGCAATCGCGGGGACGGATAGCAGGAAAGAAAATCTCGCCGCCGCTTCTCGCTTTATGCCTGCGAACAATCCGCCCGTGATCGTGGTGCCGGAACGCGAGGAACCCGGAATTAGCGCAAACACCTGAGCCAGTCCGACCGCGAGAGCATCTGAGAGGCGAAGAGTATTCATATCGCGCTTCTGCGAAGCTATGAGTTCAGCGATTGCGAGAAGCAGAGCGAGACCGATGAGGCTGGCGGCGATGACCCAGAGATTTTTGGTCAGTCGTCCTTCGATGACATCCTTGAAGGCGAGTCCGATGATTGCGATAGGGATGGAGCCGACGATGATGAACCAGCCGAGTCGGGCCTGCTGGCGGTGAGTTTCTTCAACGGGCTGTTTTTTGAGCAGCGCGAGATTGGCGAGTGTGAATCCTCGGATGATTGAAACGATATCAGACCAGAAGTAAATGAATACGGCCAGGAGCGTGCCGAGTTGAATGACTGCGATGAAGGCCGTCCACTGTTGCGGGTGTTGTGGGTCGATGACGCCGATGGTTTTTCCCGCGAGAGTCAGATGAGCGGTGCTGCTGATGGGTATGAATTCCGTCAGCCCCTGAACGAGACCGAGGAGTATGGCTTGCCAGATCGTCATTCTTCGATTAGTCTCCGTCGTTTGCGGCCTGAGTAAGGCGAGTGATACTAATGGTTGAGTTCGAGGGCTGTCAACGCGAGTTTGCCTGAGGGCGCAGGTTTCCATCGTGCTTGTCTTGAGCATTGGCGCGCTCAAGGCGATTAACAGCGGCTCTGATTGGAAAGGCGGAGATGAACAAAGAAGAGAAGCGGGGTTTGAAGATATTTGTGCAGTATGGATTGTTGATCGCGCTGCTGGCGGGATTCAATTTTTACAATTACTACCGGGGGGTAGGAACGCTTGCGCTCATTTCGGCGCTTGTTTGTGTGGCGGCGCTGGTGTGCTGGACGATATTTTATATTCTCAGATTTCGCCGAAAGGAATAGAGTCAAAGTTGACAGCCGACGAAGGGATTGTTTAACATCACGATTCCGCTTTTGGCGTCCACGAGTGGCCAGGTAGCTCAGATGGTAGAGCAGCGGACTGAAAATCCGCGTGTCGGCAGTTCGATTCTGTCCCTGGCCACCAATCCTTCCTCCTGCTTATGAACATTACTGAGAAAATATGTTCCGGTTGTGGTCAGGCAAAAGCCGAAGATCAATTTGACTGGAAATATCATGCGGAAGGCATTAGAAAGTCTCGATGCAAAGTCTGCGTAAGTGTTTACTCAAAGCGACATTATCTCTGCAATAAAGATGCCTACAAGAAACGAGGTTTGATAAACGGCAGATCGAGCAGGCGCAGGCTTGCGACTCTGGTTTATGAGTACCTTGAGAACCACCCGTGCGTAGACTGCGGCCAATCCAACCCTGTCCTACTTGACTTTGATCATCGAAACGACAAGTTCAAGAGCATATCCGAGATGATAAAATCCCGGTATTCCTGGGCGAAAATCCAGGAAGAAATCAGCAAGTGCGATGTGAGATGCGCTAATTGTCACAGGCTGAGAACGGCCAAACAGTTTGGCTGGAAAAGGCTGCTCTTGGCAAAATCGGTGATGATAGATAAGTAAGAAGAGGTGTAGTTGAAGGAGTACGGCTCGCCGAGAGAAGCGCATCAAGGGTTGGGAAGCTACTTTGAATTCTATAACCAGAAACGCCTGCATCAGGCGTTAAACTACCGAACACCGGCTGAGGTTTACTTAGGCTGAAAGGAAATTTGTAATGAAAGGAACCCACTTATCACGACCTCGAATTTTTGTCTTGATTTTGGGGGCCACTATAGGGTAGCAAGATCGGAGGTTACGCACTCGCACTCTATAAGTGCTTTAGGGCGCTTGCTGAAATTCAAAAACGTAATTCGGGAGCAGATATGAGCTTCCGGGAAAATTGGTTGAATCAGTCCGAGTAGAATCATGAACAAACAAACCTCTCTGCTTTCGCTCTTCGCAATCCTCCTGCTCCCGTTGCTCGCCTTCGCTCAAGGGCGCGAGCGCGATGCGGAAAAAGAAAACGCCATCCTTCAACAGCTTCAATCCGTCGCTCCTTCCGCAGTGAATGATTTCAAGGCTGCGACTGAAGCTCTCGACCGTGAGGATTTCAAAGAAGCCGCGCGGCTCTATGAACTGGTTCTCAAGAAGGCTCCCGAATTCGATGTGGTGTTTCGCAGGCTCGGCTTCTCTCTTGTCGGCATGGGCAGATATCAGGAAGGCATAGCGATGATGGAGAAGGCTGTCAGTAAAAAGAAATCTCCTGAAAATCTCGTAAGCCTTGCGCAGTCACTCGCCTACCCCGGCCCGGACAGAGAAGGCTCGAAGGCTGACAAGGAACGCGCCTTTTCTCTGGCAAGAATCGCTTACCTGGAAAAGCGCGACGAAGACGATCCTTCTTATCCTTTCCTCGTTGCTCAACTCAGCCTCGACCTCAATAATGAAAAAGTTTTTCGCGAGGTGACCGAGGCTCTCGTAAAAAAATATCCTGACCAGATGGCAACTCATTACTTCGCCGCGTTGCTTGCCGCGTTCGATGAGGATTGGATCAAAGCCGAAGAGGAAATCAAAAAAGCCGAGGCTCTCGGCTTCCCTGCCGAAGCGGCGCGCGAGTTCCTCCAATCAGGCGTGCATTCAAGGGCTACCGTCTGGCGATATGTTTTTTATTCTCTCTATGCGCTTGCAGCGTGGGCCGTCGGATTAGTTCTGCTCTTCGCGTTTGGAAAAATCATGTCAGGTGTCACGCTGCGCTCGCTCGAACAATCAGACCCCAACGTGACGGCGGGCCAGAAAGAAAATTCGCTCAGAAACTTTTACCGAAAGCTCATCAGCGTCGCGGGCTTTTATTATTACCTTTCTCTTCCCTTCGTCGTGCTTCTGGTAATCATCGCCGCAGGGTCGGCGTTTTATGCCTTTTACATGGCTGGTCAGATACCCATCAAGCTGGCCGCTCTGATAGGTTTCGGCGCGATTGCGACAATTTTCATGATGATCCGCTCGCTCTTCATTCGCCGCCAAAGTGAAGACCCCGGTCGTGCGCTCAAAGAATCGGAAGCGCCGCGACTATGGCAACTCGCGCGTGAAGTCGCAGGCGTCGTTGATACCCGGCCCGTCGATGAGATTCGCCTCACGCCCGGAACCGAGATGGCCGTTTATGAACGCGGCTCTTTCAGAGAGCGAAGCCAGGATCGAGCGCGACGCATTCTGATTTTAGGGCTTGGCACAGTCAACGGATTCCGCCGCAACGCATTTCGCGCAGTGCTGGCTCACGAGTACGGTCACTTTTCGCATCGCGACACGGCGGGCGGCGATGTGGCTCTCAGAGTCAACAGCGACATCATCAACTTCGCCGAGGCTATTGGCCGCGCGGGTCAGGCCGTGTGGTGGAACCTGGCTTTTCAATTCCTTCGCGCCTACCACTTCATATTCCGGCGTATCACTCACGGAGCCACCCGGCTTCAGTCGGGCGATTTCACGATACGGGCGAAGTGTGGGAGTTGTTTGCCGACCGCGAAGCCCTGACAAAAGAGATGAGCGCGCTTGTCGAAAAATATGTGAATGAGTCAGCAGGCGGATAGCAAATTCAAAAAAGGGGAAGGCGTCTGTCAAGCGTGGCTAATGGATTGAGACAGGATTAACAGGATTTTCATAGGGCCATTTAATTTTCGGAAATAGAACGCGGATAAACACGGATTGGGCGGATCAACGCGGATCAGATCGGCTTAAATCCGCCTAATCTGCGGACTATTCCTCTCCTCCCTGAGAAAACTAAATGGCCCTGGGATTTTCAAGATTATAGCGGTGTGCAGGTGTATGAACAGCGAAAGGGGTTCCTGACGCAGAGGCGCCGCGTCGTCCGGCAAGCTGGCAGCTTGCCGCAGGCTTTCACCTCTCGCCGCTGGAAAGCAACAGTCCTTTGCTCGAAGCAACGACAAGCTGGCAGCTTGTCGAACATACAAGACACAGAGTTTAGGCAGAGAAGAGTCTTTGGGTAAACGAAAAGCTCATCGCTTTTTCTCTTTCCTGTTCACCCATCTGATTGCCGCTGTAACAGGATTAGTCAAAAGGAAATCCTGTCAATCCTGCGAATCCTGTTAATCCTGTCTGAGTTTTTCCGCCCCTACTTGATTTCGATTCCTTCCATATCCTCAAACATCGCCTTGACACCCCAGCCGCCGAAGCTTTCCGTCACTGCCAGCCACAGTTCGTTGCTCCCTTTCCTGAGCGGCAGGTACAGATCATCGAACAGTCCTATCGTTCCCAGGAATCGATAATCTCTCGATTGATAGATATCGCTGCCTCCCCAGATCAATCGATCATTGAAGTAGGCTCGCGCTTCATCGCTGAACGCGAATCGAATTTTTTTCACCTGCTCACGATCTGATTGAATTATCAAGCGGACGAATACCGTGTTACTGCCCTCGTTCGCGCCCTGCAAGCGGGCGAGATTGGCAAGACCCGTATTTTCGCAGTCGAGTTTTTTCCAGCTTAACTTCTGCTTGTCTGAGGCAGTGAGTTGATATTTCTTTTCGAGTGACTTTCCATCAAACGCGCCCGAAACCATCCACGACATCACGGTTCCCCGTGGAGATGCTTCCTGTGCTTTAGCATTTCCCTTGAGCGGTGGAGAGGCCATCGCCTGAAAGCTGAAGTTCGCGTACCACGCGGGCGCGAAGTTGCCGACGCTCAATCCCACTTTGCCCGATTTCGTATCGCGCTTCTGCTCACTGACGAACAGCGCAGGCGCGGTCATGTCTTTGATATAGACTTCGGCGTTTTTGCCTGAGACTACTATTTTGATGTGCATCCACTGATTGAAATCGTATCGGACCGGAGCGCCGTATCCTTCGCCGTGATACAACTGCCAGGCGGCCATACCGTTGAAGACGGGCTGATACTGGTTGGCGTCCGGGTTGCCGGACTGGTGCGGTCGTATGTAAAACTCCTCGTAATTTTCCAAATCCTGCATTCGCCACATCGCGCCCGCAAAGCCTCGCTCTCCGGTGACAGCGATATCGAATTCGATTATGCCATCGGTAAACTGCGAGTCTTTGACCACGGCAAGTCCACTCTTCAAGTACAGACTCTTTCGCCCCAGATGATCTTCGATACGGCTTTCTCTGGCTCGGATTTCCCAGCGGTCAGAATCAACAGGCACAGTCTGCGAATGAGCATTGATCGAGGATGCCAGCACGCACAAAAAAGCTGCTGCAAAACATGAAAACTTCACCATAATTCACCTCACTGATTGAACAGGTTTATGGAGTCGCTTCTTATTCAAGCCTCGCCGGGTTGGTACAAGATCGTAACATCAAGCTTGACGCAGACAAAAGCGAACCCGGCTGATTGGGATCAGATACTCAATCCAACATCACAATAACTCCTACTCCCCGCGAGAAGTATAAAAGAAGCTTCAGAAACGGTCTTGAACGTTCTTGCTGTTTCGGACGTACTGGCCGGGGGTGACTTTCAGGAGTCGTTTGAAGTGGCGATTGAGATGGCTCTGATCGGCAAAGCCGGTTTCTATGGCGACGCGCAAAACAGGCACGCCGCGACGCAGCATCTCTTTTGCGCGAGTCACTCGCAACTGAGTCTGAAAAGCGTGCGGCGGCATTCCCATCTCGGCGGCAAATACGCGGCTCAGATGAAACGGGCTGAGGCGGGCAACTTCAGCGAGATGCTGAAGCGAAACGTTGCTGGAAAAATTCTCGATCAGGTAATCGCGCGCTCGAAGGACGGCCTGACGTTCGCGTCCGGCTTTTTGAATCGTCCGGTCTTCGCCATATCGCGTTATGAGTCGGGCGAACAAATCAATCATCGCTGACTCGCGCTCAAGCGTCGAGGACGGTCTCTCCATCAGTGTGTGAAGTTCGATGTAAGAAGCGATTATGTCACGGTCGAAGAGGACCGGCTCTTTGAAAACGGGAAGTGATTTTTCGCATCCGGCAATACCGGCAGCCGCGCCGCGAACGAGTTGCGCATCAGCATAGAGATTGCGAAACGAGCAACTGGCATCTTTGAAAGTCTCATTCGAATGGACTGCGCCGGGTTCGACTATGAAGAGGCTGCCTGCGGAGGTGAGATGCCGCGAGCCGCGATAGATCAATTCGCCCGCGCCTTCTTCGATCACGCACAGATGATATTCCTCGTGCCAGTGGCGTGGATAAGAGCTAATCACCCTCTCGCCCGTGCGCAACTCGACTCCTTCTATGTCTTCAGGCCGCCATACTTTTATCTTTTCCTGCACTGTCATCCTGCTGATTATAGCAAGTCAATCGTTGAGCAGGGCTGTTGCAAAGTCGACCAGCCTGGGGACGCACGCTTCCAGCGTGCTTGCCTCATAAGTCAAGACAGCAGGGCTTTCCATAGACTTCGCCTTTGAAGGCTTGCAGGCAGTCGGACTGCGCTCTCAGGGCTTCGCAACAGCGATGCCGTTGAGTTGAACCGCGCCGCCGCGCCGCGTATAATCCGCTGCCACTTGAGCCTCTCAACCCCCAACGCTCAAAAAGCAGAAGGGAGATAATAACAAAATGAAGACAATCAGTTTTCGAGATCGCCTGCGATATCGCTTCGACAACATGATGGCGCGCGGCCCCATTGCATTGATCGGATGGCTCTTCGTCGCGTCAATCGCGCTAATAGCCATCATCTCTTCTCTGGTCGTCGCGTGGGGAATCGATCCCGACGGGCGAGGCTTCCTCGATGTCGCGTGGGCTGGCCTCATGCGCACACTCGACGCCGGTACGATGGGAGGCGATGATGGCAGTTGGCCATTTCTCTTCGCGATGCTCGCCGTTACCATGGGCGGCATATTCGTCGTCAGCACTCTGATCGGCGTCTTGACCACAGGCATCGAGGGCAAGCTCGACGAATTGCGCAAGGGCCGCTCGTTCGTCGCCGAACAAAATCACACCGTCATACTCGGCTGGTCGTCTCAGGTCTTTACGCTGGTTTCTGAAATCTCCGCCGCAAACGAAAATCAATCGCGCTCATGCATAGCGATACTTGCTGAAAAGGATGCGGTCGAGATGCAGGACGAGATTCGTTCTAAAGTCGGTCAGACCCGTCGCACCCGCGTAGTCTGCCGCACTGGGTCGCCCATCGATCTTTCAGACCTCGAAATAGTCAATCCGCACGCGGCCAGATCAATCGTCATACTCGCGCCCGAGAACGATGACCCCGATGCTTACGTCATCAAAACCATTCTCGCCATAGTCAACAATCCCAAGCGACACAGGGAGCCTTATCACATCGTCGCCGTCATCCGCGATCATAAGAATCTCGAAGTGGCAAAAATGATAGGACGCGATGAAGTCCAGATAGTTCTTGCCAGCGATGTGATAGCCCGCGTGACGGCTCAGACCTGTCGTCAGTCGGGTCTCTCTGTGACTTACACTGAACTGATGGATTTCGGTGGAGACGAAATTTATTTCAAGGAAGAGGCGGCTCTGACGGGCAGGGCTTTCGGCCAGGCTCTGTTCGCTTACGAAAGCTCTGCGCTGATGGGTCTTCGTTTCAAAGATGGTCGCATTCAACTCAATCCGCCGATGGATACGATGATCGTGAGCGGAGACAAAATCATCGCCATCTCGGAAGACGACGACACGATTCATCTTTCGGGCAAAACAGATTACGGAATTGATGAGAGCGCGATAGTCGAAGCCGACGAACGAATCGCAGCGCCTGAGCGCACGATAGTGCTTGGATGGAATCAGCGCGCCCTGGCCATACTCCGCGAACTTGATAGTTATGTCAGCCTCGGGTCGGAGGCTCTGGTGGTAGCCGAGGGCGAAGGAACTCAATCGGTGATCGCGTCGGAGAGCTTCCGCAATATGAAAGTGTCATTCCGTCAGGGCGATACGACAGACCGGCGGCTGTTGGACGATCTGGCGATTCAGACTTATGAGCATATCATCGTGTTGAGCATGGGCGAATGGGCTTCAGGGTCTACGTTTGATCCGCAGCAGGCCGACGCGCGCACATTGATCACGCTGCTTCATCTGCGCGACATCGCCAACAAACAGGGCTTTCCGTTTTCGATAACCAGCGAGATGCTCGATATTCGCAACCGCGAGCTTGCGGAAGTCACCCGTGCCGATGATTTCATCGTGAGCGACAAAATGCTCAGTCTGATGTTGTCGCAGATTTCCGAGAATAAGGAACTGGCAGCGGTGTTTCAGGATTTATTCGACCCTGAAGGCTCGGAGATTTATCTCAAGCCTGCGACGGATTACGTTCAACCCGGCAGGGCGGTGAATTTCTACACCGTGATGGAAGCCGCGCGCCGACGGGGAGAAGTGGCCATAGGCTACAGGTTGCAATCCGAAGCTTATGATCCGGCGAAATCCTATGGCGTGAGCGTCAATCCCGCGAAATCGAAAATGGTGACGTTAGCGAAAGAAGATCGAATCATCGTGCTGGCGGAGGATTGAACTGAAGCGCGGGCATGAATCAGAGATTGGGAATGACGCAAAGGCGCGAAGGGACACAAAGAACTTTGTGAGTATCTGAGGTTCGGAGTGTTAGCGGCTGGTTCGACTGCTTCTCGATGATTGCCTGTTTTTCATGCGCGCTCATGAGTCACCTGCCTTCCAGTTTTTACTTCAACAGATGCGACATTCGGCAACGAAGTTTTGATAACAGATTTGCGCTTGATTCATGGAGCGTAGAGGCATAATATGTCGCGGTCATCATAAACCTTGCGAGCCTGATGAGATCAGGCGATGCGAACAGGATTCAGTTTGAGGCCCGGTCAGGGCGGCACGAAAAGACATCTGGCTCAGAGAGGCGAGCATCTCGTTTGTGTTCGCTATCGTTACGGCGAAAAGCTCAAAAAGCGATTCAATACGATTGAAGCGATAGTCGAGGAAACGTACCGGGAGCCTGAGCGCAGAGCCTTCCGCGCAGAAGAGATAGTC
This sequence comes from Blastocatellia bacterium UBA7656, assembly GCA_002483445.1. Taxonomy (GTDB): domain Bacteria; phylum Acidobacteriota; class Blastocatellia; order UBA7656; family UBA7656; genus UBA7656. The sequence continues at coordinate 16,552 of DLHY01000044.1, forward strand.
GGACTGCGAGTGTACCTGAAGGAAACAGAGTTGCAGAACGGGATAAGGAAGGACAGAGAGATAAGATATGACCGAACCGTGGAACTCGGCCTTGAGGAAAGAGTAGTATCGCAGGAGGCATATAATAGTAGAGGCCGCTGAATCATCTACTGTTATATGCAAAACCGGCTAGCATCCAGATGTAGATGCAAACATCGCATAGTATATGCGCTGCCATACCGTCTACATCATGTTATGCGGTCAAAGATCCGCGACGCGAGGCATTGACGAGATCATGTTCACAAAGTACATCGCCGCCACGCTGACCTACGGTGCCGCGTTGATCGCCATTGGTGACAAGGCGATCTACAACGGGAGGATCGAACTGGCCCAGATATCGGCCCTGCAGTGGGGGGCTGTCGTTGTGGCCTCACTCAGCTACGTGGTGGTCTTGGTCGAGACCAGGCGAACCGACAGGGAACTTAGAGAGCAGAAGCTGAAACGAACCAAAGTCCGGGAACTGGCCGGGACTCAAATCCGAATGACAATCGACGTCCTGTTGCGACCCTATCGGCTCTTCTTGAAAGACGTTGTGCCGGTAGACGACTGGGACCGATTGGATAGCGACGCCGGGTACGTCCTTAAAGTCCTTGGCGAGCCTCGTGCTCGGTCAGGGTTTCATTCCATCGATGCCCGAGCTGACGCAAATGTGTACCCGAAGTGCAAGAACTGGGAGTTGCTCGCTGAACGGACGCGAGCTGCCAATGATCTCTTGGGCCAGTTGGTCACGAAGTTTGTGTCCTACCTCAGTGCGGAGGTCCTTGACGCGGTGGAAGCTCTCCGTTCCGACGAGATGGCTGGCATGCGGTTACCTGATCTTGAAGAGATGATCACGGCCAATCAACACATGACAATGTTCACTCTGGAGCATGCTCTCGGGGGCCATGGCGATTACGCTGCCTTCGACACGATGCTGGGACGAATTCATGCGCTCCTCGAACGGATCGAGATTGAAGGGAAGGCCGCATAACTCCCGCGTCGACCGAAGCGAGATCGAGTGTTGACGTGAACCTTTGAGTTTCACGCGCGCGCTCGGTCACGCAATCGTTAGGTGCCACTCGCGGCGAAGGAGACAGAAATGGTAGCGTACTAATGTCTAAATGGATAACGAAACGGACTCGTAAGGAACTTGGTAATAACGGATTAGCCCATCGAAAATAGGTTGCATAGGAAGAGATAGCGCGAACACAAAATCACACGGAATCGCACCTTTTATGAAGCTCGCCAAATACGAAATTGAAGCATACATTCGCTATGTCTATGATAACCTCATTCAAGCGGACAAGATTCATCTGCCAGTAGAGGTCATTGATCGGCTGTCGCAGAGCTACTACAGCCAATCGATGATTTCGCGACCACTAGCTCCTCACGAGCAGGGTATTGTCACACTCACGAAGCCTAAATCTGCAGCATTGTTCGCAGATCGCGTCTGGAGCGTCGGCGGAACCGAGGATTCGGATATTACCTTCGGCTGGGAGGTATCAAGAGATGTTCGCTGGCGCGCCATGTTCGATCTTGCCTATATCGACGCCCAAGCGCATGGCAAAGCAGGAGAGATAGATAATGCACCGCCCAATGCCACCCCTGGCTTCATGCGTTTTCTTGAGGACTTTGCACATGACTTGGCCCACGAGTACCGAGGCGGAGGCGCGCAGGTATCGCCGCTCTATGACTCGGCCAAGGCGCGAGACGCAGAATATCGCCCCGGGGATCAAGCAGCAATCCTAGCCATGATTGCTAACGTCCTGGTAGTGGACGAAAACGAACTCAACTGGGAACAAGTCTGTGAGTTTCGGCGGGACGCTGACGCGCGCTCTGCTTACCGAATGTTCATCCATTGGCTCGACAAAGAAATGGTCGCAAAGTCCTCTGGGTTCGTCGCCGACGAGATCGCAAGTCGACTTGAGAAATATGAGTGGGCTCTGCACAAGCATGGCATCCAAACGGTAATAGGTGGCCTTGAACGAATTATCAATCCAGGTATGCTGGCAGCAACTTCGGCTGTTAGTGCAGGGCTACAGTTTATCACGAGTCAACCAGTCTGGTCGTTAATGGCTGCTGGTGGTCTTTTGCTCGGTGGAGCGGCCCTCTCGCTCTCAAAAATTCTGCTCGATAGGGCAGATATTGACGTTGGACACCGGGAGATTGCGTACGTACACAAAGTGAAAGCATTGGTCGAATAATCAACGATAAAAGGGTATTCTGTTTGCACTATGAACACTATCAAAGCCTACGAAGAAGTTGTTGATTTTATTGCTGCCGGAACTACTCCGCAAAACATCATCGCTTTTCGTCCGTCGGAAGAGGCGCAAGAGAGAGTTGCCGATTTGTTGGCGCGTGAAAAAGAAGGCGAGTTATCGTCCGCAGAAAAGTCAGAGCTTGACCATTATTTGCAGCTTGAACATTTAATGCGGTTGGCGAAAGCCCGCGCCCGCGATTTTTTGCCAAATGAGTAGACACATCAGTTCCGAAACACGGCGGATTGTGGCAAGTCGCGCTAATTATGCTTGCGAGTATTGTTTGATAGCTGAAGAAGACGCTTATTTCAGATTTCATGAGGCCACTGGATTTTGTGGGCGCTACCGAGGGCTTCGAATTTATCAATAACGATAGGGGGATAAACCGCAGAGCAACTATGTT
>DLHY01000149.1 GCA_002483445.1 Blastocatellia bacterium UBA7656
TGAACAGCGAAAGGGGTTCCTGACGCAGAGGCGCAGAGACGCAGAGTTTACGCAGAGAAGAGTCTTTGCGTAAATGAAAAGCTCTTCGCTTTTTCTCTTTCCCGTTCATTCAATCGAAAGCCGCCGTAAATCGAGCGGCTGCTTCGAGGCAGGCCACAGGATTAGAATCGAGGTGTCGAGCAGCAACTTCCCGCGCTCTGATGGAAACCTTCTCGCTTCGTGCGCGCGAGAGACACTGACAACTATGAACCGAATTTTTTTCAGCCGTGGCTTTATCCTGATTGTTTGTTCGCTCGCACTCTTTAGTTCTGGTGCGCAGGCAGTAATCGGCTCCGGTGATGAAACGAACTGGCCACAGTGGCGAGGGCCGGGAGCGAGCGGCGTCTCGACGGAGAAAAATTTGCCCACTCAGTGGAGCGAAACCAAAAACGTTCAGTGGAAGACTGCGATTGCGGGGCGCGGGCATTCGTCGCCCGTAGTCTGGGGCAGGAAAATATTTCTGACCACTTCCATCGAAGGCCCCGTCGTTCCGGGCGCGAAAGCCGTCACGCACATCCGGCGCGGCCAGGTCTATGTCCATCCCGACAGCGTCGGCGGAGATCGCATCTACACACTCAAGGTCATTTGTCTGGATCGCGAGACGGGCAAAATTCTATGGGAGAAAACCGCTTATGAAGGAACCGTCTACGACGACCGGCATCGGAAGAATACTTTCGCTTCGGCCACGCCGGTGACTGATGGAAAGTATGTGTGGGCGCTGTTCGATGCCGAAGGAGTCTACTGTTACGACTTCGACGGCAGACTCGTCTGGGAAACATCCGTTGGCAAGTTCGCGAAGATGGGGATGGGCAATGGAATGTCGCCTGTACTCTACGAGAATCTGGTGATTCTGCAATGTGATCAGGAAGATGGTGGGCCGGGATCGTTCATCGCAGCCCTCGACAAGCTCACTGGTAAAGAAATCTGGCGCACGCAGCGCACACAACGCAAGACATGGGCGACGCCCGTGCTTGTTCGCACTCCACAGCGAACAGAGTTGATTGCCAGCGGCGCTGAAAGCACGGTTGCTTATGATCCGGCGACCGGCAGAGAGCTATGGCGCTCGGAAGGCGTCATCTCTCATGCGATACCGAGCGCGGTGACGGGCCACGGCATGGTTTTCGTGTCGGGAGGCTCGTCGGGTCAGCCAAAGCTGGCGATAGGAATTCGTCTCGGCGGCTCCGCCAATACGCCTTCTGTCGTGTGGAAGCACAATAAGGGTACAGCTTATGTGCCTTCGCCGATCCTGTATGGCGATTACCTCTACCTCATGACCGACGCAGGAATAATCACCTGTCTCGAAGCCAGAACAGGCGAGGTCAAGTATGAAGGCAGCCGCGTGCCGATACCTGCTACGTTTACAGCTTCGCCCGTTGCCTTCGATGACAAGATACTGCTGACGAGCGAAGACGGCGATACTTTCATCATCAAAGCCGGTCCTGCCTTTGAAGTCATCCGCACCAACTCGCTGGGCGAGCCGGTCTATGCTTCGATAGCCATCGCCGCAGGCAGGCTTTTCATTCGCGGTGAAAAACATCTCTACTGCATCGGCAAAAAGTGAGCGCGGCTGTGATGTGGATGTACGCTGAGTTAGCTGCGATACTGATCTCGCCATACTTTCCAGCGCGGAGAGCCTCACCAGGCACAACTTCATTTCTTCGCGCTCGCCCGCGCTGATACGAGTCTGAGTTTCCATCTCTCGATTGGTGTGCCTTCCGTCGCGAGGTTCGACGCCAGATAGTAGAGTCGCTTCGTCGCCGCTCCCTGCGGCGCTGTCGTAAATCGCATGTTCAGATAAAACGGCGGTATCGACTGATAGTACAGCGTTGCCTGCACTGTCACACTGGCCGGATCGACTCCCATCGGCAGAGTCACTTCATAGGTGACCGTATCCGCTCCGCTCCCGTTCAGATACTCAGGGTCTTCCGCCGCGTCGCCTTTGGGAAATGTCGCTTCAAGAAAATCGTGAGGGATCGAATCGCTCGGCCCTTTCCTCGACCATCCCTTTGGCAACAGTCGATTATCCTTCAGGTCGGTATCGCGGTGGATGAAGCTCGTTGTGAAACGCCCTCTGGCGTCCTGCACAAGCTCCTCGTATATCTGAACCTGATCGGGCGAAGTGATCTTCCGGTAATGCGGTTGATAATGCTGGCGCGTCTGCCTGCCCTCTTTATATTCGGTGAAGAACTCTGACGCGAGTATCTGGCCGTTTCCATCCAGTATCACTCCAACGCGATTCGTCCGGCCCGATGCCCATATTACTCGCTCGCGCCCGTCGCGGTTTTCTATCACGAGGAATTCGATAAACGCCCGGCGAAATCCCACCCCGCTCGGCAGGCGATGCCCGGTCTTGTTCGTCACCTTCACGTCCGCTGTGAGTTTCCCGCCTTCGATCTTCAAAGAAGACACTTCGATGTCTGCCGTTCGTTCACGCGCCTGCTGTGCAGCATTCGAAATGGTATCAGCCAGCCCGGTCTTCGATCCGCTCATGTAGTCGTCTTTGCGCACGCCCAGAACGTCATTGAACTGATTGAACATTTCAAGCAGGAACACATTGAGTCCGAGCAGTTCGTGACGCACGTAGCCTTCCTCTCTCACCCGGACGCGAATCTTGTCCAAAGGGGCGCGGCCCTCCGCCGCAGGGTATGTATCGTCCTGGACTATCGCTATGGGTTGCTGAATCTGCTTAACATCGATCTTCTTCGCGGCATTATGATAACCGCCCGGCATGTGGCATTGCTGGCAGGATTGCGCATTGGGGGTCGGGTTGAACTCGGTCTGGTACTCGCTGTTCAGCCATTCGAGGTAAGTCGCCTGTTCGATTGAATGGCGGAACGGCTTGAATGCGGGGTTCTTCTCTGCGCGGTCGAGATCAGTCAGTTTTTCTCCGGGCTTGAGAGGATTGTCCACGTTCGGCAGATTGATCGTGTGACAACTGCCGCACAATCGCGACGATTTTACATACTCGCTGTATTTCGGCTTGATTCCAAGAGCATTTTCCATAGGCAGAGTCGAAATCACATTATCTTTGAAAGGCCCGAACAACTCGTCGGCCTTGCCCATCTGAAACTGCCCGGTGATGGAATTCTCCAGAAAGTAGGCTATGGGCGGTTGATTGGTCGGGTAGCTGTCTTCGGCTATGTGATGACACATCAGGCAGCTTATGCCGTCGCGCGCAAGAGCGCCGTATTTGAAGTTCGGGTCGTTGGGATTGGTGATGAGCGTGTAATCGAGTTTGAAATCGGCCCAGGGGTCGTTACGGTCGATATTGAACTGACGCTTGCCCATCCCGCCGTGACAGCTGAGACAGGTGTTGACCGTAGCGCGAATCATCGGCTCAGGGTCTTTGAATTCGGACTTGAGGATTTCAATTTCGCTTTCGAGTTGCGCATAGAAGATCGGATCGCGTCCCGCAAGCCCCATCGGAGACCACCGCCATTCGCCGTAAGGCGAGACATTCACTCCCGAAGGCACGCCGTCGACGGGCGGCGCAGTCTGAAGGAACATCACCGGGCCATAGGGGCCGGTGGCCGCGCTGTGGCACATCATGCATTGATCGGAACTGAGAAACTGCTGCGGGCCCTTCGATTGAGCGAAGACTCTGTCCAGAGTCTCAGGCGGCATCTTCTCCACGTTTTCAAAAGAGACGCGCGATATGGCTTTGAAGACCTCAAGAAACTCCGTGTTCGTATCGACGGGCGGTTTTGGAGAAGTGAGCCGAGCTGGGCGACGATGTTGATATTGAAAAGGTTTCTCCTGCGGCGAAAGGTTTCGCCATGAATTATCGACGCGAAAGGCGAGCGGCTCTCCGGGAAAGTTTTCGATGTTGTTGAGATCCGAAAATGTAAGCTCCTTCTCGGCGGAAGCATGGCAGCGCAGACAGTACTGACCGAATCCGGCGCTTGGATAATTAAAAGGATATTTGGTGGTATCGAACTCCATTCCCGTATAGAACTCGCCCCAGTACCAGCCGTCTTTCGACCCGGCGGCATCCTTGATCATAATCGTCCAGGCTTTCGATTCGGCGAACTCTTTCTTCAGTTGATCTTCGCTCAGGTCCAGATAACGGGCGGCGGGCGGCTTGTACTGCTCTTTGATAATCATCGCTCCGTCGGGGATAGAATCCTTGCGCTTGTCGATCAGCCATTGCATAACTTTGGGCGAGTAATAAATCCTCACGGCAGGATGAGTGCCGTAGTATGTGTTATTGATGTAGGGGCCGGTATCGCGCACCGATTTATCCTTGCACCAGTTCGAATATCCACCCCGGTCGAGAAAGTCGAGCACCTGTTTCTGAAACTCGATCATCCTGTCCGGCTTTATCGAACTTGGCAGAGGCAGGCTGGCTTCCTGTCGATCCTGACACGCGGCCTGCGTTTGAATACTGGCTGCTTCGGAAAGAGCGGCCAGCATTGCCGATGGAAGATCAGTCTCAGCGGAGACGCTCTTTTTGATTAGCAGATGAGCGGGGAATACGACGAGGAACGCTATCAGCACAAGGAACTTGACAGAGCGCATAGGGTCGCCTCCTGGGTAAAGGATGAAGCCGCATTCTATAATAAATCCAACGCAACAATCACGTAGATTTTCACAAGGGAGACAGAGCGGGCCGGAAAAAATCAGAGCTATTGAGGGCGGAACTTGAAAATCTGCGCCACATCCGGCTCTCCCTGATTCGGAGATGAACGAGCAGCCCAAACAGTCACAGAGATTCGGAGATGTAGGTGGAGGCGCGCAAGAGGCACTGACAGCTATGAACAGAACATTTTTCAGCCTTGTCTTTATTTTGGCTGCTGACGAGCGAAGACGGCGATACTTTCATCATCAAAGCCGGTCCTGCCTTTGAAGTCATACGCACCAACTCGCTGGGCGAGCCGGTCTATGCTTCGATAGCCATCGCCGCAGGCAGGCTTTTCATTCGCGGTGAAAAACATCTCTACTGCATCGGCAGGAAATGAGCGCAGATGTGGCGTGATGGATGCAGGTATCTACAATGAGTGAAGATTCAACGACTCGCAGAGCGGGTGCTGCAAAGCGTCGCCAATCCGATGATTTCAACTGACACGGGAGTGGAAGCGGCGCAGGAGGCGGGCCGACTTGCGCGGGTTCCTCTGGTTTTGTATGGGAAATCGGCCATCTTCCGGCAGTCTCCCGGATGGGGAAGAATGATTGCAAGAACGTCCCCGTGATACGATCCATCCGAGATAAGCACCAAATAAAAATACAAGTCGCACCCCGTCGCGGCCGAGGGAGGAAACCAGGATGAAGAATCCGATTCGACTTGCTTCACTAATTTTGGCATTCGTTTTTGGATTGATGCTGCTGTCAGGGCTGGGTCCCATTGGGACACCAGTAGTAGCCCAGAGCACATTTCCGCCGCCAGTGGGCCACTGGAGTTGGGATGCCTGCGGCGGAGTTACCCTGACCGATGACGCTCGAAGGGGACATCCCGGCACGATGATCGGCGGCGTTGGCTGCGCGACCGGCAAAATCGGCTTCGGCGGCCAGTTTGACGGTATTGACGACCGCGTCGACGTTAGCAACCACTCGCGCTTCGCGGCGGTCACGGCCTTAACCGTTGCCGCCTGGGTCAACCCCGCCAGACTGACGGGGTCGCAAGCTATAATGGTGAGACCCGGAAGCTGGTTCCTGACAATCGAAGGCTCTAACTTTGTGTTCAAGGTTCTCTTTCCAAACCACGCGGCGGGCCTTGCTTACAGCGTTATGACGCCCGCATCCCTTAATACGTGGACGCACGTCGCTGGAGTGTTCGACGGCGCAACTCTGGCTATCTACAAAAACGGTGTGCTTGCCGCAAGAACAACCAGCATTGGTCAGCTTAGGCAGTCTTCGTCGGCTCTCTTTTTCGGCAAACAGACGGCGGCGAACTCGGCCTTTAAGGGTCTCATCGATGAAGTGAGGTTCTACAACCGGTCGCTGACGGCTTTCCAGATCAGCTCGCTGTTCTCGCGGACGGTCAACGACTCGGATGGCGACGGGGTCTATAACGACGTCGATAACTGTGTCAGCAACGCCAATGCGAATCAGGCCGACGCGGATGGCGACGGCAAAGGTGATCCGTGCGACTCGTGTCCGTCCGACCCGGAGAACGACCGCGACGGAAATGGGGTCTGCAACAATGACACCTGCGCTGCTGCGTGCCAGAAGTTCCTGACCTGTGTCGAAAGAGGCGGCTCGGTCGCCTCGTGCGCCGTGGTGTGCGCGGGAGGCGTCAACCCCTGCGAGTCGTCGACCATGGCTCAGAGTAGAAAGCTTCTGGTCGCAAAACGCCGGTCGGGGCACCTCGTGATAGCCCACCGAGGATCCTTTGAGTTTGCGAAAGAAAACACCCTTGAGGCTTATCGCGCCACCTTCGAACTTGGCGGAGACGGGAACGAGATAGACATTCGGAAGACCAAAGACGGAATACTGGTCTGCTTCCACGACGACATGCTCGACTTTCAGTTGAAGTCGTTCGGCGATGTCGCCGACTACACCTGGGAGGAGTTGCAGAGGTTCCAGTTCCGCGACCCCGAGCGGTTCGGCGTCTACACCCGAATTCCGACGCTTCTGGAAGTCCTGGACATACATCGCAGACACGGCGGCATTCTATTTCTGGACGCGAAAGCTTCCGGGTTGGGACCAGCGGTGGTGACGATGCTCAACGCCCTGGACATGTGGGAACACATTGGGGCAGCCAATAATCTTCCGGAGATCTCGTCTGATCCGCGGTTCTCGGCCACCCCGCTCTACAGCCTTTTAGAAGACAATAAAGATGTCGATCCTCCTTCGATCACGGCGGCAATCAACTCCAGAATGAAAGCCATAATCGTAGACGACCCGCGAGGGACGCTCAAGGCGCTTGGCAGACCGCTGGGCCAGGTGACCAGCCAGCCCTTCCGTCTTCGAACCCTCGTCGCTAACCCGGTTCGGCTGCCGTCGGAAACCGATTTGATCATGGTCATCAACAACGCGCCCGACTGGAACGTTCTTTATGGCACCGTCGCCGAAAGAGAAAAAGCAGCCCAGCAGATAACCGGGCGGGCGATGGCCGCAGACCTTTACCTGACGGCAGGCTACGGCACGGCGAATGGATTCATGGCGCTTGACAACCGAATCGTGCAGCGAAGCCTTCACACCAACTGGCGATACATGGGTCTGGACGGGCAGATGGCGCTCAATGCGTTATTGAACCGGAACCCGTCCGGCTCAGTCGCTCGGGCGCGTGGAGTCGTCTTCCGTGACGACCCGATTCTCGATGACGTCCTGAACGCATTGCGGCTCGAAAACCCAACCCATCCATCCCTCGGCAATCCTCCCGCCCACCTTGACTGGAGAATGAAAGGATTTCTCTGGACGGGCCTCGGTCGGAGTCTCTCTACCGGCGCCGCAATAGCTGTTTGTCGAGATGTTCTTTTTAACACCACCGACGACAAGCTGTTCCAGCTTGCCCTGAACATAAATCTCGAGAACGCGACCGCGACGCTGCTCACTTTGAGTCCGACAACGACAACCGGGCTGGAACTTCTGGGACATCCCAAGCTGGCGGTCAGAGGCAAGGCAGTCCTTGTTCTCTTGAAACGATCAAGCGAGGCCTGGGCATTCAACGCTCTCAGTCAGGGTGCGCCTTACGCGCTGAATTGGATAGTCAACCCTGTTCCGTAAGTGGCATTGCTCGACGATCTCGAAAGCGCCAAAGCTGAAATTGGCCAGCTATTCCGCAGGCCCGGTCAACCGCGCCGTTGACCTATCTGAGGACGCACGCCTCCTGATGTCCGTGTGAGACCGGCATCAGGAGGCGTGCGTTCCCAGCCTTAATACGACTTCGCAACAACCCTGCCTGAACTGTTCGTTTCTGGACAGACCATTCCCACAAGCGGTATCTTTTCTCTTCGCTCTCATTTCCCATTTGATCATTAAACCGTTTTATCCGACTATTTCAACACCGAGTCGGCGCTGGCACGAAATTTGGTTTAATAAACTCTGAGTGTTTCTTCGACAGGAGATGAGTGATGATAAAAATTGAGAACATCGAAAAGAGTTATCCGCTGGCTGGTGGAAGATTCTATGTGCTTCGTCGCATCAGCCTCGAAATACGCGAAGGCGAGTTCGTCTCCATAATGGGGCCTTCGGGCGCAGGCAAATCTACGCTGCTTCACATACTCGGAATGCACGACGCACAGTGGGAAGGCCAGTACCATTTTCTCGATCAAACGGTCAACAAGCTCAACCCTCGACACCGAGCCGATCTGCGCAATCGAAACATCGGATTCGTATTTCAAAGCTATCACCTGCTCGATAATCTCACCGTCTATGAAAATCTCGAAATACCGCTCTCTTATCGCGACGTGAAGAAGTCGGACCGCGAGAGCATCGTCTGCGATGTGCTGGACAGATTTCAGATCGTGGGCAAAAAAGACCTCTACCCGAATCAGCTTTCGGGCGGCCAGCAGCAACTCGTCGGCGTGGCCCGCGCCATCATCGCCAATCCCAAACTGATACTTGCCGACGAGCCGACGGGCAATCTGCATTCGGATCAGGGGCGCGAGATCATGGAAATTTTCAAGCGGTTGAACGAAGAGGGAACGACTATCATTCAGGTGACGCACTCGGAAGTGAACGCCAGCTACGGCAATCGCGTCATCCGCCTCAAGGACGGCTGGATCGAAAGCCAATAGCGAGTGATGAGTAATGAGTGATGAGTCAATTCATCCCACTCATTACTCATCACTCGTCACTACTAACTACTGTCCGTTTACGGACACTTTTTTCCCGGAATTGGCGAAAGTGAACAGGCATACTGTTCGCTCGTTTCGGGCAAAAGGCTGAGGGCTAACAGCTTAACGTTGTGAGTCGAGCGGCACGCAACTTTCTTATAGAGAACCGGGAGGAAGAATGGACGTACCACGCAAATCAGGCGCGCGCAAGAAACTCATCCGCCGCATCATCTACGGCGCTATCACGGTCGCTGCGGTGGCAGCTATAACCGTTGTCGTCGCCCGCCTCGAACCCGCCGTGATGAGCGTCGATGGCGGAACGCTTTATCAGGATACGGTCAAACGCGGCGAGATGCGCCGTCAGGTGCGCGGGCTTGGAACCTTAGTCCCTGAAGATATTCGATGGATTCCCGCCATCACTCAGGGAAAGGTCGAGAAGGTAAACGTCAAGCCCGGCAATGAAGTCACGCCTGGTTCCATCCTCGTAGAGTTGAGCAACCCGGAAGCCGAACGCGACGCCATTGATGCTGAAGCGCAGCTTCGCGCGTCGCAGGCAGACCTCAAGGCGTTGGAGGTCAGGCTCCAGAGCCAGTTGCTCGATCAAAGAGCCACCGCCGCTACTGTCAAGGCCGATTACGTCTCCGCGAAGTATCAGGCCGAAGTCAACGAAGAACTGGTAAAGAAACAATTGATAGGAGAGCTTCAGTACAAGCTGTCGAAAGTCCGCGCCGATGAACTCGAACAGCGTAACGCGATTGAAGAAAGCCGACTCGTCATCAACGCCGAATCGTCCCGCGCCCAGATAGCTGCGCAGCAGGCTCGCGTCGATCAGCTTCAGGCCACTCTCGATTTGCGCCGCAGCCAGATAGCCGCGCTCAAAGTCCGCGCAGGGATGACCGGAGTGGTTCAACTCGTGCAGGCGCAGGTCGGCCAGCAGGTAACGCCCGGAACGAACCTCGCCCGCGTGGCCGACCCGACAAGGCTCAAGGCCGAACTAAGAATAGCCGAGACTCAGACCAAAGACCTTGCCATAGGCCAGAGCGTCGAGGTCGATACGCGCAATGGCAAAATACCGGGCCGAGTGATTCGCATAGACCCGGCTGCGCAAAACGGAACCGTCACTGTTGACGCTTCGCTCGAAGGAGAACTGCCGAAAGGCGCGCGCCCTGATATGAGCGTCGATGGAACCATAGAGCTGGAGCGGCTGGAAAATATTCTCTATGTGAGTCGCCCCGTTCACGGCTCCGAGAATGCTACAGTAGGACTCTTCCGCGTCGACCCGGACGGCAATGGCGCGGTTCGCGTGCAGGTGAAGCTTGGGCGCACCAGCGTCAATCACATCGAAATCATCGACGGCCTCAAGGAAGGCGACAAGGTGATCCTCTCGGACACCTCAGCCTGGGATAGCGCCGATCGAATACGTCTGAACCGATAACACGAACTGGAGGAAAAAAAAGATGACCTCATCCGATGAGCCGTTGATCAAGCTCGAAGGCGTCAGCAAGATTTTCTACACCGACGAGGTTGAAACCCATGCGCTTTCAGGGATTCACCTCGAAATCAAGAAGGGCGAATACATCGCCATAGCCGGCCCGTCGGGCTGCGGCAAATCGACTCTGCTTTCCATACTCGGACTGTTGGATTCCCCGTCGGAAGGGAGCTACACGATCAACGGGAAAGCGGTCGCCGATTTGAAACTCAGCGAACGCGCCCGCATACGCAACCGCGAAGTCGGGTTCATATTTCAAAGTTTCAACCTGATAGGCGATCTGACCGTGTTTGAAAACGTCGAGCTTCCGCTGACCTATCGCGGGATGAAAGCGGCTGAGAGAAAGAAGCGCGTAAACGACGCCCTTGAGCGAGTCGGAATGGCTCATCGCGCGAAGCATCTTCCCTCGCAGCTATCAGGCGGTCAGCAGCAACGCGTCGCCGTAGCGCGCGCCGTAGCGGGAGAGCCTTCCATACTGCTCGCAGACGAGCCTACGGGAAACCTCGACTCTACGAATGGCGAATCGGTTATGGAACTTCTGCGCGAACTTCACCTTCAGGGCGCGACGCTTTGCATGGTTACGCACGATCCGCGGTACGCCCGTCACGCAGACCGATCTATTCATCTCTTCGACGGTCGGGTGGTTGAAGAAGAAGATATGCCAAAGGCTGAAGAAGAGCTTCGCCAGAGCGGATTCGAAATGGCGTAAAGATTCTCAGCAGTAGTTGACAGCCACAATCCAGGTTCCTCTAAGGGTATGATTCCCTTTTTCAGCGCGGGCTGATAGCTCGCGCTGTTTTTGTTTTCTGCATTCCGCATTCTCGCGGGGCGGTGATAAAATGCAGGCATTCAGAACGCGAGGTGGATTCAGATGACCGTTACCATAGAAATTCCTGCCGAACTCGAAGCGGGACTTGAGGCCGAAGCCAGACGCAGAGGCTTGAGCAGAGAGGAATTCGTGCGAACAGTGCTGGAAGAAAAACTGAATGCGGGAAAGACAGCGAGCGCGGATGAGCCGCCCTTCAAGCCGCGCATTCTCGCCAGGAATCTGCCTGTCAAAGATCGTTCACGCGAACATAAATGGATCAAGCAGCACCGCGACGAATACGCCAATCAATGGGTCGCCTTAGATGGCGATAGGCTTTTAGCGCACGGTTCGGATCTGAAAGAGGTAGCCCGCAAAGCGCGAGAAATCGGCGTTGAAGACGCACTGATGGTGAGAGTTGAAGGAAGCCAAAGGCTGCCTTACGTTGGAGATGTATGGTAAAGAAGCCTATTGAACTGAGTTCCAATCCATGATATACCCCACTTACCTCAAGATAAATCGCCACCCGCTATAGACCTGAGTCGAGGTTGTTGTTGAAATTTAGGTTGACCGAGCAGAGTCATGAGGCGATGCGAAATATAGCGAGCCGAACACAAGAGAGGTGAGTCATGTCGAAGCAATTTTTGGCAGTCGTACTTATAGTTTTCTTTTGCGCATTCTCATCTATTTCTGAAAAGCAGAAACAGACTACACCGCAAAAAAGAACTGCTTCTCAATCTACTGACAGGCTTGTTTCACCCATTATACCTATCGAGGTTCAACTCACATATTACAAACTCAAAACCCCTTCAGTGATCCTGACGATAAAGAACAATGACCCCAAGCGAAAAGTTAGCTCAGTGATATGTAGCATTCAGGCTTTCGACAGTATCCGATTGACTGTATCGAAAGATTTCAAAACCCTGATATTTAGTTTCGCTATCCCTGTTGGTCCCCGCGAAACTGGGAAGGCGATACTTGAAACCAGTGAGGAGGGTTTTTATCCCGGCAGGTGCATAGGGTTTCAACCAAAGAAAGGATCCCCGACAGTCTTTCTGCCTGACAAGTGTACTCAGGATGCTTTCACCGTAGGCATTACCACCGTGTTTTTCAGTGATAACTGATGTTACGCAGTCA